>JAFYNZ010000041.1 GCA_017547845.1 Muribaculaceae bacterium
AACTCACAAAAAAGACATTGTGTGAACCTCGATTTAAACATTTACACAACAAAATACTTTTGTGGAGCGAAAGCTGCTTAAATGCCCCAATTTTTCGCACAAAAAAGAGACTGTCCAACTTTTGTTGTTAGACAGCCTCTCTACAGTGTGTTATGACGGATGAATTATCTGTTGCAGATGATTTTCTTGATAAATGTCTTGCTGCCTTTGTTGATACGCACAAGAATCAAATCAGCATAGTGATTCAAGTCTATATTAATTGTGTCAAAGTCCATTTGGTGTCTTGCCAAGCAGATTCCTTGTCGGTCAAAAATATCTACCGTTGCACCTTGTTCGGCTTCAACAATAATGGTCTGACCCTTGAGAACGACTTTGTATTCGTCTTCACATTCGATGTCTTGAATTGAAGAGTATTTATCGGCATACATGTCGCAAGCTGTCAGGACTTTGCCAGACTCTTTTTCGATTATCATGACGACCACCGAGGTGTTGTCGATGTCTTGAATCTCTTCCGGCAGGTCGAATGAAAGGGTTAATTCTTGCTGTTGATCGGCTTTCCACGCTTTGGGCAAATCGATACCTGAGCCATTGAAATCGTTGAAGATTCCCCAACCGACGTGGTTAAATTCAAAACCTCTGATTTCAAGGCTTTCTTCGCAATAGTATTTCAGATACGGCCACCAATCCATTGATACACCTACTTGAGTCGTGTTCTTGGCTCCCGACAAGTTGTTCATCTGAGTCCAATCTTTGCCTGTGCCGCTACATTTGTCTTCACGCACAACAACGACTGCAGTCAAATCGATGTCGTTGATGTCTACGCCGAATTGAGGTGCATATTTCACATAGCCTCTTTTTGTGGATGTGTCAAAATATGTCTCTTTGATTTCGACTTGCATTGGTGCGTTTTGTTTCAACAACTTTTTCAAGGTGCTTTCGTCCCAAGTGTCGGCGACAATGCTTCTATTTAGCACAGCCAATGGAGAAATCCCTTCGGTGATATTGAAAATATAAGGGTAGTAGCTGTCTACTTGCATTGCATCGTTGTAATGGACTTCGATAGGGATAAATTGGTCGGGATAAGTAGCACTATATTTGTCGATTGCTGCAGAGCCAAACGTAGCATACGGATTCCAAGCACCGGTTGCGTTCTCCATAACGACAATATTCTTAAATGCTTTTGTGTAAGAGATAGAATACTTCATCTCGATGGATTTGGCTTCCGGATAATTAGGAGTCAAAGTGATGGTGTAGTCTACAGTCTGATATTCAGGCAGACTGATTTTAGCGGGAAATTCGAATGAATAAGATTTATATTCTCCACTCAAATTGGCGGTTTCTTCATATTCCGACACTATTCCTGTATCAGTTTTCAGAGTTGCTTTAAATCCCGGACATTCCACCGGCGTCATTATTTGAGCAACGAAAGGCAACGTGTAATCGCCCGATTCGTATACGAATTTTTCTCTGTTATTAGTCAATCTGACGGCATAGTCGGCAATCGTGATATCGGTGAAGCCTGTCAGCATTGAGCCTTCGCTCTTGTTGACAAATGCAACGTTTATTGTTTTATCCTTATAGCCGTTAAGTGGCAGATGGACCATTTCGATTTGGGCATATTGGTCATGTCCTTTAATTGTCCCTGTATATATCGGTTGACCGGTAAAGCACTCCGGAGAGTTGCCGGTAGTCGAAACGTATATTTCATAGTTGCTTTCTTTGTTGGTCCCGAAAGCAACTACGTAAAACGAAAGCACAACATCGTTGACAGGCAGAGTGACAGCAGGACTGACAAGCCATTCGTTGACTGGTCCGCCTTCGATTGTTGATGAATTGCTGAATGGTACGAATAATTCACCGACACCGATGATAGTGTATGCAGGATCGCCTGACTTAATGTTGAACGTTTCTGTCACTTCGGGAATAGGCGTTTTATCCATTCCCCAGCATGTCCACCCTTCATATAGATATCCGTCAGTGGACTCGTAAAAATCCATCGAAAGATATTCCAATGAAGAGTATTTGGTTGCACCCATATTGAGTGCAACCAAACATATCATTAGTTGAATTATTCTTTTCACAATTAAATTGCTATAAAGGTGTTATTTTCTGACAAATTGTTTTACGTGTTGGATAGTACCATCTGAATAAGATACTCGTTTGATGTATAATCCGTTTTCAGGATTCACAACTTCACGACCATTCAAGTCATAGTATTTAGTGCCGACCACTTCTTTAGCACTGTTGAGGTCTTCAATGCTGTTTGTTGTGTAGACTGCACGCTCTGAAGCTCTGCGTTCGCCACCTGCTGTATAGTAAACTTCAACACCCATTGTTTCAAACAATTCACCATAGATGAATACTCTGTGGAGTTGACCATTAGTGTAAAGGTCCATGCCACCATTCAAGTCGTTGAAATAGTATGGGAATTCTGTAATAGGTTCGTTGATGTAGTAGATGCCCGGTTCGAATGTGTAAGGTTCGTCGTCAATGAATATTGTCCATGTAATGTTTTCAGGATTGATGAAATTACCATCTACGTCTTGCCATGGAATATTGAATTCAAGACCTGCCCATTGTGAGTCGACTTGACCATAGGTGATTTCAGGTTTTGCAGGAGTTGCAGCCACTTCGACAAATTCATTCAATACAGCGTTTTCATAAATTGAAATCACGGTTTTGTCGGCAAGCAGCAATGGAGTCTGACCTTCAGCAGCTTCAAGAGTTTTTTTGTCGTTGCTCATTTTGACTTCCAATGCATCGAGTGGACCATATTCTTTAGCACCTGTAACGAAGTTTTCGCCGATAAATTCGCCAGCAGCAAAGCTTACAGATTGAGTTTCTCTGATGCCTTGGAATTGATGGGATGGGAATCTGATGATGTCGCCATTGATTTCGCCACGAATCCATGCTCCGTCATATACCATGCCCTTGATGTAGCATTCTGTGTCTGTAAATGCAACGTCTACAACTTTTGCTTCATTAGAGTAGTCTTTTGTATAAGTGTATGCATAAGTGTAGTAAGTAGCATCTTCAGGAACGATCACTTCTTCTGCTTCGAATGGAGTCATGGTGATATTGCCAATCACTGTGTACCAAGGGAAGTTTGTTTCGTATTGGCATAGGCACACATTAGGTTCGACTGAAGTGATGATGCCTGTCTCTGCATCCATTTGAAGAGTGTAGACATCTGAAGGATTTTCTTCAAAGTATACGGTAGAATTACCCCACTCATCATTTTCAACGACAGCACGAGCAACCTTTATCTCTCTCAATTCACCTGTCACATCGTCATTGAACGAGTATATCACTTGGTGCATTTTGATAGTGATAAGTCCGTTGGCATCCATTGTGCCGATCAATTTTTGTTTTTCAGGGAAGCTGTTAGAGCCTAAGCAGAATGGATTGTGGAAGTAGACTGATCCGTCAGGCATGAAGCAAACTTTCATGATCTGACCATCATACATTGATATCACACCCATTTCGTTTTTCATCGTAGATGTTGAATACATGTTGGTGTACATTGCAGTTACTGCATGCTCTTCGCAGCCATATGAAGGCAATCTTTGTGGCTCTTGAGCAACATCTGAATGTGTATGGTTTGCGAAAGCCATACTAGCACCTAATAGTGATAAGGCAGCTAAAGTAAAAAATTTCTTCATAGTCCTAAAATTTTAATGGTTAATAATTATTTTTGATTTTTCTGTTTTTCCGTTGCGATACTTCACTTGTTTGAGGTATATTCCGTCTTCTGCAGGAGTTGTGTCGAATTCTATGCCCTGCATATTGAAGTATTTAATTTCTGCTATTTCAGAATCAATACCGATGTTCTCAACACCGGAGAATTCTCCTATCTTGGTTTCTTCAGAATTGAAAACAATGCAGTTGAATATGTCTTCGGCATCATGATTGTGAACAAATGCTACAACTTGAAGATTTTCTGTTACCCAAGTTTCGTCCAATGGGACATTGTAGGTCATCTTGTATTGGTTGCCATTCCATGCGATGATATCTCCCCATCTGTCGGATAACACCTGTCGAAGAGCGTTCTCGTGAAGGAAGTCTTCTCCGGCACCGATTTGGTAACGAGTTTCGATATTGCTCTCAATGACAAATACCGATAGTCTTGGTAAGTCGCAGAAATCATCTAATAATGCCAATTTTTCACCTTCGACTGTGACATAAAGATTAGTGCCATCATGCGACATCTTGACATCTACGCTTACAAATCCGGGGTCGGCTAATTCATAATCCAGCACATCTTCGATGTCTTCGACTCTGCCGACTTGTTGGATAGGGAAGCCGTCTTTTGATGCGTTTGGATTATATCTGCGATTCAACATTATGGCCGGGGCTGACTGATTTTTCATGTCGCCATAGAAGAATGTGTAGTCCTTAGACTCTTCAATTGTCAACCAGTCGACACCATAGCCTACGTGGTGGCACACCCATACCACTTTGTCTGAGTAATTCTCTCCATCGAGGGCTGTTGCGATTCGTTCTCCGGCCGCCGGGCAGAATGTACAAAGTTCGGTTGTGAATTGTTCCAAGAGCACTTTTCGAGGAAATGCTGTTTCGTACATTGCTACTTTAAATTCCGCAGTGTTGTTTGTCATGTCTTCGTCTTCAGATTCAGAAATCAGCAATGTTATTTTTATAGGCATAGCCTTTTCGGAATAAGCGATTTCAGATGTTGGGATTTCAATCTGGTCTAAAATGTGTTGTCTGTAGGCAATAGGAGTCTTGACCGACACTTCGTTTCGGTAATTGTCTCCGATTTCATATTTGAGGATAAACTCTTCGACCGGTCTTGCACCGATATTCTCAATTTCGTAATTCACGATTATGTTTTCTCCATGTCTGACAGAGAGATGTGCAACGCCACACGATTTGAGCGCCAAATTGAATTTAGGCAGATTGTCGCCTGTCACGATAGCTTCGACAGATACGTTGCCATAGTTGTTTGACGAATAATCGACCCATTTGTCGTTCTTTGCAATCCAGCAACCGTTGGGCACAGAAGTACCACTCAACGACATACAATTCAACTTCTTGTCTTGATGATAAGAGTATCCGATGTAGATGTCGTTTTCTCCGGTTATCTTATACGTATCGGTAAATGCAATTTCCGACCAAGCCTCAGGCTTTAACTCTGTTGTAGTTCCTTCAGCTTCATTAGGACCATCCAACGAGTGACGAATCCAGCCGGTTATGCTTTCCGGTCGTAGGTCTCCATACCAATATGCGAGTCCGACTCTCACTTTGTTGATGTCGCAACCCACAAATAACCCTAAATCTTCTTTCGGTATCATGATAGCGGCACTGACGACACATTCGCCACTTTTGCCGGTCCCTAATGAGTTTATCTCTCCGTTACAGTATCCAAGATAGAACACATCTTCGGACTCTTGAGCTGAAGCATATCCGACAAACATCAGCAACATGATAATGATGGTATAAGCTTTTTTCATAACACTGACTGTTTATGTTAATTTTTCAGAAATCTTTCGAATGCAAAGGTAAGGTCTAATATGGGAAAAACAATGAAACTATTTTCATAAATTTATTAAATTTTGCAGAATGGTGTAAAATTTCAGTTGATATCACTGTGTGATGCGATTTTTGCTAGAGATTTGCTTGTTTTGGTGGTAGTTGTGCAGATGGGGTTTGAGAAAGAAGGTGGTCAATCGTTGTGTAGTTCGGAAAGAATTGCTAAATTTGCCTTTCGTATAGCTTTAAGCGTAAGATTATGGAATTGGAAGAGATAATGACCGAACCATGGACTCCATCGGATAGTGTAATCGATCTGATGAGTTCTATTTGTGAGCCTATGCAGTGTAAACGAGGTCAGCTCCTTGTCACTCAGGGCAAGCGTAGTCATGATTTCTTTATAATAAAGGAGGGCTTGTGTCGCAGTTTCTACAATGGAGAGAAATATGAGGACACCAATCTCTTCGCTAAAGATGGCGACATCATCGGTTCCATCGCATCATATTTTAGAGGTGAGCCGGCACATTTCTCAATAGAGGCGCTTACGGCTTTGGATGTGCTTAAAGTGTCGTTTGAAGATCTACGCAAAGCTATCGCGGAAAATAGCGAATTGTCGGCATGGGTGAGAGACTTATTGTTTGGTCAGCTCAATGCACTCGAGCGACGCTACACCTATCGCTCGGGACGTGGAGACGCCTATTATCGATATGTGTCGATGATTGAGAAGTGGCCTCATAAGCGTTTCAATGACATACCATTGAAGCACATCGCTCAATATCTGCAGATTACGCCGCAGATGCTCAGTAAGATACGTCGTCGCTATCTGAGCGAGAAGTAGTCTGAGGGTCTACATGTCATCGATTTTGTGTCGATGGCTGTGTCTGATGTCAAGTCTGTAGGGAGTAGAGTATGAAGCAGACCTCTATGTCGACATCATTTGAAGAGATCTTATATACATATGTAAATAATTTTTATGGTTTGGTGCTCGGTTTGTGAAAGTCGGGCATTTTTTTTTGGTGTCCCACCTGCGAGGGAAGGACGATGTGGGACAGTCGTAGCAGATGGATGAGGCTATGCTTCATTAAGTCTTAAATCCTCGGGTCTATAATGCCCATTAGGCCTTAAACTATGAATCTTAAACATTCTGACAACTGTATATAAGAGTGGCAGGGGGTGCGCATCATCGCGTACCCCCTGCCGGAACCAAATTACAAAACTTATGATAAGAAAATTACTTTAGAACCACTTTCTTAATGTCCTTGCCGACCTTAACCATGTAGATGGCAGGGTCGAGTTGGATTCTGATGTTGTCGGACTCTGCCTTGCCGGTCGCTACACACAAGCCGCTTGCAGTGTAGACAGCGTAGTTTTGGTCGGCGTAGCCTGCAATGACGATTGCGCCATCAGCTGCATAGATAGCACCTGAGAGTGTCACATCGTCGACTGAGAGGAGATTAGCATATGCATTGTTTGACATAGCGTATTCTCGTTCTTCGCCATCTTTTTCGACGATGACTGTCACGTTGTAGCGGTAGTCCTTGATTTCGAGGTTTTCATCGATGTAGCGAGGCTCTGCCACCTTTTCAGCAATCTTCTTGCCATCGCGGTAGATGTTGTAGCCTACGATCTTCGCAGTTTCGCCCACAGGTGAGTAGGTCAAATCGTCGATCATAATACCGAATGTGTTGGTGCTGATGTAGTGCAAAGCGAAGTATTTAGCGTCTGCAGGGAGTTGTGCTGTCATCAATTCCCAACCGAGAGTCGATTTACTGAAACGTTCGACAGTCTTAAATTCAGAGATGTCTGGCGTAGTCGATGAGTATCTCACTTCGATATACTCAGGTGAGTAGATCTGGTTGATGATAGCGAGTTGGAATGACACTGCTGAACCACCATTGATTTCAGGCGAAATCAACCAGTCGTCGGCTGCTGTTGTCATATCGTCTGGCGAGATAGCCATGAGATACTTGTCGCCTGAGTATGCTTCAAACAATGGGTCGTTGACAGTCACTTGACTATAGTCGAATACTTGGAAGCCCTTAGGAAGCCCGTTGTCAGGATATGTCCATGACTCGAAAATCCATGTGCTGCAACCGTCGCCGTCGATATTGGTGAAGTCACCGAGTTTTGAGCCATATTCGAATGATGTCATGCCTTCAAAGTCTTCGAGACCGAGTGTGAGCACAGGGGCAGTCCATGTGAGTTCTACCGACTGACCACCATCTTCGAATGTTGCTTCAAGGTCGGTCACGATAGGATCTGAGCCGAGTTTCACGACGATAGGGAGTTCCATAGAGTCGTTGTCGGCAATCATGTCGGTGCTGTCGAAAGATGCACGTATAGTGAAGTTGCCCACGAAGTCGATAGTCGGAATGAATTCGAATTGGAACTTGAGTTGTTGAGCCGGAGCAAATTCTGTTGCCATAGGGATGTCAGAAGCTTCAAGAGTCTTGACAACTTCTCCCTTGTCGTTGATGAGTTCACACTTCACATCAGGCACAGCGATAGTCTCATAACCATTGTTTTCGATAGTCACATCGTAGTATTGAGGTGTGCCTACCATCATCGACTTAGTACCGGTCAATTCGACGATAGCAGCATCTTGTGCCACAGGGTCTTTGATAGAGTATGAGTCCATCATCAAGTATTGGATAGAGCCGTCGTAGTGAGCACGCAGTGCGATGTAAGCCCACTTGCGATTTTGGAATTTCTCAGGGAATACAAGCGTCTTAGTCACCCATCCCTTGCCGTCAGAAGAAGACACTGTGCCGAGCACGATTTCTTCGTCGCTGTTGCCACAAAGCAAGATGTCGGCATCAGGAGTGAAGTCGGCGATGAAGAAACGCATTTTGAGTTCTGCTTTAGATGAACCCACTGTAGAGAACTTAGGCAATGCGATACGGCCTAATGCTTCTGACTGAGTAGAAGGGAAGCCGATGAGGGCAAAACCGGTGCTGTTGGCAGCGTTGATGTCAATGTCTGCAGGGTTGTGGAAAGTCCATGAACCTGTGTATTCTTCGGTCAATTGTTGTTGTACGATAGGCTCGTAGTTGACAACGCCGTTGAATGTTTCGACCATAGGCAATTCATGAGGAGGACCGACAACGATTGTAGAGTAGGTCAATTGTTTGCCACCGCCATACTCGTTGCTTACAGTCACACCGAGTGTGAGCATAGACTGTGCAGCACCTTCAGGAAGGTCAAACTTGAATGAAGTCTCGCCCTTAACCGAGCCAAGTTCGATCCATTCGCCTGTGAGTGGGTGGTTGTTATAGATACGATACACAAGGTTTTCAGGGTTCAAATATCCACCGTTCTCGCCTTTTTCAGGGTGTTTCCACTTGCAGATAGCCGCCATATTGTCGGCAGAAGCATCGATAGCGAGGTCAGTGTAGGTCGGAATATCTTCACCACAGTAGCAATGGCTACGTGCTTCTTCGCCTTCGCCAAATGAGTTAGAAACAGTGACGTAGATAGGATTTTGACCTTGCTCGGTAGCGATTTCAACGCTTTGGCGTGAGCCTGGAGCGCCTTTAAGAGTGATAGTCTCTACGTTGCTCTTGATGGTAGCAGTCAATTCGCCACCCTTGGTGTAGAGTGAACTTCCACCAACAGACTTGCGAGGCATAGTGAAGTTGACAGTCGCTTTGAGTTGACCTTTTTCAGCAGGGATTGCTTCGAGGTAGTCAACCATATCAGGACAGTCAGGGAGATTTTCTGTAATGTCAACCTTGAAGTCCTTGAGATAAACATAGAAGCTGTAAGGATATGATGAGCAACGCACAGCGAGGTGGTATTCGCCCGGCTCTTTAACGCTAAAGAGTTTGCGAATAGTCATATACTCTGTGCTTGAGATCACTTCTGTGTGGAAGATAGTGGCGTCGGCAGGATTAGTTGTCTTGCAGATAGCCATATCAAGGATATTTGGAGAGTCGGCATACTTGATGCGAGAGTCGAATGAGAATTCATAGAGACGCTCAGTGTTGTCGAGTTTCACCAATGGGAGGAATACCCAGTCGTCTGAGTCGTAGTCACGGTGAGATACGTGATAGAATGGCTCTTCGTAGTCAGGGTGGAATGCCCACATGCCATGACCGTTGGTTGTGAGTGTGAGCAATTCATACTCGTCTTCAGTAGGTGTCACTTGGAATGGTACTGTGAATGCGTCGCCGAATAGAGCCTTGTTGGACATACCCTTTTCTGACACATTGCCGGCAGAGATAGCCTCTACTTCTGCGATGTAGTAGTCCAAAGTCGCGCTTGGGAGAGTGATAGCCAATGATGTCTCGCTGATAGGTTGTGGAGTGAGCAATTCTCCGTTGAGATAGACGTTGTAGGTCACGTCTTGAGTGTCGACATAACCGCCGTTAGCACCGACTGCGCCGACAGCGTCCCATGTCACCATGTTCTCTGTAAGTACGATATTTGCAGGAGCAAGAGGAGTGTCGTAGCCGATGAATACTTGCTTATATACAGGGTGACCCTCTATGGTCTGGCCGTTATCTTTGATGTAAGGCACAGCAGAGATGTTGTGGATTCCCTTGCTGAGTTCCAAGTCAAATTCTATGTCGCTACCTGCAGCGCCGACAAGGCTGCTGTGAATGATGGTGCGACCATCTGAAATGCGAAGATATACATCGCCGGAGATAGGACGGCCGATGTAGTCTACAGTAGGCAATGTCACGACACCTTTACCCTTAGTCGATGGACCTTCGAATGTTATGCTCTTGAATGTAGCAAGTCCCGGTGCATTGTCATCACACAACTGGTCAGGAGTGTAGAGCACAGTGTATTGGTTGGCATACTCATAGCGACATGTAGCATGAGAGTCGCCTGTCTCAGGGTCAATCAAGAAGATACATGATGTCTGGTCAGGAAGAATGGCTGCCCACACAAATTGCTGATCGAGCGGGCTATAGACCATTGACTGTGAGAATGAGCCAGGAACGATGCCGGTCATGCCGACGTATTCAAACAGACCATATTCTTTGTTGAGTTTTACAAACTCACCACTGAGGTTCACACCATAGATTTCGTGGTCTTTAGGGTTGTAGCCCCATGCGATGACACGGCCTGCGAGCACCCACTCGTCGTCGCGAAGCGGAGTAAATTCCATCGTTTCAAGGTCAATGCGTTGAAGCATTGCTCCGGTCATATCCTTGTTGTAAGTATAGACGTAAGCAGCATCTTCCCACTCGTCGTAGACAGCCGAAAGCACCATCTGAGAGTAGTCGGAACTGTCAAGGTCGCCCTTGCGGAGGATTTCACCTGTGTAAACGTCATAAACTGAGTAGTTTACATAGATTGTGCCCCACAATTCTAGTGCGTAGAAACCCCAGTACTCGCCATTTCTTACGAAACCGACATTTTCAATCAATGCTTCGTCAGTCCAAAGGAGTTCTTGGCGGCCATCGGTGGTCAATTCGTACCAACCCATTGCTTTGAAGTCAGGGTCCAACGATTGAGCACGAAGCCCGTAGATAGTTGCTCCCGAAGGAGATGTGATCAAACGATCTGCAGAGGGTTGAGATGAAGTGTTGAGCATTGTGACGCCCGACGACATTGTGCTGAATGTCGATTGAGAAATCATCTTTGGCGCCCAGTCCGGAATGTTTCTTGGAGCCGGCAAAGAAGCTGTAGTGCGTGGCGCTTTGCTCGCTCTTCTTCCGTTATCAGCATTAGCTTGCATATTCACTCCTACAAGAAGGAGGAGCATAGCCAAAATAGTGATAAATCTTTTATTCATAATTTTTTCTTTTTTGCTTGATTTGCTTAATAGTTAGGGGGTAGTCTATGACAGACACCCCCATTATAATGAACTATATCGTTTATTTCACGACAACCTTTGCAGTCTTGTTGCCGCAACGAGCGACATAGATGCCTGGGTTAACGCTTACTTCGATGAGGTTTTCTTCGATGCGACGGCTGATGATAGCACGACCTTCCATTGTGAAGATGTCGAGTGTGCTGCCCTGAGGAGCATTCTTTACTACGATTGCATTGTCTGCACCGTAGATAGTAGCCTCAGTGGCTGTCACGCCTTCAATCGCCGACCATGGGTTGACTGAGTAGTAGCCCATCAAGAAGAATTGGCTCATGCTTGTGAATGATGCGCGAACTACGATTTCTGCCCAGCCCCAATTGCTGACTTCAGCAGGGAGAAGGAACTCAAATCTCTTCCAACCTTCTTCGTTATCGCCCTTAGTGATAGTGCCGACTGGGAGTTCTTCCTTGTTGCCACGTACGTAGACCACTGCTTCAGCCATATTGTCGTAGAGGTAGGTGTCGAGTGCAAATACTGCGCCTTCGTGGCCCTTGACTGTAAACTTAGGAAGAGCGAGTTGAGCATAACATTCGTCGGCCTTGCTTGCAAATGCGATGAATGAGAACTGGTTGTCATTGTTTGCGCCTGAGACGTAAGCAGCAGGGTTGCCAAGAGTCCATGAGCCTGAGTATTCTTCTGCAGGGTGCTCAATGGTTAATGGATAGTACTTCACGCTTTCGTCTTCCAAAGTCTCTTCCATTGGGATAGCATATGGAGTGCCGAGAGAAGCAGTCACGATAGGACCTTCTTCTTGGCGGCCTGCAGCATTGATTGACTGGATAGCGATGTTGACTGATTGGAGTTTAGAACCTTCAGGCAATGTGTATGTGTATTGAGTGCCATCGTAGTCAGATGCCAATGTGAACCAATAGTTTTGTGCTTCGTAGTAGATGAGGAGCAAATACTTAGTGAATGCTGGGTCAACGAAACCGCCATTTACGCCATCGATAGATGTTTCCCAAGAGAATGTCATCGAGCGGTTGTCGTCGCTGATTTCGAGCGAGGTGAGGGTTGCTGCTTGAGGAACGTCTACGCCTGTGAATACACTTACTGATGTCTCAGCACCCACGCCAAATTCGCTTTCAGATACGAGGCGAATGTAGTTGATGCCCTGTTCGGTAGCGATTTGAGCAGAAGCACGTTCGCCCGGTTTAGCGGTAGCAGATGCTTCGCCAACGTTTGAGTAGAGTTTCACTGTGATGTCGCTTTCCGGGTCGAGAGCATCGCCATTGAGGTTGATAGTAGGCATTGTGAAATCGACAGTAGCGAGGAGTTCGCCATATTCAGCACCTGTTGCAGTCACGTCTGTACAAGCTTCCGGCACAGAGTTTGGAGCTTGCGACATTGTCACGTTGATTTTATCAACACGCAAGTAATATTGGTCAGCTTCAGAGATAGCGTGAATACCGATGAAGTAGTCGCCTGCTTCTTCGAGCTTGAACTCACCACCTACAGTGATGAGAGACTCAGCAGCAACGATTGTTTCAGGCACAACGATGATCATGTCTTCCACCTTGCCTGTCTTGCTGATACCGATTTCAAATTTTTCAGGATATTTAGTGTAACCGCTGCGAGCATCGAGTGTGATAGTGTACAATTGCTTGCTTTCAGGGAACGTTGTCTTGTGGAGGATAGCCCAATCGTCGGCATTAAGGTAAGAACTGTAGTGGTATTCGAATGCGTTGTGTTCGGAGCACCACATCCATGTCTTGCCGTCGTCGTTACCATCGACGATAGTCATGTTGTTTATGAGTTCCTTGTTGCACTTCAATTCCAATGGTAGTTGATAAGAACCGACAGCAAGGATGTTTGACAATGAGCGTTCAGAAACGCTTGAGCCACATACGGCTTCTACGCCTGCTTGCATCTTTGTCATACCTTCAGCCTGGATATTCATCTCGTAAGATGTACCATAGATAGGAGCATCATTGAGTTTAACGCCGTCGAGATATACGTTGTAGGTGATAACGTCTGACTCGAGTGTACCACCGTTAACACCGGCAGTCACAGCGTCCCATGTGAGGAGTGTCTCAGTGAGAACAACATTTTGAGGAGCAGCAGGAATGTCGAAGCCTACGAAGAAGTCTTCAGATGCAACAGCACCCTCAACGCCTGACAACAAGTTACAGCCCACAGAAAGATTGTGACGACCTTTTGCAACGTTGTTGAGAGCAATTTCCACTTCTTGGCCTGCAGTGACTTTGCGAGTGTCGATAGTGATACCATCGATTTTGGTAATCATCTGCATTTCATCTGTGATGTCGTTGCCATCAAAACGCTTGGTTGGAGCGACCACTGTCGCAACACCTGATGTGGCAGCACCTTCGAAGTTAATGCGCAAGATTTCCGGCATTGCCGGTGCATCGTTCACAACAGCTTGGTCTGAACAGTAAAGCACGACATATTCTTCTTCTTTAACGTTGATAGTCTTTGACTTGATGCTACCTGTTTCAGGTTCGATGACCATAACGTATGTATCTTCGTTGATATCAATACCGACATAAACGATACCGAAGTCGTTAGGACTGTAAGTCATCGCTTGAGAGTAGTATGCAGGAGAGAAGTTGAGTGTATTCAAGTCTTCCCATTCACCATTAGCCGGGTCGATACGAATCCACTTTTCGTTGTAGAGAGTCACTGCATAGATGAAGCCGTCAAGTGGGTTGTAAGCCATAGTGACGATAGGGTCAGCAGCTAATGTGCCTGCGCCGACTTCTGTCTTGATGTGAGTGAATTCATTGGTGTCAGGATTATAAATTTGGAACATCATGCCATCACCATCTGCATTGTAGGTGTAGACATAGACTTTGTCGTTCTTTTCATCGTAGACTGAGTGGAGAATATACTTAGAGTAGTCAGATGAGTAGAGGCTGATGTAGCCGATGTAGTCACCTGTCGCAATGTCATATTTCAAGATGTAGCCTGTCTCAATTGTGACAGCGTAGAGAATGCCATTTCTGACGAAGCCGGCGTTGTAGTTGTATTGGCCCAAGTAAGTGTTAGACCATTGAGCAGTCGATTTACCTGTAGCCACATCAAGTTTCCACCATGTATCGTAGATATCATCGATATTGTAGGCCTGAAGACCATAGAGATTTGAAGCCGGAGCTTCAGCTTCACGCATAATATCGAAAACCGATGTCTGCTTTGTCTGCGCCTTCAATAATGGTGCTTTTGAGAAAGGACTATTGACGCTACCTTTTGGTCGCATCATGAGATCAGTCTTGACCTCAGCTGCCATCTTCTGCTGACGTGCAACGTCCACCTTAGGCAATTCAAAGCCTGAAGCAAACACTGACACGACTGACAATAGCAGCATCATGCCGAAAAGTGTAAATTTCTTTGTCATAAAAATATTTATTTTGGTTAGTTAATTAATTCAATTCAATAATTCATGGTGCAAAAATAGTATGTCAAAATCACAAAAAAGTTGTACTATGTCAATTTTTGCGATTTTATGTAATTTTCTTTTTAAAAAGACGACCGACATTGCTCTTCAATATCGGTAGGCATCTTCATGAGAGCACACTAAGGAGTCGTATTACTATGTCACTTCAGCATTTTGCGAATGCGACTCAGATAGGCGTTGGTGACACCTAAGTAGGACGCAACGATTTTGAGCGACACTTTTTCCAATATTTCGGGTCTGTTTTTAAGCAGAGCCTGATAGCGTTCGATGGCTGAGCCGTTGATGACCGACTGTTTCACCTCGTAGTAGTAGAGTGAGCATTGGGCCATGTTGAGTGCCCACACAGCAAACTCGTGGCACTCGTTGATGAGCTGCTCATACTGGCTCTTTTTCACCACCATCACCACCGAGTCGCAGCAAGCGTCGAATTGGTAATAGGCGGGACGACGATAGCAATATGAGTGGTAGGAGATAATCACAGTGCCTGTGAGAGCAAATGCGATGGTCACCTCTTTGTCGCCATCCATGTGCGAACGACGCAAAATACCCTCTTTGACAATGTAGATGTTGTCGTTGAGTTCTCCACACTCAATCAACACATCTCCTTTCTTGAGATGCTTTTCCTCCATGAGGCTGCAGAAACGGTCCATTACCTCGTCGGAGAGTTTGAATGGTGCTTCTTCTGAGAGTGCTTGCTTGAATTTTTTCATCGTTTGCTCGTTTTATTGCGTCGCGTGAGCCGTCTATAAGTATGGGGTATTGGTCTCTTCAGATTATAGTTGCTCCACGATACACATTTTCGCTACAAATTTACACAATTTTTTCATAATTTATCTACTTTTGGGCTATGTTTAACATAAAAGATGCTTAAATAAATCTGTTTAGTGCTTTTTGGGACAAAAAATGTGTATTTTGGGGGTGTCTTCCGACAGTCGTCAATGTCGTGGACCGTGGGGTTGTCGCCGGTGGCTTTGGGAGCAAAATTATGTGATATGAAAATACGGATTTGGTAGTTTGGCGAAATTGTCTTACCTTTGACGAAAAGAGCATAATGATGAATATACAGAAGATATTACTGCTGCTCATGGTCGTTGCGACATTGGGCAGCTGTGGCAAGAATGAATTTAGCATCGAAGGCGAGATAAAGAATGCCGGAACGATGAACATTCGTGTGTTTTATTACTCGTCGGTGAAAGATAAAGGCAACATCGTCGAGACTGCCGTGCCTGTGGTCAACGATAAACTTGTCTACTCGGGCATTAGTGAGCGTCCCACCGTGCTGTGGTTTATGTCGCCCAATCGCGACTTATTGACACCTGTCTACATTGAGCCGGGCGATGAACTCGCTATTAGTGGTGAATATGGCAAGCCGTTGTCGTGGAAACTCGTCGGCAACGAGATTGAGGAGAAGTGGGGAGAGTGGCGTGAAAAGCATGCCAAAGCTCTCGAGTCGGGCAACGACCGCGTCATCAATGATGCCATCGCCAAGTATGTCAAAGCCAACCGCGACAACCCTGTCTCAGCGTTGTCGTTGCTTTGCTTCTATGTCAAGCGCGACAATGCCAAGGATTTCGATGAGTTGTGGCATCTGCTTAGTGAAAAAGCTCGTCCCGAAGATATAGTCAATGCTGTAGATGCGATGAGTAACTACGTTTCGGCTCAAGCTTATAAGCAAAAGGTGACACCATTGTCGCTCTATACTTATGCCGACAGTCTGGAGACTATCGATGTGACAAAGTCGCCTGCCACGTTGCTCTATTTTTGGCGTCAACGCGAGGAGCAACATGACTCGTGTATGGCCAATATCAAGCGTCTGCACAAACTCTACAAGGACCCTGCACGACTACTGGTGGCTGATATAAATATGGATGTCGACACTATCAAATGGCGTCGTCAGGCTCGTAGAGATTCCGTCAAAGATTGGTCTCGATATTGGGCTATCGGTGGCGAGATGAATGTTGCTTTGCAACGCCTTGAGATAGGTCGTACGCCCTATATGATTGTGACCGACAGCACCGGCACTCAACTCTATCGCGGTGGCAATTTTAGCAAGGCGGAGAAAGCGATTAAGGATATTTTAAAGAAGAAATAGAGTTATGCTATCAAAGGTCTATTCGGCTGCAATTCAGGGTATTGATGCCTATGTTGTCACCATCGAGGTGGTGGTCGAACGAGGTGTGCAATTCACCATCGTCGGTCTGCCTGATGCTGCAGTCAAGGAGAGCTATCAGCGCATCGTCTCGGCGATGAAGCAGAGTGGCGTCACCTTCCCTCATAAACGCACCATAATCAACCTCTCTCCGGCAGATATCAAGAAGGAAGGGGCTGCTTACGACTTGCCGATGGCAGTCGGTATCCTTGCCGCCAATGAGGCACTGCAGTGCACCAATCTCAATGAATATATGATTCTCGGCGAGTTGTCGCTCGACGGCTCAGTCTTGCCTATTCGTGGCGCACTTCCTGTGGCCATCAAGGCACGACAAGATGGCTTTAAACGTCTGATTGTGCCAAAGGCTAACGTGACTGAGGCGGCTGTGGTCAATAATATCGAGGTCTTCGGTGTTGACAGTCTGGCAGAAGTCGTCGACTTTCTTAATGGCAACTCCGACCTCCGACCGACCATAATCAACACACGCGAGCAGTTTCGCCTTCACGCCGCCAATTTCGATTTCGACTTTTCGGAGGTCAAAGGGCAAGATACTGTGAAGCGAGCTTTCGAAGTGGCGTGCGCCGGTGGTCATAACATTCTGCTTGTCGGCAGTCCCGGTAGTGGTAAGTCGATGATGGCCAAGCGATTGCCGTCTATACTCCCTCCACTCAATCTTCAAGAAGCCCTTGAGACAACCAAGATTCACTCCGTGGCAGGCAAACTGTCGCGTGGCTCGATGCTGATGACTCAGCGACCATTTCGTGCTCCTCACCACACGGTGTCGCCCGTGGCACTTGTCGGCGGTGGCATCAATCCCCAACCGGGCGAAATCAGCCTTGCCCACAACGGCATTCTCTTTCTCGATGAGTTTCCGGAGTTTCCGAGGGCTGTGCTTGAGGTGCTCCGTCAGCCGATAGAAGATCGCGTGGTCACTGTCTCAAGAGCCAAATACACTGTCGACTATCCGGCATCGTTTATGCTTGTAGCATCGATGAATCCTTGTCCGTGTGGCTACTATGGCCATCCGTCGAAGCCTTGTACATGTATGCCCGGACAGGTGCAAAAATACATGAATCGCATCAGTGGTCCGTTGCTTGACCGTATCGATCTTCATATCGAGATACAGCCTGTCGAGTTTGATCAGATGGCTGACACTGCACCGTCGGAAAGCAGTGCGGCGATACGCGAGAGGGTAGTGGTGGCACGTGCTATTCAGCAGCAACGCTATGCCGACGAAAAGGGTGTCTATTGCAATGCGCAGATGAGTTCACGGCTTATCCGTCAGTATGCGTGGCCCGATGAGAAGGGTATGGCTCGCCTCAAAGAAGCAATGACACGTCTTAATATGTCGGCTCGTGCTTTCGACCGCATCTTGCGTGTAGCTCGCACCATAGCCGACCTTGACGCTTCAGAGACCGTTAAGACTCACCACATCTCAGAGGCCATCTCTTACCGCAATCTCGACCGTGGCAACTGGGGTGTAATCGGCAATTTCTCCCCTTCTAATAAATAACGACTATGGCTGAGCATAACGATTGGGGAAAAGTGGCAGAGCAGATTGCGGCAGAGCATCTGATAAAGCAAGGCTATGTGGTCAGAGAGCGCAATTGGCAACCGATGCATGGCCATGTCGAAATCGACATTATCTCGCAGAAGGATAATGTGTTGATATTCATCGAAGTGAAGGCGCGACAAAGTGAGGACTACGACCCTGCTGATGCTGTGGACGATAAGAAGATACGCAAACTTGTGCGTGCTGCCGAGTCCTACCTCCGTTCGCAAGAGTACGATTTCGAGTATCGCTTTGATATTATCACGGTCATAGGCAACGAGGAGCAATTCACCCTCGACCACATCGAGGATGCATTCCTCCCTCCGTTGTCATAACCTTCTATATTATCAACTGATTTTCAATCAATAGACCGACATTGACTAAATCACAGTGCCTTAAGGATTAGAGGCACTATCGTGTCGCGAAGGTTGTCGAGGCTAAGGCGGTGTCCACCTGTGAATTTAGCGCAATGTGTGTAGTGTTCGAGGTATTCTGGCTCACAATTGACCACATCGTCGTCTGTGCCAAAAAGAGCATACGTCAAGTTGCGTTCCTTATCTGTGAGGTTGTCAAATTGGGCGCTTTCAAGTTCTTCATAAGCTTGGCAGATTTCTTCCGTGATTTCATATTCGGTTGCACCGTCAGCTCGCTTGTTGAAGAATGGGTTGATACCGATATTTTTACGCAATGTTCTTGAAACATGAAATGCAGGATTGACAATTATCTTGCGCGTGCCACGTAGTTTTTGAGCAAACATGCCGCCCATAGATGTACCCACAGCGATGTCGATGTTTTGCTCCTTCACGATGGTCTGAAGCAGCGTTAATGCTTCCTGAGGGTCTATTGGTAGGTCGGGAGAGAAGACATTGTGGTCGGGTAGAAGTTGTCGAAGATTGTTTGATGTACTCGCATTGCCTGATGAGGAAAGTCCGTGAATGTAAAGAATATTCATAGTCAAATGTTTTTAAGAGAGTTTCTATAGGGATTTCTATAAATCCCCTGAACTGGTTAATACTTGAGTGAAAAAACAATGGCGACTTGTTGTGTCGCCATTGTCCTAAGGGGTGTGATTATTTGATTACGATGTTTGTCTCAGTGAAGTCCCAAGGAGTGACGATGTGGAGTGTGCGAGTTGCAGCGTCATACCACCATCCGCTTTGACGGATTGCTTTGAGGCTCGCAGACTTGGCCATCGGCATACCGTTGGAGATTTCGACAGACTTTGGCGCTTTGTTGATGCCTACCACTTGGAATGTGAGCATCTTCGCTTGAGGCATACCGTCGTAGCCATTTCCACCTGCGTCTGCGATGTTGATATTGATGGTTGAGTCGCACTTTTCGCCAGAGAATTCGATGAGCTTATATTGACCGTTTTCGATAGTGTTGGTCGATGTGCGGTCGTCTTCGAAGAGGGTGTAGCTTGTCATCTCTTCGGCAGGGAAATATTTGACTGTGAGGAATGTAGGGTCGTATTGACCGACATTCTCGATTGCCAATGTGTATTGAGGAATGAATGCACCTTGGCGTACGAACATCGGAAGGCGTTCCAGTGGTGCGCTTACGACAGCTGTTGTGCCACCCTTATAGTTTTTTGCAGGGTTGTTCCAGTCGACCCAAGTGCCTTCAGGGAATACCACCTTGCGAGAGCGTGCGCCCTTGGTCATCACAGGAGCGATCATCACATCATCGCCCCACATATATTGGTCGGTGATGTTGGCATATTTTTCATCGAGGTTGGTGCCATTGAAGTTGAATGGACGAGCGAGAGGAGCGCCTGCAGTCGCATTCTCGTAAGCGAGAGTGTAGTTGTAGGGTAGCCACTCATAGCGCATCTTGATGAAACGCTTGCTGATTTTCTCTTGAGCAGGGTAGTGGTATGGCTCCGGTTTGAGCTGGGCATGAGTGCGGAATGTCGGTGTGAATGCGCCCATTTGTAGCCATCTGACGTAGAGCTCTGCATCGAGAGGGTTGACAGGGTCTACTGCAAAACCGCCGATATCGCTACTCATGTATGCAAGGCCTGAGAGCGAAGAGTTGAGCATGATTTTGACTTGTGGTTGAAGACCGCCCCATGAGCGAGAAACGTCGGTCGACCATGGGAATACGTTGTAGCGTTGCAAGCCGGCTGTGCCACCACGCATGAGGAGCATCAGACGCTTGTTAGGGAATTCTTTTTTGAAACCTTCGTAGATGATACGACTCCATTCGTTGCCGTAAACATTGTGGTATTGAGCTGCCGACTCGCCATTGTGATGCCACATTGTGAGTGGGTGAACTTCTGGCTCGCCAAGGTCGCCCCACCAGCCTTCTACGCCATCTTCTGTGAGTGTCTTGTAGCGACTCCAAAGCCATTCGCGAGTCGCAGGGTTGCTGACATCAAACATGCCGGCATCGCCTACCCATGTGGTCACATCGTGCACCTTGCCTTCAGCGTCCTTCATGAGCATGCCTTTAGATGCAAGCATATTATAGTTGTCGATAGCACCGATTTTGTTGATATATGGTTGAGAGATAATGACCATGTTCACTCCTTTGTCCTTGAGTTCGGCAAGCATCTTGCGGTGGTCGGGCCATTGAGTCGGATTCCATTCGAGTCGGCCCATGTCGGTCTCTACGCCATACCAATAGAGGTCGAGCACCATACCATCGACCGGATAGCCACGACGCTTGAGCGTATCGACCACTCCGAGCGCTTCGTCTTGAGTGCGATAGCCATACTTTGATGTGATGTAGCCCAACGCCCAGAATGGAGGCAATTCTTGGCGACCTGTGAGCAATGTGTAGCCTTCAGTTGCGCCGGCGATTGTGCCACGACCATTGATGAAATAGTAGGATAGTGGTGCCGGTGAGTCGCTGAGGTATTCGATGGTATTGCCCATCACCATCTTTGCAGCATTGTAGTCGTCGAAGAGCACGCCGTAGCCCTTGTCTGACACAAAGTAAGGCACTGTGATATTCATCTGTGAGATGCGTGGGTCACCCTCGGTGTAGCTATAGTTTTGGCGATTGTACATCACAAGTGTGTCGCTGCCCAGTTCGAGGCTGTGACCACGTTCGCCTGCACCATAGAAATGCTCCTTGCCTGAGTTGACAAACGAGATGCGACGCATCGTCTTGGCATTGTCGACACCTTCGCTCTCAGTAAGCAATAGTTGGCCTTGACGATTGTAGAAACTGATAAGGCCTGTCGCCTTGTCGACCACCACCTTAGTCGATGGAGATGTCATGGTCAATTGAGATGCATTTGCTGATACCACGACATTATTGGCTTGAGGCTCAAGCACAGCCGACTGCGACTTTTTGTAGCGTGTGCGGTCGCCGTTAATCTTGGTGGTGACTCTGAAGATGTCGTCATTGAGGGGGGTAATCATAATCACGCCCTTTTCGGTCTCTACGATCACTTCGCAAGCATTAGGTATGACATTGGTCACCTTGCCGATGTTGTCAGCCGATGCGCTGAGTGGCAGACTCAACGATGCTGTCAAGAACGATGCTGCGCAAAGCGTAGCGGTATAAAACTTTCTGAAAGTCATATTGTAAGAATTATTTAGGGGAGCGTCCATCGGTTCCCGGATTAAGTTGAGTGCAAAGTTACTGATAAATTTTCTAACAAACAAAAGAGCCACAATCAATGTTGACTGTGGCTCTCGATATTAAGTGTTGTAAATTTGCTTATTTGAAGCGACGGTTGCCTTGGAGAGCTTCCTTAGGAGCTTCAGCAGCCTTCTTTGCCAATGTTTTCTTCATGATAGCGTGTGCGATAGGAGCAGCAACGAAGAGTGAGCAGAATGTACCTACGACAACACCGAAGATCATTGCGAATGTAAAGCTTCGGATTGTATCACCACCAAGGATGAAGATGCAGAGAAGCACAAGCAATGTAGAGAATGATGTCATGAACGTACGGCTCAATGTAGTGTTCAACGCCTTGTTGAATGTCAAGTAGCGGTCTTCCTTAGGATAGATCTTAATCATTTCGCGGATACGGTCGAATACCACCACGGTGTCATTGATTTGGTAACCGATGATAGTCAACACAGCTGCGATGAATGATTGGTCGATTTCCATTGAGAATGGGAAGAAGCCCCAGCATACAGAGTAGAAACCGATGATGAGGAATGCTGTCAATGCTACAGCTGATACAGCACCTACTGAGAATGCTACTGTGCGGAAACGAAGCAAGATGTAGAGGAACATACAGATCACTGCGATAGACACCGCGATGTAAGCATCGCGCTTCATGTCGTCAGCCACTGATGGACCTACCTTTTGGATGCTGATGATACCATGATCTTCGTCAGCCACTGAGAATGCTTGCTTGCTCATCAACTCACCGTTGACAGTGAGCTCGTTCTTAAGACCTTCGTAAAGCTTATCAGTCACTTCGTTGTCAACATTAGCTTCATCGCTATCGATCTTATAGTTGGTAGAGATACGCACCTTAGAATCGTTGTCGATAGAGATTACTGACACTGAAGCACCTTCAAATACGTTAGCAAGGTTGGCTTGAACTTCTGCAGGCACTACATCTTTTTCGAATTGAACTACATAGTTGCGACCACCTGAGAAGTCGATACCTTGGTTCATACCACGAACGAACAATGATGCTACTGAGATAACGATGAGTGCACCCCATACGATGATAGCAGTCTTTGTCTTGCCGAGGAAGTTGATGTTGGTATTTGTGAGGAGGTTGCGTGACATACCTGTTGTGAATGTCATGTTAGCGCAACGGCCGTTCTTAGTAATCAAGTCGAATGCGATGCGTGTCAAGAACACTGCGATGAAGAATGAGCAGACGATACCGATAATCAATGTAGTAGCGAAGCCCTTGATTGGACCTGAACCGAATGCCAAGAGGATGATAGCAGTGATGATAGATGTCAAGTTAGAGTCGAAGATAGCTGAGAATGCGTTGCTGTAACCGTCAGCGATCGCTGCACGCAATTTCTTGCCTGCCTTGAGCTCTTCCTTAGCGCGTTCGAAGATGAGCACGTTAGCATCGACTGCCATACCGAGTGAAAGCACGATACCGGCGATACCTGAGAGGGTAAGCACTGCTTGGAATGAAGCGAGGATACCCATTGTGAAGAACAAGTTGAGGATAAGACCAAGGTTAACCACAAGACCAGGTACTACACCATAAACTGCGATCATGAGAATCATCAACAACACCAATGCTACGATGAATGAGATGAAACCTTGTTCGATAGCTGTTGCACCAAGTGATGGACCGATTACGTTGTTTGACACAACATCAACCTTAGCCGACATCTTACCTGACTTCAATACGTTGGCAAGGTCATTGGCTTCTTCAGGTGTGAAGTTACCTGTGATTTGTGAGCTACCACCTTCGATGCGTGTGTTAACGCGTGGAGCTGAGTATACTTTGCCGTCGAGTACGATTGCGATAGCACGACCGAGGTTGTTGCCTGTGATGTTAGCCCATTGGTGTGAACCCTTGTCGCTCATACGCATGTTGACAACGTTGCCTTGCATGTTGTCGTATTCTGTAGAAGCAGATGTGATCACGTCGCCTTCGAGCACTGGCTCGCCCTTGAGTGCAATGAGTGACCAGTAAGGAGTTGTCTTGTTTTCGCCGTTTTCCTTCTTAACGATGTTGCCTTCGTTGTCTGTCACAGGGATTTCGTCAGCCTTGATTTGCCACAATGCTGAGAAGTTGCTTGGAAGGATAGTCTTAGCGAGTGAAGTGTTGAGGATAGAGTCAATCATCACACGATCTTCTGCTTTCACCATGCCGATAACAGGTGTGCCTGTCTGACCGCCACCGAGAAGTGCCATGAGTTGAGTGTGATTGATTGTATCTTGTGCTGCAAATTGTGCGCTGAGGCTTTGGAGTGCACCACCCACTTCTTCATAGTTGTATACTTCGAAGAATTCGAGGTTGGCTGATGACTTAAGCAACTCTGTCACACGTTCTGGTTCCTTAACGCCTGGAAGCTCGAGAAGGATTTGACCTGTCTTGTCTTGGAGCTTTTGGATGTTAGGAGCTACCACACCGAATTGGTCGATACGTGTGCGGAAGATATTGAACGCTGCATCTACTTGGCTTTCAACTTGTCGCTCGAGAGCTGCGATTACTTCAGCATCTGTAGAGTTAGATCTCAAGTTGCCGAGGAATTCGCCTTCGTGCTTGAATGTGCCTTGCAATGTGCCAGGCTGAAGGAATGAAGCCACTTTCTTGACAAAATCCTTGTCAGAACGCTTGCCTTCTTGCTCTGCCTTAGCAATAGCGTCGTTTACTTTTGCTTCTTGACCTGCCGCTGCCATCTGACGAAGAATGTCAGGAACAGAGATTTCAAGAACTACGTTCATACCACCCTTAAGGTCAAGACCTAAACCAATCTCCATCTTGCGCACCTGATTGTAGGTGTAGCCAAGATATACGTCCTCTTTGTCAAGAGAGTCGTTGAATTGCTTCAAACTCAGTTTGTAAACTTCGTTTGTGACGTCATCTGTCTTAGCTTTTGAGATAGCGTATTCCTTTGCCTTCGCTTCATAGTGCTGTGTTACAAATGAGAACGAAATGTAGAATCCACAAATCAAAACCAAAAGACCTGCGATAACGCTGATAAACCCTTTGTTTTGCATTTTGTTAATTAATTTTTATTTGATTTTTTATTATTGTTTTAATTTCACACTTTTTCAGCTTGCAAATATAACTCATTTTTTTGAAGTAACGTTAAAAATCACCAATAAAAATAGTAAATCAAAGGAATATTCCCAAAAGATGAATGATATGTCAGATAAAATATCTATTTTTGAAGTCTGAAATTGTTTTTATTATGAAAAGTCGATACAACACCATATTATTCATTTTTGCAACTCTGTTAGTCTCACTTCTTTACTCGTGTGCAAGCATCGGAAATCCGAGTGGGGGACCTAAAGACGAGGAGCCACCGCGTTATGCTGCAAGCGTGCCGGCCCTCGGTGCTACCAATGTCAGCACTCGACGTGTTGAAATCGAGTTTGATGAGTTTATCAATGTCAAGGACGCTTTCTCTAAGGTGGTCGTGTCGCCTACGAGTAAAACTGCCCCAAAGGTCTCGTCACAAGGTCGCAAGGCTATCGTGCAATTTGACGACACGCTTCGTGCCAATACGACCTATACTATCGATTTCGCCGACGCTATCCAAGACAACAATGAGTCCAACAAGATGAATAGCTTTGCATTCTGGTTTTCGACCGGCGAAGAACTTGATACTCTGCAGATTTCAGGCATGGTGCTCGCCGCTCGCAATCTTGAGCCGCAACAAGGAATGCTTGTCGGTGTGCACACCAATCTCGATGACACAGCGTTCACCAAGACTCGACTCGAACGCGTAGCCAAGACCGACGAACGCGGCCGATTTACCATTCGCAATCTCAAGCCGGGCAATTATCGTGTCTTCGCTCTTGCTGATGTTAATAACGATTACACATGGGACAACCCTGCCGAAGATATCGCTTTCATGGATATGACCATCTCTCCTTATAGTGAGCAGACCACAGCCATCGATACCATCTACGATATTGTCAACAGCCGTATAGATACCATAGTGAAACGCGCGCGTACGCGATTCCTCCCTAATGATGTGTTGCTCAGTTCATTCAATATCGACCGCAAAACACAATATCTGGTCAACTATCAGCGCATCGACTCTACTCGTCTGTCGTTGATATTCAACGCTAAGTCCGACACTCTGCCCACGCTCAGACTCGTCAGTCCTAAGGTGGACGACGATTGGTATCGTCTCGAAAGAAGTCGCTTCAACGATACGCTGACCTATTGGTTGCGTCCTGATTTGGTCGCTCAAGACACCATCATCGTGGCTACTGAGTATCAGCGTCCTGACTCTACGCAAAACCTCGTGTGGGGTACCGATACTCTCAAGTTTCTCAAGCCTCGACCTAAGAAGGCGAAGGAGAAGAAGAAACGCAAAGAGACGACCGACAGTGTCGTGCCTATACCGGTGCGTCACCTCGGTGTCACCCCTCCGTCGTCGTCAATCGAATACTATGCTCCGCTATATTTCACCTTTGACGAGCCGGTCGACACTATCGATCAGTCGAAGATTCGTCTCGAAATGAAATCGGACACTATCTGGAAGCCGGTCGACCGTCGTATCGAGCTTGTCAAAAACGACAGTCTGACTCTGGTGCGCTACAAGATAACCTGCCCGTGGGAATTCGGAGCTGAATATAAATTGAGCGTTGACTCGGCTGCTATAGTCGGTATGTATGGACATAGCAACCAGAAGGTCGAACAGTCTTTTAAGGTCAAGGAGGAAGAAGAATATAGCAACTTCTCATTCACTGTCGACGGCCTGCTGCAAGGCGTTCCTGCATTTGTAGAGCTTCTGAATGCAAGCGATGCACCGGTGCGCACGGCTAAGGTGGTCAATGGCGTGGCAGAATTTCTGTATCTTGCGCCCGGTAGCTATTATGCACGACTTGTCGAAGACCGAAATGGCAACGGCGAATACGACACAGGCAACTACGACCTTCAGCAGCAACCCGAGTTTGTCTACTACTACCCGAAGAAAATCAACATCAAAAAGAATTGGGAGATAACTCAGCCATGGAACATTGTTGAGACTGCTATCGACTTGCAGAAGCCTGAAGCTATCAAGAAAAACAAGCCGGCAACGCCTAAGAACAGTCGTAAGAAGCAAGGCGAAGACGAGGAAGAGGAAGATGAATATTTCGACGTCAACGCCAACCCATTTGACCCCAACAACAACCACCGCGGCGGCGCGCTCAACACTCGCTAACCTCTCTCTTGATACCTTTGCTTTGCCACGACCATTCGTCGCGGCAGTCGCTTCCTTTATTATTTCTATAGAGTCTATGGCATTCGCGTCATAGCGTCCATTGTGCCTATCCCATCTATAGCATGTATAGTATCTATAGCGTTTTTATAGTATCGATAGCGTCTATAGTATCTATAGTATCTATAGTATCTATCTTTTCTTGTCAGCGAGTCATCGGCTGCGTATAAAAAAAGACGGCGACCGATGGCCGCCGTCTTCATTATCTAATAAAGATGTGTGTCTTTATTAATCCTTGTACTTCTTCATAATCACGCAAGCGTTGTGACCACCGAAACCGAAGGTGTTGGAAAGCACAGCATTGATTGTGCGCTTTTGAGCCTTGTTGAATGTGAAATTCAAGTTGTAGTCGATTTCTGGATCGTTGTCGCCTTCTTCGTGATTGATAGTTGGAGGCACAATGTCGTCTGTGATAGCCTTAACGCTGAGAAGCGCTTCCATAGCACCGGCAGCACCGAGAAGGTGACCTGTCATTGACTTGGTAGAGCTGATGTTGAGCTTATAGGCGTGATCACCGAAGACCTTGATGATAGCTTTAGCTTCGCTGATGTCACCGACAGGAGTAGATGTGCCGTGAGTGTTGATGTAGTCGATATCTTCAGGCTTCATACCTGCGTCCTTGAGTGCGTTCTCCATTACGAGCACTGCACCGAGACCATCAGGGTGTGTCGCTGTGATATGATAAGCATCTGCACTCATGCCGCCACCTGCAATCTCTGCATAGATGTGAGCACCGCGTGCTTTAGCATGTTCCAATTCTTCAAGCACAAGAGCTGCAGCCCCTTCCCCCATCACGAAGCCGTCGCGAGAGCCGCTAAACGGGCGTGACGCTGTGGCAGGGTTGTCATTGAGTGTCGACAAAGCCTTCATTGAATTGAAGCCACCTACACCGGCAGGGAAGATAGCTGCTTCTGCACCACCTGCTACGATTGCGTCTGCCATACCCAAACGGATATAGTTGAATGCATCGATAAGTGCATTGTTGGATGATGCGCAAGCAGACACTGTGCCGAAGTTAGGTCCACGGAACTCATGGTTGATTGAGATGTGGCCGGCAGCGATGTCGGAAATCATTTTTGGAATGAAGAATGGATTGTATTTTGGACCCATCTCTTCGTTCTTAGCATAGAAACCGGCTTCTTCTTCAAATGTGTGAAGACCACCGATACCTGCTGCGAAGATTACGCCCACACGATTCTTGTCTACGCCTTCGTTGTCAAGCGCTGCATCTGCAATAGCTTGGTCGGCTGCGACAATTGCGTACATTGCGTAAAGGTCGTATTTGCGTGCTTCTTTGCGATCAAAATGCTCCGATGCGTTGAAATCCTTCACCTCGCAAGCAAATTGAGTCTTAAATTTAGAAGCATCGAAATGAGTAATAGGGCCGGCACCACTAACGCCATTGATGGCATTGTTCCATGTAGTCTCAACGTCGTTGCCGAGTGGGTTGAGAGTACCAAGACCTGTTACTACAACTCTTTTTAATTCCATATTAGGAGATAGGGGATAGTTTTCTTTTTTGATTACTTGTTGTTTTCGATGTAAGCGATAGCGTCACCTACAGTAGCGATCTTTTCTGCTTCTTCATCTGGAATTGAGATGCCGAATTCCTTTTCGAATTCCATGATCAATTCTACAGTGTCAAGAGAGTCTGCACCAAGGTCTGTGCTGAATGAAGCTGCTGGTGTTACTTCGTTTTCATCTACGCTGAGCTTATCAACGATGATAGCTTTTACTCTTTCTGCAATTTCAGACATAATTGTAATTTTTTTGATGTTAATAAATAATATTCATATTTTCAGACTGCAAAGTAAGCACATATTTTTGAATTACGGAAATTTTTCAGCTATAAATGTGTTGTTTTCTGCACAACAAAATTAATTATGTGCAAAAATTTGACCTAAATCACCATTTTTTATTTTCCGTGCGTCGGAAATTTCACAATTTTGGCGATTGTGTGCTATGCATAGTGTGGTATATAATTCCATCTGATATGCATTGATTGTCGGCTCAATGCTGATTCCACCCCATCGCTACACCTATATTATATATAGCGCTCCTGCTATCTGCTGCCGACCGATTTGCTTTTGATTTACGACCTCCGAAAAAATTAACCAATAAAAAATCCATCATCGTTATGCTCGAATGACAACAAATTATTAATTTTGCAAGCTAATTCCAACACGTAATCACATGAAGAGACTGCTAATCTGCATAATCCTATTTCTGAGCTTGATGCCTGGCATCGCAAATGCCCAGCTTCTGAGCACAGAAACTCATATGGCCGACTCGCTTCGCAAAGAGTTTGATAGCGGGCCATATTTCTCACTCTACAAAGACAATTACTTCTTGGTAGGTACCGAACTTGGTGAGACCCCTACAGGAAAAAATTCCGACGTCAAATTCCAGATCAGTATCTCTCAGCGCCTTACTAAGTCAACTCTGCCATGGGGGACATATCTCTTCGTTGCCTACACTCAAAAGTGCTTCTGGAACGTATTCGAGAAATCACTACCGATGCGCGACCTTAATTTCAATCCCGCCATCGGTATCTCAAAACCTCTCTTTAGCAAGGATCGCTATGTCGGCAAGCTGACTCTGCTCGTCGAACACGAAAGCAACGGCAAAGACTCAATCCAATCGCGCAGTTGGAACAAAGTTTCACTGGCAGCCAATGTCGTCATCGACGAATGGCTCATGGTGCATGGCAAAGTGTGGATACCTATCGTCGATAGTGGCAACAATCGCGACATTCTTCGCTACTCCGGTATTTTCCAAGGCGGCGTGGCAATCACTACGCCCAACAAGCGTTTCGGCTGGAACATCATGCTCACCAAACGCCAAGGTTGGAACCTTAACTTCAATACGCTCGTCGAATTCAACTGGAAACTCTCCAAAAACCAGAATCAATACCTCTTCCTTCAGTACTACAACGGCTACGGCGAAAGCATGCTTGACTACAACCGATTTCACAATCGCCTGCGAGTAGGCTTCGTCATCAAGCCTAAATTCTTCTCCGACTTCTAAGCAATCGTAAGGAAACGTCGCTGAAATCGCAAGAAATACAGCATATGAAAAGCGGAACCGAGTTTCATTAGACTAAGTTCCGCTTTCGTCATATTTTAAAAAGAATTAGAAGTCATTGATCTACTTCCCCTTCGTGAGACTTTGGCGAAGTCGCGAAAGATAAGCCTGTGACACGCCGAGATAAGACGCAATCACACCGAGCGACACGCTACGAAGAATCTCAGGGCGATTCTTCATCAGAGCGATGTAGCGTTCGCGAGCATCACCTGAGAAGACCGACATCTTTTTTTCGTCGTGGAAAAGTTGAGCCATAAGCATCGAATTGACATAACGTGCAAACTCGTGCGACTCGCAGATCAGACGCTCATAATCCTCCTTAGTGACAACCATCACCACAGAGTCCACGCAAGCTTCATAACGGTGATTGGAAGGCAGGCCATGATAATACGAGAAATACGAGATGATCGTAGTGCCGGGCAAAGCAAAGCCATTGGTGCAATCGACATCGCCATTCAGATACGAGCGTCGCAAAATGCCCTCCTTGACTATATATACATTAGTGTTGACCTTGTCCCAAGTGATGATAGGTTGCTTAGCAGGCACACGCACTTCAGTCATGCAACTGCAAAGCTTGTCCATCATTTCATCAGAAAGTTGAAACAGATGGTCCTCACGCATCAATTTCTTTAATTCTTCCACGCTCTTATTTTTGGTTATAGACTGCAAAATTACACATTTTTTGACATATGTCAAAAAATACACCCTTAAAATATCTAAAAATCCCCACCTCCCTCTGAACTGCATTTCAAAAATTGAAGCTAAAAACATCAATCAAAGCTGCGGACTCATCGTCAAGCTCGACTATATGATATTTGCTCCATGCAGATGAAATTGGGGGGAGGGGTATAAATTTTGGGAGGGGGAGGGTGTGAGAAGTTAATTTTGTTGTATCTTTGTAGGGTTTTAATTATTTTCAGATATGGCGAAGAATGATGAGGTGAAGCGAGGGACGTTTCCTGTCAATGGAATGATGTGTGCTGTCTGCGCGGGGGTGGTCGAGAAGACTGCCGGCGAGGTGGAGGGCGTGACTGAGGCTGCGGTCAATTTTGCGGCGATGTCGCTCACTATCGCTTGGAATCCGAAGTCGACCGATCCTCAAATTGTCAGCCAAGCCATCGCTAAGGCCGGGTTTGAGATGATTGTCGAAGATGATGAAGATGATGCGATTGCTCTCCAAGAGCAGCAGGAGCAGACGCTTTATCGTCAGATGCGTCGCAAGGTGTGGACTGCATGGGCCATTACGCTGCCTCTGTCGGTTGTCTGCATGAGTGGGTTGACTTTTCCCGGTCATGGCTGGGCGATGATGTTGCTTTCGCTTGTGGTGATGGTGGTCTGTGGTGGTCATTTCTATGTGAGTGGTGAGAAAAACGCTTTGCGTCTGACTCCCAATATGGATACGCTGGTGGCTTTGTCGACCATCGTCAGCTTTTTGTTTAGTCTCTTCAATACTATCTTTCCCGACTATTGGCATTCCAAGGGCCTTGATTCGGCTCTTTATTACGAGGCTTCTGCTATGATAGTGGCTTTTGTGTTAACCGGCAAGCTGATGGAGACTCGTGCGCGTCATAGCACAGGCTCTGCTATTCGTTCACTCATGGGTCTGCAGCCGAAGCTTGCTACCCAGTTGCTTGACGATGGCACGACTCGTGTCTCGAAGTTGTCGACACTACGACCCGGAGATCGCATTATAGTAGCACCGGGCGACCGTATCGCTGTCGATGGCATTGTCGATGATGGACATTCGTCGGTCGACGAGAGTATGCTGACAGGCGAATCTCTGCCTATAGATAAAGGTGTGCGATCTGTCGTGTCGGCAGGTACGCTTAATATTTCAAATCCGTTGACTGTCAGAGTGCAACAGGTGGGAAGAAATACGCTGTTGGGTCAAATCATTGATAGTGTGAAGAGTGCGCAAGGTTCGAAGGCACCTGTGCAACGCATTGTCGACAAGGTGAGTGCTGTCTTTGTGCCGATAGTGGTCGGTCTCTCTGTGGTGACTTTCTGTGCATGGTTGGCACTTGGAGGCGAGCTGTCGCTGGCTGTGTTGTCGGCTGTGTCGGTGCTTGTGATAGCGTGCCCGTGTGCGCTCGGATTGGCTACTCCGACTGCCATAATGGTGGGTATCGGCAAGGGTGCGCAACATCATGTGATGATAAAAGATGCGACGGCTCTTGAGCAGTTGGCTCATATCGACCTTGTGGCAATCGACAAAACCGGTACGCTGACCGAAGGACAACCTATGGTGACCGATGTGATGTGGGTGGAAGGTCAACAAACGGAGTCACTGTCAATCATACACTTGTTGGAACGAGGAAGCAGTCACCCGTTGGCAAAGGCTATTTGTAATTGGGCAGAACAATACGATTTTTCTCCTATTGAGATAACCGATATCGATCATGCGGCCGGCTTGGGAGTCTTTGCTACGATTGACTCAGGTCGACACTGGATAGGCTCGCAAGCTATGGCTGAGATGATGCACTGCACTGTTGACTCTACTGCACGCGCTTATATCGATGCGTCGCTTGCGGCCGGCAAGGGTGTCGTGCTATATGGTTGTGACGACCGTCTGATGGCCGTCTTTGCTCTTAGCGACCGACTAAAAGATGACGCGAAGCATGCTGTGGACTATCTCCGTAAAGAGAACATAGAGGTGGCACTTCTGACCGGTGACAATCGTCTGACTGCCGAGGTTGTTGCTGAGGAGTGTGACATCAATGAAGTCGAAGCCCAGATGCTTCCTGCTGCGAAGCGAGACTATATAGCCAGCCGACGCAACGAAGGCAAGCGTGTGGCAATGATTGGCGATGGTGTCAACGACTCCGTAGCACTTGCTGAAGCCGATGTGTCAATCGCTATGGGCACAGGCTCGGACATCGCTATGAATGCCGCTCAAGTGACTATCATCGACGGCAGACTATCGCGACTTCCTTTTGCGATACGCCTATCGCGTCAGACGATACGCACCATCCGTCAGAACCTCTTCTGGGCGTTTCTCTACAATGTCATCGGTATTCCGGTGGCAGCAGGATTGCTTTATCCTTCGCTTGGCATAATGCTCAACCCTATGATAGCCTCTGCTGCGATGGCATTCTCGTCGGTGTGCGTCGTCAGCAATTCATTAAGACTCAAATATAAAAAATAAATAGATAGACAAGTATGAAATTTAAGACCAACGCAATGTGCATGGGCTGCGTGGCAGCTATCCGTCGCTCAATCAGCGACATAACCAATCCTGCTGATTGGGAGTTTGACCTTAATTCAGATGACAAGACTATGTCCTACATCGGCAGTGAGCCGCTTTCAGACGATGTGGCTGACCAAGTCGAAAACGCAATACGCGTTGCCGGCTTCAAAATCTCTCGCCTCTAAGTTTATGACTCAACTCCTCTATAAACTTGGGCTCGGATTGGCTATAGCTCTTATCGTGTGCCTCTTTCCAATGCCCTACGGCTATTACATATTAGTGAGATTTGCTGCCATGATTATTTTTGGATGCATGGCATATTGTTACTATAAGGAAGGCAAGATGCCGTTGTGTATATCGGCCGGCTCTCTGGCGTTGTTGTTTCAGCCATTGGTTAAGATAACGCTCGACAGAGAGACGTGGAATTTTGTGGATGTAGCGGTCGCTTTGGCTCTCATTCTGCAATGGTATAGATACCATAAGCAATCCAAGCGACAGTCATAGCTGGTTAGTGATATGTTGCTATGAAAAAAGTGGGGCACTCTGTCGATGGAGTGTCCCACATAATTTATGTCGTTGTGATTGCTTTGTGCAGACGGGTTATGCGTCGATGTTTGCGTAGGTAGCGTTTGCTTCGATGAACTCACGACGCGGACCGACTTCTTCGCCCATAAGCATAGAGAAGATGCGGTCGGCTTCTACGGCATTGGTCAAGGTCACTTGCTTGAGCATGCGGTTTTCAGGGTCCATGGTTGTTTCCCAAAGTTGCTCAGGATTCATTTCACCGAGACCTTTGTAGCGTTGCTTGGTCATTTTCGAGTAGTCGCCGTTGCAACGAGTGTCGACGAAGCGTTGCACTTGCTGGTCGTCCCAAGCATATTCGTAGGTGTTCTTGTCGCTCTTGAGTGCACACTTGTACAATGGAGGAGTAGCGATGTAGAGATAGCCGTTTTCGATGATTGGGCGGATACGACGGAAGAAGAATGTCATCAATAGAGTCGCGATGTGAGCACCGTCGACGTCGGCATCGGTCATGATGATCACCTTGTGGTAGCGGAGCTTGGTAAGGTTTGGCTCCTTAGAGTCTTCCTCTGTGCCTATAGTCACGCCGAGAGCCTTAAACATATTGACGATTTCTTCTGACTCAAACACCTTGTGGTCCATGGCTTTCTCAACGTTGAGAATCTTACCACGCAACGGAAGGATGGCTTGATACAACGGATTGCGTCCTGACTTTGCAGAACCACCCGCTGAGTCCCCTTCGACAAGGAAGATTTCGCACTCTTCAGCGTTTCGGCTCTTACAGTCTGACAACTTACCAGGGAGACCTGCACCACCGAGTGGAGACTTGCGTTGCACCTTCATCTTAGCTGCGTAAGCTGCATTACGAGCTTGTGCTGCCAAGACCACCTTTTCGACGATAGTCTTCGCTTGCTTTGGGTGCTCTTCGAGATAGTAGCGCAATGCTTCGCTCACGGCAGTCTGCACTGCACCGATTACTTCGTTGTTGCCGAGTTTGGTCTTTGTCTGACCTTCAAACTGTGGCTCCATCACCTTGACAGAGACGACAGCTGTCAGACCTTCGCGGAAGTCTTCTTTAGAGATTTCGATTTTCACTTTGTCGAGCAACTTGTTGTCGTCGGCATATTTCTTCAGCGTAGCAGTGAGACCACGACGGAAGCCGGTGAGGTGAGTACCACCTTCGACGGTGTTGATATTGTTGACGTAGGTGAAAATGTTTTCCTTGAAAGAAGTGTTGTATGTGATAGCGACCTCTACAGGGACGCCGTTCTTTTCTGTGTTGATGTGGATTACATCTTCGATGAGGTGCTCCTCGTTGCGGTCGATGAGTTCGACAAACTCTTTAAGACCCTCTTCGCTATAGAATTCTTCTGAGCGAGGGTTGCCATTCTCGTCTTTGTCGCGAAGGTCTGTGAGAGTCAAACGGATACCGGCGTTGAGGTATGCCAAGTCGCGCATACGCTTAGCGAGAGTGTCGTAATCGTAGACAGTCTCTGTGAAGATTGTCGCGTCAGGGTGGAAGATGATGGTTGTACCTGTGTGATCAGCATCGCCGATTACTTGAAGCTCTGTCGTCGGCTTACCATAGGAGTATTCCTGCATGTGGACCTTGCCATCACGGCAGACCTCTGCGCGAAGATAGTCGGAAAGTGCGTTCACACAGCTGACACCGACACCGTGAAGACCGCCCGATACCTTGTAGGAACCCTTGTCGAATTTACCACCGGCATGGAGCACGGTCAAAACGACTTCAAGGGCAGGCTTATTCATCTTCTCGTGCATATCCACAGGGATACCGCGACCATTGTCGACAACCTTGATAGAGTTGTCTTCAAGGATTGAGACCTCAATCTTGTCGGCATAACCTGCGAGAGCCTCGTCGATAGAGTTGTCGACTACTTCATACACCAAGTGATGAAGACCACGAATAGAGATGTCGCCGATGTACATCGCAGGACGCTTTCTGACGGCTTCAAGACCTTCGAGCACTTGGATATTATCCGCTATATATTTTTTATCTTTTTCTTCTTCTGCTGACATAAAATGTTGTTGCTTTAAAATCTATACAAAGTTAGAAAAAATCTCTTGAATTTCCTAACCTATGGGGTTATTTTTTTGTTGCTTTTTTGGTCGCGCGTTTAGGACGCTTTGTCGCTGTGGCCGATGATTGCTCTTCCATCACTTTCTGAGCATCTTCGAAGCTCAACGATGCACCATCGGTGCCTTTTTCGAGCTTATAGTTTGTTGCCTTCTTTGCTCCTTCAGGTTTGTAAGCCAGATAGACGCCATAGCGACCATTGACCACTTGCAAGCCCGGCATTTCGCTGAATTCTTTGATAATCTTGTTGGACTCCTCTTCGCGCTTGCAGTTGATGATTTTAATGGCTTCCTCTTCGGTAATCGACTGAGCCGTCAACTCTTTAGGAATAGCGTAGAACTTGCCGTCGTGACGCACATACGGACCGAAACGACCGATGGCTGCGATGATCTCTTTGTCCTCGTATTCGCCCACGGTGCGAGGGAGTTCGAAGAGTTTCAATGCCTCTTCGAGAGTAATGGTGCTGACGCTCTGATTCTTGAGCAGGCTTGCGAAGAGGGGTTTCTCTTCGTCGGCAGTGTCGCCGATTTGTACCACCGGACCGAAACGACCGATTTTCACGCTGACCGGCTTGCCACTCTTAGGGTCGGTGCCGAGCATACGTTCGCCGACTTTGTGCTCCATGCGTAGCTTGCTGATGCGCTCAATCTGTGGGTGAAAGTCTTGGTAGAAACCATCTATCTCCTTGTCCCACTGGAGTTTGCCTTCAGCTATGTCGTCAAACTTTTCCTCGACGTGAGCTGTGAAGTTGTAGTCTAAAATGTCGGGGAAATATTCAGTCAAGAAGTCATTGACAATCATGCCTGTGTCGGTCGGTATCAAGCGACCCTTTTCTGAACCGACAGTCTCTTTGGCCTCTTTGCTCTTCAAACCCTTGTCGTTGAGCGTAATCATAGTGTAAGAGCGTTTAACACCCTCTTTTTCACCCTTTTCGACATATTCTCGACCTTGGATAGTCGAGATGGTCGGAGCATAGGTTGATGGACGGCCGATGCCGAGTTCTTCCATCTTCTTGACCAATGCCGCTTCAGAGTAGCGAGAAGGTGCTTGAGTGAATCGCTGAGTAGCGACGATCTCATCACGATTGAGCACTTCGCCCGGGTTGATTGCAGGGATTACACCTGACTCATCAGAATCCGACTCAACGTTGTAGACATTCAAGAAACCGTCGAATTTCACCACCTCGCCTTGAGCTACAAATCGCTCTTCGCGACCTGAGATGCTGATGTCGACAGTGGTCTTTTCGAGCTCTGCGTCAGCCATTTGCGATGCAATCGTGCGTTTCCAGATGAGAGCATATAGGCGTTTCTCTTGAGGTGTGCCGTCTATTTCCTTGTTGGCGATATAAGTAGGACGGATTGCTTCGTGAGCCTCTTGAGCACCCTTAGAGTTGGTGTGATACTTTCTTACCTTCACATATTGCTTGCCGAAGTCTGTCTCGATGCTTTGTGCTATGTCCTTGATGGCCAGACCGGAAAGATTCAGCGAGTCGGTACGCATGTAGGTGATAAGACCGGCTTCGTATAGTCGTTGCGCCACCATCATGGTTTGGCTCACGGTGAAACCAAGTTTGCGTGACGCTTCTTGTTGCAATGTAGATGTGGTGAACGGAGGAGCAGGAGCACGATGAGCAGGCTTGACGCTGACATCTTCGACCTTGAATGTCGCATCAGCGCAATATTGCAAGAATGCCTCGGCAGCTTCTTGGCCATCGATGCGCTTATTGAGCTCGGCTTTGAGTTTGGCTCCTGTAGCAGGTGCGTCAAATTCAGCGTTCACTCTGTAGTAGGCCTCCGAAACGAAATTTTTAATCTCCTTTTCGCGTTCGCAGATGAGGCGTACAGCCACACTTTGCACGCGTCCGGCAGACAATGCAGGCTTAATCTTCTTCCACAACACCGGTGAAAGTTCGAAGCCCACAATGCGGTCCAACACACGGCGTGCTTGCTGTGCGTTGACGAGATTGATGTCGATGTCACGAGGATTCTCAATAGCGTTCAGGATAGCAGGCTTGGTGATCTCGTGAAACACAATGCGTTTAGTGTTCTCAGGCTTCAAACCGAGCACCTCATAAAGGTGCCAAGCGATAGCCTCTCCCTCGCGGTCCTCATCGGATGCGAGCCACACCATGTCGGCTTCAGATGCAGCACTCTTGAGCTGCTTCACCAATTCGCGCTTCTCAGCCGGAATCTCATAGACCGGCATGTAATTGCTATTGAAATCTATGCTAAAATCTTTCTTGCGTAAGTCGCGGATATGTCCAAAACTCGACATGACCTTATAGTCCTTACCCAGAAATTTTTCGATTGTCTTTGCCTTTGCAGGAGACTCAACTATAATCAGATTCTTCATCGTCTGTCGTTTCCACAAATTTTGTGCAAAGTTACTCAAAAAAGCCCAACCCACAATATTAAAAAAGATTAATTTAGCACTATGCCACCGTCACCACCACCCCTTAGTCTATGACTAACATCATCAAAATTAAGGAGAGAGAATGTGTAATGTTTAGTGTTTATGGTTTAATGTTTAATGGGAGATTAGGGAATTTAGGGAGGATAAGGAGTTTAAGGCAAAGGCTTAACAAGTCTAATAGGGCGAGCAGGCTTCAAAGTTGCTGTTATTATCGACGGGTGAGTATGGCTTTTGTGGGGTGTTGACCGGGCAGTTGAACGATGTATAGTCCGGTCTCAATGCTATCCTTCGGCAGGCATTTGCCATCAAGGCTGTATATGCGTGTATCGGTTGGTAGCGACTTGATGTCAAGGTATTTAGGATTGTCGTTTGCTATGCTCTCGATAGAGGATTCGTAGCTTATCGTCATCGGGGCAATAGCCATTCTGCCAAGCGTAGATGAGTAGACTATAATTCCCTCGATGTCAACTGATTTTGCGGCCGGAAGCTCGATGTTGAAAAGGTTGTCTATCGGCAACATCGGTGCTCCGTCAAAAGTCAACGACTGCGAATCGGCATCATAGCCGCATTGCTTCAGAGCGACATATTTGCTGACATAGCTTTCGGTGTCGTTCAGTATATCGATAAGATGCATCGACTCCGGCTTTACGGTGTGGGCTTCGACTCTCTCGGTGACATATATCATCGGAGTCACATCGTCGACCATTACGAAGTAGCCTTTCAGCCCACCGGCAATCGTCGCATTGTCTTCGACTTGGCTACTCGTATCAGTGAGATAGATGACGATGCAATTGCTGAAATTGTCGGTGTTGTCGGTGACAAATGCTATGTTGTCGGTGTGAGCAATGACTTGTAGCGATGTATCGATAGTAAACAAGCCTATCTCGTTAGCAATCAACTTGTTGCCATCTAAATATGACTGAGCAGAAGGTCCTGCGTTGAGCAATTCTTCAATGCTCGTTACCACTGTCGAAATCTTTGTGAACGACACTTGTGATACCTCGCTTTGGCGGCCGTTTTTGACTACCTTGGCGTAGATGGTGCAACTGTCTTCAATCGTGATAGGGGCGGTGTAGGTGGTCCACACTGCAGAGTCGGTGCTATATAGCAGCTCTGCGCCTTCTGCGTCTGACTCGATTGATAGGCTGAACGGACTGCTGAAGCAGTGGTCGTCGGTCATCCACGACGGAAGCAGGAAGCGAGGAGCATCAAGAGGAGCGACCTCGTTTGGGATATAGGTGATGCGAATGCCGGTGAGGTGCACCTTCTTCTCTGACGAAAGTACAAACCTCACATCTTCCTCGGGATAGACCACCGACAAGTCGTAGGGGAAAGCCACATATTGACCGACCATCGACTCGTCGCGAGCATCTACCTCCAGCAGGCGTTTGCGATTGCCGTGTTGGTTGTTTAGCTCAAGGTTGCACAATGATGAAAAAGGTTGGTCTTCATATAGTTGCACCTCGAGACGAGTCACGCGACCATCGACTTTGGGGAGTGAGATACTACCGTCGGCATACAGCACGAGATAGCGACCATTGGCTGACTGCGACACATTCTCAAAACTGAAGATGCAATCATTTGTCAGCGAGCGACATTCCGAGCTGCCTTTGCTTGTCGGAATCAATGGCTCCCAATCTGCTGCGGTGTTGGACTTAAACTCCTGTGTCATCACCACTGCATCGGCTTCGTCTGTCTTAGCCGCGTTAGCATTGACCATGCCACACACCACAAGCATTAGCAGACACACCATCTGCCTCAGGTTGTTTGCCGTCATTGTGTGATGCAACGTATCAGATTTCGCAAAGAATCGCTTCATGATTTTATATTTTTAATAGATACTATAGATGGGATAGATACAATAGACGGTAGATGTCGTCTTTGTACTTTTCCACTTTCGTCTCTCTATCACATGCTGTTAAGTTCTGCTTAGTAACTGAACGATGAGCCGCCGAGGAATTCGCGTAGAAGCGACGTCGATGGTATCTGGTCGGATGGTATAGGCTCGAAGTAGCTGAGGAATTTCAGCAAGCGGTAGGCTTCGGCATATTCCGGCACATCGTGTGGCACTTGTCGCAACACAGGCTCTGCATAGCTTTTCATTACACCCAGTTCGAAGAGCAACGACGAGTTGAACATCGCATCGGCATTCTCTTGGAATGGGAATATCCATTTCTCTTCGCCACGACGCACCGATGGCCAACGACGCATGGTCGACAGGGCCGATGTCGCGCGATATTTGTAGTCGCGCACAATGCGACGGAGCAGACGGTTATCGGTCGTCGGAATCCAGTTGTGGTCGTCGATTGAGAGTGTAGTCAGGGCTGATACATAGAGCTTGAACTTGTCTTTGTCGGGTATCTGAGCTGTCAATTCGGGATTAAGTCCGTGGATACCCTCGATGATGAGCACTTCATGCTCGCCGAGGCGTAGTGGACGATGCTTCTCGACACGACAACCAAGCTCAAAACTATAGGTCGGGAGGTTGATTTCCTCGCCCGCAAGGAGCTTGTTCATGTCGGAGTTGAAGAGTTCCAAGTCGAGCGAATAGAGCGATTCATAGTCGTAGTCGCCTGTCTCGTCGCGAGGGGTGTCTTCGCGGTTGACAAAGTAGTCGTCGAGCGAAATCATTTTAGGTACTATCAGATTGGTCATCAGCTGGATAGCGAGACGCTTGGTGGTAGTGGTCTTGCCCGATGACGATGGTCCGGCGATAAGCACTATCTTGGCTTCACCACGCTGACGGCGGCGTGCAATCTCGTCGGAAATGCGACCGAGTTGCTTGTCGTGCAAAGCTTCTGCCACGTTGATGAGCGACGGTGTCATCTTGTCGGCAACAGCGCGATTGAGTTCTCCGACATTTGAAACGCCGAGGATACGATTGAAGCTGAGATAGTCGGTGAATGCACCAAACATTTTCTCCTGCTCTATAGGTGTCTGCACTTCCCCGGCATTGGTTGACTTATGACCGAGTAAGAGCATACCGTCTTTATATGTCAGTAGATTGAAGACGCTGATGTAGCCTGTCGACGGAGCGAGTGGTCCGTAGTAGCAGTCGCAGATATCGTCGAGCTGGTAATAGACTGTGTAGAGGTCGTGTCCTGTCTCGAGCAGAGTCACCTTGTCGGTGAGTCCTTGTCGGCGGAATATCTCGATGACATCGGTGGTCAATTTCTCCTTGCGTTGAAAAGCCATGTCGGCAGCTGCAATCTGCTGCATACGCTCCTTGATCTTAGCGACCAAGTCGGCAGTGACAGCGACAGTCTGGCCGGTGGCGCGGTCGTGGAGTCGGCAGAAATGTCCACGAGAGACACTGTGCTCGATGCGCAGACTCATTTGTGGCACAACATCGACCACTGCCTTGTAGAGAATCATGCATAGCGAACGCACATAGACACGATTGCCGGATGCTGTGGTGCTGTCGATAAATTCCACCTGCTTAGGCGAATAGACCGGGTAGCAGAGATCTTCGGTGCGATTGTTGACACGAGCGCATATCGGATTAAGACCGATGCGAGAACTTAGGCGTGCATATATGTCGGCAAGTCGCTCACCGCCCTTGATTTCGATATACTCGTTGATATTTTTGCAGTAGATGTTAAGTTTGTTGTTCATGATTTGTGGGGTTTTGTATCGATCAAAATTGGGGTATTTGATTAGAGAAGATCTCGTTATTCGAAGTTTATCTCAGTCTTGCGCATCACCATCCAGCGACCATTCTCAAACACGGCTGTTCCTTCGCGTTCAGTGACGATGCGACGAGCCCAATTGCCATGCTGCATATCTTCGCAGATGCAAGTGTTGGACAAGACTGATGTCGGTAATGACAACGCCAACTTGTGGGCTGATGCATTGTCGACGATGCTGAATGAGCCGGTGACGCCGTCTGTGGTCACGAGCTTGAATATAGAGTAGTCCTCGTTGTAGCGACTGTCGGCTCTGACAAACATTCCCTTGGCATTGGCGTAAGCCAGATAGATGGTGCGCGACGGACGCACCGGTGCAGTCATAGGTGTAGTCTCCTCTGCGTTAGGAGCATAGCGTAGCTGGTTGAGCACCGATTTGATATGGTCTATCTCATCGCGAAGGGCTTGGTTTTCGTCTCGAAGTGTCTGTATCTCTGCCTCTTTGTCGGCTATGATACGCTCATACATTGAAGCCTCTACATTCTCCACCGATTGGCGTCTGTCGGGCGCAGAGTCTTGATCGAGACCATTGTCGTCGGCATCGTCATCTTCCATCTGAGCCTTCTTTACCGACTTCACGGCGTAGACCACAAGCACCACGACTGCCACCACAAGCACCAAAAGGATAGCGGCATAGAGCCATGTCGAACTTTTCTTCGAGCGTGGAGCATCGTCAGCAGGCTCATCGAGGGCTTCAGCATTGGCAACTGCCGTGTCGAATGTCTCGTCGACCACCTCAGAAGCGGCAAGTATTGCAGCTTCGGCGGCTATAGAATCAGCCATCTTGATAGAGTCGAGCACTCGCTGTGCTTCAGACGCAGCGTTGTCGACTTCTGCAAGTGCAGTCGTTGTCTCTTGCGACTCGGTAGCCACAGCTCCGACATTCATTGCGCCGATTTTGGATTTGACGCGGACTCTTGCACCTTTGCAGTGGGCAGGGATGCGGCTATCGTTCCAAAAGTCTGTGCCCCAATACTTTAGTAGGTCGTCTTTGCTCCATTGACCATAAACCTCAATCTTGGGATATTCGATGCTCTCAAAGATTTTTATATTCTCTTTCTCCTTGGTCTTGAGACTATTCTTGAGGTCGGACACTCTGACCGGGTCGAGTTTGTCGAGATAGTCCGAGCCGTTATTCATATAGCGTAAAAACGCTTGAGCGGTGATGGTGCGTGCTTGCTCCATCTCCTCGCGTGTCACACCCCATGCCGATGATGCGACTGCGACAAATGCAATCAGTGTCAGAAAAATTCGAAGTTTCATATCTTATAAACGATTTACTTATTCTATTGTATTAATTACTACCAGCAGACTGCTGACTCCGATGACCACCCACAATATGACTGCAAGCACCAACGGACGAATGCCGACTTGACGCACCACCTTCAGCGACAAACCTGCACCGATGGCAAAGAGCATCACTGTCATCATTCGCTTCGCCAGCATCGCAATGCCTTGGTAGACAGGCTGCAATGTAGGCATCAGCGACTCAGGAGTGTAGGTGTTGACCACCATTGCTACCACAAACAGCACTATAAACCATGGCACAGTCACCTTCGTGCGACCACTCGCTACGGAAGAGTCGTTGCGATAAAGATAGGCCGTGAAGAATGCCAATGGGATAATCCACAATGCACGGGTGCACTTCACCAGCGTCGCTATCTCGCACGCCGTCGCACTGTAGGCCTGACCGGCACCGACCACCGACGATGTGTCGTGGATAGCTATCGCAGCCCATGTGCCAAACTGGCTGTCGCTCATGTCGAGCATTCGACCGATCGGAGGGAAGATGAAGAGTGCAATGGCGTTGAGTATAAACACCACGCCCAGCGACACTGCCATCTGATTCTCATTGGCTTTCAGCACTCCGCCGACAGCTGCTATCGCACTACCTCCACAGATAGCCGTACCCGAACTGATGAGATAAGATGTCTTCTGCTCTATATGCATACGACGACCAAGCCACACGCCGACTATCATCACAAGCACCACCGAAACGATGGTAAACAGCATTCCTTCTGCACCCGACCTCAGTGATTGCATCAGATTCATGCCGAAGCCAAGCCCTATGACCGACGCCTGAAGCAACTGTTTCGATAGCTTCTTATTGAACTTCTGGCACGGTGCACCGAAGCACAACGCAAACACAAGTCCGACCATCAACGCTATAGGTGCGCTTATCGGCTCGCTATCCAAGCCGAAGATATTCTTCAGAGGCAGAAGCATCACCACCAGCAGAAGCCAATAGAGAGTCTTGCCGATCATGTTCTTATCGATTGATTTAGTCATAAAATTATTCAAAATTTAATAGCTAATGCAAAATTAACCCACACAAGCCACAATTCCAAATCATTCGACATCTTTTATCTACCATATAGAGTAATTTTCTGCCCTAAATCTATCAATTCCGCAGAATTCACCACCCGACACCGATGTCGACCACAAAAAAGTATCCGAGCAGACCATTGCCTGCCCGGACTCATACATCGCCATCATCTGACGACTTATAGGGACTGTTAATTCAGTAAATCTTCAGGACTTCCCTTATTTCTTCTCCTTCAAGAGGTCGCGAATCTCAGTGAGAAGTTTTTCCTCAGCTGTCGGTTCCGGAGCAGGAGCTGGCGCAGTAGGTTCCTCTTCTTTTTTCTTCTTGAGTTTTGACATCAATCTGATAGCCACAAAGATACAGAATGCAATAATCAAGAAATCGACCACATTCTGCACAAACATACCATAGTTGAGAGTCACAGCAGCAGCTTCCACGGTTGTGCCGTCGGCAGCCAATTTCTCTGGTTGGATAATCCACTTCAGATCGGTGAAATTCACGCCGCCTGTAAGCACTCCGACCAAAGGCATAATCACATCATTGACCATCGATGTGACAATCTTTCCGAATGCACCACCGATGATGACACCGACCGCCATGTCAATCACATTGCCACGCATGGCAAACTCCTTAAAATCATTTAAAAACTTTCCCATCTTATCATTTATAGGTTAATAGTTAATTAAATCGCACTGCCTCGTGAAATTTTTACGCAAAAACGTTGTTATTAGAGAAAAAATTCCTAAATTTGCAAAAGTTTCAGAGATAGATTATTAGTTTGGGCACAAAAGTAAGAAAAAAACATAACATTTAATAATTCACAACAGAAAAAATGACAAAAGTAGGTATTAATGGTTTTGGACGCATCGGACGTTTCGTGTTCCGTGCTTCTACTAAGAGAGACGATATCGAAGTGGTTGCTATCAACGACCTTCTTCCAGTTGACTACATGGCATACATGCTCAAGTATGACACAATGCACGGTCAATTCGACGGCGAAGTGTCTTACGACCTCGAAAAGAGCCTTCTTATTGTAAACGGTAAGGAAATCCGCGTTACAGCTTGCCGCGACCCAAAAGAAATCAACTGGGGTGCTGTTGGTGCTGAATACGTAGTAGAATCTACAGGTCTTTTCCTCACTCAAGAAAAGTCTCAAGCTCACATCGAAGCTGGTGCTAAATATGTAGTAATGTCAGCTCCTTCAAGCGACACTACTCCAATGTTCGTTTGCGGTGTAAACGAAAAGTCTTATGTTAAAGGCACTCAATTCGTTTCTAACGCTTCTTGTACAACAAACTGTTTGGCTCCTATCGCTAAGGTTCTCCACGAAAACTGGGGTATCAAAGATGGTCTCATGACTACAGTTCACTCTTCTACTGCAACTCAAAAGACTGTCGATGGTCCATCTATGAAGGACTGGCGTGGTGGTCGCGCTGCTGCCGGCAACATCATCCCTTCTTCTACTGGTGCTGCTAAGGCTGTAGGTAAAGTAATCCCAGAACTTAATGGTAAGCTTACAGGTATGTCAATGCGTGTTCCTACTCTCGACGTTTCTGTAGTTGACCTCACAGTTAACTTGGAAAAACCTGCTAAGTACGAAGAAATCTGCGCTGCTATGAAGGCTGCTGCTGAAGGCGAACTCAAAGGTATCCTCGGTTACACTGAAGACGCTGTAGTTTCTTCTGACTTCCTCGGTGATACTCGCACTTCTATCTTCGACGCTAAGGCTGGTATCGCTTTGACAGACACTTTTGTTAAGGTCGTTTCTTGGTATGACAACGAAATCGGCTACTCTAACAAGGTGCTCGATCTCATCGCTCACATGAAGAAAGTAAACGGCTAATAGCCCACTTATCTATCGCGAAACAACGACGCTCGAGATTCAAACGTAATCTCTCATAGTGTCAACAAAATAAATCCCGAAGCTCAACGCCTCGGGATTTTTTTTATCGTATGACGGGCATGTCATATGTCTGCTTATTCCGACTCTTATGGATTTTTTACCAACAGCACCGGCAAGGATGCTGTGATTATCACTGCTTCGATTGGGCTTGGTCGTTAGGATAGTGTCTATAGAATTATAGTATCTATAGTGTCTATGGTATCTATAGTACCTATAACATCTATGGGCTTCAGTTGTAGGTGAAGATGAAGATGGGAGGATTGGGTTTTACCGTGGCTTTGGGATTATTTCTTGCCGAGGCTTTTCTTGTCGTTTCTCTCGCCGGTTTTGTTGAGAGGGATGGTGTAGATGACAGAGAATGAGGCTCCGAGCACGCCGTTGCGGTTGCCAAAGCCAGGGATGTAGTGAGGCACTGAGTTGGCCGGGTTGTCGCATTTGAAGAGGTGATGGTAGCGAATAGACCATCCCATGGAGAATGCTTTGTAGATGCGCACCTTGATGCCGAGTAGGGCTTCGCCGTAGAGGGCGAGGGTGTGTTGGTCGCGTATTTCGGTCAGATGAGTTTCTTCCCAGTAGGGCGAGTTGATAGTGATGTCGGTGATGTCGTAGGTGAACGATGAGAAACCACCGCGTATGCCGGCATAGAGCTGATAGGCATCGGTGTCATCGAAGAAAAAGTTGTAGTTAAGGCCGACTTTGGCATAGAACGAGGGGCGACCGTGATAGGTGAAATTGCCGTCTTTGGGTGTGTAGTGGGCATAGCCGACGCCTGCTTCGATGATAGGGAAGAAGCGATTTTGGATTGAGAGGTCAGCCCAGATGTCGATGCCTCCATATCGTTGACCGGTGACTGCCATTATAGGGTCCCACAGGTTGAGACCGATAGAGACAGCGTTGAGGTCGGGGTAGATGTGTTTGCGTTTCTTCTTTCTGATGGTGTCGAGCTGTGACAGGAATAGCACAGGCTCATCGAGCAACTCGCCTTTGCTGTCGTAGTAGTGGAGCGACGGACGGAATGGCTTATTGTCGTCGACATCTACCGGCGTAAGTTTGCGTGTCGGTCGCGGAGTCTCTGCCGGACTGACTGTAGCAATACTGTCTACGGCAATGCTATCCACTGCGAGACTATCGGTGAGGACAGAGTCGAGTGGTAGGGTGTCGGTCGCAATACTGTCGGCAGGTGTTGTCGCCTGATTGGGTGCCTGCTCCTGACTGTGTTGGGAGTAGGCCACACTTGCCAATATGATGCCCATCAGCAGAGTAAGGAGTCTCATCTGCGTGCTGCCTCCTGCAGCTGTACTCGGAAGTAGATGGCGATGTTTTCGACTGCTACATTGTCGATCAGGGAGTCGGGAACAGTGCATTTCACCGAGTCAATGAGGTGATGGGTAGAGGCTATCTCGCGTACCTTATATTTATATATAGCTCCGCAAGCTGCCGAGACGAAGTAGGGGACGATGTCGTAGCGAAATGTGATAGTGTCGTTGAATGCTTCGTCGTTGAGGCCTTGCTGCTTGTAGTGGAAGATGAAGGTCGACTGTGGCTCGTCAATGCGAAATGGAAGGTAGACCGATGATGCGTTGGTGGTCGAATCCATTAGCAACTGCCCAGACGGAGTGTCTAATCCGTAGACTTCGATATTGTCGAGCGAAATCTTTTGAGGCGATGACTGAGAGGAGTAGAATGCTGCCAACGGCAAGCTGTTTTTGTTGTCGAGACACTCGCCTGAGATACACGCTGTCGCCATCCATAGCATCGCGATGGTGCTACAGATCAGGAATGGTAGTGCGCGTAGTCTTCTGCTCATGTCTTCGGAGTGTCGTTGGAAGTGGGGTTAAAACTCGTCGCCTATCTTGTAGTTGTTGCGTTCGGCAGAGTTGCGAGTGATGAGTTCGCCGACAAAGCCTGTGAGGAAGAATTGAGTGCCGACTACGATAGCCGCCAATGCGAGGTAGAAGTAGACCGAGTTGGTGACATAGAAGTTGTAGTCGTCTGAGAAGATGCTGACGCATTTAAGCGTGAGCACTATCATTACAGCGATGAAGCCGAGCAGAAACATCAGTGAGCCGAGAAGGCCGAAGATGTGCATCGGTTTGATGCCGAATTTGGTCTGAAACCAGAGTGTCGCCAAGTCGAGGTAGCCATTGACAAATCGGTCGAGACCAAACTTGGTGGTGCCGTATTTGCGAGCTTGGTGTTGCACAACCTTTTCGCCTATCTTGGTGTAGCCGGCGTTTTTGGCGAGGTATGGGATGTAGCGGTGCATGTCGCCATAGACTTCGATGTGCTTGACGACTGCTTTGCGATATGCTTTAAGACCGCAGTTGAAGTCGTGAAGGTTTTTGATGCCGCTGACTTTGCGAGCTGTGGCGTTGAACAGCTTGGTTGGGATAGTCTTGGAGAGAGGATCGTAGCGTTTCTTCTTCCAACCCGACACGAGGTCGTAGCTTTCGCGTGTGATCATACGATATAGTTCGGGGATCTCGTCAGGACTATCTTGGAGGTCGGCATCCATGGTGATTACGACATCGCCTTGAGCGCGAGCGAAACCGGTGTTGAGTGCCGGTGACTTGCCGTAGTTGCGGGAGAACGACACGCCGTGGATGTTGGGGTTTTGTGTAGCGAGATTGTTGATTACTTCCCACGATTCATCGGTGCTACCATCGTTGACAAAGATGATTTCGTAGCTGAACGAGTTGTCTTTCATCACGCGTTCGATCCATGATGTGAGTTCGGGAAGCGATTCTGCTTCGTTGTAGAGAGGTATTACTACTGATATATCCATAGTCGTGTTGTTAGATGTCGTTGTCGTTGTCGGGCAAGTTGCGTTTGACGAATTTGTGGATTATAGGGGTATAGATTATTGAGAGCACCGAGCCGATGAAGAGCATCACCCACGACATTGACAGGCAGAAGTCGGTCGTAGTCGGGAGTTGTCCTGTCTCCACTGCTTTGCGTAGAAGTTCTATTTCGGCAGCGTGTTGCGATGCCTCCGGTCCACTGGCGATGAAGTCGGCTGTAGTTGTAGCAAACTTGGCAAAGAAGTCGGGCTCAACGTAGTAGATAAATCCCGCTGTCACTGCGCTGCAGATGAGGCAACCGAAGAAGTAGACATAGATGCCCATCGTCCAGATGGCATAGGTGTACTTCAGTTCAAGTATACGCTTATAGGCTCGCGCTAAGATAATCCATGTGATGACCGGAATGCCCATCATTAAGAAGAATACAGCCATCGTCAACGTTATGTTGTAGAGACTCCATAGGAAACACAACGCAATAATCGACATGTATAGCCCCATTATCAGGCCATACTCTGCTCCGTGTTGTATTAGAGGCTTTTCATTGGTTGTCTTCATACCGATGCCTATTTTGTCGTTTAATACTGCAAAGTTAAGGAATTTCTGCGAATATCTGCGTTAATATTTGTATAAATGAATCAAGCCACCACAAGTTTCGTCTCGTAGTGGCTCGATATGGTCGACGTGTATGCTATCAGAATGGGAAATTGATACCGATGTTGAAGCTTGCGTTGGAGTTCAACGGTATGCCTTGCTTGGCAATGCGGAAGAATGTGTGGTCCATGCCGGCAAAGAGGTTGAAGCCCTTAGGGTGGAGGTTGACGAGCCAACCGAATCCGCAGCCGTAGGTGCCGGCCGAGAAGTTGACGCCGGCTGAGAAGATGTCGACAGGTGCCACGTTGGCTGAGAGGCGAAACTCGGTCCATGTGTGGTCGGCAAGCAGGCGAGTCGTGTTGAGCAATCCGAAGTCGAGTTTGCGATAGAACGGAAACGTGTATTTAGCGCCGACATTGAGCGTTGCACCGAGCATACGGGTGCGTGAGCCTTGGTCGCCCATGTCGTTTAGTTCATAGAGCGCTGAGATGTCGTCTTTGATTTTCTCGAGCTCGTTGTCGAAACTGTTGAGAGATTCATCGTCGATGCTGAATGTGTAGATTCCGGTGGTGAATGTCTGCTCGCCGTCGGTCGAAGCGACGATGTCGCTGCTCCATGATATGAAACCTAAGTCGTTGAGTGCAAGGCTGAATTCCCAGTCGTCGTTGAGTCGGTAGATAGCACCGAGGTCGAGTGCTGCACCAAATCCGCTGATGACGTTGAATTGCGATGTGTCGATGTCGATGCCGTTGACATAACGATGACCTGTCGAGGAGTTGACAGTGGTCTTATAACTCAAGCCGGGCAGACTGGCATGGATAGTGGCATCGGTGATGGCTGTCCAGGCATCTTCGCCCAGAGCAAGCTGTGCTCTATTGAAGTTGGCGTCTACGTTGCCTGAGCCAAACAATATTTTCAACGCACCGCCGACACGCAATTGCTCAGTAATCTGGCGAGAGTGGCCGAGCGACAACTCGCTATACACATCGGCGTGAACATTGAAGTCGGAGATGTCGTAGGCGGTGTTGGACAACCCCTCTTTTGCCAGCGAGAAGATGCCACGAGGGATAGAGGTGTCGATATTAGTGCGGAGGTTAAGTCCGATAGTGTTGTAGCCACCCCAAGCCTTAAAACCTGCGCTGAGGATGTCGAGGCGAATGTTTGAGCCTATGATGTTGTGGTCTTCGATGTTGCTCATAAACTCGTCAGTGTTGACCAGCGGATTGAGAAACGTAGTCGTCTGACCATTGACATTGTAGAGCACATCAGTCAAATGGAGGTTGCCACGAATGCCGAAGTTGACATTGCCGAGCACAGGCATTGCCACATAATTGTTTTCATTGCCATATGCGGGGTTGAGGTGGTGACGATAGGTGTATTCGTCGACAAAGTAGCCCGAATTGGTGTTCTGCGCTGTGGCTAAGGTGCTTGAAATCAGCGATAAAGCTATCAAGCTGTTGCGATATAATGATTTCATCTGTTGTCTGAATTTAGGTGGTTATAAAAGTTGCCTAAGCGTGATTATAGTTTGGTGGTGTACTTGCCCGACACTCTGACCTTGATGCCTTTGAGCGAAATGCTTTGGCTTGGCTTCAACGATGTTTCCGAACCATCTGGTTGAGCGACTGCTTCAAACATGATGCCGTCGAGGTCGGTGATTTCGCCTGTCACAACGATGTCGAGTGGGAACGCTTTGGCATTGGCAGGTATCTCGATAGGGCTTACTTGCACGTTCTGAATGCGATTGCCATTCTTGTCCATAGGATAAACGGCCATTTTTGCACCGATAGGGAGGTCGGTCGAGATGTCGGCAGTGATATTAATTTGGCTGATAGTCAAGTCTTCTGTTACATCGCTGCTGAGGCCGTCGACAATCTCATTGTAGACGATGATTGATTCCTTGGCAAGGGCCAACGGACTGTAGAACAGATAGCGACCTTTGACCTTACCCATGTCGACACCGATTTCGACATTTTCCACCATCTGCTCAGGGATACAAGGGTTGACCAATGAAATGTCGATAGAGGTAGGCACGCCATTGCCACTGAGCACATCGCCAAGTGTAGAGAATGGTACATGTGTTGCACCATCGAAGCCCTCGTAGAATGTTTCAGGCACGTTAGGCGAGAGACAGAATAGCTGGTTGCCGGTGCCTTGTTCGTAGCCAAGAGTGAAATAGCCATTGTCGAGAGTATACTCCTTGTCCTCGAGACCCGGACGATGAGTGGTAAACTTGAGCCCTGTCTGAGCCGATACCTTATAAGGCGCTGCAGGGTTGTTGATGCTTAGGTAAATCTGAGGGTTGGCGATATGCAAGTCTGTCTGCTCCTGAGTCAAGACAGCCGGAAGGTCGGTCAGATAGATTGGAGCGATGTCGAAACCATCGAAATCATACTTGATAGCGCCCGAGAAGCTGGTCACATCGATGTCGCTGAAGTCACACTCTTTGGTCAGACCGATTTGCTTTGGAAGCTTGGAGATGTCGTCGGTTACGACAACGATTTTACCCTCGGCGAGAGTAATCTTTTCGTCGAAGGTCATAGAATTGAGCACTTGGTCGATAAACAATCCAGCTTGCTCGAAATCGATGCCCTCAATATCCACATCAAGCTTCACACCATTGTCGACAGTAGGCAAGTGGTCAATAGTAAGTGTGCCGGTCTCAGTGTCGTAAATACCCGGGTGATTGCTGATTTCAAGGCCCTTAGGAAGATGAATTGTGATATCCTTAAAATCGATGCTGAGGTGGTCATCGGCATTCAAACCCTCAATGCGAAGCTTAGTGCTGACGCTCATCTTAGCCTCAATGCGTTTCAAAGAGACAAGATGCTCACTGAGATTGGAGATTTCATATCGATAGTTGGACAAATCTTCCTTCAGATGGTATACGGCCGTGATAGGCTCATTGGCGGCTGCACGGCGTTGCAACTCGCTTGCCTCAGGAAGCACAAGATCGAGATAATTCACAGTCTTGTCGCTGTCGGGAGCATCAGCGTGGATAGGATCAATCATCAGATTGTCGGACTCAAACTCGCCCTCCTCAAAGAGCACATATTCGCCATTGACAACCCTGATGCGGCCATCATTATTGACATTAATCACATCGTCAAGCGTGATATCCTCAATATTAAGAGGTAAAGCCAAACCGTTGACCTTGAGTTCGGCACTGGTGTCTATGTTGGATAAGTCATAGGCATCGTCTACACATCCGGATAGCAGAAACGCGCCCACCACCGGGAACAAGAAATTGCTACGTAGTCTCATGATATAATAAATTTAGTAAGTTTATAAAAATGTATATGGTATCGTTCGTTAGTTGCGTAATCGTTTGCCAGGTAGCTCACCTCCTCAGTCATTTATGGCAGACATAGTCGCTTGTCGGTTTGCTTGCTCTTCAGTCGTTTGTGGTTGACATAATCGTTTGCCCAATGCTGTACTTTGGCAGTCGCAAAATAGTGCCGAAGTTACTTGCCGAGCCGCTTGCTCAGACAGATGTGTACAGATGCTAAAATTGTTTGTCAAAGACGATTGAGATTGCGTCGACAGACAGATTACACGGATATAATAAATGAGAGGCATCTCCGACAGTGCAAATCGCATAACTCACATGCAGAGCGGAGTTTGCCATCTATAATAGTAGGAGACAAAGGTAGCATAAAAAATCGATAATCCCAAGCATCTCTCCCCAAAAATCAATAATAATCCCATCATGATTGGAAACTAATGACATGAGCACCATATGAATATCATCGACGACTGAGATATATACTGTACACGACAGAGATAGAAGTTGTACACGGCAGAGATAAATGCTACCAAAAAGATACCAAAAGGCATTGATGAATGTTTAAAGTAATCAATAACCTGAAGCACTTGGGGGGTGGAAGGAGAGAATCGGGATGGGGATAAGGGTGGGGTATATATAAAAAAACAGGCGACTTTCACAAGTAGCCTGCAAAATGCGAATCATAAATCTAATCTTATTTCTACAAACCTAACATAAACGATTTATTTACTAAATCTTGTTGACCTAAAATCTTTTCTACCTAAAATTTCCTAAATATGTTTTGCCATTAAGACGAATCATTGTCATTTCAGAAACTCGAAATCATCAAGTGCGTTTCAAATTTCACATTGCAAAGTTACAGCCATTTTCGTGCTCCCACAAGTATTGTAAACACTATATAAGACTAAATCTAAACTATAAAAATCCTATATAATTGATTACCAATATTTTAGTATTTTACCAATCTAAGCTTTTGTAAGGCTTGTATATAGGTTGTAAATCGGCTTAAATCTATCTAATTTCGGTCTTTTTTATCAATAAACAAGGGTTGCTTCCGAAATATTTATAGTGATGTCTCATGAGTTGCAACGGAATTTTGTCGTCTGTATCGTTGAAATCGATGTTTAGAATTCGCGACCGATACGCATCACGTCTTCGTCAAATGTGTCGCGATTGATGGCTTTGTTGCGCATGCGATTACGATAGGTGTAGATTGTACTTACCGAGTAGTGGAGAATTTGTGAAATTCGTGTACTCTCTTCGACACCGAGACGCACAAAAGCGTAGATGCGAAGTTCGGTAGGCAATCCGGCACCTTTCTTTACGGTCATCTGTTCCTCTTCGCGAAGCAACTTATTGATTTCATCGACAAAGTCCGGATAGAGGTCGAGGAAAGCATTGTCAAAGATCTTGTAGAAGTCATCGTTTTGCTCTTCGGTGAATTTTCCCGATTTGATAAGTTTAAGCAACTCGTCGGTCTGTCCGGCTGCAATTTTGCGGCTGACAAGTTTGCTCATCGACTCGAGTTTGTCGGCATATGATGAGCAGAGGCCGAGGAAGTTGCCGATGTAGTTGTCTTGCACTTTGCTTGTGGCAGCGAGTTTGCGTTGAGCGTCGCGCAGACGCTTGATGTGGCGTAGCAAGAAGAAGAATAGCACTGCCGATGCCAAGAGCAACACGGTCACGAGCATGAAATATATCATCAATTCATCGCGCGAAGAATTGATTTTCTGGCGATAGGCATTGTCAATCATCGGCACGAAACGAGCGATTGCTACGGCACGCATACGCGCATTGCCGGTCATCGCATCACGCAGCGAAGCGTTGATATAGTTGTAGGCTCTGTCGACCTCCCCTTGCTCGTAGAGCCACTGGGCAAGCGTTGGCAACGACAATGTCTCCTTGACGCTACCCTTGATGTCGCATATAGCCGAAAGGGCAAGGTAGCGTGCATATTGTGCTTCATCACCTTGATTATAGAATGCATCGGCCATCTGATAGGCACACATACCATAGAGGTTGCTATAGTCGGGCAACTCGCCAAGCAGTTTTTCAAGTATTGCCTTGGCATCTTTGTATTTGCCCTCTTGAATCAGGTGCTCTGCATATATAAATCGGTAATACGATGAATTGCGTGGCAAGAGGTTAATCAACGAGTCGTCGTATTGCTTGTATTCTCTATAATATTTCTGATAGTATTGGCTATGGTCGTTGACATAGCTGAGCATGTAGGAATACAGTTGGCGTCCGGACTTCATCAGTTCGATGCGAAGAGACGACGACATCGGATAGTGTTTCAGCGAGTCCAACGATAGGACTGCCTCTGTGAAAATACCGGCAGCTGAAAGTGCATTTAGTCGAGCTATCTTACTATGCAATATAAGTGAATCGACGCGTGTAGACTCGGCTAATACAAGCGACTTCTGATAGTAGCTATAGGCAGAGTCGGTGCTGAATACTCTATACTGGTCGCCGATAGCCATATTCAGTTGCCAACGCTTTAAAAGATTTTTGGTAGGGACTTGACTCAATTCCTTTTGCATTGAGTCAATCACCACGAGTTTAGCATTGTCATACTTCTTGGAATTGGCCAACGCATCATCAAGCATTCGGAGTTCAGCGGCAGGCAACTTCACCTTCGGCACATAGTCGGCATAGACGTTTGCTGCCGTCGCTAAACATACGCACAATATTATAAATGCAATCTGTCTCATCTTTATCTTGTAGTTTCTGCAAAGTTAATAAAAATCCTCCACAACTATCGCTCTGCTACACATTTTAACTCGCCAACCACCTACGCAAGCAATAAATACACCACCAAATCTTTGATAGAGTGATTAATTTAGACTAACTTTGCATAGATTTTTGATTAAAGGACTGATGACAAGCAATATCTACAACATATTTACGCTCCCAAACGGTCTGCGATGCGTTCATTATCGCACCACGGGCAAGGTGCTCTATTGTGGCATCGCTATCAACGCAGGCAGTCGCGATGAAGACGAAGATGTCTACGGATTGGCTCACTTTGTCGAACACACAATTTTCAAAGGCACAACCCATCGTAGCAGCTGGCATATCAGCAACCGCATGGAGCGTGTCGGAGGCGAACTGAATGCATACACCACTAAGGAGGAAACCGTCGTCTACACCGTAGCACCCGAGGGCAACCTTCGTCGCGCAGTCGAGTTGATTGCCGACTTGGTCAAAAACAGCACATTCCCGGCACACGAACTTGAGAAAGAGCGAGAAGTAGTCATCGACGAAATCAACTCCTACCTTGACAGTCCTTGTGACAGAGTCTACGATGAGTTTGAGGATCTTATCTATAAAGGCAGTTCGATGGGACACAATATCCTCGGTACGCCGGACAGTGTCAGAGGCTTGACAAGTGCGAAATGTCGCGGTTTCATCGATAAATTTTACACGCCACGCAATATGGCCATCTATTGCGTCGACCCTTCTCCATTTGATAAAGTGGAGCGTGAAATCACTCGTTATTTCGGCGACCTCGAGTTTCCTGACTTCGACAATGTCAGAGACTTACCCGTAGCCACTGAGCGATTTGAGACCGTAATTGACAACAATGGTCACCAAGCTCACACTCTGATGGGGGCAAGGCTTTTCGGTAAGTATGACGATCGCCGTCACGCACTGTTTTTGCTCAACAACATCATCGGCGGCCCATGTATGAACTCTCGTCTCAACCAAGAGCTACGCGAGAAACGCGGACTCGTCTACACGGTTGATTCCACCATCAGCTTGATGAGCAATTGTGGCACATTTCAGATCTATTGTGGCTGCGACCCTTCAAGTCTCAAGCAGTGTAAATCCATTATTCGTCGCGAACTCGATAAACTCGCAAATTCTACGATGAAATCGAGTGTTTTGGAACGTGCACGTCGCCAATACATGGGGCAACTCCATATCAGTTCGGAGCATCGCGAGTCGAGAGCTATCGCCTTGGGCAAGAGTTTGCTCTACTACAACGAAATACACGACATCGAATGGAGTACACAGCGCCTGATGGAGGTCACTGCACAACAAATTCGCGACATCGCAGAACTTATCCACCCCGACAATTGCAGCTCGTTGACTATAATGTAGTTAAACCATTTATCGCTAAAGATAGTCTAAAAGCATGTATTATCTATTCCTCGACCACTAATTAACCCAATTAATATTAACTTCGCAATCAAATAGACTCACAATATGAAAATAGGATCGATTGAACTTGGACAAAGACCGGTGATGCTCGCACCGATGGAAGATGTGACCGACCCATCATTTCGCCTCATATGTCGCGAGATGGGGGCCAAGATGGTCTACACCGAATTCGTGTCAGCCGAAGCCTTGATTCGCAACATCAATTCCACAACTCGAAAGCTCCAAATCAACGAAGCAGAACGACCTGTCGCCATCCAGATTTATGGCCGCGATGTCGATGCCATGATTGAAGCAGCCAAGATGGTCGAAGATGCAAAGCCTGAACTTATTGACATCAATTTCGGTTGCCCTGTTAAGAAAGTAGCCGGCAAAGGTGCCGGAGCGGGTATGCTACGCGACATTCCAAAGCTTTTGCATATCACTCGCGAAGTGGTCAAGGCCGTCAAACTTCCTGTCACCGTCAAGACTCGTCTCGGATGGGACTGCGAAAACAAGATTATATGCGACCTCGGTCCGATGCTTCAAGACTGTGGCATCAGCGCACTGACCGTGCACGGACGCACTCGCAGTCAGATGTATATCGGTGAGGCTGACTGGACACTCATTGGCAAGCTTAAAGAAGATCCTCGTATGACGATACCTATCATCGGCAATGGCGACATCACATCAGCACAGAAAGCCGCTGACTACTTCGGTCGTTATGGCGTCGATGGCATCATGGTGGGTCGTGGGGCTATCGGAGCGCCATGGATATTCCGTGAGATCGATCAATACCTCACTACAGGCGAAATTACACCTCTAAACGATACAGAGAAGATGAACATCTTGCGACGACAGATTCAAGAGAGCATCGACCGCATCGACGAATATCGCGGCATTCTCCACATTCGCCGACATCTTGCAGCGACTCCGTTGCTCAAAGGCATCCCCAATTTCAAGGAGACACGCATCAGAATGCTACGCGCCGACACCTTGGACGAATTGTCGAAAATCCTCGATGAAATCGAAGAAAAATACTTAAACACTCAGATATGACAAAACAATTTATCACCGTATTACTCACAGTAATCATGTCGGTAGCAGCATGCTTTGCCGACAGCAAGACCTACACTCTCAGCGTGGGCGACTTCACATGTCTTAAGGCACTCAACAATGCCAATGTCATCTATCGAAGCAATCCCGACTCGATCGGCTATGCTGTCTTTGAAGCCGAACATAGATACGCCAAAGCCTACATCTTTAGCAACAATAAGGCCGGCACTTTGAAGATAGAAGTAGCTCCGGAATTTGCCAACGATGATACGTTGCCGACAGTCTATGTTTACTCTCAATTCATCAACAAGATAGAGTCATCGTCGACTTCGACAGTCTTTATTGACACTCCTACACCATGTCCTTTATTGAAAGCCAAACTCATCGGTAATGGTCGCTTGATAATCAACAACATCACAGCCACCACGGCTGAGATTAACCTGTCGACAGGCAATGGTACAATTGTCGCCAACGGCACATGCAGCCATCTGAAGATTAAGACCATCGGCACAGGTGTTATCCAAGCCGACGAACTGATAGCCACAGATGTCGACTGCATGATATTAGGCACAGGCAGCATCGGTTGTAACCCACGCACTTCGCTCAATGTCAAAGGTGTTGGATCCACTAAAATCTACTACAAAGGACAGCCTCAGATTAAAAAGTCAGGTGGTGGCACTCTGATTCCGATGGACTAACAAACAGAGTGAACAGAATAGTCAAAATTTCCCGATTTCACCGATAAAATTCGACAATGTCCGACACTAATATCGACAATCGTCAGTCCGAGTCTTCTATCAAGCAGAAGACAGCTCGCACCATTAAGTGGAACACCATCGACCGATTTTCGTCGCAGGTGCTTTACGCAGTGACCGGTGTGGTGCTTGCCAATGTGCTATCCAAGGAAGATTTCGGTCTTGTCGGAGCAATATTAGTGTTTCAGGCATTTGCCACACTCTTTGTCGACAGTGGCTTCGGAGCAGCACTACTTCAGAAGAAGTCGCCGACCGACAAAGACTACTCGACAGTCTTCTGGTTTAACCTCATTGTCAGCATCGTCGTCTATGCCCTGCTCTGGGTGTCTGCACCATTTATAGCCGATATATTCCAAGGCGACCAACGACTTATCCCGTTGTCGCGAGTAATGTTTCTGTGCTTTGTGATTAACGGACTCGCAATCGTTCAGACCAACCGACTGATGAAAGCGATGAACGTCAAAATGATAGCACTCTCCAACCTCGTCGGGCTGACAATATCGGGTGCGGTCGGCATATGGATGGCATTGACAGGGTGGGGACCATGGGCATTGGTGTGGCAATCTATCATCTTGGCATCGGTCAAGACCATTTGGCTTTGGAGCATCGGTCGATGGGTGCCACGCTACGGATTTCATATGGACTCGATGCGACAGATTTATCGCGTCGGACTCGGTGTCTTCTCAAGCTCGTTTCTCAACACCGTATTCCTCAATATCTACTCATTTATCATCGGCGCATACTACAATCTTGCTGCGTTGGGCAACTATACCCAAGCCGACAAATGGAGCAAAATGGGTAGTGCATCGATCTCGCAGATACTGACGGCATCGTTCGTCCCACTTCTCTCACAATACCAAGACGACGGAGAGAAATACCGCGCATTAATCGGCAAAATCAACCGATTCACGTCGTTCATACTCTTTCCGTTCATGTGCTGGCTTATCGTCATGGCAGAGCCGGTGTTCCACCTGATGTTTGGCACCAAATGGGATACTGCGATTCCACTATTTCAGATTCTGCTATTGCGAGGCATCTTCACCGTGCTGACATCACTCTACAACAATTATATCCTCTCGCTCGGACACGCTCGCAGTCTCGTAGTGGTCGAATTTGTCAAAGACGCACTCACGCTCATAGCCATCGTATCGACCATCGCAATGCAGAGTGTCGAAGCACTTGTGTGGGGGCAGATGATAGCCGGAGCAGCCACCTACCTCTTCATCTTATGTCTCGCCTCACGCAACACGGGCTACTCCAAGAGTCGCTTCCTCATCGACATGGCGCCTTACGCATTGCTCACCGTCTTGACCATGATTGCAATGTGGAGTCTGTCGTTGGTCATTACAAATGATATATTGCTACTACTCAGTCAGTTGACAGTCGGAGCAATCGTCTACTACGCTGTGCTTCGCGTCACAGGTTCTACCATACTTATGGAGGCACAATCCTACATCACATCGCACTTCCGCAAGAAATAATTTGTCATGTAAATAACACACTCCCCGAAAAAAAACGACTACCCCCAAAACGGAGTAGATATGTTAATATTTCGGAGAATTTATGAATTTTTCAGACTGAAATTTGGATACACAAGATAAAAACCTTAACTTTGTGGAAGAATACAACCGAATTAATCAGCCACTTCACCTTAAATGGAAAACCTTAAACGACTATTAGACGACGAATGCTCCTATCGATTGAAGGAAGAGATCATGGATCGCTTTCTCAGTACGATGGAAGAGATTAAGTTGGAGCAAGGAGACATCCTTATTGCAAACGGGTCGTTGGATTCCAACATATACATAGTCAAAGAGGGGATTATGGCTCACACCTACATGAGCGGAATGAAGGACAGTTGCTGGGGCTTCTCGTTGCCGGGCACAATGATGTATTCGCTTCACCCCTACTACTTTAATAAGCCTGCATTCTACCAAGTGGTGGCATGTTGTGACTCCGTCGTCATGAAGCAAAGCAAAGAGCATTTCGACAAGCTCATTGCCGAGTCACACGATTTTGCTCGTTGGGTACTTAGTATGGCTCAATGTCAGCTATTCTTCTTTGAGAAAAAGAACTCTGTCATCAGTGGAGACGCACGCGAACGCTTTATCTCACTGGCAAAAAATCGTCCCGAAATCTTCCAAAAAGTGCCGATGAAAATCATCGCGTCTTACCTTGGTATTACTCAGCAATATCTTAGCAATTTAAAGAAGGAGTACAAACGACTCATCTACGGCTAAGACAAGCGTCAAATTTCACAAGACAAGCACCAAATATCACAAAAACACAAAAAAATCGCTTGTTTTAAAATAGATTAAATCCACTTGAAAAACCTTTATCTATATTTGCACGTCTAAATGCAAATATGCACCTATATTAACTGAAATTTAATTTAACTAAATAAGTGGATTCATGAAAAAAAAGATTTTTTTAATCTGTATGGTTCTCGTGGCCTCGGTGTTTGGTAGTTATGCTTCTCCAGCAGCAAAAAACCATCGCCAAAATGCTACCATCGAACTAAAAAATGGAAAATCCCGAATTAAAGCACCGGTGAACATTCCATTACGCAAACAGTTATCAACCACTCTTCCTAATGCAACAACCACAGGCACACTGTCTTATCAGCAACCTATGGCTAAACTTGCTCCATTCTTCGCTCCGGAAGGTGGCTCTAACATCTATGGTTGGCTCAACTACTACGACGACTCAACCTACGACTGGGACCAAGTAGGTCTTAATCAGGTATTTACCGATGGCACATATTCCACAATCTTCAAATGCTGGGACTCTCCTTCGATTGCGTTCTACCATGACAATATGGTGCACACGCTTCTCACACTTTTTGATGATTCAGGCATCTACCTTGAAGGCTCATATTATAGCACTTACAACTTTGAGACAGGTACACTCCTTTCAGGTCCGGTGTCAATTCCACTCGACGACACCTGCCTCGGCGCATTCATCAATGCAGCCTACAACTATAAGGACAACTGCATCTATGGTTACTCATACGACTACTCAAGTTCGACAGGTGTATCTTTTGCCAAGATTATCATCACCAACCCTACAAACGTAATCAGCGTTCGCAAAGATATTCCTCAAGAACAAATCTGTACTGCGATGACTTACCACGATGGCACTATCTATGGTATCAACTTCAATGGTGAATTTGTGACCGTGGACCTCTCCGGTAATCAGACAGCACACTTCACACCTGTGTTTGAAGACCGCAACACCATAACACTCAACTACGGCTCTATCATCTATTCTGAAGCATTAGATGGTTTCCTTTGGTCAAACATGTATGACGCTGACAACACTGCGCACCTCTACAAACTCGACACAAAGACAGAGTCGGCTATCAAACTTGCAGACTTCAATCGCATGGAGCAATTCATTGCCTTCATGACTCCTTCATACGAAGCAAACCCTGCTGCTCCCAACTATATCGAAATGGTGAGCAACACATTCGAAGGAACTCCAAACAATTACGGGTCAATCACATTTCGCGTGCCTTCGACTTCTATCGACGGGTCAAAGATTCCACAAAGTCAACTCATCGACGTAACAATACTCATCGGTAGCGACGAGACTTGGGTTGAAAGTTACGCTCCGGGCACAGAAGCCACTGTAGATTTGCGTAATATCCCAGAAGGTCTCAACACATTCACTTTCATGGGTGCAATCGACGACCTCAAGACTCGCAAGGCCTACCCTATCTATATCGGTCACGACACTCCTGAGAAACCACAAAATGTAATTCTCACAGTTGACGGTGTAACATGGGACGCAGTGACAAAGGGTATCAACAACGGATACTTTGAAGCCGACAATGTAACTTACTCAGTCTACATCAACGACCAACGCGTCGCTAAAAACATCAAAGACACTCATGTCGATATCTCATTGGCTGATGGCGAATTTGAGGCATACGTGGCAGAAGTCTATGCAGAGTGCAATGGCAAAGAGTCTATTCCGGGCATGTCAAATGCTATCGTTGCCGGTGCTGCCATCTCTCTCGACTATCACTGTGAGCCTACATCAGAAGACACAGCTCTCTTCACATCATTTAATGTCAACGATGACTCAGCATGGGGCTATCGCGCTGCCGATGGTAAGACCTATAAAGAAGACTGCTTCGAAGTGTGGGCATACGATATGTATAACAACACTTACGGCATCGACGACTGGTTGTTCCTCCCACCATTGAAGTTCAAAGATGGCAATGAGTTATACTCATTCTCAGCCGATGTAGCCAACACATTGGATATCCAGCCTTACACCTCTATCAACTACACTGTCTATATCGGCACAGCGCCAACAGTGGAAAGCATGACAACCGTTATCGGTCAAACTCGTCAGATTAATGGCGCAGCATTCAAGACCTACCTCGACAAGTTTGAAATCCTCGAAGCCGGCACATACTACATTGCTATCCACGCCGAGTATGACGCAAGCCTCGTTCCACTCCCTGTCAGCCTCTTGGTGCGCAACATTAATGTCAAAGAAGAAAACGTATCACTCGGTGGTCCTGCGGCAGTGAGCGACGTCAAGGTGACACCTGCCGAAAAAGGAGGGCTTAACGCGACAGTAGAGTTTGCCATGCCAACAACGACTATCGATGGTGAGCCACTAGCAGCCGATCAGACTATCACAGCATACGTTGAGACAGATTTGGCCTACGACCCTGTAGAAGGCAAGCCTGGCGAAAAAGTATCATTAATAGTCGAAACCATACAAGGCGACAACATCGTCAAGATATGCCCATACATCGGCAAGAGCCGTGGCTACGAAATCGAAGTGTCGGTCTACACTGGTGTTGACCTCCCGGGTGTTGTTGAAAACGTAAAAGAAGAGATTGCAGACGACAATAAAAGTCTCCGCATCACATGGGAAGCACCATCACAAGGCGAAAACGGCGGTTACGTCAACCCTACTGGCAACAAATACTACTGCGTCGTTGCGACAGCCGACGGTTGGGAAGTGCTCGAAGAAATCGGCTACGATAAATTCGAATACGAATACATCCACCGCGATAAAGATATGAGCATCGTTCAATTCGGTATCGCTGTAGAAAACGAAGCCGGCATGAGCCCATCAATAGCTATCTCTACATCAGTCTTGGGTAATCCTTACACACTCCCAATGATTGAGACATTCCCTAACTACAACACTACTTACGGACCATGCTACACCTACGAAGCCGATGCATCTTACTCGGCATTGTGGCGTATCGCCGAACTCTACTATGACGATATCAAGCAGATTGACTATCGTCGTGAAGATGGTTCAGGCTTTGCCCTCGCATGCTCACCACGTCGCACCGATCCTAAAGCAAGAGGTCGCTTCATGCTTCCTAAGTTCTCAACTAAGGGAACAACAGAGCCAATGCTCCGCTTCGATGCTTGGATTTCTCCTGATATGCCAACAGTTGAAGTATATGCTGAGGCTCCTGGCGTACCGGCACAAAAGGTCGGAACAATCTTCGACGACAACTACGAAGGTTGGGGCATAGTATCAATGACACTCCCGGAAGTATTCAAAGACAAGGGTTGGGTATCTACCTACATTGAAATCAAATTTGAAGCATACGAGCAAATCTTCTTCCTCGACAACTACGAGTTTAAAGACAACCTTGCCAACGACTTCGAAGTAAGTTCTATCTCCGGCAAGCGTCACCCATTCATCTACGAAGATGCTAAATTTGAAGCGAAGGTCATCAACCGTGGCTATCAGACTCGCGTTGCTCCGACTGCTAAGTGGCAAGTGTTCCAAGGACAAAAACTTATCGCAGAAGAAGAGGTCGCAGCACCATCTGAAAAGACTATCGAAGAACATGGCTTCGCACTATATCCATTCGTTCTCAACGCAAATAGCGACCAACTCGGAGAATCTACTATCGTCTTCACACTCACAGAGGCAGACGACAATAGCAAGAACGACACTGCTTCATTCGACTTCTCTATCGACAAAGGTAATGCACTCGCTATCACCGACCTCACAGCAAATGTTGACGAAAAGGGCGAAACAGTAGAATTGGCATGGACCGAGCCAACTGCCGACAAGGTGGTAGAAGGCTTCGAAGACTGCACAGCATTTGACGCTAAGGCTACAAAACTCGGCGACTTCACCAACATCGACATTGACGGACTCGAAACCTATGGCTACAGTGGCTGGCGTCGTCCAAACATCAACCCTGAGACAAACCATGGCGAAGCAGCATCATTCATCGTATGGAACGCTGAAGACGCCAACAACGTTGCTATCAACGCCGGCGCAGCCGTAAGTTATGACGCTTACTCAGGCGACAACTTCGCTATCGCATTCGTACCATATCCTACAGAAGCATACGTAGCACCTGCACCTGCCAACGACTGGTTGATTTCTCCCGAAGTGAAGGGTGGCACAGAAGTATCATTGGCTGTGAAGCCACTCATCTACTCATATGGTCCTGAAGTGTTGCGCATCATGGCATCATCGACTACCGACGACATCGAAGCATTCACAGTCGTTGAGACATTCGAGATCGGCAAGTATAGCAACCCTAACTCAGACCCTGTATGGGAAGTTATTAAAGCCGTACTTCCTGAAGACGCTAAATACTTCGCACTCAACTATGTTTCTCAAGACATCTTCGGCTTGATGATTGACGACATCACCTACACTCCAAACATCGTCAACGACATCACAGGCTACGACATCTATCGCAACAACGAAGTATTGGAAAGCAACGTCAGCACAATCGGCTCGTTCGTTGACCGCAACGTGACATCCGGTGAAACATACGCCTACAACGTATTGCCATTGACAACTATCCAAAACGGCAAAATGTCAAACACAGCAATCATCACCGTGACCGGCATCGACGACATCACATCTGACGCCATGATTATCGGCACAAAGGGTGCAATCGTAATCAAAGGCTTCGAAAACAAAGAAGTGACAGTCTACGCAGCCGATGGCAAGACAGTAGTCAGAGACATGATTACCAAAGCGACAACAGTCCTCACAATGGACCCAGGAGTCTACGTAGTCAAAGTCGGCGCAACATCAGCTAAGGTATTGGTTAAATAATAATTATTACGCAATCTCAAGGAGGGGCATTACCATCACGGCAATGCCCCTCTCTCATATATATCGCCCGTCCCCCTCGCCATCATAATTTTTAATATCAGCAGTGCCTTTCGGGCTTGTTAGGCCTTCTCTCCGGCATCTCTGCACACTGTCCCACCTCCGACCCCTCGAACAACGAAGACACCCGAGGACACTCGTGGGACAGCAGTATTTAATGGGCGACGCCTTTGGGGCCTTTTCGTCCTTCAATAGATGTTATAGCTACTACGGCGACTCTATTACTCAGATGCCACCCGCATCACCATAGTAGCAGTGACCAGCTCACCTTGCACTAACTTTAGATAAGTTTGGCTGCACTCGGCATAGGCAAATCCAAAAACTTTGTTTTTTGTTTTGCACTCTGCTCTCGTTTGCTTAACTTTGACTATGTCGAAGTTTGGCTACACTCGGCATAGGCAAATCCAAAAACTTCGTTATTTGTTTTGCACTCTGCTCTCGTTTGCTTAACTTTGGACAAGCCTAAGTTAGGCGGCGGTTCGGAAAAATTGCAAACAAGTTTGCTTTTTCGCTCACCTTGCACTAACTTTGCAAAATATAATATATATGTGTATGAAGATATTAGTGATAAATGGACCAAATCTGAATCTTTTGGGTCGAAGAGAGCCGGAGGTTTATGGCACTATGTCCTTTGATGATTACTATCAGGAGCTGATGCAACGCTTCCCGGAGGTGGAGTTTTCGTATGTTCAGTCTAATCATGAGGGTGTCATCATTGATGAGCTCCATATGGCGTGGGGTAGGGTCGATGGTGTGGTGCTTAATGCAGGTGCTTATAGTCATACGTCGCTCGCTATTGCTGATGCGATTGCGTCGATTGAGGTGCCTGTGGTGGAGGTCCATATTAGCAATGTTTTTGCGCGAGAGTCTTTCCGTCATCACTCGATGTTGTCGGCTGTGTGTGCCGGGGTGATTGTGGGATTTGGTCTTAACTCTTACGCTTTGGCAGTGCAGTCGCTAATCGATAGAATGAAGCAATGATGCAGACACTTGATGATTACATTTTAGAGCATATCGATGCTGAGCCTGAGTTTTTGCATACGCTCGATAGGGATACGCATCTTTACCACTTGCGTCCTCGTATGTGCTCGGGTCATCTTCAAGGACGCATTCTGAAGATGCTTGTCAGAATGATTCGTCCTCGGAGGATTCTTGAGTTGGGAACTTTTACCGGCTATTCTGCCTTGTGCCTGGCAGAGGGGATGCCTGAATCGTCGGAGTTGCACACAATCGAGATTGATGATGAACTTGAGGATTTTATCCGCAGTCATTTCGATAGCTCTGAGTTTGCCGATCGTCTACACCTTCATATCGGTGACGCTAAGGAGATTTTGGCGTCGATGGGTGATGTGAAGTTTGACCTCGTGTTTATGGATGCTAATAAGCGCGAGTATTGTGAGTATTACGATTTGGTGTTTCCGATGTTGGAAGAGGGTGGCTTTATCATTGCCGACAATACACTTTGGGACGGCCATGTGGTCGATGAGTCGCACCTTAAGGATGCGCAGACACAGGGCATTGTGCGATTTAATAAGATGGTCGCTATGGACGATCGTGTCGAGAAGGTGATACTGCCTATACGCGACGGGTTGACTCTTATCCGCAAGAGACCGAAGTGTGAATTATAGTATTAATTTAAAAAAATAGTAAATGGAAACAAAGCGTCAAGCAAAAATATCAAGACTTATTCAGAAAGAATTGAGTGAAATTTTCCGTCGCCAGACTGCTGCATTGGGTGGTGTGTTGGTGTCGGTCAGTGTGGTCAGAGTTTCGCCTGATTTGGGTATCGCTAAGGCTTACCTCAGTATTTTCCCAAGCGAACGCTCGGCTGAAATCTTAGACAATATCAATGAGCAAGCCAAGAGTGTGCGTTACGAGTTGGCTCAAAATGTGCGTCAGGTGTTGCGTAAGTGTCCTGAGTTGCAGTTTTATCTCGATGACTCGTTGGACTACATCGAAAACATTGATCGTCTTTTGGCTTCTGACAATCGCTCGGAATCGTCTGAAGATTAATCGGTTATAAAGACAGGCTCATGGCATTTAAGTTCCCGTTGTCGGCTCAGATAGCTTATCGCTATTTACGGTCGAAGAAGACTTATAGTGCAGTCAACTACATTTCCATCGTGTCGATATGCGGAGTCGCTATTGCCACGATGGCAATCGTCTGTGTGCTGTCGGTCTTTAATGGGTTTCAAGATGTCTTGGGTAGTAAGTTGAGTCAGCTGTCGCCTGATGTGAAGGTGTCGCCTGCCAAGGGTAAGGTGATAGATGGCGTTGACTCGTTGGTGAGTGTTGTTGAGGCGATGGAGGGTGTCGAATTGGTGATGCCGACCATTATCGACAACGCTCTTGCTATTCATGATCGCCGTCAGTTGCCTATCCGTCTGAAGGGTGTCGACGCTGACAAGTATGCGCAGATGAGCTCTATTGAGAGTATCGTCAAGGATGACGGGCAGTATCTGCTGACATCGTATGGCGATGACCAAGCGGAGGGGGTTGATGAGCATGGTGTGTCGGAGAGTGTGTCGCTCACCGATGATTCAACCGGCTCAGTATCATATGATGACATCGCCGGCGATGCCTCGCTTGATGACGATATGCTTTTCGCTTATGCAGATGAGTTGTATGGCGAAGAGTTGTTTGAGCCGCAGGAGGAGCATCACGCATTGATAAGCGTGGGTGTCGCAGTCAGTCTGAAGGCTCATCCGTCGCGCACACTGTCGATTTTCACTCCGCGTCGTCTCGGACAGGTCAATATGGCCAATCCTGCTGCATCGTTTCTGACTGACTCGCTCAGCATAGCGGGGGTGTTTCAAGCCGACCATTCTGACTATGACCAAGATCTTGTGATAGTCGATATGGCGATGGCAAAGCGTCTATTCCAGTATGATGACCAGGCTTCTGCGATTGAGATAAAGCTTGGTGAGGGTGTGGATATGACATCGTTTGCGCAAGGCCTCAGTGAGCGTCTTGGTAAGGAGTATGTCGTGGAGGACCGTCTGCAGCAAGAGGAGACCAATTTCCGCATGATTAATATAGAGAAGTGGGTGACATTTCTGCTTCTTGCATTCATATTGCTGATAGCCTCGTTTAATATGATCAGCTCGATGTCGATGCTTATCGTGGAGAAGATAGAGGGTGTCAAGGTGCTTCGCAATCTGGGCATCACGGAGTCGACTGTGGGCAACATATTCCGTTGGGAAAGTTGCTATGTGAGCTTGGTCGGTGCTGTTTGTGGTATCGTGGTCGGACTGGTGTTGTGTCTGTTGCAACAAGAGTTCGGTCTCATCAAACTCAACGGAGCCGAGGGCAGTCTGATTATCGATTCCTATCCGGTGAAGGTCTTGCTGAGCGATATTGTGGTCGTATTGGTGCCTGTATTGCTTATCGGTTGGCTGACAGCGACCATTTCCGGCTATTATGCTAAGTCGTTGCTTCGACGATGATGGGGCAGAGGAGTGTCGGTCATTGCAGAAGGTCTTGGAAGATGTCCAAGGTGTTGCGAATGTCGCTTTCGTCGACCGACAGATTTATCACAGCCTCGCCTGCTGACTTGAGTAGTGTGAAATTAATCTTGCCATTTTCGTTTTTCTTGTCGTGTCGCATCAAGTCGATGAGTGCGTCATAGTCCTTGCATGTAATCAATGGTGAGGGGTATTGCTCTTTGATGTGTCGGCAGACTTGGTGCATCGTTTCGCTTGGAAATTGCAATAGCATGTGGCTGAGAATCAGTGCGGCGGCTATGCCGTGGGCTACAGCTATGCCGTGGGCTACGGGACGCTCTTTCTGCATGGCGAGGCTTTCGAAGGCGTGTCCGAATGTGTGTCCGAGGTTTAGCGTTTTGCGTAGACCTGTCTCGAGAGGGTCGGTTGCGACTATCTGCTCCTTTACCCTGACTGATTTTTCCACCATCTTCAACAACGATTCCGTCTCAATGTCGGTGATGTCGCAACGCATCATCTCGGCTGTCGCTTGAGTGCTTGAGAGCAAGGCGTGCTTGAGCATCTCGCCATAGCCGGAGAGCATATCCATCGGACTCAGCGTGGCAAAGAAGCGTGAGGAAACGATGGTCGCTACCGGTGACTTGAATGCACCGATTTCGTTCTTCAGGCCGAGGAAGTCGATGCCGGTTTTGCCACCGACTGAAGCGTCGACAGCTCCGAGGAGGTTGGTCGGGATATTGATGTGCGGAATGCCGCGCTTGAAAGTCGCTGCTGCAAATCCGCCGATGTCGGTAATCATGCCTCCACCGATGCAGACCATCACCGAGCGACGGTCGGCTCCGACTTCGACGAGCGATTGCCAGATGTGGGTGAGCGAATTCAGATTCTTGTTGCATTCACCGGCAGGGCAAACGACTAAGTGAGCTCCCTTGAGTGCCCGGCTGTCGGATAGCGTAGGGTAGACGGCTGTCGCAGTGTTGGAGTCGACCAGAGCGATGACTTTTGATGGTTTTAGTTCATCGACAAGTCTATCGAGTGTCGCGGCTACCTCGTTGGTGAATAGTATCTGCTTTTGCATAGTCTAACGGCTTGCTGTGATGTCGAGTATTAACGGCAAAGTGTCGGCAAAGTCCTGCATCGAGTCAAACACAAGGTCGGCACCTGCTTTCTTCAACTCCTCTGCAGGAATCGGACCTGTGGTGATGCCGATAGTGAAGCAACCGGCAGCGTGTCCCGATTCGACACCGAGAGGGGCGTTCTCAATGACGATGGTAGAGGTGTGGGTGGTGGCTGCTTTCTGCAGTCCCATCAAGTATGGCTCAGGGTCGGGTTTGCCACGCTTCACATCGAGCGCAGTGATGCGACGCTGAGGGTCGAACGCACCGGGATAGTCCTCGTCGATGTAGCGTATAAGGCTGTTTTGAGCAGAGCCTGTGACCAATACGCGAGTGATGTCGTGGTCCATCAGCACTCGGAGCATCTGTGTGGCTCCGGGCATCATCTCCTTGCGACCGATTTCGACAAAATACTTCGCCTTCTGCTCGTAGAGAGTCTGCACCTCCTCATCGGAAGCACTACGACCATAGACGCGCTCAAATAGCAGGTTGATAGTAGCTTTGCCGGTCATACCTTCGTAGAGGTAAAACTCCTCGCGAGTGCACTCAATGCCTTGCTCCGAAATCATGCGATGCCAAGCCAGAGTGTGATACTTCATCGAGTCATAGAGCACTCCGTCCATGTCGATGAGTGCTGCGGCGATATGGAAATTGCTGATGCCGTGGCGTGCTTCATAGTCTGCGACGGCTTTGTGTATTAGGTCGATATTCATAGGAGGGTTAACGGATGGCGGTGATGTGGAAACATGCTGTCTTGTACTCGTATTTCACCAAGCATCGGCCTTGGTTGCGAAGGTCGCGTAGCACCTCCCCGAGCAATCCTTTGAGGTCGTTGCCATTGATGGTGCGAGTGGAATCAAGACAGTGGAAATGGTTGTAACTGAGGTCGAAAGTGGTGCCAAACTGGTGGGTTGACGAGTCAGAAGCGTTGATATTGACACGACGCAGACGCTTCACCGTCGACGGAGTGCGTAGCAGGCTTGTCACCTTCACACGATAGCCGTCAGCACCACGCTTTGCAAGCGAGTCGATGAAATTGCGACCGATGTCCTCCAGCAGAGTGGCAGCTTCAGGCACCAAAAAGGGCAATGAGTGGGTCAGCTTGTCGACCTCATACAGCTCGTTTGACTCGATTTTGACGATAGGGCGTTTAGTGTGGTAGCAGTCCCTGATGCTGTAGACCGGGTCGATGCCAAGTCGCTCTGCATGAGCGTATTGATACTTGTTGCTGTCATTAAACGCTTCGCGGAAACTGCCGAAATAGTTGACCTTGATACGAGCGTTGGAATACCGGCCCTTTTTTAAAGGAGTCGCTTGAGGGGTTGCTTCGACTGAGTCGATAACAACGCCGGTATCGATTGCGACAGAGTCTGCGGTCGAAGCAGCGTCGTCAGAGCCTCCGCAGCCGACAGTCGTAAAAGCCAAAGAGATGCAAGCCAAAAAGCCTGCTATGAGTGATCGTCTGATGTTCATTGCAATGATAGTCTGAAAAATATACTGCAAAGATAGTGCAAGGCAGTCATATTAGCAAACATAACGGCTCAATAATGTTTAAGGTTGAATGTTTAGAGTTTAATGACAAAGGCCTAAAAGGGCTAACAGGCCCAACAGGGCGAATAGACCGATAGTGTTGAATGGAGTGTCCCTCCGTAGGGGTAAGGACAATGAGCATATCTGAGGACAGTGAGGGGACAGTTAATGGTTAATGTTTATCGTTAAATGTTTAATGAGCGATGCCTTATGGGCCTTGTCGCCCTTTTAGGCCTTAAAAGAGAGAAGGATGGGGAGTTTAACGAAGATAGAGAAGGGAGGATATGATCTATGTTGTGGGGTGGAATGCAATAAGGGCAGAGAGATTGCGTCTCTCCACCCTTTGCTATAATTGTTTCGGGAATTTCGGATTACTTGACGATGAGGAGATAGTAGTTTTTCTTGCCGCGTTGTACGAGGATGTATTTGCCGTTGAGCAATACTTCTTCCGATACGACTGCGTTAGGGTCGGCAATCTTCTCTTTATTGATGCTTACACCGCCACCTTGCACCATCTTGCGAGCTTCGCCCTTAGATGCAAAGACGCCTGCTTTGACAGCGAGAAGGTCGAGCACAGGCACGCCTGCTTTGATGTCTTCGGCCGACACTTCAAATTGTGGCACACCTTCAAAGATGTCGAGCAATGTAGCCTCATCGATGTTTTTGAGGGCCTCGTTGGCAGAGTTGCTGAAGAGGATTTGGCTTGCTTCGACCGCAGCGTTGTAGTCTGCTTCGCTGTGCACCATGATAGTCACTTCGCGAGCAAGACGCTTCTGTAGAGGGCGTTGGCCCGGGTCGGCAGCATGTTCTTCAGCGAGGGCCTTGATTTCTTCTTCTGAGAGGAATGTGAAAATCTTGAGGTATTTTTCTGCATCAGAGTCGCTGACATTGAGCCAGAACTGATAGAACTTGTAAGGGCTTGTGTAGCGAGGGTCGAGCCATACGTTGCCGCTTTCTGTCTTGCCGAATTTGCCGCCATCGGCCTTGGTAATCAACGGACAAGTCAAGGCATAAGCCTCAGCACCGAGTTTGCGACGGATAAGTTCCGAGCCGGTGGTGATGTTGCCCCATTGGTCGCTACCGCCCATCTGGAGTTTGCAATCCTTATGCTGATAGAGGTGGAGGAAGTCGTAGCCTTGGAGCAGCTGATAAGTGAACTCAGTGAACGAAAGGCCATCGCGAGCTTCGCCGTTAAGACGCTTTTGCACCGACTCTTTAGCCATCATATAGTTGACAGTGATGTGCTTACCGATTTCGCGAGCGAAGTCAAGGAACGAGAATTCCTTCATCCAGTCATAATTGTTGACAAGTTCGGCACGGTTAGGAGCATCGCTTTCGAAGTCGAGGAACTTTGCGAGTTGACGCTTGATAGCCTCTTGGTTGTGGCGTAAAGTAGCCTCATCGAGGAGGTTGCGTTCTTGTGACTTGCCTGAAGGGTCGCCAATCATACCGGTAGCACCGCCAATCAAAGCCAATGGCTTGTGGCCACAACGCTGGAAGTGACGCAAGATCATCACGCCGCAGAGGTGACCTATATGTAGAGAGTCAGCCGTAGGGTCGATACCCAAGTAAGCTGTCACCATTTCTTTCTCCAATAATTCTTCTGTGCCGGGCATCATAGTGTGAATCATGCCACGCCATCTTAGTTCTTCTACAAAATTCATAACGTATTGTGTTAATGCTGATTTAATACTACGGTTAAAAGTGCCGACCGACGAGCAGTCGCACTTAAGTGTGCGAAATTAATCATTTTTTGCACAATCTGCAAGCGTATCCCCAAATTATTTGCTTCAGTGTCCGTGATCCTAAATTAAAAAACGAAGTGCGAAAAATATGATGTTTAAATTATCATCAATACTTCAAACTAATAAGGTTTGATTTACATTTTGGGCATGCCCAAAATGTAAATCGGCAGCAGAAAAACGAGCAATACGAAAAAAGGAGA
>JAFYNZ010000042.1 GCA_017547845.1 Muribaculaceae bacterium
AACTCACAAAAAAGACATTGTGTGAACCTCGATTTAAACATTTACACAACAAAATACTTTTGTGGAGCGAAAGCTGCTTAAATGCCCCAATTTTTCGCACAAAAAAGAGACTGTCCAACTTTTGTTGTTAGACAGCCTCTCCTGCTTTCATTTCCCCCAGAATCTCCACAAGTGAGCGCGTTAAGAGCGCATTCTCACTATGCAATGATAATGGCGAACTTATTCCTTGCTATTGACCTTAATGACTCTAATGACCATAAGCGAGACGAATGACATTAATGACCCTATGCGACACCATATGAAAATGGCCGCCACCGCAAAGTGACAGCCACCTCTGTATGAAATACTTTAATCAGTGCAACCTAACCATTGATTGTAAGTATCGCAACAGGTTATTTCATTATCTTTACGATTGTGCCATCGTTGAAACGAAGCAAATACAAGCCTGACGCCAAGCCATCGATGCAAGTACAGTTGACACCGTCAAGCGTCTTACTTGCCACGAGACCTGCATTGGCAGCATAGATATCGACTGACTTCGCACCACGAGGCTCTACCACGATGTTGCCACCCTGAGCATATGCTGTCGGACGCACACGTTTGTCAGCAAAGGCACGGTCAACGCCTACAGCAGCATCAGTGATTTGGAATGCGTCAATCTCCATCGTATTGCCATACATACCGACAAATCGGAAGGCAACCTCTACTTCTGTTCCCGCATACTCTGAAAGGTCAAACGAATATTTGCGAAATTTTGAATCAAAATAGTTATTAAACAAGTCTGCAAATGAAGTTTCAACCCACTCATCATACATATCTTTTAGCATCACCCATTCACCTCCATTGCTTCTCACATAAATCTTTAACGTGGTCGATGGTTTGCGCTTGCCTTCTTTAAAATCCATCTTACCCCAATCTACATTTTCATTATTTACGTCAAATAAGAAGAACGGTGAATATCCGGCATAAAACGATAGTGTTGAATTTTCAGAAACAGCAATTACTGGCGAAATCATCCATTCATCTTGTGGAAGATCTACCTTCGCATCATTCTCATCCTTTTCGTAAGCATAATATACCACCGCATAACAACTGCCTTCCGGAGGGTAAGGGAGGGTTCCTTCTCTATTGCTGACATGCCATGTAAAAGCTCCTTCTTCTAACATGAATATATTTTCATCTGTGTTTTGCTCTGTCCAACCGTCAGGCAACCAGTCTGCCATCACATAGTCCCAACCTTCAAATCCCTCAAACACTTTGTCTTGGGCTACCATTGAGGCTGATGATAGCAGTGCTAATGCTGATAGTAAAAGTTTTTTCATATAGTTCTAAATTTAATTTTCCTTATATTATCGTGGCCTATACATTTACGATTATTATAGACTCAACGACTCTTACGCCACAAATTTACGTCAAATTTTCCACAATAAAATTGACCTATTACAATTTTTTCATCAAGTGCGTCACAAATTTCACAAGATATCACTGTCAGTCTCGCGAATTTGCTCCCATCAAGAAGGGCGACCGAAGCCGCCCTTGATGTATCGTTATCGCTTATTGTTTGCGAGTTCTTCTGCAAACTTATTCGGATAGTCGAGTTTCAATCGAGGGTGAGTCATAGCGTATACGACCATCACAACGCCCATCACAATGAACGGAATGCTTAGTAATTGGCCCATGTTGATGCCATAGGTAGCAATCATCTCTATCTCTTTGCCTACTTGCACATTCTTGACATACTCTATCAAGAAACGCGACACAAAGACACCGATAAAGAACACGCCCGAGATAAGCCATGGACGCTCCTGAGCATTCTTCTTCCAATACATCCACATCAGCACACCGAAGAGTACGAAATAACATAGTGCTTCATAAATCTGAGTCGGGTGCATCGGCAGTGTCTGACCATCTCTTACGAAGATAAAGCCCCATGGGAGGTCGGTCACGCCACCATATATCTCGCTATTCATCAAGTTGCCCAGACGAATAAGACCTGCCACCATTGCCACAGGCACCACGAGTCGGTCGACTGTCCACGACACACTCTTCTTGGTCACAAAGATTGAGAACAACCACACGGCAATGAAATTACCGATCACACCACCATGACTTGCCAATCCACCTTCCCATATCTTGAAGATTTCGCCGGGGTGTTGTGAATAGTAGTCCCATTGATAGAAGAAGACATGACCGAGTCGTGAGCCGATGATAGTAGCCACCACGACATAAGTGAGCAATATGCCGAGCCACTTCTCCGGTGCTCCTTCGTGCTTAAACATTTTAGCCACGATGTTGTAGCCGATGATAAATCCGATAGCAAATGCCAGGCCATACCATCGCAATGCCAACGGACCAACGCTGAATATGACAGGACTTGCGTCCCATGTGATAAAATCGAGTATCATAAGAGTCTGAATAATATATCAATAAAAAAATATCGGTGCAAAGTTAAGCATTTGCACCGATATATCAAGTCGTTTATTGCAATTTATTATAATGCAGATACGATAGCAGCCGTGTCTTGAGCGATCATGAGTTCTTCGTCAGTTGGGATAACCACAACCTTCACCTTAGAGTCTGCACCAGAGATCACAACTTCCTTACCGCGGCTGTTGTTTGCTTCAGCGTCGAATGTCACGCCGAGGTAAGCAAGCTGTCGGCAAATGTTTTCGCGAGTGATGAGCTGATTTTCGCCCACACCACCGGTGAACACGATGATGTCTACACCACCGAGAGCTGCTGCGTAAGCACCGATGTATTTAAGGATACGATATTCGTACATGTCGAGTGTCAACAATGCGCGTTCGTCGCCTGCATTTACACCATCTTCTACGTTACGCATGTCGCTTGAGCCTTCCATGATACCTGCTACACCTGAACGCTTGTTGATAAGGTTGCTGATACCATCTGCATCAAGGCCTTCTTGTTGCATCAAGTATACCAACGCACCCGGGTCAACATCACCGCAACGAGTGCCCATCATGAGACCTTCTGTAGGAGTGAGACCCATAGATGTATCGATGCTGACACCACCCTTGATAGCTGTGATCGAACCTCCATTACCTACGTGGCAAGTGATGATGCGTTGTTCTTCGTAAGGAACGTTGAGGAATTCACACACGCGGCGTGATACGTAGCGGTGGCTTGTGCCGTGGAAACCGTAACGACGAACACCATACTTAGAGTATGCTTCGTAAGGAAGTGCATACATGTAAGCCTTAGCAGGCATTGTCTGGTGGAATGCTGTGTCGAATACGCCTACTTGTGGCACGTTTGGAAGGATAGAAGAGATAGCTTCGATACCGATGATGTTAGCAGGGTTGTGAAGTGGAGCCACGCAGTAGCATTCTTTCACTTTTTCGATAACTTCCGGTGTGATCAACATACTCTTGTTGAACTTTTCCATACCGTGAACCACGCGGTGACCTACAGCGTCGATTTCGTCGAAGCTCTTGATTACACCCTCTTTTTCGTCTGTAAGGAGGTTGAGGATGTTTGTCACTGCTGAGTGGTGCTCCGGCATGTCAACTTCGATCATACCCTTTGAGCCGTCAGGACGCTTGTACTTGAGGAATGAACCTTCAAGACCGATTTTTTCTACGCCACCTTCAGCAAGCACATCTTTTGACTCGCTGTCGATCAATTTATATTTCACAGAACTACTACCGCAGTTCAATACGAGAATCTTCATACTCTTTATAATATATTTAATGTGTTGATTAATTCTTTGATTGATTAGAGACCCTTTTCACCGATAGCTTGGTTGCAAGTCACGATGATTGTCTTGTAGATATCTTCTACCAAGCAACCGCGAGACAAGTCGTTGACAGGAGCGCCGAGACCTTGGAGAACCGGACCCACTGCTACTGCACCTGCAAGACGTTGAACAAGCTTGTAAGCGATGTTACCGACTTCGAGTGATGGGAACACGAGTGTATTGGCACGACCTGCAACAGGGCTACCCGGAGCCTTTGACTTACCTACAGATTCTACCAATGCAGCGTCGCTCTGCAATTCGCCGTCGAGGCAAAGTTGTGGAGCCTTTTCCTTAACGATTTCTACTGCCTTGATCACTTTGTCTACACGTTCGTGCTTAGCGCTACCCTTAGTTGAGAAGCTCAACATTGCGATTACCGGGTCGATGCCTGCTACGTTCTTTGCAGTTTCTGCAGTCGACATTGCGATTTCAGCAAGTTCTTCAGCTGTTGGGTCTGGCACTACTGCACAGTCAGCGAAGATGAGCATGTTGTCTGTACCATAAGGGAGGTGCTCAGGAAGTTGCATGATAAATGCACCACTCACGCAAGAGATGCCAGGCTTAGTCTTCAACACTTGGAACGCTGCACGAAGCACGTCGCCAGTAGTATTCAATGCACCAGCCACTTGGCAATCTGCATCACCATTCTTAATCATGAGACAGCCGAGGTAAAGAGGGCTCTTCACGATTTCGCGAGCCTCTTCGATGGTCATGCCTTTCTTCTTGCGAAGCTCACAGAACAATTCTGCATACTTTTCTGTAAACTCTGCGTCAAGTGGATTGATAATAGTAGCCTCTTCGATGTTTGAGAGGTTCAACTCCTTCGCTTTAGCTAAGATTTCTTCTTTGTCACCCAAAAGGATGATGTTAGCTAATTTGTCGGCAATAATCATGTCGGCAGCTTGAAGTGTTCTTGGTTCTGTTCCTTCAGGAAGTACAAGCTTCTGAGGATGTGCTTTGGCCTTTGCAGCCAGACGTTCAAATAGTGTCATGATATTATATGGTTTTACGTGGATATTCGGACTATTCCTAAAATATGTTACAAAGGTAATCAATTGAGAGCAATTACCAAAATTATTTAAAAAATATTTGCACTCTCAGCAATTATCACTACCTTTACACTCGCAAATTTAAGTGCTACACATCAAGATGAGGATTTTTAAGCGCCTTCACCTATTTATGCTGCAGACTTTCCTGCCGCTTTTCACGATGACTTTTTTCATCGTGCTCTTCATCGTGTTGATGCAATTCCTTTGGAAATACATCGACGACCTCGTAGGCAAAGGGCTTGAAATATCTGTCATCGGCGAGCTGTTCTTCTATGCTGCAGTCTCGATGGTGCCTATGTCGTTGCCTCTCGCTATATTGCTGGCTTCGCTGATGACATTTGGCAACCTTGGCGAAAAATTTGAGTTGACAGCCATGAAAGCCTCCGGCATTTCGCTGCTGCGTGTGATGGCACCCCTCATTTTCCTTGTCTCGACCATCTCTGTCGGAGCATTCTTCTTCCAAAACAATATCCTCCCCCACGCTCAAGTCAAGATGTGGACTCTGCTTTTCTCTATCAAGCAAAAGTCGCCCGAACTTGAAATTCCCGAGGGGGTATTCTATAGCGAAATCACCGGCTACAACCTGCTGGTGCAACGCAAAAACCACGACACCGGCATGCTCTACGATGTCATGATTTATGACGTATCCAAAGGTGGCGACAATGCGACCATCATGCTTGCCGACTCTGCTCAACTCGCCTTCACCAAGGAGATGAGTCACCTATATTTACACCTATACACAGGCGAACAATTCGAAAACCTCCAAGACCAACGCGGTGCTCGACAAAACATTCCATATCGTCGCGAGACATTCTTCGACAAAGAGATTCTCATCCCATTTGATGCCAATTTCAATCGCCTCGACGACGACGCTATGCGCCGACAATATGTAGGCAAAAACATTGCCGAACTGCGCCACACCATCGACTCTATCAACCACAGAGTCGACTCCACCGGCGACGACTATGCCCGAATTCTCCTCACCAAAGAATATGTCGGCATCACCCACAACGTCGACAGCAAGACCGACTCAATCCTGCCATATAAGTCAGTAGTGATGCCTGCCCGAGACCTCAACATCGACTCAATATTCCAAGGTCGCTCGGCTGCAAACGAAATCGAGATAGTCCAGAAAGCTATCGCCGATGTCAAGGACCGTCAACAAGAATACGAATTCAAAGCACTCTCGATGAACGACGACCGCGTATCAATCCGTCGCCACGAAATCGAGCTCGTCAAGAAATTCACACTCTCCGTTGCCTGCTTGATTTTCTTCTTCATCGGTGCACCTCTCGGAGCCATCATTCGCAAAGGTGGTATCGGCACACCGCTTGTCATATCCGTGTTCCTCTTCATTTTCTACTACATCATCGACAACACCGGCTACAAGATGGCACGCGATGGTCACTGGGAAGTGTGGCAAGGCATGTGGATTTCGACCGCTGTGCTCGCCCCTCTCGGCATCTATGTCACCTACAAGGCCATGAACGACTCGGCAGTGCTCAACCCTGACGCTTGGAAGAACGCCCTCCGTCGTCTCATCGGCACCCACATCTCTCGCTCCGTGGCAATGAAGGAAGTCATCATCGATGAAATCTCCACCGACATCGCAATCAGTCGACTCGACAATGTCATCGAAATGTCGCAAAACATCATCGACAGCCACTCTCAACGACAAAGCTACCTGCAATATTTCACACAGGGCTTCGACATGACTGCAATCACCGAGCTATCCGAGACACTCGATGACACCATCGAATACATGACCTCATGTCGCGACCAATTGGTGGTCAACAAGCTCTCCGACTTCCCAATCTTGCGACACCTCTGGATCTATCGCCCGGCACGCACCAAAGCATTCGGCTACACCCTGGCTGCAATCTTCCCAATCGGTGCAATCATCTACCTCGTAGGCACATCGCAACACAAGCAACTCAAAGGCGAATTGAAGAAAATCATTGCTACTTGCGACACTATCAAGTCATTGCTTTAATCCCCCCCACGCCCGCACGCAACGACACTGTTTCAGTATATCCGAACTAAGCATCAGTCGACTCCATTGAAGCTTAAACACTCTTCACAAAATAGCTTAAGTCGTCTTCCCAAAGCACTGCACTTGACAAAATCTGTGTCGTCCTGAAAAAACGTTACAGGATTTGATACAAAATTAATAAAAGTTTTCTAAATAACAACACGGCATGCCGTGTTGTTATTTTTCGTTCTATAAGTTACAATCTCTTTTTCATTTTGACTATGCATCTCATTGGG
>JAFYNZ010000043.1 GCA_017547845.1 Muribaculaceae bacterium
GGATCCAATCGTGGTGACGCTATCGGGGATATCAATACTAACCAAATTTTTGCAATCATAGAATGCACATTCTCCAATCTCGGTAACGCTATCGGGGATAATAGTAGTACTACAACCACAAACAAGCGTATTGGTCGCAGTCCCTATTATAGCATTACAATTGTTGCGAGAATCGTATCTTGGATTTCCTTCATCTACTACAATACTTGTTAAACTTCCACAACCAGAGAACGCATAGTCTCCAATACTTGTGACGCTATTTCCTATTTCTATACTTGTCAATTTTTCGCAACCCCTGAATGTCCAGTCTCTAATTGTGGTAACGCTATCGGGAATTACTATACTTGTCAAATTTTTGCAATCATAGAATGCACTGGATCCAATCGTGGTGACGCTATCGGGGATATCAATACTAACCAAATTTTTGCAATCATAGAATGCACATTCTCCAATCTCGGTAACGCTATCGGGAATTACTATACTTGTCAATTTTTAGCAACCTCGGAATGCCCCGGATCCAATCGTGGTGACGCTATTTCCTATTACTATGCTTGTCAAATTTTTGCAACCATCGAATGCCCCGTCCTCAATCGTGGTGACGCTATCGGGAATTACTATACTTGTCAAATTTTTGCAACCTCGGAATGCATCGGATCCAATCATGGTGACGCTATTTCCTATTACTATACTTGTCAAATTTGCGCAACCCCAAAATGCTTCGGATCTAATCGTGGTGACGCTATCAGGAATTACTATACTTGTCAAATTTTCACAACCAATGAATGCCCAGGACTCAATCGTGGTTACGCCTTGAGGGATGATGCCTACGCCATCTATGATTTCGTATTTAGCCACAATATTTTATTTTTTATTAATTTTCTTATAATTAACTACAAAACTATATTTAAGTAGTTTGAAATTTATGTAATCTTAATGCTTGGGATAAATCGCTTAGCGTTTACATAGAGTATTTTCTGTGGGGTTATTTGCCGATGAGGAGGGATTTGAGAGCGTGGAGGGTGTTGAGCGATTGGAGTGGGGTGAGGTTGTCGATGTCGAGCGTGAGGATTTTGTCACGGATTTGCGATAGCAATGGGTCGTCGAGTTGGAAGAACGACAACTGGTAGCCTTCACGTGTTGTGCCGATGTTTTGAACGTCGGCTTTGCTTACGGTCGGCACTCCTTCTGTTGTAGATGCTGTGGCTTCGACTCCTTGTGAGTTGTTTTCTTCAAGTTGACTGAGCACTTGGTTGGCTCGTTTGACGATTGATGGCGGCATACCGGCGAGTTTCGCGACATGGATACCAAAACTGTGGGCGCTACCTCCACGTTGTAGTTTGCGCATGAAGACTACTTTGCCGTCAACCTCTTCGACCGACACGTTGTAGTTGGCTATGCGACGATAACTGCGTTCCATTTCGTTGAGTTCGTGATAGTGGGTGGCAAAGAGTGTTTTTGGACGAGCTATGCCGTTTTCGTGGATATGCTCCACGATGGCCCACGCTATGGAGATGCCGTCGTAGGTCGATGTGCCACGACCGAGTTCGTCGAAGAGAATGAGACTGCGGTCGCTCATGTTGTTGAGAATCGCTGCTGCCTCGTTCATTTCTACCATGAATGTTGACTCGCCGAGCGAGATATTGTCGCTCGCACCTACACGAGTGAATATCTTATCGACCACGCCGATTGATGCCGACTGTGCCGGCACGAATGAGCCTATCTGAGCCATGAGCACAATGAGGGCTGTCTGACGCAACAATGCCGACTTACCACTCATGTTAGGACCGGTAATCATGATAATCTGTTGCTCATCGTTGTCAAGGGTGACGGAGTTGGAGATGTAGGGTTCGCCGGGAGGCAATTGGCGTTCAATGACCGGGTGACGGCCTTCGGTGATGCGTATAGAAAGGGAGTCGTTGACTTCGGGACGGCAATATCCGTAGTCCATCGCAGCCAAGGCAAACGATAGCAAGCAGTCGATCTGCGCCACCACCGTAGCATTGACTTGCAAGGCCGGAATGTATTCAGCGACGGCTTCCACTAATTCGTTGAAGATGCGAGTTTCTATCATCGCTATGCGTTCTTGCGCACCCATGATCTTTTGCTCATACTCCTTGAGTTCGGGTGTGACATAGCGTTCGGCACTGACAAGCGTCTGCTTGCGAATCCAATCGGCAGGCACTTTGTCCTTATGGGTGTTGCGCACCTCGATGTAGTAGCCAAAGACGTTGTTGAAGCTGATTTTCAGCGAAGTAATGCCTGTAGCAGCTATTTCGCGCTCCACGATCTGATTGAGATAGTCTCTGCCTGATGTGGCAATGTGGCGAAGTTCGTCGAGTTCTTCGTCGACACCTGTTGCGATGAAATTGCCACGCGACAATAGCGATGGTGCATCTTCCACCAGAGTAGCGGCTATGCGGTCGGCTATCATAGAGCAAGGGTTGATGCGATCCGACATGAGTCGGAGTTGCTGGCATGTAGAGTTGAGTGCCGACTCTTTGAGCGGTACAAGGCTGAGCAGGGCGTTCTTGAGTTGCACAAGTTCGCGTGGCGACACACGACGCACAGCGACTTTCGACGCTACACGTTCCAAGTCGCCTATCATGGCAAGGTGGAGTTGCAAGGTGTCTCTGCACTCAGGGTCTCGGAAATAGTATTCCACCACGTCGAGACGATCGTCGATAGCCTTAGGGTCGCGCAATGGGAATAACATCCAGCGGCGCAACAATCTCGCACCCATCGGCGAGATAGTCTTATCCATAAAGTCGATGAGACTCTTGCCGTCTTCGCCCATCGAACTTATCAATTCGAGGTTGCGCACCGTAAATCTGTCGAGACGCACATATCGTTCCTCCTCGATGCGAGAGAGGGATGTGATGTGAGAGATATTGTTGTGTTGAGTCTGGTCGAGGTAATAGAGCAGAGTGCCGGCAGCCACGATGGCCAAAGGCATGTCTTGCACACCAAACCCCTTTAGGTTCTTGGTCTGAAAATGCTTCAGCAAACGCTCGTTGGCAGCATCGGAGGTGAACATCCAGTCGTCGAGTTCAAACATGAAGTAACGGCCCGTAAACGTGTCTTCTGCCTTGCGACGCTGACCACGCATGATAAGCACCTCTTTAGGGGCAATATTGGTGAGAAGTTTGTCGATATAGTCGATGCTACCTTCGGCACACATAAATTCGCCTGTAGAGATATCCAAGAAAGCCACGCCACTGCTTTTATCGCCGAAGTGAACGCCGGCGAGGAAGTTGTTCTCACGATTGTTGAGAATATTGTCGTTGATGCTGACGCCCGGAGTGACAAGCTCGGTGATGCCACGCTTGACAAGCTTCTTGGTCATCTTAGGGTCTTCGAGCTGCTCGCAGATAGCTACACGCTTTCCGGCTCTGACCAGTTTAGGCAGATAGGAGTCAAGGGCATGGTGAGGAAAACCTGCAAGCTCCACATATTGAGCCGCACCATTGGCACGACGAGTCAACGTGATACCGAGTATCTCGCTTGCTGCTATGGCATCTTCTGAAAAGGTCTCATAGAAGTCACCCACTCTGAAGAGCAGGATAGCATCGGGATGCTTGTGCTTCATCTCGATGTATTGTTTCATCAACGGGGTTTCGGCTATCTTTGCCACCTTTTGTGCCATAATCTTTTGTTTCCTCTTATTATTATATAGTATTAATAGTAACTAAAGTGATTATAGGGAATATAGTATTACATACTCTCTATAATCACTATTTTATGTGAAATTTTCTTCTTTTTATGAAAGTTCAAGCATGCGATTGATTGAACGCACAGCCTTAGCCGCAATCTCAGGATCAACCTCTATCTCAGGCTGACCATCGCGAAGAGCGAGATAGACCTTCTCCAATGTGTTCATGCGCATATATTCGCACACGTTGCATTGGCATTCTGCGTCTTGAGCCGGAGCAGGGATAAAACGCTTGTTAGGACACTTGCGTTGCATTTCAAACAATATACCGCTTTCGGTCACCACGATGAACTCTTGTGCTTCATCTTCTTGAGCAAATTTAAGCAAGACGGCAGTGCTGCCCACCTTGTCGGCAATCAACTGCAAAGGCTTGCGACACTCAGGGTGCACAAGGATTTTAGCCTGAGGATTCTGCTTCTTAAGCTCGACGATAGCTTCGAGGTCGAAACGATCGTGCACATGACACGCGCCATCCCAAAGCACCATCTCACGACCGGTCGTAGCATTGATATATCCACCGAGATTCTTGTCAGGGCCGAAGATGATCTTCTCATCTTTAGGAAGCGAGTCGATAATCTTCTTGGCATTACCCGAAGTCACAACGATGTCGGTGTGAGCCTTCACAGCCGCCGAAGTATTGACATAGCTCACCACAGTGTGGCCCGGATGCTGCTCAATAAACTTGCGGAACTCTTCAGGGTCGCAACTGTTGGCAAGAGAGCAACCGGCCTCCAAATCGGGCACTATCACCTTCTTCTGAGGACAAAGTATCTTTGCAGTCTCACCCATGAAGTGAACGCCACACATCACAATCACATCGGCATCAGTCTGTGCCGCCAATTGAGCCAACGCCAAAGAGTCGCCAATCTGATCGGCTATCTCTTGAATTTCGTCACGCTGATAATAGTGAGCCATAATCACAGCATTCTTCTCACGCTTCAATCGTTCTATTTCTCTGCGCAACTCTTCTGATGTAAGTTTTGCCTCTTTCATCTTAGTAATAGTTTAGGTTTTTAATATCTTAAAATTTTAATATAATACTACTATAATGTCTGTTGATAATGTCAATAAGATTTTTTCGCTATCTATTGCCTAATTTTAAGCGACTTTGAGAGCCGTTTTTAATCATCAGGTTATCAACAAGCCTTTCCTCACTGTTTCAGACCGATACGTAGGTTATCAACAATTGAGGGTTGACACTGCAAAATTAATAAATTCCTTGATAATACGTGTCAATAAGTGCCCTTAAATCTGTTGAAATCCGTTATAATAACTTTCGACCTGAATTTTTTGATTTTTCAAGCCGTCCGAGACTTAAAAATTATCTGCTCATTTGCAAATAAAGAAATTAAACCTCTATCTTCGGCTTATTTTCACCTTTTCAACAAGTTATCAACAACCCCTTGTTGGTCAATTTTTCCGATTTAAGATTGTTGTAATCTAAGCGAGCTCTATCATATGGAGCTGAAAAAGGGCCGAAATCTCGTGGATTCCGACCCTTTATGTGGTGAGTTGTAACTCAGATATTAATCGAGGTTGAGTTTTTTGCGAATTTCTTCAGGGATAGCATTCTTGTGAACGAGAACGTTGATAGTCTTAGCCAAGAAGTAAGGTTCTGAAGCGTAGATGAAACCTTTATAAACTTGGTTTGTGTCCCAAGAGTTTTTCACCTTATAGTAAGGGTTGCCTTCTTGATCGACAGCCTTGCCTACGATAGTCATGGCGTGGTCATCGGTAGTCTCGAGGTTGTCGAAGCCTATTTGGCGAGATTCTTGAGTGACAGTTTGTTCCTTAGTAGGGCCTGTGATTTCATACATTTCAGCTTCACGGTCTTTGTCAGAGAGTTGCACCCAACGAGAGAGTTCAGAGCCATCGAGGTTTTCTGCGCTCTTAGCTTCAGGAAGAAGAGCATAGCCTTGATACCACTTGAAGCCAGGCTCGCTGACATCGGCAGCCCACACTACTGAATAGCCGTTTTCCAAAGAGTAGTCAACGATTTCCTTCATCTCTTCCATCTTCACGTTGTAGAATTGACCCCATAGCCAGTTGTCGGCTACTTCGACCGGACACATTTCATAGAATGGGTGGTGAGTCCAAGAAGTCACAGGTATATAGTCGTCCATGTTAAGACCCATCTCGTCAGCAAATGTGCGTGGAGTGTAGGTTTTGCCTTTGTATTTAAATTTTTCAGGCACCTTGCCGAAGTAAGCGTCGAGGATGGCTTCGAAACCTGCAAGCCATGCTGTAGAGAGTTTCTTATTGCCATTGCGGAGCACACCCTTGAGGTAGCCTTCCATCACGTCAAACATTTCGTAGTGACTGTGTTTCACTTCGCCATAGTTGAGACCATCGAATGCTTCTTCAGGCATCGCGCCATATTTTTTCCAAACGTATGGTACGTCGAGACCTGAGCCGCCTTGAGCGAAATTGATAGTACCACCCATGCGGATATACTTGATAGCCTTGTCGCGATAGCATTGACGCACTACAAACATTTCAGAGAGGTCAACTTCTTTGCCTTTTGTGCGAAGAATTTCATCTTCAAAGTAAGAGTTGCCAGCGAAGCACCAGCATGTGCCCGACTTGTTTTGGTCTTTGACAGGAGTAGTCTTCACGAGTTCCACATCAGTGAATTGGAAGCCTGTGCTGTCAGGGTTGACGATTTCGCCAAAAGCCACTGCCGGCAATGCGAGAGCCACAGCAGCTGAGAGGATAAATTTGTTCATTGTACTTAAATATGCTTTATTAGTTATAATTATCTGCAGGCAAATTTAGTGATAATCTTTCTAAACCACAAGACTTAGCTTTTATTTTCCTATACCTGAGGAGGTTATTTTGTGGTAGGTCAAAAAAATGGAATTACATCTTTAAACGCAATCCCAAGATATGTGGAGTATTACCTTGTAGTATTGAATTACAATTATTATTCGTCCCAAGTGTTTAGTGGGTCGTTGATTTCGCCGGTCCAAACGCCGGTGATGGTGTTCTTAGGCTCGGCATCATCTTTGAGCCCCAAAATTAACAGAAGTGCTCACTAAAACCGCCTCCATGCAAAATTCGCTAATAATACCATCATTTGCGTGATGCTATCATTAGCGAATAAATTTGAATATTATATGGGAACTTCTATAAATTCCCGGATTTAGTTATCTCTTTATCCTTTGGGTTCTTCCTTTTGTGTGTTCTATGTTTTTTAGGGGTATCTTTTTGCCTTTAACTCAGTCGTATAGCTCGCTATACTCCTTGCGTTAAAAACAAAAACCTACGCGCCTAAACTGTTGCGATTAAGCGAGAGGAGAGTTATGCTTGCATAAACTATCCCAAGCGTTAGCAACTTGGATGAAATCAAATCATAAATTATCACAAAGCAATTTATAGAAGCTCCCATATGTCGAGTCCTTATCGTAGATTATTTCGGGGTGAGGGTGACGAGGGGCACGAGCATTTCTTGGAGGGAGATGCCGCCGTGCTGGAAGGTGCCTGTGTAGTAGCCGACGTAGTAGTTGTAGTTGTTGGGGTAGGAGAAGAAGTCTTCGTTGAGGGCGTAGATGAATGTGCTTGAGAGGTTGGGAGCCGGCAAGCCGAAACGGCCTGGGTTGGTCATTTCGTAGACTTGTTTCTTGTTGTAGTTGAGGCTCTTACCTACTTTGTAACGGAGGTTGGTGTTGGTGTTTTTGTCGCCGATTACTTTGATAGGGTTGTCGACGCGGATGGTGCCGTGGTCGGTGGTTACGATCACTTTGTAGCCTTTTTCTGCTAAGCGACGGAAGAGGTCGTAGGCAGATGAGTGGCGAAACCACGACTCGGTCAGCGAACGATAGGCAGCGTCGGAGTTGGCGAGTTCGCGTATCATCTTCGACTCGGTGCGGGCGTGCGAGAGCATGTCGATAAAGTTTAGCACCACGACGTTGAGTTCGTTGTCGTCGAGTTGCTTGAGTTTGGCGAGCAGTTTGTCGCCGCCGGCAGTGTCGTTGATTTTGTTGTAGGAGAATTTCTCTTTGCGGCGGAAACGATTGAGTTGACTGCGTATCAGTTCCTCTTCGTGAATGTTTTTGCCTTCGTCTTCATCTTCTTCCACCCAGAGGTCGGGAAACATTTTAGAGATTTCGAGTGGCATCAGTCCGGCGAAGATGGCATTGCGAGCATATTGTGTCGATGTTGGCAATATGGTGGTGTAGAGTTCTTCGTTGAAGTTGTAGAACTCTGAGAGCATCGGCTGAATGACACGCCATTGGTCAAATCGGAAGTTGTCGATGAGGATTACAAACACTTTTTCGCCTTTGTCGAGCTCCGGGAAGACGCGGCGTTTGAAAATCTCGTGGCTCATCAGTGGGTGGTCGTCGGTCGCTACCCAGCCTTCATATTCACGCTTGACAAATTTGCAGAAGCCGACGTTGGCATCGCGTTTTTGGAGCGATAGGAGTTCGTCCATATTGGTGTCGGTCTGTGCGAGTTTTAGTTCCCAGAAGACGAGTGAGCGATAGAGGTCATACCAGTCGTCGATGGTCTGAGCCATATTGATTTGTTGCGAGATTTTCTGAAACTCTTGCTGATAGTCGGAACTGACGGTTTTGGCCACAATTTCACCGCTGTGGAGGTTTTTCTTAATCGATAGCAGGATTTGATTTGGGTTGACAGGCTTGATGAGGTAGTCGGAAATCTTATTGCCGATAGCCTGATTCATGATATTTTCTTCCTCCGATTTGGTGATCATAATGACCGGAATTTCCGGGTGGCTTTGGTGGATGAGTGTTAGCGTTTCGAGACCGGAGAGGCCGGGCATATTTTCGTCAAGAAGGATGAGGGAAAATTGCTCGGTGCTCAGCGCGTCAAGAGCGTCGCGTCCGTTGGAAACGGTCGTCACGTCGTAGCCTTTTTGAGTGAGAAAAAGGATGTGAGGTTTCAGAAGATCTATCTCATCGTCTGCCCAAAGTATCTTTGCCATTGTCTGATTTTGTTTAGTTGTATGTATAGAGCATCAAAGAGGCCCTTTTCTATATAACGCTTGAAGCGTCAAAAAATCTCTATGGCAAAGTTACAACAATTCGTTTTATCCGACAATACCTGCCCCAAAAACTATTTTCCAAAGGATTTTCTAAAATCCTTTTTGATAGAAATAGATTGTCGGGCAACTCTATTGATTGATTGGATTTTGTGGTGTGGGAATTTATGACTAACTTAGTGAAAATTTTTGACCTATACGGCAAAATTTTATAATCATATGACTTAAAAAGTGTTTTTTTATGAAGACTGCAAAAAATGTTTTGTCGCTATCTTCTGACGATGCGATAAGTTTTTTTCTGAAATCTCAACAGTATCATAATTTAGAGCTTCCTGAATATTTTGTATTCGACGATGTGCTCAATTTTGTCAAGGAATCTGTCGGTGATGCGTCGCTGAAAGACTGTCTCCGTAAGAATGTTTCTCCCGAGGATTTGGAGGGGGTAAACATCGACATATTGCTCAATAAAGATGGGCATTATGCTGTGCGTCCGATAGTGTTGGCCAATCCGTATTTGTATTATTTCTTGGTGCGTGAGTTGTGTGGTCAGAAGTCTTGGCCGGTGGTGAAGGACCTTTTCGACAAGTTTAGTGTGCCCGGTCTGTCTTCTTGTGCTTTGCCTGTGGTGTCGGAGGAGAAGGAGTCGTTTCATAAGTCGCACACCATTTTGAATTGGTGGAATATGATGGAACAGCGATCGATAGAGTTGTCGCTGGAGTATCGATATATGTTTGTGACTGACATCACCAATTGCTACGGCTCGATTAATCCTCAGTCGATAGAGTGGGCCTTCAATCTTCGTGGCACCAAGTATGAGCGTGAGTTGAATCAAGACATAGCCCACAATATTCAGTGGATCCTAAGAGCGTTGCAACAAGGTCGCAACATCGGTATCCCACAAGGTAGCAGCATCTTCGACTTTGTGGCTGAGATAGTGCTCGGCTATTCCGATCTCTTGCTTCATGAGGCTATCGAGCGTGCCGGCATCACGGCGTCCTATCAGATAATCCGTTATCGCGATGACTATCGCATATTTTGCAACGATAAGGACCAAATGGAGAAGATTTCCTACATCCTTCAGCAGGTGCTCGAGAGTCTCAATTTCCGTATGAATAGCCAGAAGACCAAGATTAGCGAGAATGTCGTCACCGATTCGATTAAGTCTGACAAGTTGGCTTATATCTACAACACTCCTATTTTCAATAAGAAAGGAGTGGACTTTGATAGTTTTGAGAAGCATTTGCTCTATATTCTCATGTTTGCTCGCAAACACCCTAACAGTGGTCAGGTCAAGACGTTGCTTTCCGACATCGACAAAAGGATGGAGAAGCATCTGAAGCCTGTGGTAAGGGAATATGAAGTGGTGAAGGTGCTCTTTGATGATGATTCTAAGACGGATGGTGCAGCCGAAGGCGATAAGGAGATTGTGACTTACGTCAGACGATTGTCGGGCGGAAGTGTGCGAGCAATGGTGGCTGTCGCTGTGCAGATAGCATTGGAGAATGTCAGTGTCTGCAATTATGCGCTTAGGGTGATAAGTCGCATGATTGACTCTTTGGAAGATTTGGAGGAAAAGGTGTCGCTCATGGAGAGGGTATACGATAAGATTAGCAACACGCCAAATTCCACCTACAATCAGCTTTGGTTGCAGAATATGACCTACGTCTACGACCGTCGTTGTGGAAATGTCGACCGATATGATATAGGTCTTTGCAAACTTGTGATGCACGGGCAGATACCGCGACTTTGGAACGTGGATTGGCTCAAAGAAAAGTTTACGACTCGCTTGCCTCTCCACAGAGTAGTCGATAAGGAGGTGCTCGCAAGGGTTACGCCTATCATCACCTTCCGTGAGCAAAGCTCTTACTACGATGTGTCTGACTATACGCCTGAGGATTAAGGTTTAGTGTTTAATGGGCGTTAGCGGTTATAGGGCGAGGGCTTGACGAATCTATCAGGCAAAGCCCCTAAAGGCAAGGGGTCGCTGGTCGTTAGTTCTATTGCGTCTATTACATCTATAGTATATACTCTCCCGGCTCGGGTCATTAAGCTCGGGTCGGGAGTGTTTTTTTATGCGATAGAGCGAAGTGGCTGTCTTCGCTTGCTTGGAATAGCATGCTTCAGTTGTCGAAGATGAGTTTGGAGGTGTCGTAGCCTCGTGAGGTGATGATGTCGAGCAGAGTGTTTAGTTTGCCGACCGGGAGTTGTGGTGTGCGACTCATAATCCACAGGTATCGGTCGGAGCTGCTGCCTATGATGCAGTAGGTGTAGTCGCGGTCAATGTGTAGCACATAGTAGTCGGAGTAAAACCATAGGAAGAACGAGACTTTCAATCGGCCGGGATAGTTTGTGGGGTCGGGGCATTTGGCCTTGCCTTTGATTACCTTGTTTTTGCCGTTTTTAATGCCGCGGTTGATGACTTGTATTTTGCCGTCATCGAGGAGGGTGTATTCGGCTGTGACATTGGTCATACCTCGCTCGAAAAAGTGGTCGTAACGAGCGATTTCGTGCCATTTTCCCATGAATCGATTGACTTGAAAATTCTTGACCGTCGAGTTGTCGATCTGTGCCACGCATTCAGAGTTGCTTAGCGACAGACTTATTGCGCCCAATAGGGCTAAAAGCATGGATTTGAGGTTGGAATTAAGTGTCATAAGGCATGTGTGTTTTTCATGCCATAATAACTTGTATTCGAGTGATAAAGTTCACACATGGATGTTTAGTCTCTCAGAGACGGACTTGATGGAGTGTCAATTTTCGGTCTCTTCTTCCGTGGAGACAGCTTCAGCAGCTTCTTCTGACTCTGCTTCTTCCTCAGTCGTTTTTGCTTGGGATTCTTCCGTTTCCTCTGTCTCTTCTGTCTCCTCTGTCTCCTCTGTCTCCTCAGATTCTACTGATTCTTCGGCTACCTCTGATTCAAGAGATTCTTTAGTGGCGGCGGATTCTTCGGATTCAGACTCGCCGACTTGTTCGGACTCAGTCGGAGACGCTGCGTCGGGGTCGCGTGGACCACCCTCAATGATGGAGTCAGGACCGACTACTTGCTCCTCGGTCTGCTCAAGTTGGGCTTGCTCTTTGTAGCTGAAATATTCTTCGAAAGAGCGACCTTCGCGGAGGAGCATCTCAAAGTTGGCTACGCTGATGATGATAGGACGCACCTCCGACGGCAACGAGAAGTCGTCGTTTTGGTCCATGATGGTGCGATAGTCTTCTGCCTCGTTGAGGTTGGTGAATCCCTTGACGAGTATCATACCGATACGGCCAAACTGCATCTGCTCGATGTCGAAGTCTTGGACAGTGAAAGAGAAGAAGTTGTGGCGTGCCACATCGTAGAGCAATTGGTTTTCGCTGACTGAGTCGCGAGAGAAGGCGAGCACAAGCATATGTGGCTTCTTTGGATCAAGGTCGAATCGTGCAGGCTGACCATTTTCACCCATAGTCGTCGTGTCGCTGCTGAGACGAGTGTCCCAAAGCATACCGCGTTGGTTGCCACCTTCGCTTGCTTGCAGATTGCGTCCCTCCTTGAGGCCTTTGAGCATACCGCTTGCCATGTCGGTCATGTCGGTTGTCGGCCATTTTTCGAGCAGCATGGTGAGTCGCTCTTTGAATTTATCGTTGTCCTTCTCTGTGACATAACTGAGTGCATCGATGAAGACGAATTTAGGCAAAATCTTCGATAGCGGATAGTCCTTCTCCATTTCGGCAGTCAAGGCATGGACGGTGGCGTTGTCGTTGGCCAGATAAGCATCGTAGGCTTGCTGGTATTTAAGCTCTTGAATTTCGTTCATGCGACGGAGATTGTCGAAGTAGTTAGGGTCTTTCATTGCCACACCATAGTCGGAGTCTGCAAAGTCGTTGATAATCAGCTGACGATAGACTTCGGCTTGAGCTTCGTCGCCTTCGCGTACAGCCATCAGATACATATTGTAGTAGACATCGAGGCGATAGATATTGTCCGGGAAACGAGACTGCAATTCGTTGAACTCGCCGCGTGCCGCATCGAAGTCTTCGAGCTTGTCTTTGAGGATAACGCCCATGTTGTATAGGCCTTCTTGGATAACATCGTTGCACACCTTTATCTCCTCTTCTGTCTTAGGGATTTGCTTGAGGTAGTACTCGACACAATGAGGGTCGTTCTCCTTGTCGAGCTTCTCCTTGTCTTCAGCAGAGATAGAGTCGGTGGCGGCTACAGACTCGTCGCCTTCGCCTGTCTCATCGCTTTGAGAGAAATCGTCGAAAGAGAAAGTGTTCTTGTCTCTGCGGCGCCAGTCGTCCTCAAGTTTACGCGCACCCCAACGGCGTTGGAATTCGCTCTTACCTGCCGATACGGTCGTAGGATTGTAGAAATACCATGACTTGTCGGTGTTGAGTTGGTATTGTGTAGGGGCATTTTTATCCTTGATATCGGAGCCTTGAGCAGCAGAATTGGCAAGGTGTTCCTCGCGACGGGCAGCCTCTTCGGCCTCCTTTTCGCGTTTGATGAGTTCGTCGACAAGCTTTTGACAGGCAGCTTGTTGCTCCTCAGGTGTCATCTTGGAGAGGGTGAGCAGAGAGTCTTGCAGATGCACATTGCCGGCATAAGTGGCCAACTCGTCGAGCACGTCGGAACGACGCTTAAGCATCTTATAATCAGGGTAATTGTCGGGCAACAAAGGCACGGCTTCACTATAGCACGGCTGGGCCTTGACATAGTCGCTGCGGTCGAAGAGAATAGCACCGAGCGACAATTGAGCCAATGCTTTGTCGATGCCGTTGCGAGTCGACTTCTCGATAGCGAGACGATAGTTTTTCTCAGCCTCGACAGTGTCCTTGCGAGAAAGATAGAGGTTGGCTATAGCGTAATAAATCTGGTCGAGAAACTCCTTGTTGCGCTCATAGCGTGTCATCGACTTGAGCGAGCCGACCTCTTTGGCGATGTTGGAGCCTGTGTAGACTTCGCTCTGCTTGATACGAGCATTAAACTTGGTGCGATACAGCGTGCTTGAGCCGCTTGCAGCTTGACGGAAAGCTTCGTAAGCAAGGTCGTTCTTGCCTTGACGAGCATAAATCTGACCGAGGAGGAAATTGAGACGATTGCGTTGCGAGCCGCTGACACTTTGCGAAGCGGCGGTGATAAACGGCACAGCCTCGTCATATCTCTCCATACGCACAAGATAGTCGGCTTGCACCTGATTGTACATAGATTTCAACTCCTTGGTAGTCAACTGCTTGTCCTTGATATGCACAAGGATATTTTCCGCCTCATAATTCCAGTCCATAGCGCAGTAGCAACGAGCTTGCCAGAGCAGAGCCTCAGTCACCACATCGGGCAACCACTTGAAATGCTTGGAGATATAAAAGAAAGTCGATGCGCCACCCATGAAGTCGCCGCTGAGGAATTGAGCCTTGCCCATCATCATCCAAGCATTATGGAGAAACGGGTTAAACTCCTCACGCTTGCGATATTCCTTATCCTTTGCCGAATTGCCGCGCTTCTTGGGTTTCTTCTTGATGGAGTGGAGCTGGATAGCCTTCTGCATCTTCTCGATAGTGCGCTTAAAGTCGCCCTTCGGTTGCGGCAACTTGGTGTTGGAACGAGCTTCAGCAGGGTGCATCAGCACCAGACGAGTATAGTCGTCCTCATAGTCATTCTCCATCATCTTGAGTTGCTCCTTATAGTGCTCGGAGCCATTATAGTAGACATTATATCGCGTAGTGAACGCCTGCCAATTACGCGAAGCGGCAGTATTCTTCTTGGTGCTACACGACGAAAAAGCCATGATCATAGCGACCAAAGCGACCAACAGATATGAGAAACGTCTACTCATCTTACGTATGGAAAAATTTCTTACGTATGGGAAATTTACAACTCCCCATATAAAAACGCAAAACCACCTCAAATATTATATCCCCACCCCGACAACTCCACCTTATTCTATCATCGCCGGCATTCATCTTGGGAGGGGATTGGTGAGGTGGGTGGTGGTGGGGTTTTGAAATGTTGGATTTTATGCGTAATTTTGTGGCGAAATAGGTGACGAGTGGCTGTGAAGATGAGAGGAGTTTGCAAAAAACTCAACTCGGTCAGCATCCATTGAAGTTGACTAAATTCTACTTGCCCTCTTCGTTGCTCGTAGACTATGATTTTTGGTGGCTACGGAGATGGCTTGATAGGCTATGGTTTATGTAGCTTGTAGAGATGGCTTGATAGGCTATGATTTTTTATGAAAACTTCTATAAATTGCTTTGTAGCGATTAGAAGTTGTCTATATGTTTAGACGGATGTACGATTATTTAACCGACAATAAGCTGTTGCTAAGTGTGGTGCACTGGGTCTATTTCTTGCTGAATGTGACTCTATCGGTGCGACTGTTGCGTCATTATGAGGTGCGACCTAAGTTGTTGTTGGGTCTGCTGCTCGCTTTGTGGGCAGTGATGAATATTAAGGATTTTGTGCTGCATCTGATTTTCGGGGTGACATCTTCGCAATCTATTGAGTGGATTATGGTGCTCGACCAGCTGCTTGTGCCTTTTTGCACGATGTTTATCATGGAGGTGCTGAATCCTCGTAGCACGACGTGGCTGAAGTGTGCGTTGTATCTATCCCCTTTTGTGGTGCTGATTGCAGCATATATCTGGACTTATTCGTTGATGGTATTGAATCTAATTGTCTTGGTGACAGTGCTTTATGCCATTGGTCTTGGGGTGGCTTGCTATTATTATCGCCGTAAGGTAGATGAGCACAATCGCAAGGTGGCGTTTCTGTCGTATGTCTCTCTGGTGGCGATATGCATTGTGTGGCTTTTCTCATGTGTTCAGCCATGTATTGCCAATGATATTCTCTATTTTGTGGTTTCCGGTCTGCTGTGGTGTTTGGTCACTTATGTTGTCGAAAATGTTTACCCTGTCGAGGCTTCTGCAGAGAAAGCGGCTGACGATGACCGACTGAATGTGGTCGAGGATCAGGTGTCGGCAGGTGATGTGGCAACCGATTCCTATCCGTTTGCCGAGAAGCTTGAGCACTTGATGACCGAGCGTCGACTATACCTTGATGCTGCTATCTCTGAGGCTGAACTTGCACGATTGGTGGGCACTAATCGCAGCTATCTGTCGGAGTATTTCAATAAGGTTTGCCTCACCTCGTTTACCGACTATATCAATGCGTTTCGCGTTCAACATGCCGAACGTTTTATGGCTGAAAATCCTCAGGTTTCACTGGAGGAAGTGGCTGTCAATTCCGGCTTTAATTCGACATCGACCTTCCGTCGAGTCTTCACCAAAAAGCATGGTGTGACTCCTTCTGTTTATCGTCAAAGTCTCTCAAAACGCCCCTAAAATCTGCGTTTTTGACGATTTGACGCATTGTTTTGACAAAATGGAGCATCACTTGACGACGTTTTGCTTACATTTGCGACTATATCAACCGATGGCATTGCCGTCTCCCGACACTATAGACCCATGACTCGACTCGCTCTAATGCTCCTTTCGTTCATTGCTGTCGTTGCGGCTTATGGTTGCAGCGATGATGCTAAAGTCGACGGGGTGTCGTTGCCCATAGATGAATTGTGTGCAGGCGACATCGTGTTTCGTCGTGGCGAGGGAGTGGCAAGCGATATGGTCGACTACTCCGATGTGCATGGGCAGTATTCCCATGTGGGGGTTGTCGCTCTGAGCGATAGCGGGCCGGTGGTGGTGCATGCCGTGCCGGGGCGAGTGCCCGGACAGAGTGGTGAGGACATAGTCAGGGCTGAGAAGATAGAGGGTTTTTTCTCTGCCGAGCAGTCGACGCGTGGCGAGATACGTCGGTTGACGCTTGATTCAGTGCAACGTAGCAGACTTAATCGCGCTGCTCTGGAGATTGCACGCCGACAAGTCGAGTTTGACCATTCCTATAGCCTTGAGGACACTACGAAACTCTATTGCACAGAGTTGTTGCAACGGCTATTTGCCGACATCGGTGTCGACTTGGCTCAAGGTCGCATCAGCCGTATCAATATGGTGGGCTTGGGCGATAGCATATTGATGCCGTCGGATATATATTTCAATGACGGTCTGAAGACGATATTCAGTTATTAACAATCTTATAAATCCTAAAATCTATCAATTATGAAAAAATTATTTTATGCTTTTGTGATGATGTTTGCAGTGTTTGCAATGACATCTTGTGGCGGTCAGGCGACTCCTGCCGATGCTGCTAAAGAATGTATTGAACTTCTTAAGGCAAAAGACTTCAAAGCTCTTGTCGAAACTATCGACTACAGCCAGATGAAAGCCGAAGAACAAGAACAGGCTAAGCAGATGTTTCTCGCAATGTTTGACGAGAAAGGCTCAAAGATGATCGATGAGAAACAAGGCATCGTGTCTTACACGCTCGTAAGCGAAGAGATTGCGGAAGATGGCAAGTCTGCCAAGGTGAAGTATGACATCACTTACGGCGATGGCACAACTCAGACACAGATTTTCGAATTAGTGCTTGTCGATGGCGTCTGGAAGCAACAGATCAAGAAGTAAGCATTAATCCTACGCTCTGATTATCACTCGACTACACCGAGACTTTTCTTCACCGGGAGGTCTCGGTGATTGAGCATCAAGTAGGCCGGCAGCTGTGTCTGTCGAATGACGATGGAATCTACAACCGATAAATCCCACATAGATATTATGAAGCTAAATAAATCCAAACTGTCAGCACTCCTTTGTCTGCTTCTTGTGGCAATGTTTGCGACTTCGCAACCGGTCGAAGCGCAATTCCTCAAAAAGTTGAGCAAGGGATTGGAGAAGGTCAATAAGAAGCTCGAGGAAGCCAACGAGTTTCTGAACGACCCGACTCAAAAGAATAAGAAGAAACAGAGTGAAGAGCAGTCTGAAGAGCAGATGCAACTCGTCGAGCAAAGCGAAGGCAGCCCCCAAGAGGTGGCGGTCGAGATAGACGATAGCGACTGGGAAGAGGCAGAGCCTAACCAATTTCAAAGTCCGTATATCACCAAGAACACGCTATTCATGGAGATTCCCCGCTCCTATCGTATTTCGCCTGTGAACGATGGCGTTTTCGCTATCGACCAGGGCAGTAAATACTCGTTCTGGAAAATTACGGGCGAGAAACTATTGAATGCCGAGTGGGAGTATTGCAACGAATCAGATGTTTTTGGTCAGAAATATCCGCTCTTCAATAGTGGTGTCGCTTCAGCGCGTCGCACTGTGGCAAATGCTCAAGGACACAAGGTCATCTGCTTGCTCTACACCGATGGTTCTATCAAAGAGATGGACCCATCATGGAAAGAGGTGACTACATTTAAAGACGGATTGGCCATCGTCACTCAATCTTCCTACGGCAAAACCCAATACTTCTATATCAATGTCAGAGGCGAAAAGGTCTATCCCAACCTCAAAGTCTATGGCGATAATAAGCAAGTCATGCGTCCGCTTTGTGACGGTCTGCGAGCCTATTCATCATCTTATAATAGCTGGGGTTTCATCGATGCCAATGGCAAGGAGGTGATCGCTGCTGACGGACGATTTGTCGTTGTCGGTGATTTCAGCGAGGGATATGCTTGGGCTGTGATTAAAGACTCTGGTAAGATTGTTGCTTCCGATGGCGAATTATGCCTGATCGATATGACCGGGAAGATTGTGTTCCACAGTGGCGTGACGGGCTCAACATGGAGCATTTTTGAAAAGACATCACCGGTCAGAGATGGTGTCTTCTACATTGTAAAAGAGGGAAAATACCACTACTACGACACCCAATTCAATCACTTGGCATCTTTCGACTATGCTTCGCCGTTCTATGGTGGATACGCCTACGTTTCGGATAATGACGACGAGGTCAGCATGATCAATCGACGCTTTGAGAAACTGCGCACTTATGGTTATAGAAGTTTCGATGGTGTCCACTCTCTAAAGTATCAACCACGCTTCGACCCTATCGGTCTGGGCATCATAAAGCATGTCGAATCCACCGAATGGGTGATGACCTACGACGGTCACGGCATCTTGGGGTGTTACGAATATGGTGATGTCGATATACGCCATTATCAGCCATTCACAAATGATGGCATAGCAATATGGAATCTCACAGCCTACGGCATCACCGGCGACTATTGTGGCTACATTCGTCCCGACGGCGAAATCCTATGGGTGTTCTGCACCAAGCCGGTCAACGAAGCTCGCAATGAGCCTTGGCCTGTCGAGCCGGTTGATCCTGTCGACCCTCCAGGCAATCCTCCTGTCGATCCTCCTGTCGATCCACCGACTCTTGACGACCCGGCAATCGGATCGACTACTGTCGTGCCTAAGCAATACAGAATCACAGTCACACAAGAGGGTGAGGGCAAAGCATTTGTGTCACCTCCCGGTCCATTCATCTACGGCGAAAATTCTACGCTCACTGCAAAACCCGCCGAGGATTGGGCGATAGCATATGTCGATGTCGATGCTGCCAACCTCTTTTCTGTCACTCCGGGCAAATATTTCCCGGTCACAAGCGACATCTCTATCCATGTGAAATTTGTCAAGAAAGAGGAGGTCGTGCCGCCTGTTGCGTCCGATTCTTATCAAGGAAACAAAACGTTTGATTTTGGCGATGGTGTCAGCAAGGATATTGCGTTCTACGCTCAGATAAGTTCAGACTGCGCCGATGCCAACCCGTATGGCGACAACACCTACGGATTTATTGCGCCGATGTTTGACCCGACCCAACGCATTAAGACTCCTGATTTCTCAACCTATGTCTTCGCTGCTCCGTTGCTTATCAGCGGCTATCAGCACGACGAAGAATCCGGCACCGATTGGCTCGTGTTCGAAGGGGGAAGCATGACATTAGGAGGCTTGAAGATTGGTGGAGATGACCCATTAGCATCACTATACTTTGCATTAATAATGGCATTCAATGGTGAGTCGTCGCCATCAATTGTACCTCGTCATTATCGTCTTGAAATGCTTGATATGGACAAGGAGACAGGCGAATTTACTTGTGGCACTCTGCAAGTTTACTCGGCAGAATATGGCTGGGTAGAAGCAGGTAGCGAAAAGGTCAAGAAGGAAAAGAAAGGATTTATGATGACGCGAAGCGATTCGGGCCTGCCTGCCGACTACTTCCAAGGTATAAGACTCAAGACAGCTCCTAAACGCGACGATGTCCATTGGTATCCACCTATCGAATGGTATGACGGCAACCAAGAAGTGCACCTTCGCATCATCGAAGAGATGGGCAACGCCTATCGCAATTTCCAAAGCGACTACGACAAGCTGTTTGATATCAGAAGATGACGAAATCGGCATCGAGGGATTTCTATTAATTCCCGGATTAGGTTGATTAGTAAGTCTTGATAATATGTTGTCAGACAGAAAGATAACCGTTGCTCCTTTGTGATGCAGCGATTTCTATCGCCGACAATCATCGCCCATACCCTACACTATTTGTCGGCCCTCAAAAGCACATCAAACACCGCTGAGGGTCGACTTTTTTCATCGTGATTGCAAGTCAAAACTCGTCGTTCTCGTTTTCCTATATGCCAAGATTTCATCAGTTTGAATGGTGTGTGAAGAAGGTCGCAGACCGTGACTAATAAGGGCGTTAGTCAATCGCAAATTGCGAGTGATGGCATTGTCGGCAATGGTAGATTTCCAATAGAGAAAAATATTTTAAAGATTTTTGCAATTTTTTTAGCGATTTCTATTGCAAGTGTGAAAATATTGTTTTAACTTTGCGATATCGAATATAGCATACTAAGGTTTTAGAATTATTCGCTTCGTGAGAAGCATAATATTAGTAATTCATGGTGAAATGACGCTCCGCGTCGGTGTGATAGCGACAGAGAGCGCATTGTCTCGCAAGAGACAGTGATAATGTTTGGTTAGATTAGTAATATACACATATATTATTTCTACCCGGCGGGGTAGTTAGATAATATATCAAAATACAATTTTCTCGGAGTTGCTGAGCCGTGATGGTTCGGCATTTTCTTTGTCTGTAAATTTTCTCCCCCGATCCAATCGCCCCCCTTGATGTCAGCGACTTTGCCAAACACCTTCGATATATATTATATATATGATTTAGCGATAAAAATAGTATTTTCAAAAAACATATCCACATCGTCTTTTATAGTGATGTGGACACATAAATTATTCTATTTTAAAGTTTATCGAACACTAATAACACAATTGTTTGACGCAATGAAATAGAAGTATTTATTTGTATTGAATAACTTTATTGATCGTATATTAGCTTATAATATAAATATCTTATTATTATTTTATACACTTAATCATTTCCTTGAAGTCTTCACAATGTTTATATAGCAGACCATCTCGGTAAGTGACATGTGACTCTAAAGTACAAATGTTCCATACTTCTTTGACAGCATAAAGGATTTTTTCGATACTTACCTCAGGAGGTATTTCATTATTCTCTGTGAGGTAGCCACTAAGATATTTCTCTGATGGGTTGCCAATACCAAGTCGCTCGCATACCAACCATGAAACAGATTCTGCTTCAAACTCTTTGGTAGCATGTAATAAATCCCGTACTTGCCATTTTTTCCAATCTTCAGGAGCAATAAGGTGCTGACAAAAGAGGTGGCCAAGCTCATGACAAATGCTCGCAAAACATTCTCCCTTTTGTGCATTCTTATTGATGCTTAAAAGATAGTTTGCTCGCCAATTTATAATTTTTTCTTTGCTTATGTGCAAGTTGATGGTGTGAGAGATATTATCTAACAGTTCTATCCTTGCGGCATAATTAGCCCCAGCTACAAACGACTTATCTATAGCAATGCCATGTATAGCAAGCCTATCGATAGTAGTATTTAGGATATTATCAGATACATCTCTTTTTGTCTTGTATGGATTTGCAATTGCTTCCAATATTTCGTCATCCGTTTTTCCAAACAACACTGTTTTCAGCGGATATGTATCGTTGATTTCAAACAAAAAGTCAACAGGTCCGAAAGGAACCAACACAATCAGCGGTCGTGCATTTGGCTTGATTCCTCGATCATACTTGTTTCGCCATTCCTTTTCAGACAACACATAACGTGCACCAGGACGTTGCATTTCAACTAATATGGCATTATATGGAGCTAGATGACGGAAACGAGAACACGCCTTCATCACCGACAAGAAATTTTCACTTGAACGATATGTTTTTACATTCCGCCAAAGCGAATCAAGATTAGTTTCTAAATAACTTCCCATTTTTAGTATTCTAACTCATATGCACTTTGCATTAGCACAAAGTTATAAAATTTTAATCAATTATTCGTCATTCTCATTGTTAAATTAATGTTTATTGGACACCAATAGATGAGAAAGAGTTAATACTCATTAAATACTAAACATTAAACCTTCGCCTTTACCTTGGGGCTCATCAGGCTCTCGCCTTAAACTCCTTAAAGTCACTAATGCCCTCCATTAAACTCTCGCCTTTAAACATTAAGAAAGGAGCTTGGGACGTCGGTCCTAAGCTCCTCGGTATGAGTTGAGATATGTGTCGATTAGTCGAGGTCGGCGGCGCGAAGTATGAGGCCCGGAATCTCGGTGTTGTTGAGTGAGCCACGGAAGAGGTCGGCACCTGCGCCAATGGCATAGACGGGTACGAAATTAGCTGTGTGATTGCTCGATGTCCAGCCGATGCCGAGTTCGCGATTGAAGATGTCGAGCACAATGACTGCAAACTGATTGAATGCGTTGTAGAGAGTCTTTTGATCGACAGCTTCGCGGCGTGTGAATGTGAGGTCAAACGACTCACGGAGTTTTGCTATATCGTCTTGCGAGAGATTGACATGAGTGAAGAAACCGAAGTTGTCGCTGAGCACTTGTTGCATTTCTTCCCATGTGAAAGTCTCGTTTTGGCTGAGGCGTGCCTTGCAGTAGTCGGAGAAGCGGTCTTTCGACATTCGTTGAAGATCGACGAGTTGCAGGCGACCTTTTTTCTCGTTGTCGTAACGACCGAATGCCATGCCGCCTGTGTCGTGGTCGGCAGTTACTACGATGAGCGATTCATCAGGGTGCTGCATATAGAAGTCGTAAGCGACGCGGATTGCTTTCTGGAAGTCGAGTATCTCTTTGATGACTGTCGCTCCGTCGTTGGCATGGGCACACCAGTCGATGTTGCCACCTTCGACCATGAGGAAGAATCGCTCAGGGTTGGCGTTGTGGAGACGGCGAAGTCCGGCAGTGGTAATCTGCTCGGCAGTCAGGCGATTGTCGGGGAAGTCAAGCGTATAGCCCACTTGGTCGCCTTGAGGATTGGCGCTGAGTAGCAATAGTTTAGAGTCGAAGTGGCAATCGATGAGGTTTTCGTTGCCGACGACCACATTGTAGCCTTGCGAGCGCATGCGGTCGGTCCAGTCATTGTCGTTTCCTTGATCGTCCTTTGCTCCACGCCATAGAGGTGCAGCGAAGAAATCGTAGCCCGATGTGATGGCTTGATTGGCAATGTTGTATTTATCGTAGCGTGCATGAGCGTGAGCGTAAAATGCGGCAGGAGTGGCATCATCGCCGGCAACGGTCGATGCGACACCGATGGCATATCCGGCACGTTGGAAATTGCGTGCGATACTTTCGACAGCCACAGAGTCGGCATTCTCGCCGATCATACCATTGCGAGTCTTATGGCCCGTAGAGAGAGCAGTTCCGGCAGCTGCAGAGTCAGTCACAGGACTATTGGCAGAATAAGTGCGCGCCTGACTCGCCACAGGGAAAGTCATCATCAGCAACGGGTCGGCTGACTGAAGCACGGTGCGATTATACATTTCAGTGGTGTTGACATGGCCCATGCCCATGCCGTCGCCTATAAAGTAGAACACATATTTAGCCTCGGCCATCGCAGCGATGACACAAAGCATCACGGCTGAAAATATCAGACTAAATCTTTTCATAGTGGGGGAGTTGGGGTTAAATCATTGATTATTAGATGATTGTATAGTCTCTGAAATCTTGCGTGTAAGCTCGACAAACTGAGCCACGCTCAGCTGCTCGGGGCGTTTGCTCATAATTTCCTCGCTTAATAGCGGAGAGCCCTTAGGCACAAGCGACGACAACGAATTGCGCAGAGTCTTGCGACGCTGACCGAAGCCGGTCTTGACCACAGTCTTAAACAGTCGCTCGTCGCAGCCGAGGTCGGTCGTCGTATTGCGAGTCAGACGAAGCACGCCACTCTTCACCTTTGGAGGAGGATTAAACACATTTTCATCGACCGTAAAGAGATACTCGCAGTCGTACCACGCTTGGAGCAACACCGAGAGAATGCCATAGACCTTCGAACCCGGACCGGCACAGATGCGCTGAGCCACCTCGCGTTGAAGCATGCCGCTCACCACCGGGATAGAATCCTTATAGTCCAAAATACGGAAGAAAATCTGCGACGAAATATTGTAAGGGTAATTACCGATGACAGCAAACCGACCATCGAAAATGCCGTCGAGGTCAAGCTTCAGGAAGTCGCCTTCGATTACTTCGAGGTCGGGATAGACACGATGCAGATAATCGACACTTTCAGTGTCAATCTCAATGACTTTGAGTTGCTTGTCGTTTTGCATCAGAAACTGCGTCAACACCCCCATGCCCGGACCGATTTCCAGCACAGGCAACTTGGCTCCCTGTTCACAGTCGAGAGTCTCAGCGATGCGTCGGGCCACACTCATATCGGTAAGGAAATGCTGTCCCAGCGCCTTCTTAGGCTTCACCTTATTTACCATATCGTACACACTTAATCTAAATACCACTGCAAAGATACAACAAATCGAGAGCAGAAGCAATAGATTTATCTAATTGATTATGCCGAGATGCCCTAAATCTTATGTAAAGATACAACAAACGAGCGAAAAATACGAGCCTTGCTTCAGTATTTTTCACAGCGCAGATTAAACAAGCAAGTGCTGTTGGACTCTACAACCTTATTAGTTTGAAGAATTGATGATAATTTAAACATCATATTTTTCGCACTTCGTTTTTTAATTTAGGTATCAATAAGACATTATAATCCCCACAAGCAAAGGCGAGACCCTCAAAGTCCCGCCTTCGCTATCTGTATACTGATGTACAAGATTGGATAGTGTTGTATCCGACTACTTCACCATTACTTTGAATGACTTGCCGTCGACAGTGACAATATAGAGGCTCTTGATAGGAGCTGCAACTACTACATTGCCGTCTATCGCAACCTTAGATGCAACGATGCTACCATCTGCAGCGTATACTCTAACATTGCTGCCAAGAGGTGCATTCTTCACAACGATGTCGCTTTCAATAGTAGTTACTATTATTTCACTATTAACATCTTCGATGCCTGATGTACTTGTCAAGTGGCAGATAGTTGGTTCAAGTGAATATTCGCTGAGATTTGCTTGAGTGAATGTGATGTTGTTGAGGCTGATTTCATAGATGCCAATGAAGTTGTTGGCTGCTGTTACAGTGAGGTAAACCAAAGCTCCTTCGGTATCATCAAACTCATTAAGACTCATTGAATAGCTGAGTAAGCGAATGGTTCCATCTGAGCGCATAGCAGAAGCCAATACATGGTCACTACCTTTTCGGGTAGACAATGAAATCATATATTCACCATCTTCTTGGCAAAGTTCAAGTCCTTCGGGAAGCTTAATATCTGCTTGGAAACCTGAGAATGCGGTATCATTAGTCAAGTTGACAGCGATAGTCTTTGTTTCTTTGGCTTGGATTGAGAAATCCTCGATGAAGAAACGACTTTCCATCGCATATTGTGTTGCTACTCTCGAAGCATATAGAGCCTCTTCAGGGGCTTCGTTATTGAGGATAATGTTTGCGATGGTTACAATGTCAACAATATTAATCGTACCATCATTAGTGATGTCGGCAGCATCAAAAATGAAAGTATGCGGTGTGTTACCGAGAATGTAGCTTGCTACAGTAACCACGTCTGTTATATTTATATTACCATCATTGTTCACATCGCCAGGTGTTGGAATAACAGTCACAACGCATGATGCAGAAAGGTTCGAGCCATCTGTAGTGGTCGCTGTAATAATAGCTTTACCGATAGCTACAGCTGTCACAAGACCATTTGAGTCAACTGTTGCAACAGCGTTGTCTGATGATTTCCATGTGACAGTCTTATTGGTCGTGTTATCCGGAAGGACTATTGCAGAGAGTGAAATGTTTTCTTTTGCAGCTATTTCAACAATTGTCTTATCAAGTATAATTGATTCTGCTATGTTGTTTGCGATGGTGTAGGTCACTTCAGTTTCGATGTTCTTGTCGCCGTTTTCAAGCACGATGTAACCGGCAGGGATGGCGAGAGTATATTCCCCCCCGACTGTTGGAGTGAAGTCCCATGTGATGTCGATAGAGAGACCATCTTCGCCGACTGATGTATGACCAAGCATCTGACACCATATCTTGCCTTCTGGCGAGAGAAAGTATATGTCGTTGTAGTAGTCGTCGACTGTTTTGTCAAAGCGGGCAAATTTGGCGGGCAATGTGATTGTAGTGTGAGAGAGTTCTTCGGCAGATACCTCGCCGGCAACCGGTGTGACTATAGGGGCAAATGGTGCAGACTCGATGGTCCAACTGAGGAAAATTTCAGAGTTGAGCATTGTGCCGCTTGTGTCGATGAGAAGGTTGTCGAAGAGTGCGACTCGGTAGGTGCCTTTGGTTGTGATTGGGGCATCAAGAGTGGCTTTGAGAGCCGGATTTCCGTTGTTGTCGGTAGTTTTTACGGTAGCGACTGTGGCTACAATGTTGCCCTGATCGTTGAAGATATCGATGGTAGGATATGAGCCACTGGTGCTTACGAAGTCGACAGGGAAGGTTAAGATGATTTCTTCGATGCTATCGACAACGCCTTGCGTCGGACTGACTGATGTGTAGGTGAATCTCTTAGGTATGATGGTCCAGTTGGCGCGAATGGCATCTGATTTCAACCCTTGACGATTGGTGAAAAATCCTGCCGGAATCTCCATGCGATAGGTCTGCGAGAGTGTCCACACCGACTTGCTTGGAGAGCAAGTGATGGTGGCTGTGAGTCCATCGTAGCTTATCGATGCATTGATGTCTCTACCATAGTCGTTTGGGTCTGTGCTGGTGATTGTGATAGAGCCTACTGATGTGTCGATGTAGACAGGTCGGTCGAAAGTGAGTTGGATGGTGCTGATATCTTCTGTTGCTCCTGAAGCCGGAGTTATAGACTGGTTGACAATCTTGGCTGCGACATCAAATGTGACATATTCTCCCCATCTGTCCTCGCTGATTGAGGAGATAGGAAGGTTGGTCGCAGTGCCGTTCCAACTCTTTAGGCTTGGTGTGGTGTCGTCGGTGATTTGGGTGACATTATACGAGCCCGGGAATGGTGCTGACGCAGAATTGACAGTGCCATAGGAGGAGGCGGAAGAGGTAGGCAAGGCGTATGAGGCATTTGCTACGAGTGGATAGAATTGCTGTCGGTGAGTAGTATTGATAGTGTTGTACTCTTTATTACTAAGATTGTCGGTGGCGCGATATATCATAAGACCGTGTCCCGGAATCTTTGAGTCGAAGCCGCTTTGAACACGATATTCGAGTAGAAAATACTCACCGCTTGTCGCAGTATTGATGCGTATGAACGCGTCCTTCTGCTTGGCGTTGAGGCGTTGAGAAGATGTAATGCCGACAATCTTGGCAGTTGCCCAACCGAAGTCGTAGATTTTAGAATAAGGGTTGAAATGAGCAGGGCATGCGCCGTCGCCGTTCCAGCTACCGATGCCCATAATGTCCCACTCGCCTGTGCCGGGATATTCGCCACCTGTGCCGTAGTCGGTGTCGTAGAAGTCTTTGGTGCCGAGCACGTGGCCTATTTCGTGGCAGATGACACCGATGTGGGTGATATTACTACCGCCTGAGCCACGTATTTCGGGCGAGCAAGAGTAGCGAGAGGTGTAGACACCGTCGACTTGGGTAGTAGCGGTCCATGAGTGAGCCCAAATACAATCACTACCGCCTCCGGCCTCTTCTCCGGGACCTGCATAGATAATGTGAATACCATCGACGTAACCATCGTTGTTCGCGTCATAGTCTTTAAAATTGATATCGGCATTAGCTGCCTTAATGGCACCTATAGCCATCTCACGAGGACGAAGGTCGTTGCCATAGGAGTCGTTGCCTCCATAGTAGGCGCGAGTGTTGCTGAGTTGATAGATTCCGACCACATCGGTCACAAGATCGAGCTGACCAAATGAGCATTCGCTGAAGTAGTCGCGCACACTGCCGTAGCGACCACCATCGGTGTAGTTGAGCTGATTGATAAGCTTATCGAAATCGCTTTTGCTTTTCTTGAATGAGTAGTCGGAAAATTCGACAAGTATTACGAGCATCTTGACATTGCCGGTGGTCGAAGCCTTATTCGCCGTCTGCATCTGTGCCACTCGGGCTTGATGGAGCTGTGTGGCCATTGATAGCTGACTTTGCGAATAGGTCAGTCGCTTGGGTGTCGACTGGAGACGCTTGACGACATCCGTGGGGCGTAGAGCGATATCGGTTGCGACAAAGTCTGACGGCACGAGGTCGCCTTTGTTGTCGAGTTCGGCATAGACGAGGTTGCCCACCTTATCATATAATAAGGTGTAGCCATCTTCTGTCTCTGCCCATTTCAGCGATTCGCTACCTTTCATTCTGATTTTGACGATATTGCCGTCGGGCTGCTTGAAATCTATCAGTCCGGGATATGCCGGCACGGCGTAACAGAGCGATGCAAGACTGCTCAGGAGTAGGAGCATTGTCAAGCGCAATGATTTGAGGTTAGGCTTCATGGTTAGGGATATTAGGTGTTGGTATATTATCTGTTGTGATTGGTTTTGATGCATCGACTGACGTTGCTATGCTTATGGCGAAGATAGCAAGTCGGATATATGCTGACAAAACTACTCAAAAAAATCCGTATATCAAAGCATTTGCGACAGAAATCGTATTCCACCCCTTTGAGCATCATCCCCTATGTCGCAGGTAGATGTCTTTATGTGCTATACCCGGTAGGGGTAGCCATGACATAAAAAAGTATGAGGCTGTCTAACAAGTCCGTTAGTCGGCCTCTATTTTTGTTGTACTGCAAAAAACAACGAAAAAAATAAGGCTTTCATGCTGATTTTCAGCGCGAAAGCCTTTGTCATGTCATGGATTTTTAGTAAATTTGTGTTGCA
>JAFYNZ010000044.1 GCA_017547845.1 Muribaculaceae bacterium
CAACACAAATTTACTAAAAATCCATGACATGACAAAGGCTTTCGCGCTGAAAATCAGCATGAAAGCCTTATTTTTTTCGTTGTTTTTTGCAGTACAACAAAAATAGAGGCCGACTAACGGACTTGTTAGACAGCCTCTTCTATTTTATATCTATTGCTTCTATAGTATCTATTGCATCTATAGTATCTATAGTATCTATTGTATCTATAGTATCTATTGTATCTATTGTATCTATTGTATCTATAGTATCTATAGTATCTATAGCACCTATAATTACTATCTCGATGCTAACACCCCATTAACCTTTAGCATTTACATCGTCGCTGATACCCCGAAAGGGGTTACATTTCGATAACCGGTGGTCAGTGAGCACAGCGAACGCCACCACCGAATGCCACAGCCACCCATTAACCTCTAGCATTCACATCGTCGCTGATACCCCGGAGGGGGTTACATTTCGATAACCGGTGGTCAGTGAGCACAGCGAACGCCACCACCGGATGCCGTAGCCGCCCCATTAAACATTACCCCCTCAATCATATTGCCCGAGCGTCTTCTTGAGCTCCTCCTGAATCATCAGACGCAACTCCTGAGGCTGAATCACCTTAATACTACTGCCATAATACATCAACTCACGCACCAAGTCATCGGTCAACTTCATGCGATAAGAGAAGACCGAGTAGTCATCGTGCACCTCCTCCATCTGACTGTGGTGCAACGGCAAAGCACGGAAATACTTCGCTTGGCGTGGCTGCACCTGGAGCGAAATGCGTTTCACCTCACCCTGATTGGTCGTGATACCGATACAGTCATCAAAGAAGGTCGCCGGATCAATATTCTGCGGCATCTCAAACGTGCTGTCGAGAATATTGACCACGCGGATACGGTCCAAAGCATAGGTCCTAATCGACTTATCCTTCTCCTTGCGACCGATCACATACCAACGCTGCTTGAAAAGCTTGATAAAATAAGGGCTAAACAAAATGTCGGTCTCCGGAATCGAGCGTGTATAGCTATGGTAGGTGAAACTAATCTTACGCGACAACTTCATCGCCTCCATCACCGAGCCCATGAATTGGCGAGCCGAAGGCACATCGTCGACCAAAATGCGATCAGAGATTGACGACGAGTCACTAAGCACTCCCCTCACAGCATACGAGTCCATCAGCCAATTGCTAAACTGGCGGTCATTGCGCGAACCCTTCGACTCGATGTAATACTCACCCGCTTGGTTGCACTCAATCGTAATCTTGAAATTGTCCTCGATGGCGCGGCGATAATGAAAAAACGTGCGTGTAGGGATATCTTGGCCATCACCGTCAGCCGACTTCTTCCACAAGTCATTGAGGTCCTTACGCGTGATTTTGCCATAACGTTGGATGGTATCGATAATCCAAATGTATCGACTGAAGAGATCTTTTCGCATTTTAGTAAGAGTTAAGTCATAAGGGAACTTCTATTAATTCCCGGATTAAGTTATTTATTTTATTTTCGGGGGGCTTCCTTTTGTGGGCTCTATGTTTGATTTCATCCAAGTTGCTCACGCTCGGGATAGTTTATGCGAGCATAACTCTCCACTCGCTCAATCGCAACAGTTTTACTGGCATCTTTTCGCCTTTAACTCAGTCGTATAGCTCGCTATACTCCTTGCGTTACAAACAAAAATCTCCTCAGTCAAAATTCATAAATCACCACAAAGCAATTTATAGGAGTTCCCATAAAAAAGTAGCCTAACGAGGCTGATTTCCCCATTAGGCTCGGCTTGTCGGGGTGAGGCGACTCGAACGCCCGACCTCTACGTCCCGAACGTAGCGCGCTACCAACTGCGCTACACCCCGCTGAACCGTTTTGCGATTGCAAAGTTAATGATTTGCCTCAAAGTAGACAAACGTTTTGCAAAATATTTTAGTCAAAAACCACTCGATTACTTTTCAACATCGATAGCCGCCGTCAATGAAGCCCACAACTTATCGTCAGGCACAGGAGCCTCCACATAAATCTCCTTCTTAGAGACCGGATGCACAAACCTTATGCTGCGAGCCAGCAACGAAATGCTGCCGTCAGGATTGCTGCGACGAGCGCCATACTTCAAGTCCCCCTTAATAGGCGTGCCCGTAGTCGACAACTGCACACGGATCTGATGCTTGCGACCGGTGATGAGATTAATCTCAAGCAACGAGTAATTCTCACCCTCAGCCAACGTGCGATAGATGAGTTCCGAACGCGCAGCACCCTCCTTGGGACGAAGCGAAGCATACGACTTATTGTTGCGTTCGACCGACGTGATATAATGCGTCAAATGCGCTTCAGGCTGCTTGGGACGACCCTGAACGATAGCCCAATAAGTCTTATGAATCTCATTATTGCGAAACATATCATTAAGCCTTGTCAACGCCTTGCTCGTCTTGGCAAAGACCACAAGCCCGCCGACAGGACGGTCGATGCGGTGAGCCACGCCACAAAACACATTGCCCGGCTTGGCATAAGTCTCCTTAATATACTGACGCACAATCTCCACAAGCGGAGTGTCGCCCGTCTTATCGCCCTGCACAATCTCGCCCGGACTCTTATTGACGATGATGATGTGATTGTCTTCGTAGATTACTTCCATCTCTTGCTATTCATTGGAGGGGACACCGGTGGCCTCCCCATAGGTTGCACCATCTGAGCAGTCGTAAACGAAAAAAGAGTCAAACATCGCTGTTCGACTCTCTGCTCTTAGTGGCGGGGGCCGGACTCGAACCGACGACCTTTGGGTTATGAGCCCAACGAGCTACCACTGCTCCACCCCGCGATGTCTGTTTTCAACCGAGCGACCTTCGCGACAGATTGCATCTCTCTGCCAATCTCTCAATTGCGAGTGCAAAGTTACAACCTTTTTTCGACATGACCAAATTTTTTCACCACTTTTTTCACCACTCCCCCATTTTTCATCCCAAATCCACCAATCCGTCCCATCCCATCTATTATATCTACCCTCAATCCTCTATCGCATCTATCCCTACCATCACACGAATGCCTTCTCCATAGAATAAGAGTGTCGCGGGGAAGGTGGAGGGACACTTTAGGGAACTTCTATAAATCGAGAGTGGGGATAAGAAAAGGCAGGGAGTCGATCATGGTCGCTCTCTGCCTTTGTGTTGTGAGTCGGTGTGATTCTTTCCGAATGTCGGGAGAAGGTCTCTCCGAATGTCGTGGGGATTCTCTCCGAATGTCGTGGGGATTCTTTCCGAATGTCGGGAGAAGGTCTCTCCGAATGTCGTGGGGATTCTCTCCGAATGTCGTGGGGATTCTTTCCGAATGTCGGGAGGAGGTCACTCCGATGAGGGGGGGTGTTATCTTACGATTACTTTTGCTGTCTTGTCGCCTACGGTTACGATGTAGATGCCCGGTGAGAGGTTGTCGACAGTGATGCCGTCGGCTTGTGTCTCGGCGTTGAGGATGGCGATGCCGTTGATGTTGCTGATGCTGATTGGCAAGCCTTCTTGGTCAGCGCTGACAGTGATGCTGCCCTGTGTCGATGTGATCTTGATGGCTGCATCTGCTGCTGCGTCAATGCCTGCTTTGACATCGAGCAGGTAGGTGTAGATGTAGACATTAGGGAGTTTCTCGTTGACCATCAGACACATTGCATCTTCGAAGTCTTTGTTGAACGATGTCACGCCGTCGGTGATGGTGTAGTCTTCTCCTTCGGTCATGAGTTGGCCTACGAGGTAGCCTTCTTCGTCGACTTCAGGCATACCGATGTACCAGTAGTAGAGCGTAGGAGTGCCGTCTACCATGCTTTGATCGCTAAGGTCTACTACGCCGTTGACTTGCTCGATGTCGAGTGGATACTGGTTGTGGTAGTAGTAGGTGATGTAGCTTGACTTGTGGAGCGGAAGGGTGGCAAACGAGAAGTAGTTGTTGTTGATGACGAGCATCTTGAGTTTGCTAAGTTTTTCGACATCAATCTCAGAGAGGTAGTTGTTGGAGATAGAGAATTGTTGGAGGTTTGGACAGCCTAAGAGGTCAATTGTCGAGAGGCTGTTTTGGTCGACATAGAGAGCCCAGAGTTTTTTGTTGTTGATAACGATGTCGGAAAGGCCATTGTCAGAGGCTGATGCCACTTCAAGTTTAGTGCATGGTGAAAGGTCGAGCGAGTTGAGTCTGTTGCCCGAGAGCGCGAGAATTCGAAGTTCAGGGAAGTCCGAGAGGTCAAAACGCTTGAATGCGTTGTTTTCGAGTGCCATTTCTTGGAGTTTTGTTGAACCCTTAGGGAGAGTGATGTCGGCAAGACCAGCATCACAAACGCTAATGTTGATCGCTTCGGTGAGCTTAGAGCCGTCGAATGAAGATAGTTTAGCGCCTGTCATACTGAACACGGTCACCACGTCAGTAGGTTCATAGGTATAGACTTTGACTTCTGTATCGGCCTTTGTTTCGGCATAGAATAGTTTGTAGACAGTGTCGAGAAGGTATTGAGTGACTGTCTCATTGCCATTCCAGTCGATGTAGATGGCTGTGCCATAGTCGGCTGCAGCCAATGAGAGCTCCACGAGATCGCCATCGTTGACAGTGTGGAATGTAGCAATGACATTGGTAGGCATGCCGGCTACAAGCATTGTTGTGGTCTTAAAGATATTTTCGCCGGCAAATGCAGGGAATGCAGTGTGAGTCATTTCGCAGTAGACTTCACCAATGTTTTGATCGAGGAATGTGGTGATGCCGTCGACCACTTCGTAGTCTGTGCCCTCTGTAAGCGTTTCGCCTGAGACCTTCTTCCATGTGAAGATAGTCTCGTCACCGCTGACGTAGCGGCGTTGGTCGCGAAGGTCTGCGCAAGGACCCTTAGTCGCAATCTGGAGGTCGGTTTGTGGAGCATAGACGTAGCAATCCTCGTCGAGATATTCACACACAGGAAGCGAAGCGAATGTGAAATGGTTGCCCGAGAGGTCGAGTTTTTCAAGCACACTCTCCTCTGGCAAAGTGATAGTCTTGAGTTGACAGTCGGCTACGTTGAGCGTTTTCAAAGCGCGGCAATATCTGAATTCAAGCTCTTCAAACTCGTTGCCTGAGAGGTCGATATCGCGGATATATTCGCCTGTGAAGAAGTTAATAGGATCGCTCAGACGGTTGTTGCTCAAGTTGAGTTTGCGGAGGATTGTAAGGTCGTGGAGGGTGATGTCGGTCAGCTGGTTGTTGCTGATGTTGACATCGGTGAGGACATTCTTGCCGTAGCCGGCGTTGTCGGTAGCCAATGACACGACCGAAAGGTTGTTGTATGAAAGGTCGAGGAATTCGAGGCAACGGTTCCAGTTAAGGTCGATGCTATAGAGACCGGCATTGACGATAGCAAGATGGCGCAACGAGCGTAGGCCACCAAGTTCGATGGAATACATCGGAATGTCGCAGACCTCGAGTGCAGTGATATCGACACCCTCCGGAGTGTAGATTTCGATAGCACCCCAATCGACGCGAGTGCCCATGACGTTGTTGTGTTCGGAGCGTTCAGATGTCGCAGTGAATGATTGCTTCACGCCATCGCCAAAAGTTACAAAGAATTCTACAGGATTCTGCTCCGATGCGCCGGCGATGCCGACTTTGAATGCAATCTCTTTGCCTTCTTCGAGTCCGGTGGTGAAGTTGGCAGCGAGTGTAGGCTTGCCATACTCTGAAGCCGACTTGATGAGGAATTTCTCAGTCTTGAGCAGATGCTCGTCGAAGACAGAATTGGAGAACGCGATGTAGACACTGTCGGAGTAAGCCTTATTGAGAGTCACCACGCCGTCGGAATGTGTGTAGTAGGAATTGTCGAGAAGTACAGGTTCAGTCGGGTTTGCCTCATTGATGGCATAGAGCTTCATGTGGGTAGTCGAGCCTTCTCTCATGACACGCGAACTGAAGTCAAGCGTGTGACCTACAGGGTATGAGCGGTCGGCGTCCATGTCGCGCTGAGCATAGTAATATGTATTCCAAGTGCCCGGATTCACAGGCAGAGAAGCGAAGTCAAGGCAGTTGTAATTGAGATAGACCTGGTAGAGCTTCTTGTTGTTGCTCAGGTCGATAGAGGAGAGATAGTTGTAAGATGCTTCGAGCACGAGCAGGTTAGGGTTGTTGCTAAGGTTGAGCTCGGTGAAGTTGTTGCCTGAACAGAAGAGATAGACAAGATCGGGGTTGTTGCTCACGTCGATCGACGCTATCTTGTACTCATTGTTGTACGAGCCACGGTGAGAGCAGTAAAGTTCTCGGAGTTTAGGATTGTTGCTCACGTCGACCGATGTGACCTTAGTCTCCGATACGTTGAGAATCATAAGCTCGGGATTGTTGCTCACGTCGACACTTTCGACATTGGTGACATCAAGCGTCAGACGATAAAGCGACGGGCACTGTGATGGGTCGATGTGGGTGAGACTGACGTTGTGGTAGCCGTCAAATGACATCATCTTCGGATAGTTGCGGAGGTCAAACTCAGGGTCCATGTGGTCGATGATGCTGATCTCCAGAATGCTCAGCTCCTTGAGCGTCGGAGGTATCACGAGTGGTGTCTCGTTTGTGAATATATTGTCCGACAGATAGAGGGCTTGGAGCTTGGTCTGAGCTGAGAGGTCGAGGTCCTTGAGCTCGTTGTGGCTGAGGTCGAGGATGACGAGGTTGCGAGCTTCGGTCATGTCGATGTGGTCGATGTAGCAACCGCTCGCGTTGAGGTAGTCGAGTTTGTCGGCGTCGCCATAGATGCGCACCATGCCCTCTGCAGAGACGGTGCAGCCTACGAATGTGCCTGATATGCCTCCCGCTGCTTCATCGTAGAATGCAGGGTTGACGGTCAATTCTTCCTTGCCGAAACCGCAGTCGATGTAGAACTTGCAGTCGACATCGGTAGAGCCAAGCACGAGCGAGAAGGCGTTGTCTGAGCCGTAGGTGTTGTAAATGTTGGTGTGGAAACTGATTGCCGGCTCGTCGGTCGATTGAGCGTTGACGGAGAAGCCGAAGCAGAACATCACGATCAGTAGCAGATACTGACGGAGTGAGGTGGTAAAGATTTCTCTCATAGATTATGAATTTGGTTAATTAAAATTAGCATTGTTTTCATGGTCGCGAGAAGGGTGATTGTCTATCGATGTGATACGCCGTTATGCAATGTCCCGTGTGGTCGTCGGTCGATGTGATACGCCGTTATGGACTGCGATGTCCGGGTGTTGGTTTCCGCGGCTTCAGACCCAGTGCAGAGAGCAGTCGCGGGCGTGTTGAGAGGCATCGTGTCGATGTCGAAAACTTCTCGCCAAAATTAAAACTGCAAAGTTATGCTAAATCATTGATATTTACAACCCCTCAATTGAGAAAATAGAAAACTCATCGATTTTAACACTTATATTTACACCCCTCTGTTGAAAATGTAGAAAAACAACCGATTTTAACACTTTGAGAGCGAGATGGGCGAGGGAAGAGATGCCCATGCCGGGGCTTTGCCACGATCTACGACAGTAGCGACATGAGGTGTCCCCTCTCTGTCTCCGGGTGACTTCATTGTTCGCACTCCGGGGAAGGGACACCTAATGTGTAGTGTGCAGAGTTAAAGGTTTAATGGAGCAGGGCTTGTTAGGCCTGTTAGCCCCTTTAGGCTTTCAGGGCCTTTCCCATTCGACACACCCCTCTGCTGTCCACCATCGCTGTCCCTTTGCTGTCCACGATTACACTCACTGTCCGTACCCCTACGGAGGGACACGACATTCCCCCTCTGCTGTCCCTTGCTGCACTCATTGTCCTCACCCCTACGGAGGGACACTCCATTCAGCCCTCTGCTACCCCCCTCTGCTGTCCCCTTGTTGTCCACGGGTGACTTCGTTGTTCGCACTCTGGGGAAGGGACACTTAATCTGTAGCACTTGAGGCGTAAGGCGGAATATGCAGTGCGTAATGGAGTAGTGCCTGCCGGGCTTTTTAGGGCTTTTAACCCTTTGTCATTACACTTTAAACATTAAACATTACTGTCGTTTGATAAAAAAGTGTTAACTTTGGGGGTTGAAATGATTTTCACAAGGCGTCTCCGTGGTCGGCGACTCTCAGCGACAAGCGCAGTCGGCACGGCATGGCGACAGTTTGCAACCATGTAAGTATTAATTTAATCTGAGAATCCACAGCGATTCTCCTTCGACATTATGGAATATAATCACAAAGAGATTGAGGCCCGTTGGCAGCAGTTTTGGAGAGACAACGATGTGTATCGTGCGGAGATTGACAACAGTCGTCCGAAGTTTTATGTGCTTGACATGTTTCCTTATCCGTCAGGTGCGGGTCTGCATGTGGGCCACCCGTTAGGCTACATTGCTTCCGACATTTACTCTCGTTATAAGCGTCAACAGGGTTTCAATGTGCTTCACCCTATGGGCTACGATGCCTATGGTCTGCCTGCAGAGCAATATGCTATCCAGACAGGTCAACACCCCGAAATCACTACTCGTCAGAACATCGCTCGCTATCGTGAGCAGCTCGACAAGATAGGCTTCTCCTACGACTGGAATCGCGAGATTAAGACTTGCGACCCTGAGTACTACAAGTGGACTCAATGGGCGTTCCAGAAGATGTTTGACAGCTATTATTGCAACGCTTCGCAGCAGGCGCGCCCTGTGGCTGAGCTTGTCGCTCACTTCGAGAAGCATGGCTCTGAGGGCTTGAATGTCGCTTGCTCTAAGGAGTTGACATTCACTGCCGACGAGTGGAATGCTCTGACCGAAAAGGAGCAACGCCAACGCCTTATGAATTATCGCATCGCTTATCAGGGCGAGACGATGGTCAACTGGTGTCCGAAACTCGGCACTGTGCTTGCCAACGACGAGGTGAGCGAAGGTGTCAGCGTGCGTGGCGGCTATCCTGTGGAGCAGAAGTTGATGAATCAATGGTGTCTGCGTGTGTCGGCCTATGCTCAACGATTGCTCGACGGTCTTGACAAGGTCGATTGGACCGACTCTCTCAAGGAAACGCAGAAAAACTGGATCGGTCGCTCTGAAGGTGCCGAAATGCGCTTCAAAGTGGCCGATAGCGATATCGAATTGGAAATCTTCACCACTCGTGCCGACACAGTGTTTGGCGTGACTTTCATGGTGCTCGCTCCTGAGTCGAAGTATGTCGACATGGTGACCACCGACGATCGTCGTGCTGCTGTGGCTGAATATCTCGACGCTGTGAAGCATAAGACTGAACGCGAACGCCAGATCGACAAGCGCGTGTCGGGTGTATTCACCGGTGCATATGCCGTCAATCCGTTGACAGGCAAGAATATACCTATCTGGGTGTCGGACTATGTACTCGCCGGCTACGGCACAGGCGCTATCATGGCTGTTCCTGCCCACGACTCTCGCGACTACGCTTTCGCCCGTCACTTCGAATTGCCTATCATTCCTCTCATTGAGGGTGCAGATGTGTCGGAAGAATCGTTTGACGCTAAGGAGGGCAAGATGATGAACTCTTGCGGCCCTGAGCTCGACCTCAACGGCCTTGAAGTGAAAGATGCCATCGCCAAGACCAAGCAGTTTATCGCCGAAAAGGGTATCGGCAAGGTGAAGGTCAACTATCGTCTGCGCGACGCTATCTTCAGCCGCCAACGCTATTGGGGCGAACCATTCCCTGTCTACTACAAAGATGGCGAGCCTTATATGCTCGACGCTTCTAAACTCCCTCTCGAACTCCCTGAAGTAAGTTCATACCTCCCTACCGAGTCGGGCGAGCCTCCATTGGGCCGTGCCCAAAATTGGGCCACTGAAGAGGGCTATCCTCTCGAACTCTGCACTATGCCGGGCTTCGCAGGCTCTTCTGCCTACTACCTCCGCTACATGGACCCTCGCAACAACGAGGCCCTCGTCGGCAAAGAAGCCAACGAATACTGGCGTAATGTCGACCTATATATCGGCGGCACCGAACACGCCACCGGCCACTTGATCTACTCTCGCTTCTGGAACAAGTTCCTCTTCGATATGGGACAGACCGTCGAGGACGAGCCATTCCGCAAACTCATCAACCAGGGTATGATTCAGGGCCGAAGCAACTTCGTCTATCGCATCAAGGATACCAACACGTTTGTCAGCCTCGGTCTGAAGAAAGACTACGATGTCACTCCTATCCACGTCGATGTCAACATCGTCAGCGGCGATGTGCTCGACCTCGAAGCATTCAAGCAGTGGCGTCCGGAGTTTGCGACAGCAGAATTTGTGCTCGAAGACGGCAAATACATCTGCGGCTACGCTGTAGAGAAGATGTCGAAGTCGATGTTCAACGTCGTTAACCCTGACGATATCGTCGAAAAATATGGTGCCGACACGTTGCGTCTCTACGAAATGTTCCTCGGTCCACTCGAGCAAAGCAAGCCATGGGACACCAACGGGATCGACGGCGTCAACCGCTTCCTCAAGAAGCTATGGGGTCTCTTCGAAAAAGTCGACCTCGACAATCGTGTCGCTGCATCGAAGGAGGAACTCAAGGCTGTGCATAAACTCATCAAGAAGGTGACTCAAGACATCGAAAACTTCTCGTTCAACACCTCCATCTCAGCCTTCATGATCTGCATCAACGAGCTCACATCGCTCAAGTCGACCAACGCCGAAGCATTGGAGACTGTCACCCGCGTCATCGCTCCGTTTGCACCTCACATCGCTGAAGAATTCTGGCATCGTCTGGGCAACCAAGGCAGCGTCGTAGACGCCGAATGGCCTAAGCACAACGAAGACTACCTCAAGGAGGACAATGTCAACTACGCCGTATCGTTCAACGGCAAGGCTCGATTCAACATCCAAGTCCCTGCCGGCACTGCCAAGGAGGAGGTCGAAAAGATTGCTCTCGCCGACCCTAACGCCGAAAGATGGCTCGATGGCAAGACTCCGAAGAAGATCATCGTAGTGCCAAACAAGATTGTCAACATCGTAATCTGATGACTCGACTCATCACCCACCATAGAGATGCGGCCCACACTGAGGTCGCATCTTTTGTTTATCAAGCAATAAAACGCCCCGAAAATCGTTAGTAACATATATGAAAGAGATAGTATTTGCGACCAATAACGCACACAAGCTTCAAGAAGTGCGACAGATAGTAGGCGACAGCTACAAAGTCTTGTCGCTATCCGACATTGATTGCCACGACGATATACCCGAGACAGCCGACACCCTCCAAGGCAACGCCCTGATCAAAGCACGATGGGTCAAAGAAAAATACGGCTACGACTGCTTCGCCGACGACACAGGCCTAATGGTCGACGCGCTCGACGGCGGTCCGGGAGTGCACACAGCCCGCTATGCAGGCCCCGACTGCGACCCTCAGAAGAATGTCGACAAAATGCTCCGCGAACTCGACGGAATTGCCGACCGCAACGCTCATTTCAGCACCGTCATAGTCCTGATTCTCAACGGCGAAGAACACGCATTCGAAGGACGAGTCGACGGCCGTATCGCCACCTCTCGCAGCGGCTCGGCAGGCTTCGGCTACGACCCTATATTCATTCCTCAAGGCTACGAAGTGACATTCGCAGAAATGTCGGCCGACGACAAAAACGCTATCTCCCACCGTGGTCGTGCGATGCAAAAACTCATCGACCACCTTCGCCAATCACAATCGATTTAATCCCCCATCACCAAACCACTCTTCACGACAATGAAAAAGCTACTCACCATAGTCCTCACCCTCATCGCAACACTCTGCTCCGGCAACATCGCAGCACAGACAGCCGTAGGCGACTGGAAGATCCACCCCGCTTTCGACTACTACTTCAAGACAGTCATCGACACCGACGACCGCACCTACGTCCTCGCATTGCAGCAGAAATGCATTCCGACAGCAGTCGGCTACGAAAAAGAATTTGGCGGCCTATTCGTCTACGACAAGCAAGCCGACGAGTTCCTATCCTACAATAGCCGCAACTACCTCTCCGAAGACGTGGTCAGCTACATCGCCTACAATCAGGCGCGTGGCTACCTGCTCATTGTCTACGAAAACAGCAACATCGACCTCCTCTTCGACGACGACACAGTCTACAACATCCCCGGCTACATGTCGGCGGCAATGACCGTATCCAAAGACATCACCCATGTCACATTCGACGCCCCCAACTCACGCGCATACCTCGCCACACAATTCGGCTACTTCGTCATCAACGACCAAAAAGGCGAAATAGCAGAATCACACATCTACAACACTCCCCTCAACTCCGTCGGACGCATCGGCAATCGCCTCATCGCATTCACCGACCACAAAGCCCTCTCAAGCCCCATCGACAACCCTCACCTCTCACTCAACGACTTCACCACCATCAACGGCATCACCACCCCATCAATGATGCTACCGCTCAGCGACGACAGCTTTGCATTCGTCCACACCGGCCAAGGCAACCTCCAGATGGCACAACTATCCGACGACAGCAACACTGCATCATGCACCCTACTCACAGGCGACAAAGTGCAGTCAGCCTACACCCTCGCCGACGGTGCCTACTTCCTCCTCTCAGGCTACAACGCCCACAAACTCGAACGCGACGGTCGCATCACATCGATCTCCATTCCCGAAGAGCACTATTTGCAGCAATTCTCATCAGCCGACTTCAGCGAATTCTGGTTTGTAGCCCCACGCAAAGGCCTCAGAAGCCTTCGCCTTGCCGACAACGCATGGACCATCACCCACGACTACTTCATGCCGTCAGCCCCGGCCGTATTCCGAGCATGGACCATCGAATACTCACCCGACTACGGTATGCTACACGCCAACGAAGGCATGAACCCCGTATTCACCACCAACACCATGTACCTCAACCACCTCATCTCAGGCTACAAAGACGGACGATGGACCAACTACGGCGGCACCGTCATCGACAACCCCCTCTGCCAATACATACGCGACGGCTACGGCCCGTCTATCGACCCAATCGACCCCGACATCTTCTACATCGGCACCTACAAACACGGCCTCTTCCGCATCAACATCGCCACCGAAGAAGTCGCTCAATACTCCTACCCCAACGACAAAAGCAAAGCCCTCGACGGCTTCCACCCACTATTTCCTGCAAGCTCATGGGAATACTGCAAAATCTCCAAGCCCGTATTTGATGCCGACGGCACCCTCTGGCTCACCCACGACACTCAGTCAGTCACCGACTCAGCCAACTCCCTCTACTACTGGACAGCCGACGACCGCAAATCCGACAACACATCAGGATTCAAATCCATGAGCGTCAAAACATTCGAGTCAAAACACTTCAACGTCATTCTCCCACTCAAAAAGACTCGCAACATCATAATGCTCGCCAACGGATACCACGAAGGCCCGATTTGGGCTCTCGACCACAACGGCACACTCGACGACACATCCGACGACCGAGTAGTCAAATTCAACAAAATCCAAGACCAAGACGGCAACGAGATACCTCGCACCTACGTCTACGGATTCCACGAAGACATGCAGACAGGACGCGTATGGGTGCACACATTCAACGGCGTGTTCACCATCAACCCCTCACAACTCTTCAATAGCGACTTCCGTGGACACCGCATCAAAGTCGCACGCAACGACGGCACAAACCAAGCCGACTACCTCCTCGATGGAGTCCCCGTCTACGACATGACAGCCGATGGCGGCAACCGTAAATGGTTTGCAACAGGAGGCGTAGGAATAGTCCTCACATCAGCCGACGGCACAGAAGTAATACGACAACTCACCACCGACAACTCCTACATCCCCGACAACCTCGCATACACCATCGCATGCGACAACGAGTCAAACTCCGTATGGGTAGGCACCAACTTCGGCATCGCACAATACCTCTCCGACTCAACACCGGCAGAAGACAACTACGACAACGTCAAAGCATACCCCAACCCTGTCCGCCCAGACTACTACGGATGGGTCACAATCGAAGGCCTTGTCGACAACTCACTGGTCAAAATCGCAGACGCATCAGGAGCAATAGTCAAAGAACTCGGACGCTCAAGCGGCGGCATGATATCATGGGATGTTACCAACCTTGAAGGACGACGCGTAAAGACCGGCGTCTACTACGTACTCGCATCTCAAAGCGAAGAAGGTGGCAAAATGGCCAACGTCACCAAAATCCTCGTCGTCAACTGATCCCCCCGACATTGGTCGAAAGCATCGGCAGAAACCTTAGCGAAGGCAAAGTCGCTGCCATCGTCGAAGTCGTCGGCGAGCAGAGTCATCGGAGTGAATGCCTTTTGGGCCCTTTTGGCCTTTAGGCCTTTTCGCTTCCCTTCCACTTGCCCTTTAGTCTTATCAGGCCCTTTCGCCCTGCCGTGCCGTTTATGCGTCGGCCTTTTGGGCGTTTTCGCCCTTTTAGGTCTTTCACTAAACCCGCTAACGCCCCTCTAAACATTACCCATTACCACCCTTCAGCCCCATAAAAAGCGACAGTGCAGCCCATCTGGACCACACTGCCTTAATCGGTGAGTCGTGGGAGTATCACCCCCACGGCCTTTATTCTACAGGGACTACCTTTTCGTTGTCAAACGACTCTTCGATAAACAATGTGATTTCCGAGCCGATTGTGAAGAGGTCGCCCTTGAGTGTTGTCAACCAGTTGCGACGGATAGGAATTTCCTGAATGAATGAGCGTTGATAGATCTTGCCGTTTTCGAATGTCACTGTGAGCACAAAAGGCATCATAGTGTCATCTACCGGGTGAGCAGGGATATAGTCTACAAAGATAGTCTTGTAATCAACGTTTTCCTTCTCTACCACGCTTGAGCCTGCAGCGATAAATTCGCCTTCTGCATAGTCCACGCGTGACGCTTCCATCACATGGCAGTAGTTGGCGTCAGGCATTCCGAAATAGCCTGTCGTTGCGTCAAATGTCTTGGCACGGCCGAAGTCGTATTCCACCTTCACGCTCTCGATGTGAGAGTTAAACTGGCGTTCTGCCTCGTCCCAGTCGTCAGCCAAGAGGCGAAGCTTACCATATGGACGCTTCAACTCTGCTGAGAGCTGTGGTGCTGCCACGATGTCCTTTGCCACGAAATATTCGTCGACTGTCTCGTCGTTGAGTGCTTGCTTGAAGCCGATAGTCTCCATCGCTGTAGCATTTACGTCTGAGTCAAACTCTGCGTATGCCACGAAATGATAGTTTTCGCCGATCACAAGGCGTGGGTTGAATATCACCGATGTACGGTCGCCTATGCAGGTCACTGTCTGCTTCTCGCCATAGATCTGATAGTCGTCGAGGTAGAGTGCCAATGTGAATGTCACATCCTTGCCTACATTGTTGGTCGCACCACCGAGTGCCGAGTTTGTCCACGATGTGTGGTCGGTCGCGCGTGTGCCGATTACGTCCGGAAGGCTGACAGTGAATGCCACCTCCTCGTTTGAGCCCGGTTGGCCCGGTTTTGGCTCATCGCTTTGACAAGAGGTCAACATCATGCCCAATGCAAGTGCCGAAAATAGATACTTTTTCATTGTAATTCCGGTTAATAAGTTTTGTTATTAGAGTATTTGCGAATGACGGAGGCATCACCCTCCGTCACCCTATGATTCGTTATTAATTATTCAAGACCATCAGCTGCACTTGGAGCCCAAGCTGCGCCATCCTTAATATTACCTTCAACAACTTTAGCACCTTCTGAAGTATTGATTTGGAACCACTTATTCTTATAAGGGTGCTCTGTGCTGTTAGTAATAACGTTGTTTGTGAATGTGAATGTGTGACCTGCTGTCAATTTACCGGCTCTAACAAGACCACCTACGCAATCTGTAAACTTATTGCCTGTAACTGTCAAATCACCTGAATATGGATCATACTGTGGCATGATAGCCCATGACTTGATACGAACGAATGAACAATCTTCAACCACCAATGACTTATAACCACCATTATTTGACATAGTATAGATAGGATAACCCAAGTCGCTGAATGTAGTGTTGCGAACTACGATAGAAGCGTTAGGGTTTGTACCATAGATACCACGACCCTTCTTTTCACCTGTACCTGTGAAAGTACAACCATCTACTACGAGGTTATCGATTTGAGCTGTTGCATTGATTACGATACCTGAATTAAGATTTGAGCCGTCATATACGAAATCTACACCGTCAAGTGTCACATTTTCAATCTTAGTGTTAGCGTCTGTTACAAATGTCATTACAGAATTTTCACTTCCCTTGATTGTAACATCTTTCAATTCACCGATTGTAACTGTGCCATAGTTAACATCTTCTTGAAGGAGGATTGTGCTTCCATCTTCTGCATTTTCAAGAGCATCTTTCAATTCAGCAGGAGTAGTAGCCAACACATAATCGATATCGATAAAGCCTTCGAATGCTTCTTCGATTGTGAGTGTCAAGTCTGAATCCATTGTGAAGAGGCGACCCTTAAGTGTTGTCAACCAGTTGCGCTTCACAGGGATATCTTGGTTGAAGTCACGAGTGTATGTCTTGCCGTTTGCGAAGATCACCTTCACTGTGAATGGCACCATAGATTCTGAGCCATCAAACTTACCAGGGAGGTAGTCAACGAAGATAGTGCGATCTGTGCCTGCTGTTTCATCAGTGTATTCGCCGTATTCAGCTACAAATGTTTGTGCGCGTTCAGTGTATGCAGGGGCGAATGTACCGGCAATCACGTTAAAGTTAGTAGGGCGAGTGTGCTTGTAAGTCACTTCTACGCTTTCGATTGCTGCACCGAATTGACGTTCTGCTTCATGCAAGTCTTCTGCGATAAGGCGAAGCTTACCGTAAGGACGCTTCAATGTCGCTGACAACTCTGGAGCTGCTGTCAATGTAGTAGAGACGAAATATTCATCGTTCAATTCGTTGTTGATGCCTGACTCTACAGGGATAAGACCCATGTTTGTAGCAGGGTTTACACCTGCGCCTGTTGCTGTTGCATCGTTGTCAAATTCTGCAAATGCCACCAATTGGTAGTTTTCGCCGATCACCAATGTTGGCTCGAATGTAGCTGATGTACCGTTGCCTGCAGACGGAACTGTCTTATTGTCTGCAAACACCAAACGGCCGTCAAGGTAGAGTGCTACGTTGAACGTAACATCTGCGTTCATGTTGTTGCTAACGCCACCAAGAGCCGAGTTTGTGCCGCCTGCACGTGTTGACACTGCGTCAGGAAGACTCACTGTGAACGCTACCTGTTGCTCGATGCCATTGCCCGGTGCTAATGGCTCATCGCTTTGGCATGAAGTCATCAAGAGACCTGCGCCAAGGGCTGCAAATAAATACTTCTTCATGATAGATAAAGTTTTTAGTTAATAATATTGTTAATTAATTTTCTTCGCGAGCCATGGGGATTTCACTCCCCATCGCCCTATAGTTTACTGATTATTGTATTAGATTTCCTCTACAACTTGATACCACTCAACATTCTCCAAATATTGACCAATGGTTTCGTTTGTCATCTTTTGACCATTAATTGTGATATTTGCCATGAAAACTTGATAAATGTTATTCACTGATTTGATCAACTTCTTACCTTCAGCAAGTGTGAAATCCAAGTTTTGCAATATCATTACAGAGTTGTTGGTGTTATCGATAGTAATTACATCATTTTTGAAATTACCTTCGCAATTTTCAATAATAATCGCACCGTATGTTTTGTCAACAACCTTTATTGCTGCGTTTCCACCAAACAAATAATTGTTAAACCACAAAGCGTTATTCATAGAGCCACTTTCGAATGCATCACCTTCATATTTAACACCATCAGGGTTTGTGATTTCACTAACGCAAATATTACCATTGAAGTCTTCAGGTACTACAACGTGCCAGCCATCTTCTTCGATTGACTTGTAGCCGTCAGCAATCCATTTTGCTTGAGGTTCTGTTTTAAATACGCCACCAGAGATAGCAATTTTACCGCCCCAATCCTGCAATCCTGCATTAAACTCACCACCATTGATAGTAACCTTGCCATTTGTTAATGCAGCAATACCATAGCCACCGCCTGATACTGAGAATTTACCACCATTTACTGTGATTTCACCCTTATTGACGTATGCCAAAGAGCCGTCCATACCCTTATGAGTGTATGTACCACTATTAACTACAACTTTTGCATCTGCGTGGTAGATATAGAATACATGGCTTGAAGTATTGAGATATTCTTTGTTGATTGTACAATTATTGAGAGTTGATGTACCTGCTGCACCACAAGCTACTGCACCTTGATAACCTGTAATATTTACACCAGTCAATGTCATATCACCATAGTTGTTTATAGGATATGATGGCCAACCGTCGTTTTCTCTGATTGATGCACCAATGACTTCTGTACCTTCAACTACTAAAGTTCCATAATTGCAAATTGCTGAACCGCCATTTGCGCCAATAGACGAAATTGTTCCACCTATCACTTTCAAAGTTGCACCCGATCTAATTTCAATTACATGACCATCAGTTTTTGGCATTGTGCCAGTAATAGTCTTGCCGTTGAGGTCAAGAACAAACGTGCGAGCAGTTGCTTCCTCAGAGCGTACTGCAGGAGCAGGGTTGGCTGATGGAGCAGCACCGAAAACGAGTGTTTCTGTCACTGCTATATCATTATTCAAAACGATTTCTGTAGTCTCGCCCGGAGTGGCATTATTGATAGCTTCTTGGAGTTGAGAAGCATTAGAAACTGATACGAAGTTGATAGTTTCTTCGTTTGCGAACATTTCGTCAACTGTGAGGGTGAGGGCTGCTTCTGTTGTGAAGAAGTCACCGCGAAGTGTTGTCAAGTAGTTGCGCTTCACAGGGATGTCTTGTGCGAATGTGCGAGTGTAAGTTTCACCATTAGTGTAAGTTGTCACAATAGTGAAAGGATACATAGTTTCACCTGTTTTGCTTGCAGGAAGGTAGTCTGTGAATACTGTCAACTCGTTAGTAGCTTCTGCATATGTAGCCTTATTAGCTTCAAATTCCTTGCTTGTAGCTTGACCACCAAACACTTCTGCCATTGCATTGAAGTGTGTTTCCATCACGACATTATCGCCGTAAGTCACCTTCACTGACGCAACATCTGTACCGAGAGCTTGGAGCTTGTCGTAGTCAGTCGCTACAAGGCGAAGTTTACCAAATGGACGACGGAGTGTTGCCGACATCTCAGCGCCACCCATAACTTCAGTATCGAAGCAATAGTATGCGTCTTCGCTTTCGTCGCTGATACCCTTGAGAATAGCGATGCTTGCAAGAGCGTCATTGCCGTCAAATGCATCATTGATAGCAGATTCCGCTACAGCGTCGCCAAATGTTGCGTATGCCACCACCTTATAGGTGTAACCTTGCACTACGGTTGGGTGGAATGTAGCAGTATTGACATCACTCTGACACGTTTCGCTATACATCACCTTGTTTGCATCATTGAGAAGCACAACTGTGTAGTTAAGCTGGCCTGCGCCGTTAGAGAAACCACCATTCGCTGAGTTTACTTCGCCGGCACGTGTGCCCATAGCGTCTGGAACGCTGATTGTGAACGATGCTTGAACCTCTTCGCCCATACCCGGTGCGAATGGCTCATCACTTTGGCAAGAGGTCAACACAAGACCCATTGCGAGAGCCGGGAATAAATACTTTCTCATAATTTAACCGTGTTATTTGTTATTATTAATTTTTCTTCGCGAGCAATGGAGATTTCACCCTCCACTGCCCTATGTAGTCAATAAATTATTTCACACATATTTTACCATTCTCAACACTGAAGAATTCTGCATCTGCACCACCGTTAAGAACAGTCATAGCATCTTCTGTGGAAACTTCTGTATTTCCTGATACGCTCTTCAATACATTGCCATCATAGTAGTAGCATGAAGTATTGTTGTTTGAACCTTGATATACTATGCCATTAGACGATGTAATAGTTCCGGCATTTAAGCAATAGTTTGCTTTATCTCCTGTGCCATATTGTGCTTTAGGAGCAATTGCACCGGCACCATCTGCTCCATTTACTACACCTTCGTTGTAACAATAGCTTGCATTAATTGAGCCATACAAACTATAAGCGATACCGGCTGCGTAGCTTGCAACTGCTGTGATATTTCCATAGTTTGCGCAATATTTTAATGTTGATGCAGAACCTGGTGATTGACCGAGAATACCGGCTGCAGATGCATTGGGATTATCGTGAGTTGATGTTACATTACCATAATTATAGCAGTATTCGTATGTTGAAGCAGCTTTTTGAACACCTGCAATACCGGCAGCTGCTTCAAAATAATTTGATTTAATATCACCTGTATTAACTGCGTTTTTGATAGATCCTGCAAAACCGTGAGCAATACCGGAAGCACCTACTTCGCCTGTAATGTCACCTGTATTAATAACATCTTCAATGTTTGCGCCAACTGTAACCCAAGAAGCAATACCACCGGCTCTATTTGCACTTACTGTAGCATTGTTTTCGCAGTTCTTAATTGTAACATTTGCCGCGTTATGAACTATACCACCTGCATAAGAAGCAGCTGTGATTACACCTGAGACTTTCACATTCTCAATAGTCAAACCATCTCCGGCAACGCAAACAACACCTGCAGCGTGTTTGTCTGAACGAATATTCACGTTTTCAAGGGTAAGATTTTTAATTTGTGCGTTTTCAGCAGTGTAAGCAATAAGAGCTGCATATTCAGTATTAGCAATAGTTAAGTTTGATATTTTCTTGCCATTACCATTCAATGTGCCTGCAAAAGGGTTTTCAGATGTACCAATTTGACTCCATTCAACACCTGATAAATTGATGTCATCAGTGATTGTAATTTCTTCTGTCGAGCCTGTTATTGCCATAACAGATAGAGCATTACAAAGTTGATTAGCAGTAGAGACGCTTGTAGTTAGAACATAATACAATCCATCCTTTTCTACTGCTTCGTAGCCATCTGCTATATTGCCGCTCTTAGTAACAGTGTTATCGTTGAAAGTACCTCCGTATACATCAACAGGAGCTCCGTATCCCATATAGTTTTGGAAAATACCACTTTGACCACCTTGTACACCATAATATCTGAAGTTACCGTCAAATACTTTAATTGTGGCCCCTGCAGGGCAAATTACACTTGCACCAACACCACCTGCTGCATTATAATTAAGAGCAAAATTACCATTGTTGATTGTTAACTTTGATGTGTTGCCATAAGCATAAATAACGTGAGCAGTTAATACGCGACTACCGAGAGCATCAGTTACCGATATATTACCGCCATTAATAGTTACATCAGCACCATTGTTCATGTATAATGCACCACGATCGGAAGTGATTGTAGTTCCTTCTTCTACTACCAATTTGCCTGAAGTGTAAACAGCATAATTAGGATAGCTTCCTTCAGCAATTGGAGCACCTTCAATAGTGATGTCATCCAAAACAAGTTCACCGGCATTATTGATAGCGGCGTCACCATTAGGAGTTGTATTCTTGATAGTACCACCCATCAACTTAGCAGAAACACCTTCAGCAACTTCGATAGCTGCACCATTACCCTTTGCGTTTGCAGCTGTGATAGTCTTGCCATTGAGGTTGAGTGTCATGTTATTTGTAATACTCAAAGGCTTTGAGAGCACAATATCACCTTCCAATGTATATTCGCCACCCATTGCTGCAGCAATAGCCAATTGTTCTTCTGCATTGCCTTCGCCCGGAATGAAGTTGTCGAAGTTATCTTCTACGTTAACTGTGATTTCAGCACCTGCAGTGAAGAAGTTACCGCTAAGAGTAGTCAACGCATTACGACGTACAGGAATGTCGTTGAATGTGCGAGAATATGTTTCTGTGCTGCCATCATATTTCACTAATACAGTGAAAGTCACAGGATATTCACCTTCTTTTGGCGCCGGAAGATACTCAGCAAAAACAGTATGTGCGCCTGTTGCATCTGCAGCTTCATAATAACCAAATGGCTTAGTTGTTCCTTCAACATTTTCAGTCGCAATAGTGAAAGCTTCTGTTGTAGCGTCAAATGTACCTTGCTGAGGATTTGCGTAAGTAATTGTTACAGACTCTACTTTAGTCTTTGCAGGATCATAGTCTTCTGCGACAAGGCGAAGCTTCCCAAATGGACGAGTCAAAGTCAAAGGTTGAAGGTCACCATTTGCAAAATTGTGTTTCAATGTCTTGAAATAAGCATCCTTTGATTCGTCGTTAAAGCTATTGGTAATCGCTATTGGGTTCACTCCATTCCAAGCATCCTTGAGAGAAGCATACGCTGTAATCTTATATTCGCGACCAAGTACAACTGTAGGTTTAAACGTAGCAGTTGTTCCACTCACTGTTGCCTGATCGTGATTTAAAATCTGCGTGTCATTGCTTGCTTGCAACACCAATGTGTACTTGATTTGGTCAGCACCTTGATTTGTTGCACCACCCTTGTCAGATTGGTTTGCTCCGGCTGCTGCACGAGTACCGAGGTCGCCGGGAACGTTGAGGGTGAAAGTCACCTGTTTTTCGCCACCTTCACCGGGTGCGAATGGCTCGTCGCTTTGGCATGAGGTCATGACGAGACCTAATGCAAGAGCCGGGATTAAATACTTCTTCATAGTTTTAACCGTGTTTAATTAGTTAATAAGTTTATTTTTTTGTTTTTTAGTTGTATGCTATTGAGTTTTATGGTTGTCGTCAGTCACGAGCGTCAGTCGCACGTCACATCACACTTCATCGGCGAAGGCGACGAGAAGAATGCACCACTGAGTGTGGTCAAGGCGTTGCGGCGGAGGGGTATATCGCTAAACGTTCGTGAGAACTGAGAGTCGTCGTTGAGAGTCACAGTGACCGTGAATGCCTGCAGATAGGTGTCGGCATTGACGGGGAAGTAGTCGGCGACGATGGTCTTGGCAGTAGCAGCGTCGGTGACGCTATACTGCTCGGCTGTGAGTGTCGGAGAGACCGTAGCGTCGAGGGAGAATTGCTGCGTCAAGGCATCGAAGCGATTGAAGAGCGTGTTAGTGCCGTAATCGATGCTGACCGAGCTGATAGTCGCTGCAGCCGGGTAGTCGGTAGCGACGATACGCAGCTTAGCGTATGGACGCTTGAGCATAAGTGCGTGCTGAAGGTTGTCGGCTGTGAAGCGTGCAGTCTTGGTAGCGACATAGAAGTCTTCCGACTCGTCGTTGAATACGCCGGCGATAGGCATGGCCTTGAGATAGTCGGCTTTCTGAGCATCAGAGAGGGTGAGTCGGTCGCCGAAGTGAGCGAGGGCTACCATGGTGTAGGTCTTGCCGAGGGTGACCATTGGTGAGAATCGTTCGCCGTCGCCGTCGGTGTCGCTTATCTGGCAGAAGTCGGATAGGATCAGAGTGTTGTTGTCGGCCACTTCGTAGAGGGCAAGAATATAGTTGAGCTTGTTGGCGCCGAGGTTGTGAGCGCCGCCGAGCGCAGAGTTGAAGGCGTCGGAGCTGCGAGTCGGGATAGCGTCGGCGACATCGACAGAGAAAGAGGCTTCCACAGTCGTAGCGTCAGGCGCAGCGGGCTCGTCGTGGCTACAAGAAGCGAGCATCAACGTGCCACACAAGAGTGCGTATATGGAGTGTTTGCTAAGCATGAGTTTAAATCGTTGTTATATAGTGGAAATCCTCTTATTCGTTATTAGGGTTGGAACGTTTGAACCTGATGACGATCTCTTCTTCAAACTTGTCGTTGATGTCCAGTCCGCCGGAGTTGCCGGAGTTTGCAAGGAAGCGACCGAGCACGATAGTGAGTTTGTCGGGATAGATCGGGATATCGATGTTCTCGTTTTTGGATACCTGCTTACCGTCAGGGTTGGTGACCGTGAGGTTGAGAATCAAGTGGGACTCTTTACCGTTGACAAACGAGTAGTCGTCGCCGAGGCTGACCATCTCTGCCTGGTCGAAGATGTAGCGTTGCGGAACAAACTTGTAGCCGATGTTTGACGCCGAGAGGTTGGGGCGAGCTTCAGGGATGGAGTATCCGACGTTGAGGAACGTAGGATAGAAGCAGTCGACCTCGTTTTGCTCCACTGGGACGTTGGAGAGTTCGAGGTAGTCCTTATAGTCGGTGGCAAGCACGACGTAGCGGCCTTGCGGACGGACGAGCGTGGTCTCGGCATAGCGAGGCTCACCAAGGTATTTGACATCTTCGATGCGGAACTCGTAGGTGCGAGCGAAGCAGTCGCGAAGGTCGTTGTCATCACACTCTTCACGCAATGGGAGGTCAGACTTGATGGCAGCCATATTTTTTGTGTCGTAGTAGTAGTCTTCTTCGCGGCCGAGAGGCACATAGTCAGCCCACGCGAGTAGCGTGTAGGTGCCGCCGGGGAGCTCTACGTGGCAAGTGTGCGACGGAAGCTCGATGGCAGCGTCGATGAGCTGCACGTTGCGTTCGACGAGCTGGCCGCGTCCTGTGCGCACCTCTTCGTTGGAGCCGTGGTAGATTTCCCACACGAGGCGGAGATTCCACTTGTCGCTTGCAATCTTGTTTTCGCCCAAGTAGTAGCGTTCAAACTGCGGAGCGTCGAAGGTACGAGTCTGGAGCGAGCGCCATTCGTCGATGCCGAAGATGCCCGGGTTGGCGTTGTCGATCGTATAGTCGACCACGGTATAGATTTCCGGAGCGAGGTTGCGCACGTTCATCGTCAGCGTCACGTAGGCGCGACCTTCGTCGGGGTATTCGTGGATGGTTTCGACACAGCAACTTGCCGCACCGACCGATAGCACGATGGCTGCGATCAGGAGATGGAGATAGCGTCTCATAGTTTCACCTCCTTCACTTTAGGCGTACGTGGCCACCACCATTTGTAGGTCAGGGTGATGCCGGCGCGAGTAGGTCCCCACCACCAGCCTTCGCCGGAGTCGAATTTCTGACCGTTCTCGCGGTTGTAGTACACGTCGTATTTGTATTTGACCACGCCGAGGCCGAGGTTGAACTCGAGACCCCAATTCTTGTTTGCGCCGAAATTCAGGGCATAGCCGTAGCCCAGACCGCAGCCCCACGCCGGAGAGTCCGGGTCCTGGTAACGGCCATGGTCGTTGATGGCGATATTGAAGAAGCCCACAGTGCCGTGGAGACCGATGAAGTGTCCGCTGCCGGCCTTTGTAGGCCAGAAACGCACTTCAGGCTGCGTCGCCAAGATGCGACACTTGCGAGTCGGAGTTATATTATAAGGTGAATAGTACACCGGCACATCGAGCGACCATTTCTTGCCCAATGCGGCCTCAAAACCGAGGTTGGCGATCGATGCCGCACCTATCAGAAGATTGGCCTTCAATGCGAAGAAGCCTTTCTTCTGAGGTTGAGCCACAACGACAGATTCTGCCACAGTCTCCTCGACTGCCTCGACCACTACGGGTGCAATCTCTGTCTCCTCGACCACTACGGGTGCAATCTCTGTCTCTTCGACCACTACCGGAGCAGGCTCGACAATCTCCTCCACAGGCTCAGCTTCGACCACTTCGACAGCAGACTCACCCACCGGCTGCTCTGTGGTGTAGGTCATAAAAACGACTGTCGCATTACGCATCTTGTCGAAATATACATTCATGAGTTTTCGCCACACGGCGCCTTCATCGATCTGCTGAAGCTCCGGAATACGGCTATCGATAAGGTGTTCGTCAAGATAGTCAACGAGTGTGTGATCACCATCAATGATGGCCAATACAGCCTCTTTATGGTTGATATCTGAAGCCACTACTTGCTCACGAAGGAAGTCCCATGAGATGTAGCTATCATCGTAGGAGATGATGCTGTCGGGCAACTGAATACGATCGCGCACAAATTTCTCAAGCACGCCGAGACGCTCTCTGGCAAGACCATGATTAAACTGATAGCTGCCTTCAGGCGACGCAGCACCACAGAAATAGACGTGGGTCACCTTAGTCGCAGTGTCGGCAGACAACTTTTGCAAGTATTCATGGATTGAGAGCAAGCGTTTGGCATTGTTGGAAAAAGCCAAATCGATCGTAGTACTATTGACACGGAAATCGACTGACATTTCCGTACGATTCTGCTGTGAACTTGCTGTCGCAATGCCCACTATGAACAGAATTAGTGCGAATATACATCTTTTGATACTCATCGTCTCCGGCTCAGTTTAGTCGTTATACATACTTTTTCTTTGTTTCTCTCATTACAATCATTCCCGGTGGAAGGTTCACCTTTCATCTGATTCGTCAATTTAATCATTTTTGCATATTATACACCAATATTAAATTTATCTATAGTAGCCGTGGCTACGCTACCCCCCCATTTTCGACGCAACAGCCTGATAATCAAAGGGTTAGCTTTCGCCACTACAGACAAAGGGGGATTTCTCCACCTAAAGAGAAATGATTATCAGTGACAAAGTTAAATATTTTTTTTGAATCAAACACCATTTTACTGAAAAAAGTTTTAACATTAGTTGCAATTTAACATTGTTAATTAACAGCCCTCTCGAGCTGACTACAATATTTATAATATCCGGTTATGCATCGACTGCAACTGCGACCGCACCTTTCTCCTTGACGAATTATCCACCATAACGACCAAACTCATATCCATCGCCCAGTCTCTCCCGTCGCCCACCTCCTATCCCTTCTACTCATCGCCCAGTCTCTCCCGACCAACTAACGACAAAATTTGACACATATGTCATCATGCACGCAGAGAATGAGCATAAGCCGCTCTATAGGTGACGATGTTTCGAGAAGAGTCTAAACTAATCAGTAAAAAAATGACATATCGATTATGTCTGAGACTCAGGCACAGCTCCGACTAAGGATAACATCGTAAGGAGCGACAATGCCGACAAAAAAAGAGTATACCAACGAGAGAGTATATAAAAGAAACAGTGCCAAAATTTACATTTTGGCACTGATCCACCCACATGATTTTTTCGCTAATTCATCACACAATGTATAACTAAAATAAATAAGTCGAGCGAAAAAATCTACTAATTAAGACATATGTATGTTATTTTTCAGCAATGCAAATTGCAACGCGGTTGAGTTCTTGTTCTGCGAATGGTTGATCGAGGTCACCACGAGCTTCAACAGTCACTCTGTCGCTTGAGATACCTGTAGAGATGATAGCGTCAGCAACTGCTTGAGCACGCTTTTGAGAAATCTCCATGTTGTAGTTAGTGTTACCTGTTTGACGGTCAGCATAACCTGTGATGACAATCTTAGTTGCAGGATGTGCATTGAGGAATGATACCAATTCGTCGATCTTCACTTGTTCTGATTCACGGATCTTAGCGGAATTGATAGTGAAGAATACATCGCGTTGGATAGTCACCTTTTGTTCTACAACCTGAGGCTTTTCAACCTTTTCTTCAACCTTAACAGGTTCTTGAACAGGTTGAGCAACGATTTCTTCTACGATTTCTTCTTCAACAGGGATTTGTACCTTCTTGTAGCTCTTACCCAAGTTGAATGTGAAGCCAACCAAGCCGTTGAATTGCCAGTCAGGGTTGCCTGCCTTCTTAGAGTTGAAGTGGTCAGACATACCGTTAGCGTTCACTTCCACGTTTACAGCCACGATGTCGCTGAGACGGATGTTAAGACCGAGACCACCACGGCCTGTAACGAAGTTCTTTGAGTCATTCCAGAGGTACTCGAGACCATTAGTAGCAGCGCCGACCTTCACAGCTTCGTCATTGTTGAATGCGTGGTTGAAACCTGCACCGACGAATGCGTAGAAGTCCAATGTTCTCTTAGGATTGAAGCCACAGAAGAGATTGGTCAATGAAAGCATTGCATCAAGGTTGCCTTGAACGTAGTTGTAGCTATAGTCCATGCGAGGAGCTACCCAGCTACCCTTAGCTTGCCAACCGCTTGCGCCTAATCTCAAACCGAATGCAGGGATAAACTTATAGCCGACATTCACTGCTGCTGCAGGAGAGATGAGCTTACCAAATGTGTTTTCACCCAATGTGTAAGCAGCGCCACCTTGCACTTGAACGAAGAAATGAGGACGGAATTCGATTTTTTCTTCAAACTTTGTATTATTCACTTGTGCATTTTCTGCTACTTGAGCACTTGCACCGAGGCAACATAATGCTGTTGCACCAATTAAAAGACTACGTAATATCTTCATAATATAGAAATTTAGTTTACAATTCTTTTCAATTCACAAAATTACACAATAATTTCAATATAGCAAACTTTTTTAACTAAAATCTACTCAACTCACTCACTTTAAGTTCACTTTTAGCACCTCACTCACATCACTCAATCACTTCTCCATCTATCGACTCAATTCGAAAATCTGGTCAATTGGTCAAAATAGTTGGCGAAATATAGGGAAACTCTCTAATGGTCAACATCTCTAAGTCAGGCTGAAATAATCAAGACAAGCCTACATATTGAACCTGTTGCATATATACTGCCGGATTCCGTCATGACTGTATAAAATTTGGCCCCGATCTCTGAATCCGGATAAAATCGGATTAACACTCAAAGTACATAATAAAGAGAAGTGAGTCGTACAGATGTCCGACCCACTTCATCATTATAATTAGCTTAAATTATACTGTGGATTAATCCTTAGTATTACTTTGCACGTTTGTACTGTTCGATTTGACCTTCTACTACAGGAATAACAACCATTGTCTTGATTGGTTCTGGAGCCCACTTATGAGTGATGCTTACAGGAACAACAAGGTAGAATTTTTTCGCAACTGCAACACCACCAAAGTTATTGTAAATCAATTCACCAGTAACTTGATCGTATGTTACAGCAATCTTAGTATTAGGTACTTCAGAAAGTGCAATAGTAGTTGCTGGGTTGAAAGTAAGCATGCCATTTTCAGCAGGGAGTGTTACTTCCTCAAGGCTTGATACGGCACCAGTGTGCTTAAGACCGATACGAGTCTCATCAACATGCCATGTTACATTTGAAATACCATAGTAGTTATAAAGTACGTTAGACTTTTTAACTGCGTAACCACGGAAGTCCTTAATTTCAAATGCATCATATGTTGAAATCTTAGAACCACCCTGAATACCATCGGTGAAGCTATCACCCATAGAGATTTGAGAGAAGTTAAGTGGCTTAATAAACTTCAAATCATATGTACGAACAGGAATTTGCTGACCATTAGGATACTGAGCCATAAGAGTAAGCTTAGTAGTCTTTTCATGGTGAACCAAAATCTTACCAGCATTATTACCTGGATTTGTTACTTCGTTATTGATAACTTGAATATATACAGGTGTTGAAATTACATTTGTTTCGCCAAATACTTCGTGACCAGCATCCCAACGAAGAGCAACAGCTGCCTTATTTTCGTTCATATCCTTAAGCACGTATGCATTAGGACTAGTGTATTTAGTAGATTTTGAACCGATATAACCATTTGGTTGAACCAAATTGTATGATTCATAAGTACCATTATAAACACCATCAGCAGCGAACAACATATCCCATGAAGAGCATTTTGCGATACGTGCATGATGTCTTACAATTGAAGGCTGAGTTTTGTCTGTTTCTGTGTTAGAAAGCATGAAGGCTTGCTTAATTGGGAAGTAGTAATCACAAGTCTTACCATTTTCACCTACCACTGAACCATCGCGTGGGTCAATTGTACCATACTGAAGTGGAAGAACTTTAAGTGTTGTAAATTGATCCTGATCATGCACTGCATATGGTGCAGGTTGAGCTTCGAACTTAGCACCCTCCCAGAATGATTCATTTTGGTAAGCAGCTGTAGCCAAATATGGACGGAGTGGTTCAATTGTCAAGCTTGTAGCGATAGTCAATACAGGATATGTATCCTCCTTCATGTAGTTAGGAGTACAGATAACTTCGATGCCAAGTGTTGTTACTTCATCAACATTGAGTGGCATATATTCAGAAGGAATATTTTGATTGAACGTGAAGCTCATTGCATATTGTCTTTCTGCATCCAATGTAACGTCAGCTACAGCAGGAACGCCTTCTGTAATATCCTTACCATTGAACTTGTAAACTACCTTAATATCACCGGCAGTATATACACCATGGAATTCCTTAGGATTGAGAAGACGGATGTTATCATTGTTGAATACATCAGTAAACTGTCTCCAAGTAAGAGTGAATGAATAATCCTCAACAGGGTTGCAAGAGATGGCAGATGTGTAACCTTCGAGAGGAATTGTCAACTCTTCAGCCTGAGATGGTTGGAAGTATACTTTTACGAACTTAACATCGATAACTTTTTCGCCATACTTCAAAGTAGCACGATATACATTTTCTTTCTTGCTTGCCTTCTTATCGTGAGCACTGAAAGTACCATCTTCTCTTACGAAACCAGGAGTTACAACATAATTACCGAGTGAATCTTTTTCAACCTTAGACCAAACTGTCTTGTTGTAATCAGCCAATGCAAATTCAACAGAGAGATTGTAAGCAGCCAACTCATAAGCAGGCATGATGCTGTGAGAATCTTCATAATTCTTACATACAGAAACATAATCATTGAGATTCAATGTTTTATCATAAGGCACTTCAGCAATGATTTCAGCCTTAGTAGGAGCGATTGCCAAGTGGTTTGTAGGAATAGCGATTTCAGCCAATGATGGATTAAACACACCTTCAGTTACGCGAGCGTATTCTGAGTATACTTCAGCTCCTTCGATAGTAGTCTTGTCATCTAACGTAGTTGGTATTTGCTTAACGCGAAGAGCAGCGATATTGATTTTACCATCAGCTGTCTTGTTGATAGCTGCATCACCATTCTTAGAAGTGCTAACAATCAAAACACCATTTTCGACCTTATAACCATCTACTTTGAGAATGCAATCATTTTCACCACCACGAGTAAGAATACTTGCAGTTTTTTCTACAAATGAAACTTCATCGATTGTGTTTCTACCAACACTCTTTGGAGAAAGACGATAGCTTACAGGAACATTTTCAGGAGTGAAGCGAATTGCCTTGCTTGCTTCTGCGATTTTCCAATTATCACCTTCACCTGTCATTTCTTTGAAGACTGCAGTAGAGAAGTCGATACATGGAACGCCATCAGCATATGCATCTGGGATCAATGTAATGCTTGTCAAACGTTGAGAGAATACTGTTGCAAGAGTATTGAGAGCATTAGATAAGTTTTGACCGAGAGTTGTGATTTCACCGCGAAGAGTTGTTTCTAATTTAGCGATATCATTCTTGATGATTTCCAAAAGTTCTGCTTTCAATTCAGCAACCTCAGCATCAGTATAACCGAATGCTTGATTCTTAGTTTCATCAATCTTCTTATCAAGAGCATCGAGTTTAGTGTTAATTTCGTCGATACGAGTGTTGATTTCAGCGATAGCTGTTGCGTTGGCTTGAACGCTTGTTTTCAAATCAGCGATATCAGCCTTGATAGCCTCATCAGCAGACTGCAAAGCAGCTACAGAAGATTCGAGACCTTGAACAGTTTCGAGAAGGTCAGCATAGTTTGCTTCGATAGTTGCGATCTTACCATTGATAAGATTTTGGAATTCTTCGAAAGCAGCTCTTTGAACTTCTACGGCTTGTTCGAGAGTAGCGAGTTCGTCAGCGACAACGTTGATTTTGTCTGTAAGTTCGTTTTCAACGCGATCCAATTCACCGTTTACGCCTTCCAAAGCACCGCTAAGTTCATTGAGACCCTTTTCGATACCTTCGATTTTACCAGCAATTTCAGCAAGTTCTTTTTCAGTAAGAGCACGTTGCTCTTCCATCAAAGCCTTAACTTGTTCCATCACTTCAGCGATAGCTTCAGCCTTAGCAGTAGCAGCAGCTTCCTTAGCGAGTTCGGCAGCAGCGAGTGCATTAAGAGCATCAGCCTGAGCAGCAGCTACAGCAGCTTCGTTAGACTTAGCCAAAGCCAAAGCTTCGTCGCCAGTAGCTTGAGCAGCCTTAGCAGCAGCCAAAGCTTCATCAGCAGTTGCTTGAGCAGCCTTAGCAGCAGACATAGCATCAGCAGCAGCCTGAGCAGCTTGAGCAGCAGCTTCCTTGTTAGCGTTCAACGCTTCTTCAAGTGAATTCACTTGAGATTGGAGTGATCCTGTTTGCTGAGTTAATACAGCGATATCATCGTCGTAATCTTTACAACTTGTGAATGTCGCTGGCATGCATGCCATCAGCAAACAAAAAAAGGATACTTTCAAAAACCTTTTTTTCATAAACTAATTTTTTAAAAAATTAATAATTAAAGTTGTTTATCGTAGTTTTTATTGTTTATTATTGAAAATTAACCAAATCGGCCTATCAGACACAGATATGGTATAAAAATCGTGACAAAGATACAACAAATGTTTGATATGACAAAATAGTTGCTCAATTTTTTGTGAAAAAATATTAACCAACAGTCCTAACACAGAACACCGAAACAAAAACACCGGTCACCCAATCCATAGTGGCACCCTCGCGAATATCCCGACAAATATTTCGACACAATAACCACACCATGAAACCATAAGACAACAAAGACCGACCGACATATCCAACCACTTGCATAAAACAATTATAATACCAACAAATCACTACACCTATATTATATATAAAAGCCGGATTATCCACCGACAAAGAAACACTCGCGACATCAAAGAGGAAACAACACAGAGAAGACAATACACACAGCCGCATAACCCAGACAACCCATCATCAACCAAACATAGGCTCAGTAGCAAAAAGGTGTGGGCATAAATAAAAAAATGTTATCTTTGTAGGCATGGAAACAAAGATATTAGAACAATTGGCAAGCCTAGTATTGCCCAAAGAAATCCTCGACCGTTTTGTAATAGTAAAAATAGAGACA
>JAFYNZ010000045.1 GCA_017547845.1 Muribaculaceae bacterium
CATCCTGAGCCAGGATCAAACTCTTCGTTGTTAATATCTTTTGGATATCTTTTTTGCTTTTTATTTTGAGTTGTCCTAACCACAGGGTATTTGCTATAAAACCTGTTTTTAAGTTTGACGGAGACTTGTTTCTATTACTCGTCTCGTACTACTTGCTTGGTCTATTGTAAGTATTTCAATGTACTTGTTTTTCTCTTTGCATCCCGGTCTTCTGTGTGGCTCGCTAGCCCCCGTTTCCGTTTTGCGAGTGCAAAGTTACGACGACTTTTTGACATGACCAAATATTTTGACGAAAAAATTTCAAAAAATTTTGCGGTTTTTTGACGTTTTTAAGTTAATCGTCTGTAAATCAGCAATATAAAAAATATGCTGTAAAACATGTTTTTTGAACATATTTTTCAGACTCTCACATTTTTGTCGGTTTTTGCCCGTTTTACGGCTTTTTCCACCTCCCAAGTTTTTTTTGCGACTCTTTGCGATTTTTTAAGCATATCAGCACTTATTTTGAGTACTATGGAGATTTTTTAAATGTCACTACGCTTTTTGATGCTGCCAACCGATTTTTCACTCTACCTAAACTATCTTTTATAGATACCATATATATAATAGATAATATAAACAGATATATGATAGATGGAATGGAAACGACAGATGATAGTAATTATAGGGATAACATAAATGAGTGGGAACTATCTTTCCCAAAAGATAAGCGCCGAAACGTTACTATCGTAAGAGTTCGGCGCTTTTATGCTTGTTTGCTTATTTTATTAGAAGGTTACTACTAATTCTCCTAAGATTTTATCTCTATCGTTATCACTGATGACTGCTGTCTTGTCATGATAAAAATACTTTTCGTAGTTGATACGGAATTGTGCCCCAAACTTTTTCAAGTGAGCAAATGTCACACCAACGGTCAAACGATCACGACCCGGTGTGATTGACTTGTGATCAAATACACCTGAACCCGGAGTTGTTTCCGACAAACGACCATCCCAGTAATCAGTCATCGAATCCCAACGTGCTTGCACCAACATATGAGTTAACACCTTGCGAAATGGAATACGATAGTGTGTCTGTATATTATATGTGTGAACTGTATTGAACGCATTGTTGGTGTAATGCTTATTCATGTATTCTGCCTCGAGGTAGAAATTACGATAGTTCCACGATAGTGCAAAGTCAAATGAGTTCATTCTGACTTGATCCGGTTTTTGACTCAATGCACTCACTTCTGCCTTAAGACCATAATATGTGTAGTTAGCACGAGCTACATAAATCATTGTATTAAACCACTTGCCCTTTGTGTACTCATTCTCCAAACCGTTAAAAATACCGGCCTCAATGTTTAACGGAAGCATTGATGGATGATAACCTAGTTTAACACCGACATCTCGAACATTTCCCACATATTTACAAACGAATGAACGATTTGCAAAATGGTAGTTGGCTGGGCCTCTATTAGCATCCATAGAAATTGGCAAACGTTGGAAACCTGCAGTGACGGCATATTGCTTGTCAACGAATGTCATCTTTGCATATGCATCAGCCACCAATATTGTGCCTTGGTCGCAAAGATCGAGTTCTGCCTTATAACTAATATTATCTGTCACATTGCCCAAAATACCTACACGAGCATTACGAAGCTGGAATCTACTCTTTCCGATTTCAGGTGAATACTCGTATCTTGCTCTTACAGTACCTTTAAAGGTAGGCAAATACTTACGCCAAGATTCAATCTCATCTTGCGCGATAGCAGCAATCGAATCTGCCGTTACTTTGTCCATCGCAGTTGCAAACAGACTTGATGTACCCCACATGGATACAGTCAACAATGCTATAATTAATCTTTTCATGGTGCAAAGTTAGTAAGTTTTTCTTATAATTCTATAATTTTAGTACTTCAATGGGTTAATTCAGATTGACTACAGTGATACCGGCACCACCAAATCTAACATCTTCATCAGCAAATGAAGATACGTTTGGGTTGGTTTTCAGCAACTGACGGATAGCAACTTTGAGAGCACCGGTGCCCGTGCCGTGAAGAATTCTTAAACGACTTGCATTGAATTGCACAGCATCATCAAGGAAATAGACCATGGCTTGAAGTGCTTCATCTACACGCATTCCTCGAAGATCAATTTCAGTACTAAATGCAAGTTGTCGCTTACGACTACTATCTGATGTCGATTTTGAAACCGATGACACTTGAGTTGAAATTGTTTCTTTGGGTTTAGTGGCCTTCACAAGCTTAGCCATATCCACAAAAGTTCTCAACGAGCCAAAGACTACTTCAGCTTTTTTTCCTTGGATAGATAATATCTTCCCTACTACCCCACCATCCGACATTCTCACATAATCTCCTGACGACAAGGCATCCTTCTTTGGTTGGGGAGAGGCAGACACTTTCGCCTTGTTTTTTTTCTTAGTCTGCTCCTTGAATAGTTCAGGAATGACTTCGGCTTGTTCTTGCACTTGTTTCTTGTAGTCCTCCAACTCTTTACGCACTTGCTTAGTCTTCTCCTTTTCGGCTTGCGATTTACGGATTTCATGAATTGTTCGTTCGACTTGAGCATTCGTAGTCGAAAGAATTTCCGATGCTTCGCGTTTAGCCTGACTTAATATTTCTGTGCGTTGGCTTTTGAGTTCGGTTAATTTAGTATCATATTTCGAGAGCAGTTCGTCGAGTTTATGCTCTTTCTCTTTGATGCTAAGTCTCTTATTCGACCAATATCTCTTGTCGCGAGCAATATCAAGAAGGAACTTATCCATGTTGATATAGTCACTGCCAACGATAGACTCTGCATTAGCAATTACATTTGAAGGGATACCTATCTTGCGAGCAATCTCAATGGCAAATGAACTACCGGCATTACCGACAGAAAGCTGAAACAACGGCTGCATGTTTTGGCGATCGTACAGCATTGCACCATTGATTAATCCATCGGTGGAGTCTGCGAATGTCTTAAGGTTCTGGTAGTGGGTAGTAACGATACCCATAACTTCCGATTTATTTAATTCGGAAATAATGGCTTGAGCTAAGGCACCACCAATTTGAGGTTCGGTACCGGAACCCATTTCATCAACCAAAATTAGAGTACGCTTACCACAATTATTCATGAAGAACTTCATGTTTTTGAGGTGCGAACTATAGGTACTTAAATCATTTTCTATCGATTGCTCATCACCTATATCTATAAAGATTTTGTCAAACAATCCCATATGAGAGTTTGAATACACCGGTGGCAACATACCGCATTGCATCATATATTGCACAATTCCGACTGTCTTCAGACAGACCGACTTACCACCTGCATTCGGGCCGGAGATAATAAGCAGACGATTGACCTTATCAAGTTTAATATCGAGCGGAACTACTTGGCGATTTTGCAGTTTAAAAGAGTGTAATAAAATTGGGTGAACAGCGTGATACCATTCCAATTCGGTCTTTTTGCTCAACACCGGCATTTCACCACCAAGATCACGTGCAAGGATAGCCTTTGCTCTGATGAAGTCATACACACCGAGCAATGAATAGCTCGCCAACATATCATCAATTAGCGGACGGATTTCACTTGCTACCGCAACTAATATCTTTATTATCTCACGTTTCTCCTCATTTTGAAGTTCACGAAGGCGATTATTAGCTTCTACAACTTCAGCCGGCTCAATATACACAGTCTTACCGGTTGCACTCTCGTCATGAACGATACCATTAATTTTGCGCTTCATCATTGCAGCGACCGGGATAACGAGGCGACCATCGCGCATTGAGGGAGATGAATCTCGATCGACGATTCCATCTGACACAGCTCTATCTACGACTCTTCTCATTACAGAAGAAATCGAATTGCTGACTGACATAAGCGATCTTCTGATGTCGGCCAATGTAGGAGAAGCCGTATCCTTAATTTCTCCAAACTTATTTAAGATGCTTTCAATTGAAGCAACTACAGTCGGGAACACCGACATAGAGCGGAACAACTCTGACAGGTTCGGATATACATAGACATCATTTTCATCCTTAAGAGAGAAAAATGAATGCACCTTACGAATTGTATCAAGAGATGTCTTTAGCTTATACAAATTGTCAGCCGACATATAACTACCCTCCGCTCTAATGAGCGAAAGAGTCTGTGTCATGTCGTGAATATTATCAATTGGGATTTCGACTTCACCGTTAAGTATGGTCAACATTTCATGCGTCTGCAACAGACGACTGTTGACCTTATCATAATTTGATAGAAACGACATTGCATCACATTTCTTTACACCTAAAGGGCTTATACATCTGTCTTTAAGATATTGACGCAACTGTAGAAATCCGATTTTTTCTTCAAAATTGGACGGATATATCATAAGAAATCTATTTTTTAAATTGGAAGAACGAGCATTGGGACATCTCGCTCAAATAATAGTCTGTGTGCCATGCCCGGATTAAACAATCGAGCAAATATGTTTTTCTTCTTATTTGGCACGACTAAAAGTTTTATGTTATGATTGTTGATCAACGACTGCACATCTTCTCTGAAACTTCTATGCGATAGAATTACAGAGTGGAAATTTGTGCCTTTGTAATGACTTTCAAAATAGTTTACAACACGCTTTACTTGCTCATATATTTTAGTGCCCGCTTTATCATTTACAGGCACGACATCTATATCCAACGGACTATATTTAAACAATCTCAAGAACGAATCCATCGATAGAATATCGTTATGCTCCAGATTGCAAAGGAATGCTACCCTGCTAACTTCTGATAAATCATCAATAGAACAACCCTCCGGGAGCGTAAACACAGGCACTCTGCACGAGTCAAGCACCTCCGCAGTCACGCTGCCAATCATATCTTCTTGCTTCTGACAAAGACCTCGAGTAGCCATTACAATCAAAGAAGGCGTGTAATTCTTGGCATAATTGAGAATTACTTCTTCTGGCACACCCTCCTTAATAATTTCGGAGAATCGAACATCTGACAACTCATTGTTCTCAATCATTCGATGCAAACGCTCAGCAAAAAGACGCATCTGAGTGTAGGCTCGCTTTTCGATATTCTGTTTCTGCTGAGTATCCTTGAAATCCGGTCCAAAATTATCAGACACAGGCAACGAACCTTTAAAATATGGAGTTTCGAATGCGTGAAGGAGTATCGGACGGAGAGAAAGAGCTTTTGCGAATTGGAAACCAACTTTGCAAGCAGTAATACTATTTTCGCTAAAATCAATCGGAATCAGTATCTGATTGCGTGTTGCATTTTCTTTTACAAGGTGCAACTCACTATCACCTTCGACAATCCTCAAAGCGAGAGGAAGGTCTTGCTCCGGGATTCGAACACGAACACCGGATGAAATCGTAGGGGACTTTAAATTTACATTTTGCAACTTTACATTTATGCCATAACTCTCCAACTTATCCTTGACTATTAAAGCCCTATCATAAGTATGGATTGCTAACGTAATAAATGTGTCCTTGCCCATGTAAATATATCCCACTATTTATTTAGAAATTGCAGAGACACTTGGAAGTGTCTCTGCAATCTAACAATTATTGTTCTTTTGATTTGTTATGTTCTTCTAAGATTGCAACTGCCATATCATAGATAGTAGTGTCATCTAAAACCACGATACCACCATCAGGGCCCGGTTCGATGTGCATCCCCGCGTTCTTACCAAACTGATAATTTACTCCTCCAAAATAGTTACGAACAGTTTGAACAGTTACGTTAAGTTCGTCGGCGATGCGATGAGTCGAGCCATCAGGTAAACTATCTTTGAGTCTACGGAGCTCGTTGAATGTTATAGTTTTGCTCATGATATTTTATAATTTTATGAGGTTAATAAAATTTATTTTTTAATTGTTGTCGCTAATTTAGGCATTTTTTCTAATATAGCAAAATTTATTTCAATAAAAAATTTCACAAAATTATTGCCATATTTCACAACTTACTAATTAGCAATAAGATAGCAAAAATAGAATTATACTAATTTTATCGTGTTTTCTTTGGTCCAACCTGAAATTTCCGAGTTTAGGCGTAGTTTCACCCACTTATCATCATTGATGTCGGTATAGGTGTTCAACACCTCCAAAACTGTGCCGGCATGCAATGGAATTGAGACCTCGGAAGCACTATCTTTAGCTTCAGATTTTAATTTGAGTGAGTATTCTATCACGACTGCTTTATCCTTGGAATAGAAATCTGATTTGGCCATAAATGCGAACACATTGGCCACTATCGAAAGAATCAAGCACACAATTCCTCCAAAGAAACCAATCTTCTTTGCCAATACATTTTGCAAGAAGATATACAACACAACTCCTGCAATTGTCAGAATGAAAGTAATAATGCCTATGACAGCCCAAGCATCTGAACCGACTTTTGTGACCAATGCAGTATAAAGACTCTCGAAGAAACCTTTCTCATCGACAGCAACACGCACACTCTTATCGGCAGCCTCTGCAGCATTCTTATCCTCTACCTTAGACAAAAGAAATGTCAAGTTGCCATTGATTTTATCATTCGAGGGGTCAAGCTTCTGTGCTTCAAGATAAGAGACTACTGCATTACCCCAATCATCGTTATGGTAATAGCAATTTCCCAAATTGTAAAGAATATCAGAAGACACTACATTGTGATCCATCACTTGACTATACTCTTCTATGGCTTTGTCATATTCTTTCGCAGCGTAGAATTTTTCAGCGTTGCTGAGCATTGCTGTTACATCATTTTCAGCCGAGAAGGCGCAAAGCGAAAAACCGACAGCTACTAATAGCGATATTAACTTATATTTCATTTCACTTTATTTTTTAAAGAGTTTTCAATTGTGTCAATTACCTCGCATCCATGAGAATATACAGATGCCATATTTTCCTTACCGGATTGAGAAGAATATTTCGCAAACTCGCATTCATCAATCAAAGAGATGAGATTGTCAAGTACACTGTCATTGACACCGACTTCGTTTAACTTCTGACGTATATTGTCGCGATTTAAATCTGAAATAGGAAGGCGAAGTTTATCTCCAAGGTATCCCCATATTGCAGAAAGCATTTCGTCGTAGAACTTATCGACATCAGAATTCCTAAGACAAGCCTCGGCTTTCTTGAGTCTCTTCTGAGCGACCTTATTAGCCTTCTTACTCTTTAATAGATCAATATTCGACAACTCTTTCAATTGCTTGCGTCTGATAAGCAGAGTCACGATGAGTAATAGTAATGGCAAAATATACCACAACCAATACGCAAAGCCCTCTACTATAAGTTGACGACCACTTGATTTACCATCAAATGCAATCAGAGAGGAATCAAATTCAATTCTATCGCGAGACTGCGACTTCGCAGAGGCCTCACCTTTTGATACGTTGATGTGATAGCCTTGAGCAGTCTTTGTTTCATACTTTGAAGTCGATGGATTGAAATAGACAAGTTCCACTTTTGGAATATCGTACTCTCCTACTTCCAACGGCATGAACGAATAGTCCATCGCAATACTGCCTGTCGTATTTGAACTTGAGATTGAAACATTCTCAGATGTCTCAGGCGAGTAAACTTCAATCTGCTGAGGATAAATATTTTTTAGGTCAGGCAATTTGATATATCGAAGGTTACCTGTACCGGATACTGTATAAACAATCGAACCGGCCTGATTTGTGCGAAGATTGGTGTTAGACATTGAGCTTGTGATGTTGAATTCACCTACACCACCCGAGAAATTAGCAGGTCGTGGAGATGGTAATGCCTTGACATTTATCACCAAGTCGTTTGGCTTTACATTCAACTTCACAGGGCGATTGATAGTCATTCTGCCCCAATCAGGATCACTATAATATTCGTGCGCATTGACAGAAATAGTGTAGGTATTACCAAGCACTTTCAAGTCACCTGTCACTTGAGGGAAGATAATGTAACGTGCAATCTCCGCAGTCGCATAAGTCTTACCATTATATGTCTCATAGTCCAACTGAATTGTATTGGTCTTCGATTCCTCGATAACAAATCCGTCAAACGTAGGTGCAGATGCAGCACCGACATACTTCACATTTGCATACGATGAATAGAGTTTGATGGTATAGACCAATGCCTCTTGCTCATAGGCAGAAGTTTTAGATACATGAGCTCTCAAAAACAACTTGTCATCACCTTTGCCGATGAATTTAGGTCCGTTCTGACTATCTTGGGAAGAAGATGATTGTCCGCCAGGCTGTGATAAAGTCGGATCTTCTTTACCGATAGAATACGATACAGTATTGGATTTGATTCCGTCGACTGTTATCGGACCGAACTTGAAGTCACCCTCTTTCTCAGCCTTGAGTGTCATCGTATAGGTGACAGAAGTCGTGTGAGAGAAATTTCCGTTTACAATAGTCGATTGACTGCTACGACCGGTCTGCGAAAAATAGACTATTTTGGCACCCGGCACATTAGACGGCTGCGACAACTTGTCATCAACGTCTGTCAATTTAACTGAAATCCAAAACGTATCACCGACACCAATACTTCTTTTACCTCTTGGTGTTTCAACTTGCATGCTGACCTTTGCAGCATCTGCAGCTATGATGCAAAATAGTGATATTAAAACTACTAATATGTATTTAACTCTTTTCATGCGTCTAATTTTTAAGTCCTCCTACTACGATTTTAAATCCTTTAGCTTCAATAGTTTCAAAGAATTCTGTCATCGGATTAAAAACTATTAAATTTAACTCAGGTATCGTATAAACACCCTCTTTAAGAGGAGTGATGTAGTATTCGTATTTTTTAAATCCTTCCGGAAGTTGCTCTGATGATTGTTTGACTTGAATATCCAAGCCTTCATTATCACAGCCGAGCACTATGTCGTCAATCTTGCTCTCTATAGACTCAACTTCACCCGCGACTATGTAGCTTAGAACGACAGGTTCGTGGAGTTGTGGATATGCGTTGCTTAATTTAGATGAAAGTTGGAAATCACCGATAATCCCACTGAAATCTTTCGGCATATCACCACCTAACGAGCAAACAGTTGCAACGATTTCAGGAACATGCAACGTGTATTCCTTCTGCTGAGTAGTTGAAACACGACCCCAAAAAGGATCATCATAATACACCGACTGGTCTACTGTAACATTACATTTGCCTTTGGACATCTTGAGTTTACCGGCTTTCGAAGGAGTCACCTTAAGTCGCTCAACAACGCTGACAGCATATTGAACGCCATTGATATCTTCGATTCTGAAACGAGATGGAGCTCTGTATTCATCAACAACATCACAATTTTTGAATTGAGGCATATTGACAAAATCGAAACCAGAAATACCATCATATAAGGTATAGAGTTTTACCACATATTCGAATGGCACTTGCTCATATAACTGAGTAGAACTCAATTCAGCTTTGAGGAATAGTTCACGGCATCCTTCACCTAAATCAATAGACTTATTTTCAGACTTTTTTACCGACTCTGACGTTTTCTTTTGCACTGATACTATTTCAAAATCAAGTTTATTCGACTCTGCATCACCCAACATAATTGGACCAAATGAATGCTTGCCCTTCTTCTGAGCCTCCAGAGTCAAAAGATAGTTTACAACATAGGTGTGGGTTGCTTCTCCCATAATGTAGGAAGAACGAGTTGACGAACCATAAGGCATGAAATCAATCACCTTGCAACCTTCTACCTTTGATGGTGCTTTTATATCTGATGCAATCGTCAATTCGTCAGACGACTGAGCTTTAATCTGATATAGAATGCCAAAGGTCTTACCTCTTTCTATTTTAGCGGTCGCAGACTCTGCGCCCACAATAGATATATCAATAGACAATGCTTGAGCGGTCAGACCACCCAAGCACATGACTATAATCATTAACAGTTTTAGCACCTTCACTACCATTTCTTTATTGGTCGGTTTCTACCAGAGTTTTTATTTCCTTTGTTAAGCTGACCTTGAACACGTTGACGAGTAGAGTTCTCCTTATTTTCCATTGCTTTAAGAATCTGCTCCGCACTCTGCTCACTCATCTCTCCGTCCTGAGGTTGCTGTTGCTCCTGTTGCTTATTTGACTGAGGTTGAGATTGCTGTTCTTGTTGTTGGTCTTGTTGGTTTTGCTGTTGCTTTTGTTCTTCTTGTTTCTTTTGCTCTTGTTGTTGCTCCTGCTGCTGATCTTGTTGATCTTGATTTTGATTATTTTGCTGTTGGAGCTTCTTTTGTGCTATTCGAAGATTCTTGCGAGCCTTATCAGAAGTCGGATCGAGACGAAGCGATTGCTTATAGGATTGGACTGCCGAAGCATAGTCACCCGACTTGAATGCAATATTTCCAAGATTATAGTGTGCCATAGAAGACACTTCCGGGTCGACTCCATTAATACTTGCCACAGACTCCATGGCTTGAATGCCACTCTGTAGATACTGCTTCTTTTGCTCTTGATCCTTCAAATCCTCATCTTCACCAATACGGATTTGAGTGAGCGCTTTATTATAAAGAGCACGATAGCTCATAGGATTTTCTTTCAGAGCCTGATTGTAGACCTCTTCAGCATTTTTATATTCTTTCTTATCATACAACTCATTGCCTTTGCGAATGAGGTTGCGCTCCTTTCGAGTGCTGACAACCTGCTCATCAGCAAAACAAGTCAATGAGAATACAGAAAGGAGTAGTATGGTCAATAGCTGTTTCATTTCTTATCCTCCTTCTTGAAAAATGTAAATTTGGTTAACCAACCGATTTTACGTTCTAACACAAATACATCAATCACCAACAACGCTAAAACAATCCATGCGAAGATAGTAAACAGCTCGTCATGAACAGTATAGACACTTGCTTGAAGAGATGATTTTTTGATTTTGCTGAGTTGTTTGTACAATTCTGTCAATGCATCTGAATTGTTGGCATTAACATATATACCTCCACCCTCCTTTGCAATATCGACACCAAGTTGCTCATTAAGAAGTGTAGTCACAACCTGTCCATTATCGTCTCTAAAGTATTGACCGTTACCGATAGGAATGATAGCCCCCTTTGATGAACCAACGCCAATCACATTGACTTGAACACCCATCTCTTTGGCAGACTGAGCAGCAGTCAATGCTTCGCCTTCCAAGTCTTCAACGTCGGTGATAAGAATCAATGATTTTCCGACATCCTTGCGATCACTAAATGAATTAAGTGCTGCAGAAATCGCACCAGCGATATCTGTACCTTGCACAGGCACCATATCAGTGTTGATTGAATTTAAGAACATTTTAGCTGACACATAGTCGGAAGTGACCGGGAGTAGCGTATAGGCCTCTCCTGCATAGACAATGAGTCCTACGCGGTCGTTATCCAACTTGTTAATCAACTTTTCAAGCATCAACTTGGCAGTTCTGAGACGCGATGTACCACCATCCTCGCCTGTAGATGATGCGAGCATGGAGTTACTAACGTCCATTGCTATAACTACTTCGATGCCATGCTTCTCTGATTTTTGATCTTTCACTCCACCCCATGGTCGAGCCATCACAATAATAAGAAACAGCACGATTAGCAACTGGAGAGTCAATTTAATCGGAGGCATGTATTTTGACACCGATGGCATAAGCGATGCAAAAACATCAGGATTGCCAAATCGCTTCAAACTTCTGCTTCTGATATATTTAGCCAATCCATATAGACCTATGATTAGGGGGATTAGCAATAGAAACCAAAATATTTCGGGATATGCAAATGTCAACATAACTCTCAATTTATGGAATACGTCTAAGAACAGTGTATCTCAACACTATTTCAATCACAAACAAAATTAAAGCCAACCATGCCCAACGCATATAGTCCTCATCTGTCTGAGTGTATTGTTGCACATCGAGCTTTGTCTTCTCTAATTTATCAATCTCATTGAATATATCATCAAGCATATCTTCATCGTATGCTCTGAAGTATTGTCCACCGGTCTGTTGGGCGATATTAGTCAAAGATTGCTCATCAATCTTTGTTTCCATCTGAGTCATAAAGCCAAATGGATCGGGAATCTGGATTACACCATTCGTGCCGACACCAATAGTGTAAACTCTCACACCTTTTTGCTTTGCAATTTTAGCAGCAGTCTGTGGAGGAACATCACCTGCATTGTTGGTGCCATCGGTCAAAAGAATAATACTCTTAGACTTTGCCTTGCCACTCGACACACGATTGATTGCACTCACGAGACCATCACCGACGGCAGTGCCATCAGTGAGCATATCCATGCGAATATTGGTGACTGTGTTGATTAATGCAGCACGGTCGTTGGTCAATGGCATAAGTGAAAAACTTTCGCCTGCAAAAACGACAAGACCGATATTATCGTTTTGACGACCATTGATAAACTTGGTTGCAACCTTCTTGGCTGCTTCAAATCTATTAGGTCTGAAGTCTTGCGACAACATACTGCCGGAGATATCCATTGAGATAACGATATCTGTGCCCTCTATACGAGATTTCTGCTGACTATCTGTGGTCTGAGGACGACAAAGACAAATTATAATAGCCCCTATAGTCAACAATCTCAAAACAAATAGTAGATGCACCAAATACTCCTTATAGGATTTAGGCATTTTGCTCAAAGATGTGACAGAGGAAATCTCAAGAGTAGCAGAAGAGGTACGATGCTTCTTTATATACCACACAATTAGTGGCACATAAATCAAAAACAACCATAGAAACATTGGTGATTCAAACGTCATTTGTCACCCTCCTTTCCTTTCTTATCATCGGATTCAGTCTCTTCGGCCACAATTACCGGTTTGGTTTCTTCAATGAAACGCATTGCATTTTCAAACGACTGAATGCTATCAGAAGTCAATGGACGCATCTTGGCAAACTTCACAAAGTCGGCTACATCCAAAATCTGACGCACATATTCTCGCTTGTCCTTTGTCTCAGGATTTTGTGCCAATGTCTGAATGATTTCTCGAGAAGTCATCTCCATGGCGTTGACACCAAATCGACCTTCAAGATACTTTCTTAAAATCTCTGTCAAAACAGTAAAATATTCTTTTTCCATGCCTTGCTCCCAAAGCTTTTGCTGACGGAGGCGCGACATTGAATCGACAGCTATTTCGTATGGAGTCAATACCCTTTCTTTGCGGCCCAATATTGGTCGATTCTTCTTCTTCATTAAGATTACATAGACTACAATAGCGATTAGGAGCAAAATCAATAAAATCAACCACCAATAATCGACCACAAAATCTGGAACATGATCGAATATCGAAGGATTTAATGGTTCTGCCACAGGCATATAACCCTCTATCTCAGCATCATCGGCGACCTTCACCGGCAATACTTTTAGTGCAACTTGATTGCTTGAAAATGTATCGTTGGCAACAACATACTGAATCGGCGGCAGTCTATACATGCCGGAATCGAACGACTGAACAGGTATCTTGAAGTTCATTTGAACACGACCTGAACCTAAATCGATTGTATCCGACGAAGAAATGCCACGAAGTTCGACGCTATCGTTGAGCAAAGATACCACGCCGAGCTCATTCTTATTTTTTAAAATCGGGAACTCTCCCTTTACACCTTTATCGGCTACAACCTCCACATTGAGCATTGATATATTGCCCATCAGAAGTTGCACCGAATCCAACTTTGCTTTCACTGTGACATTTGATGCTGAGGCACTTACATGCATCAACATAAACAGACAGATTAAGGTTGTCGGAATTATAATCTTTCGTAGTAATTTACACATATCAATGAATTGATCTCTTCTTAAAGAGTCCCAATAGAGATTTCACATAGTCTTCATCTGTTGCAACAGAAGCGATATCCACACCGGATTTTGCTGTGATAGAATACAATCTCTGCTGTCGTTCATACCATGCTTTATCATATAGTTGGCGTACGCGTTTAGATGATGTGTCAATCCACATCTCCTTACCGGTTTCGCTATCAACAACTCTGACAAGACCGACATCAGGCATCTTACTATCACGCTTATCATAGACCTGAATAGCTGTCAAATCATGCTTGCGATTAGCAATTGTCATTGACTTGGAATAATCACCGTCATCAATAAAATCACTAATCAAGAACGCCGCACATTTCTTCTTGATGGCTTCTGTCATGAAATGTAAAGCACAATCGATATTTGTCGCCTTATTATCAGGCTCAAAATTGATTATTTCTCTGATAATAAGCAAGATATGCTTACGACCCTTTTTCGGAGGTATAAACTTCTCTATCTTGTCGCTAAAGAATACGACACCGACTTTGTCATTGTTTTGAATTGAAGAAAATGCCAAGGTGGCTGCAATTTCTGCCATCATCTCCTTCTTAAGTTGACCGACAGCACCAAAATTGCGACTGCCTGAAACATCGACAAGCAACATCACTGTCAACTCGCGTTCCTCTTCATAAACTTTGACAAAAGGACGATTGTGTCGAGCTGTAACATTCCAATCAATGTCGCGAATATCATCGCCATATTGATACTCTCTAACTTCAGAGAATATCATACCTCTACCCTTGAACGCACTATGGTATTCACCGGCGAAGATATTTTGCGACAATACGCGACTCTTGATTTCGATCTTTCTTACTTTTTTCAGCAGTTCTTTAGTATCCATAAGATGTCATCTGCTAAAAACACAAATGTGAGGGTTTTCTATTAAGGTACTTGTACCTTGTCAAGAATATCTGTTATAACTTCGTCTGCGCCGATATTGTTTGCCTCAGCCTCATAAGTAAGACCGATACGGTGGCGCATTACATCATGACATACTGCTCTGACATCTTCAGGAATAACATAACCTCTACCCTTTAGGAAAGCATATGCTCTTGATGCCTTAGCAAGGCTGATAGAAGCACGAGGAGATGCACCATAAGAAATGATATCTTTAAGGTCATTGAGTCCGTATTTCTGAGGTTCGCGTGACGCGAATACGATATCTACGATATAGTTTTCGATCTTTTCGTCGATGTAGATCTTCTCAACGATAGATTGAGCTTCTCTGACTTCAGCAGGAGAAACTACCGGAAGAACTGACTGACGCTGTGATACGATGTTTTGACGAATGATAATCTTTTCTTCTTCCTTAGTAGGATAACCGATGATAACCTTAAGCAAGAAACGGTCGGTCTGCGCTTCAGGCAACTGATAAGTACCCTCCTGTTCGATTGGGTTTTGAGTAGCCATCACAAGGAACGGATCATCAAGTTTGAATGTGCTGTCGCCGATAGTCACTTGACGCTCTTGCATTGCTTCAAGAAGCGCACTTTGCACCTTAGCCGGAGCACGGTTGATTTCGTCAGCAAGAACAAAGTTGGCAAATACAGGACCTTTCTTGACCTCAAACTTTTCGTTCTTTACACTGTAAATCATCGTACCAATGACATCGGCCGGCAAAAGGTCGGGAGTGAACTGAATACGATTGTACTTTGCATCGATAAGATTTGACAATGTCTTGATAGCCAAAGTCTTTGCAAGACCGGGTACACCTTCCAAAAGAATGTGACCATTACACAACAAAGCGATAAGCAAAGAGTCGACCAAGTGTTTTTGACCGACAATGCGTTGATCCATGCCTTTAGTAATCAAATTGATAAAACTGCTTTTAGACGCAATCAAATCATTCAACTCGCGTATATTAATTTGTTCATTCATAGTTGTTTAATTTATCTATCTTCTATTTTGACTACAAAATTAGATGTTTTTCAGATAATTAGGACAATAAAAGATGTTAAATAATATTGTTTTTAAACGAGCACCATAAAGATTAACCATTTTTAAGGTTTAAAGGCATTCCAACCCTGTGCTTGCAATTCAAATTCCTTTCCGTCATTAGATACAAGTGCAGCACCAAGTTCCGGCTTGGTGATATATCCGATGACCGATACACCTTTTATCTTCTTCACTTGGTCATGCATTGTCAATGGAACAGTAAACAACAATTCGTAGTCCTCACCGCCATTCATTGCTGCGGTGTAGAGATTCATATTCATCTCCTCTGCCATTATTGCAGTCTGATAGTCAATAGGTATCTTTTCTTCGTATACTCGACAACCGACATTTGATGACTTGCAGATATGCAACAATTCTGATGAAAGTCCATCGCTTACGTCTATCATAGATGTCGGCTTGATACCATTGGCATGAAGCATTTCGACAATATCACGACGAGCTTCAGGCTTGAGTTGGCGTTCAAGGATGTACTCCTTGCCCGCAAATTGAGGTTGGAAATCTGTTTGATCTGCAGCGACTCTGTTTTCACGCTCCAAAAGCTGAAGACCCATATAAGCAGCACCCAAATCACCGCTTACACATATCAAATCAGACTCTTTAGCACCACTTCGAAGCACTATGTTTTCCTCCTTTGCAGCACCAATACAAGTGATGCTGATAATCAATCCTGTCATAGATGCAGATGTATCACCGCCGACGAGGTCAACGCCATAGATTTCGCAAGCCAACTTCACGCCACTGTAAAACTCCTCGATATGCTCAAGCGTAAAACGGCTCGAAATACCAAGACTGACGGTAATCTGCTGCGGAATGCCATTCATGGCATATACATCGCTAAAGTTGACGATAGCCGCCTTGTAGCCAAGATGCTTCAACGGCACATAGCGCAAGTCAAAGTGCACACCTTCGAGAAGCAAGTCAGTCGTAACCAACGACTTGAGTTCTGAGTAATCCAAAATTGCAGCATCATCACCTACGCCCAATTTTGTAGTCTTATTATTGATAGGAAAGTCTTTGGTCAATCTTTCAATCAATCCAAACTCTCCCAAAGTTGAAATCTCTGTCTGTTTAGAATCCATATCTTAAATATTTTTAGTCTGCGAAATTACAAAAAAAATAGATATCGTGCAATATCTATTTTCTATTCAGTTCTTTAGCAAGATAAAGAGATGTGTGGGTATCAGCCTTTGCAATCTCCTCAGGAGTGCCACAGGCTAAAATCTCACCGCCACCCTTACCTCCTTCAGGACCCAAGTCGATGATGTAGTCTGCACACTTGATGACATCAAGATTGTGCTCAATAACGAGAACAGTATTACCCTTCTCTACGAGACGATTGACAATCTTGAGCAAGACTCTGATATCCTCAAAGTGAAGGCCTGTTGTAGGCTCATCAAGTATAAACAATGTCTTTCCTGTATCTTTCTTAGCCAACTCCGTAGCAAGTTTGACACGCTGATTTTCACCACCGCTGAGTGTAGACGACGGCTGACCGAGTTTGATATATCCTAGACCAATCTCTTGAAGCACCTTTATCTTCTTTATAATTGTCGGCACATTGGCAAAAAACTCACACGCTTGATTGACAGTCATATCCAAAACGTCAGAGATAGATTTTCCCTTAAACCTAACCTCCAGCGTCTCTCTATTATATCTTTTGCCACAACAATCCTCACATGGTATCAGCACATCGGGAAGGAAGTTCATTTCTATCGTGCGATAACCATTGCCCTTACATGTCTCACAACGACCTCCGGACACATTAAACGAGAATCGACCGGGTTTGTAACCTCTTATTTGTGCTTCTGGCAACTCTACGTACAACTTGCGAATATCAGCAAATACTCCAGTGTAAGTTGCCGGATTTGATCGAGGAGAACGACCTAATGGTGACTGGTCCACTCTCACCACTTTATCTATATTTTCTATGCCCTCTATAGATGCATATTGCAACGGGACTTGAGTCGAGCGATAGAAGTGTTGACTAAGAATCGGGTATAACGTGCCATTTATAAGCGATGACTTACCACTGCCTGAGACACCTGTGACACATACAAACATTCCCAACGGCATCTCAAAATCTACATTCTTGAGGTTGTGACCATTTGCACCTTTGATGCCCAAAGTCAAACCATTTCCTTTGCGTCTTTGTTTCGGAACTTCTATCTCACGATTGCCATTGAGATATGATGCTGTCAGACTATCAGTCTTTAAAAGATCTGTCGGCGTTCCTTGAAACATCACTTGTCCGCCAAAACGACCGGCACCGGGACCAATGTCGACTATATAGTCAGCTTCAAGCATTATATCCTTGTCATGCTCAACGACAATGATTGAATTGCCTATATCTCGCAATTGTTTTAGCGAGTTGATTAGTCGTATATTATCGCGTTGATGCAGACCGATTGATGGCTCATCTAAGATGTACAATACATTGACAAGTTGCGACCCAATCTGTGTTGCCAATCTGATGCGTTGACTTTCGCCACCACTTAACGACGAAGAATTTCGATTAAGCGACAGATAGCTCAGACCGACATCGAGAAGAAAAGACAATCTACTACTAATCTCTTTAAGTATCTCGCATGCAATTACTTGCTCCTTACCTTTCAACTTTGACTTTAACGACTCTATAAAGGCTGCCAACTCTGTTATATCCATCGCAGCAAGTTCAGCAATGTTCTTATTGTCGATAAAGAAATGCAGCGACTCCTTATTAAGACGCTGGCCATTACACTCGGGACAAGTCACCCTTGAAAAGAATTGTCCACTCCACTTATTAGCCTCCGAACCAGCTTCGTCCGACTGCTGCATCTCGATATACTTTACAAGACCATCGTAACTTCCGGAGTATCGGCTGACCGACAAGGTCTCGTTCTGGATATCAAGCTTTGCATCCGTGCCGTTGAGAATATCGTTCAAGGCATCTTCATCAAGCTCACTGATAGGCGACTTGATCGAATTGCCATAGATTTTGCAGATTGCTTCTATCTGCCAGAATATTAGCGAGTTTTTATACTTACCCAGTGGCACTATACCACCGTCATATATAGACTTAGACTTATCGGGGATAATCTTATCGACATCGATGAGGTTGACCACGCCCAGACCCTTGCATTTTCTGCACGCACCTTGAGGCGAGTTGAAAGAGAAATTGTGGGGAGCAGGCTCTGCATACGAAAGACCATTCTCCGGGTCCATGAGCATCTGACTGAAATATCTCACCTCCTCTGTATCGACATCAAGTATCATCATCTGTCGCCCACCCTGTTTGAGAGCTTGCTCCACAGACGCTCTAAGACGCTCTATATCACTGGAGTTAGCACGAAATCTATCAACGACAAGTTCAATAGAGTGATTACGATAACGATCCAACTTCAGACCATAACTGAGCTCTTCAAGTTCGCCATCAACTCTGACACGAAGATACCCCTTCTTGCGAAGGTTTTCGAAAAGTTCTTTATAGTGTCCTTTGCGATTCTTGACTAACGGAGCTAACACATAGACCTTGCGGTTGTCATAGTACTGAAGTATTAGTTCGACTATCTGGTCGAGCGTATACTTAATCATCGGCTTACCACTGACATAACTCCTCGCCTCGCCTATACGAGCATATAGCAGACGAAGGAAGTCATAGACCTCTGTAGTAGTGCCAATGGTGCTTCGAGGATTCTTGTTGACAGTCTTCTGTTCGATGCTGATTACCGGACTTAGACCTGTTATCTTATCTACATCAGGACGATCAAGCGAGCCGAGCATATTGCGTGCATATGCCGAAAAGGTCTCTATATATCGGCGCTGACCTTCAGCAAAAATAGTATCAAAAGCCAACGATGATTTTCCGCAACCACTAAGACCGGTCACAACGCTCAGCTTTCCATGAGGCAGACGCACATCAATGTTCTTGAGGTTGTGCACTCTTGCTCCATAGACATCGATGCAACCTTCCTCAAATTCATATCCGTCAGACAATATTTTTTTATCGCTCATAACTACATTTCTTCGTTTTCAGATGATGAGCCACCGCTATGCTCATTAAATCTTATGATATTGATGTCACCACTCATTTTATAGATTTTGCCATCAGCACCTTTTGCTCTAATGACATAATAGTAAACACCCGGCTTCACCAATTTGCCCTTGTATTTACCATCCCAACCCATAGATGGATCTGTGAAATGACACATTTCTACTCCCCAACGATTGAAGATAGTGCAATCAAATTCTATAATTGAACGATATCCTACCTTCCACTCATCGTTGATGCCTTCAGTCACACCCGGAGAGAATGCATTAGGGCATTTAAGTTCAGAAGCTCCAATGTTGACTGTATAAGTATCTGAATACACTTCGCATCCGCCATCGCTATTGCTACCGATGTAACGCAAGTAATATACTCCCTCTTCATCGAATGTATAGTCGAGATCTTGCTGATTAAAACGATAAATCACATTCTCAAAACCCTCATCTTCAGCCATTTGCCACTCATGATGAATCACAGCATCTGTCACATAGGCATAAAAACTGATATCAGACGGAGCTGACCCTCCAAGTCCTGAACTCCCACCCGATGAAATGATGTTGGACTTCTCTTCTTCAACGTTTTGCTGAACAGCTTCGGTACGAGCATCGACAGCGTATGCTAGATAGACATCGCTTGTTGCAGACAATTCCTCTCTCCAAGTCGTTAAAAACTTATCGCCTTGGAGTGTAAACTCTGTATCACATAGTGGCGCCGGCATGATGATGAGTTGGTCGCTAAAGCTGTCAAGTACTTTTCGGCATTCAATCTGCTGCCACATTTTCGCCTCCTCGTTCCACTCCAAAGAGTTGTAAATCAGTGACGCTTCACGACTGAGGACTCGTTGCTGACCGTTGATAGTGAAGTATTTTATATCATCGCCATATCCAAACACTATCAACTCTGCTTCGCCACAATCATTGCGACCGCTATTTTCTATTGAATCAAGCGTCATTCGATGCTTCGAGTAGTCTACCACCCAAAAATAATAGCGATTATCTCCGGTTTCGATGATGTATCCCATATCGCCTTGCACCTCTTTCAGAACAGAAACACTACCCGACTGCTCAATGCCCGCAATTTCTTCAGCATAACCACCTCCAAGATTGCTGTAGCGATACCAGTGACTTGGTTCACTTTGAGAAGAGTCATAGCTGATTGCGACCTCTTCTGCCGAATAAAGCACGAAGATTGCATCAAGCCCCGTGTTTTTCTCAGGCTTAACCTCGATAACCTTTTGACTCACACCTTCAAAGCTCACTTGTCCAGCCGACAAATCTTGACACCACAGCATCACCATGGCAGCAAGAATTAGCAGATTATATTTTGAAATTTTCATATCGGTATATAATTTATGGGAACTTCTATAAATTGCTTTGTGATGGTTTGTGGATTTCTATATGAGTAAGTTTTTGTTTTCAACACACGAAGCATAGCGAGCTATACGACTGAATTAAAGGCAAAAAGACACCTCATAAAAAACACAAAGCACACAAAAGAAAGAACCCAAAAGTTAAAGTTTTAATAAATACGGGAATTTTCAACTGTTCCTTTATCTCAATATATAACGTAGATTTTGCCTATTTATTGCTTCATTATATAATCGGAAAGCGTACTAAACAAGCAGAAAGTCTCACATGAAGAACAAATGCAAGTTGGCACGATATTTGACGAAACTCCACAAAATTTTCAATTATAATGACAGACAATATTAAGACATCACCGACAGCAGACCTTGCTACCCTCATCATCGAAGGCATGCAAGAGCGTAAAGCAAAGAAAATCACCATTGTAGACATGAGCGACATCGAATCAGCAAGTGTCAACAAATTCATTATATGCCAAGCGACATCCACTACTCAAGTGAGCGCAATAGCCGATAGTATCCGCGATTATGTCAATACGACAGTGCGTCGCAAACCATATGCATATACCGGCTATCGTAATTGCCAATGGATCGCTATTGACTACGGCGAAATTATAGCACACGTTTTCCTCCCTGAGTTTAGAGAGTTTTACTGTCTCGAACAATTATGGAACGATGCCGTTATAACTGAAGTAGAAGACCTCGACTAATCAATTAAAATCAACAATAATGCAACAAATCAAAAAACCGAAGAAAAATATATTCAGCTCCATTCTTTGGATATATGTGCTTATCGGACTTTTCTTGGTGGGACTTTTCTACAGCCAAGATAGCGCAGTGTCCAAAGAAGTGAAATGGTCAGAGTTTGAAGCGGCTGCACTTAAGGGCGACATTGAATCGGTGGTGGTACATAGCGATGACCGAAAAGCCGAAGGTGTCTTAACCAAGAATGGTGCTAAAAACCAAAAGATTGAAACAAAAGGACAAGGCAAAGCCACATTGAACACCATTATACCCTCTACCGACAAGGTAGACGATAGTATCGACGGATGGAATGCTGTTCTTACTCAAGAAGGAAAACCGGCTATCACTGTGGAATACAAGCAAAGTTCAGGTTTCACCAAGATACTCTATTATTTTGGTCCGATACTGATTTTCATCATCTTCATGGTACTCATTTCGAGACGCATGGGAGGTGGTGCAGGCAGCGGTGGCGGCATCTTCAGTGTCGGAAAGTCAAAGCCAAAAGTATTTGACAAAAACAACAACAACAATGTGACTTTCAAGGATGTAGCCGGTCTTGCAGAAGCGAAAATCGAAATTCAAGAGATAGTCGAATTCCTTAAGAATCCTAAGCGCTACACCGAACTCGGTGCAAAAATTCCGAAGGGTGCTCTCCTTGTAGGCCCTCCGGGAACAGGTAAAACGTTGCTTGCCAAGGCTGTAGCAGGCGAAGCAGGCGTGCCGTTCCTTTCGATGTCGGGTTCTGACTTTGTCGAAATGTTTGTCGGCGTAGGTGCCGCTCGTGTCAGAGACCTCTTCAAGCAAGCTAAGGAAAAAGCTCCATGTATCGTCTTCATTGACGAAATTGATGCTGTCGGTCGTGCCCGTGGCAAGAATCCTAATATGGGTTCAAACGATGAGCGAGAAAACACTCTCAACCAAATGCTTACCGAAATGGATGGTTTCGGCACCAACAATGGTGTTATCATCCTCGCTGCAACCAACCGTGCAGACATGCTCGACAAAGCACTTTTGCGTCCGGGACGTTTTGACCGTCAGATATATGTAGACCTCCCGGAACTATCCGATCGCGTAGAGATATTCAATGTTCACCTACGAAACATCAAGGTCAATGCGACCATAGATATCGAGCACCTTGCTCGTCAGACTCCCGGTTTCTCCGGTGCTGACATTGCCAACGTGTGCAACGAAGCAGCTCTTATCGCAGCTCGCAACAATAAGCAGGAGGTGGAAATTGCCGACTTCCGCGCTGCAATCGACCGCGTAATCGGAGGTCTTGAGAAAAGTTCTAAGGTATTCACTAAAGACGAAAAGTTTGCTATTGCAACTCACGAAGCCGGCCATGCCACAGTCTCTTGGATGCTCGAATTTGGCGAGCCACTCGTAAAGGTGACTATCGTGCCACGCGGCAGAGCACAAGGATATGCCATGTATGCTCCTGAAGAGCGTCAATACTACCCTACTCAAGCCTATATCGATAAGATTTGTAGCCTTGTTGCCGGTCGAGCTGCAGAAGACCTCTTCACAGGTCAAATCAGTCTTGGTGCATTTGACGACCTTGAGAAAGCGACCAAAGCAGCGCTTTCACTTGTGGCTTATTATGGCTATAGTGATAAGTTGAAAAACATCAACTACTACGACTCAAATGGTCAGACTTATGGTTTCGCCAAACCATATTCCGAACATACTGCGAAGGTTATCGACGAAGAAGTGGCACGCATTGTCAACGAGCAATACGAACGCGCTAAAGAGATTCTACGTCAATATGCCGACCAACACAACAAGATTCGCGACCTCCTCGTTGAACGCGAGTCTGTATTCACAGAAGATGTCAAAGCGATCCTCGGTGAACGCCAATGGAAATCTCGCACTGATGAAATTATGGCGATAAAGGATGAAGTCAATCGCAATAGCGATTCTCAGACTGAAACCCAACCAACTCCTACCCCAACTCCGGCGACACCATCAGTCGATGAGAATGAGGACGATGATCCGGGCACACCACCACCATTTGTAAAGCCATAACATCCATAGCAAAACAATGATAATCAAGAAGGAGGAAAACAGCTTTGTTTTCCTCCTTCTTTAGTTTTCCAATCCCCAACGACCACCCCAAAAGCGATGCCAATCATCAAAGATAAATTCAGCCGTAGCCAAGAAGAGTGTGCCAACACGATTGTGGCGTGAAATCATAGTAGAACAATAGAATACAAGTACAAAATCGAGTGGTAGAATGAGCGACGATATAGAGCGAGAAGTGGCACTATTGCAGAGTGATGACCGATGTTCGAGATAGCGAAAATGCTCCGGCACAGCGTTGCCCGATAGACGAAGAACAATCATACACTATATAACGGATATTAGCCACAAAAGATGATCTTGATTTTGGAGCGACAAAGTAGAAATGGAGTTGCGACAATAGTAATCTCCTTGACACAAATCAGCCACCGAGTAATGGGATTGGAAATGGAAAAGAATACCAATCAAAAGCGTGGAAGATAAATGCACTCAATCAGCAAGAAAAAGCAGAGCAATCGTGAAAGCAAAAAATCTCCCAAACTACAAGCACTTCTGGAGCGACCCAATTTCGCTCAATATCTTGCAGATAAGGGAGATGTGGTGCAAAGTTAATGAAAATTTCCGTAATAGGTTACATAACAAAAGGCACTTGCTTGAAGCAAGCACCTTTGAGAAGGTGTGAATATCTATCTTTTACATCAGATAGACATACATTGTATAGATGTCGCCATTGAACAATTCTTCGGCTTTGATAGCTGCTTCTTCATCATTGCGAGCTTCGACTTCGAAAGAGTAAATTTCATTGTCGAAATCTTCAATATCCACTTGGTAAAACTTCATCGCACGAGGATTAAAGCGAGAACGATTATTCACTGAAATGTTATCGAAACCAAGATTCATTACCGATGTTTGAACTGAATGTGTCATATTATTTTACGATTTAATGATTTAACAATAATGTGCTTTCGCACTTGATTTTTACGAGCAACCAAGTGGGTATGCAAGTGAACAGGCAGTGACACATCTGCCGTTAAACATCAAGGATTAACTTAGAAATTTACTACCTGAATAGGCTGGAGAAATTTCGGGTAACTCGTCTTGTCCTTGTGTAGTGAATGATACCCGAACTTTGCGTAGTGAAATATCAAAGTGTGACGAAAAGCGACAGCGATTGTATCATCAAATCACGGTGTAAAATAAAGCACAGTATAGGAACATCGAGCAGTGATGAAACGCCCGATAACAGAAAGGAAAAACCACTCGGCTCGCTCCTTGTGAGAGTCAAACCAAGTGGCCTTATATGAGGATTAAAAGATGTTTACCGAAGTCGGTTGCGACCGATAGAACAGCAAAAGCCACCAATCAATCCGACAACATTGTATGTCTATCGTAAAAGTTAATATTTTTGCATGTATTCTTGCCAATCATTAGGATACAATCGTTTAATTCTTTTGATCATAAAATCGGGAATTGGTTCTTTAGAATAATCTAATCCGTTTACTTTTAAAAAATCTATAATTTTAAGTTTGATTTTGTATTCCTCAGAATCTAAAGGTAAATCTATTATACGTAAGATAGATAAAATAGTTTCTTTTTCTTTAGCGAAAGTATTTATGTATTCTTTATCAAATTTAGCACCATTTTCAAGAAGGCATAGTGCTGCTCTCATATTTTCGGTGTATAAAGCATCACGTAGAGGGTCGGTATCATAATCCCTATCTGGAGTAAAATTGACATCTGCTCCGTAGTTTAATAATAGTTTAATTTTAGCGATATTTCCATTCCTTGATGCCGCTTCTAATGCTGTTTGACGAAATGGGAAGGAGTATTTCCCATTTTTAGTAATACCTTTTGTCACTGAATTAGGATCCCCCCCATAATCCAATAATAATTTTAATATTTTATCACTTGGATATAGCGATGTACAAGCAGTAATCATAACATTTTCTCCAGTTAAATCTAAAGTATCTTCGTATTTATTAGGGTCTGCACCTAATTCTAGTAATTTTTTTACAGATGCTATGTTTTCATTATATACAGCTAATAATAATAGTGTTTGACCATATTTTTTGTCTTGATAGTCTACTGGTATTTTTTTTTCTTGTACCAAATAAGTAATCTCAGCAGTATCTGCATCACGGACAGCTTTAGCCAAATCCCAAGCAGGAGTATCATTAAAAATCCTATAATCGGAAGCAAGATATTCATGGGGTTCTGTAAAACTATTATATACTAAAGTTAAGAATATAATAGCCCAATACAATATATATAGCGATACGGCAACTTTAATTGTCCGCATAATAAATTTTTTAGCATTCATAATTTATGGTTTTAAAATTGAGTTCACATTATTATTAAAATTTAAATACTTTTTCAAATAACCAATTTTTTGCTTGTTTAAACAAATTAGGTTTATAGAAGTTCTCTATGCTGTGACCCAATAAATTTGATATACCAATACGCCAATGTTTAGTGCCGTCTGCAGTAGGTAATCTCATTGTACTTTGGAAAAGATGTAATTCATCATTTGTAGTAATATAAGCATCTATTCTTGCTCTTGATGTTTTATTTACAGTTAGAGGACTAACACCGGCAGCATTAAATGTCATAGCTCGACCATTGGTTGCATAAGCACTTGCCGCTGCTAAACCTCCACCTAAAGAGTGTCCTACAAATGTTAATTCAACATTTTGGAATTTTTCATTTAATATTATGGCATTTTGAATGGCTAGTGAATACTGTTCAGATAAACCTAACACTTGTGAAATATTATTCTCCCAATCCTTTAGACTAGTTAAATCGGTTCCTGCAAAAGCGTAAGTATATTCTGTTACCCCATTAACGGTTCGCTCAAACAGCTGAGATTTGAAGCCACTATCTTCATCATTAGGTGTAATACCAAATTTATTTGTAGTCTTAACCCAACCACCTGTTAGAAATACATTGCCGTTCCCATATACATAGTCTGCCATACGAGCTGCTTCCTCTTCGGTAGGTTCATAACCAAAAACGTCAATTAGTTTCACGGGATTATTCAAGCAATACGCATACGTTGAGACATTTGGATATTTCAACTCCATAGGGTCAGTTGATAGCCAAAGAGATGTTCTTGGATCATAATACCTTGCTCCGTAATAGTATAATCCTGTTTCCTCGTCCAATTCCTTAGCATTGAACAAATACGGAGTATTCCAAGTATTATTACGCTCCTCAATAAATACTTCACCGAAAGGAACATACTCCACATGTTGGCTTACAGCACCATTCGCATCTGTCACACACGAAGTATTGCCAAGATGGTCGGAATGATAATAGTATGCCAATTCACCATAGCTATCAGGTTCTTGATTTGCTGCGGCAACTCGGCGTATGCCGTCTCGCCAATTATAGCTGTATGTATCATTATTGCTTCCAAAATATGGAACTTCAAATTTAGCATATATTGAAGCAATGCTATCGCTCAATGCTATTTGTCTATATGATTTGGAGAGAAAATACATTATCACATAAATTTTTCGCAATTTAGCAATAATTTGTGAATCAGCAAAATAATTCCAAAAATTTAGGATTCTTTAAGCAATAATGGCGAAAGAGAGTGGTGAAAGACCCAATTAACCATTACACATGCTTGCGTAGCAAGTGAAAAGCGAGACAAGGTCTAATGCCATGTCCCGCCTTGAGAGATTATGAATTATATATTAGTGTCTATGTGACCACTGATTTGCTGCTGTGTATATGTAGCGACTAATTTATTGCTGCATCACCTTCCCCCATAAACGCACCATTATCAACCTCTCTCCGGCTGACATTAAGAAGGAAGGGGCTGATTATCTGCATTGACAACATTTGTTGAGCACTATAGCATCAAGCGCTGCGACTGTTGCAAGGTTCATAATATCACGCACAGGCGATGCAACACTTATGAAATGAATCGGTTTCTTAAGACCTATTTGAATAGGGCCGATAGCATCTGTCAATCCCATTTCGAGCATAAATTTGTAAGCGATGTTGGCTGAACTGAGATTTGGAAAAATGAGCGTGTTGACATCTCGACCATATAGTTTTGAGAATGGATATACCTCATCTCGGAGCTCACGATTTAGGGCGTAGGTGACTTGCATTTCGCCGTCGATACACATTTCAGGATATTGGTCATGGAGAATACGGACAGCTTGAGATGTGCGCATAGCGACATCTTCCTTGCGCGAGCCAAAGTTGCTATAGGAAAGCATTGCCATAACCGGATTGTGCGAGAAGTGACAGACAGACTCGTGAGTCAATCGAGCGATATCTACGAGCGATGATGTGTCGTTCACAGAATTGATGCTTGTGTCTGAAACGAAGAGCACGCCACGCTTAGAAGTGAGAATGTGCATAGTTGCAAAGTGGTTGTAGCCATCCTTAATGCCGACAATATTCTTGGCAATGGAAGCCAACGAACTAACACCTGAATAAGCTCCGGCAATAAATGCATCGGCTTGCTCCGTCTCGACCATCATCATACCAAAGTAGTCGCGATTAAACATCTTGTCGAGCGCTTCAGCATAAGACACGCCCTCGCGACAACGTTTTGTCGAAAGGATCTTTGCGAAAGTCTCGCGTCTCGGGGCTTCTCGGTCATGACGAGGATTGACGATTTCGATGCCTGAAATATCGAGTTTTAGACGTTGCGCACGCTTGGCTATCATCTCTTCGTTGCCCAATAGGATTGGAACGCATATCTTGTCATGGTAAAGACGCGATGCTGCTTGGAGCATGTTGTCGGTATTAGCCTCGCCAAACACAACTCGTTGAAGATCTGACTTGACTAAGTCGGTGATACGTCTTATCATCTTAGAGTCTTGTCCCATGATGTCGCGCAGCTTAATGTCATAAGCATCCCAGTCGGTAATCGGTCGTTGTGCCACGCCCGACTCTTCTGCGGCTTTAGCCACAGCCGGAGCTACTGCACCCAGCAATCGTGGGTCGAGCGGTTTAGGCAAAATATAAGTCGGACCGAATGCTGTGTTGTTGAGACCATAAGCCTTGTTGACTACCGATGGTATGGGCTCTTTGGCAAGCGATGCAATAGCCTTAACTGCAGCAAGTTTCATCTCCTCATTAATAGCTGTAGCACCTGAGTCAAGGGCTCCTCGGAAAATGTATGGGAAACCCAACACGTTATTAATCTGGTTAGGATAGTCACTTCGACCTGTAGCAAATATGATATCTTCGCGTGAAGAAATTGCGATATCGTAAGCAATCTCAGGATCGGGATTTGCAAGCGCAAAGACGATAGGACGCTCTGCCATTGACAGCAGCATCTCTCTTGTCACAACATCCTTAACCGATAGACCGAGAAATACGTCTGCTCCGACCATTGCTTCTTCGAGGGTGGTAATATCTCGATCTGTTGCAAACTCTCGCTTTTGAGAATTCAGGTCGGCACGGTCACTTCGGATTACACCTTTAGAGTCGCACATCACAATGTTCTTAGGATTGACACCCAATGCGACATATAGTTTGGTACATGAGACTGCAGCTGCTCCTGCACCATTTACAACGAGTTTCACATCCTCTATCCTTTTGCCTTGGATTTCAAGGGCATTAATAAGACCTGCTCCTGAGATGATGGCTGTGCCATGCTGATCGTCGTGCATAATCGGAATGTTGCATTCCTTTTTAAGCGTCTGCTCTATCTCGAAGCATTCGGGTGCCTTGATATCCTCAAGATTGATACCGCCAAAAGTCGGTTGCAATGCTTTAACAATCTCAATAAATTTCTTAGGGTCTTTCTCGTCTACCTCAATATCAAAGCAGTCAAGACCCGCAAATATCTTAAACAACAATGCTTTACCTTCCATGACCGGTTTGCCGGCTAATGCACCGATGTCGCCAAGACCAAGAACAGCCGTACCATTGGATATTACGGCCACAAGATTGCCCTTGTTGGTATAACGATATGCATTGTGAGGGTTATCTTGAATCTCTTCGCATGGATAAGCCACGCCGGGAGAATAAGCCAGCGACAAATCATGCTGACTTGAATATGGTTTTGTAGGGACTGTCTCTATCTTACCCGGCTTGCCCGATTCGTGATAATCGAGAGCCATTTCTTTAGTTACTTTTGCCATAAGTATATATTTGATTAGTGAGGGGATTATCTAAACATATTATAAAACACTTAACGACAGTAAATAGTTCGACCGATCAACTCAGTTAGATATAGATTGAACATTTAGCGATAGGAGATGTTATGATAATACGAATTTTAAACACTAATGCTATGAAAAATTTTAATGATGAAATCAATTGCAGTCAGCCGGTATTGGTCGACTTTTACGCAAAATGGTGTGGTCCGTGCAAAATGATGCACCCTGTGCTTGATGAGATAGAAAAGCAGATGAAAAATCAAGTAAAAATCATCAAGATAGATGTCGATGCACATCCCAAATTGGCGCTTGAGTGGCGAATCCAATCCGTCCCAACGCTAATGATATTCAAAGATGGCGACCTCAAATGGCGACGCTCCGGCGCACACAAAGCCAAAGACTTGATTGCTGAATTGGAAAAGTGGATATAGCGGGACATGTGGTGAGTGATTAATCTTTTTTGCCGGAATGCAGTCAAAAGGATATGAAAAAGATTATCACTACTCTCCTATTATCGATTGTATCGCTTATCGGTTGCAACTCTGTAGCCTATGGCTTGGACTTTAATAATGAAACTCTTCGCTATGTCATCTCCTACAAGTGGGGATTGATTCACAAAGATGCAGGTGAGGCAACTTTGACTCTCAAAAACAAAAACAATTGCTACTCAATAGTTTTAAGCGCAAAGACCAAACCATGGGCTGACAAAATTTTCAGAGTCAGAGATACGCTGAAGTCTACAATACGCATTGATGGTTTCCGACCATTGTCCTACACCAAGATTTCTCATGAAGGTGGGAAATACGGCAAGGACCACATCGCTTATTCATATGCTAATGGCACAATCTCTGCAGAGTGTACTCGTCTGCGTATAAAAGAGGGTAAAGAAAGCGAAAGTAAGATTACTCTTAGCTCTACACTGGAAGCTTACGACATGCTCAGCATATTCTACTACATTCGCAACTTAGACTTTAGCAAGATGGGCAATGGCAGAACGGTCAAAGCTACCATATTCTCAGGCAAAAGGAAGGAAAAGATAAGCATCAGATGCTTGGGAGTTGAGGATATAACTTTGCGAGATAAGTCAACTCGCAAAGCCTACCATATAAAATTCAACTTTACAACCGATGGTGGCAAGAAATCTTCTGACGATATGGACACCTGGATATCAGTTGACAACAATCGGATTCCACTTCAACTTGAAGCAAGTCTTCCGATAGGGAAAGTAAAATGCTACTACACACCTAAATAGAAAATTAAAAAACACTTACAACTATGAAAAACGCTTTATTAATCACACTGACAACACTTTCACTGCCGACTATAGTGTTGGCACAGTCGGTGACCGAAAACCACGATTACACAGACCATCAATCGGGACATCACGTGCTGAACATAAACTCACTTGACACCACGTCAGTGTCACCCGACTCAATCCGGTCAATGATTGACCTATTTTACGTCGATCAATTTCGTCATTTCCAAGACCCGAGAGCTCCCTACTTTCTCTTTATGAGCAAAGATGCCAATCTGGCAATGGGTATTGGTGGAGTGGTAAGAATGAGAGCATGGGCTGACTGGAATGGCTCAATTCCGGCTAATGGGTTTGTTCCTTACCTTATTCCTGTGCCTGAAGACCCGACACAACAACACAAACTTGCCGCTACGCCTGCTGGAACAGCAATGTTTTTCAAAGTCATCGGTCGCAATTCACGTGTGGGCAACTATTTGGCATATATAGAGTGCAACTTCGATGGTTACAATAATGTGGGATTCAAACTCAAGAAGGCATATGTCACAGTCAACGACTTCACTGTCGGCTACTCATTGACCACGTTTAGTGACCCTGTTGCCAACCCACCAACTATCGACGGGGCCGGCCCGAATGGAGAGATCAACAAGTCGGCTGTCATGGTGAGATGGCTACATCACATCAAACGCAATTGGATAGTTTCGGCTGCGCTGGAAATACCTAAAAGCATGGTCGATGCCGACAATGTTCACACCAAGGCATTGAGCGACTGGACACCTGATGTCATAGGTTTCGGTCAATACGAATGGGACAACGGCAATCAACATGTCAGACTGTCGGGACTTCTGCGAATGATTCCGTATCGTGACCTTAGCATCAACGAAAATGTCAACAAAATCGGCTGGGGCTTGCAATTAAGCACGGCCTTCAAGCCATTCAAACGACTTTCACTCTACAACTCTATCAATGTAGGCGAAGGAATCGGCAGCTACACCAACGACCTTCAAATCGGCAATTATGACCTGGTGGCTGATCCCGACAACCCAAACGATCTTTATGCACCTATGTCAATAGGTTTGACAGCCGGTATGAAATATAATTTCACGCCAAATCTATATGCCGGTGTTGCTATGGGAGAGATGAGATACTTGCCGAAGCATGGTGTAAACGATAACGAGTACAAGTATGGACTATATGGTGCAGTCAACCTTTTTTGGGATATCAATCCACGCTTGCAAGTCGGCATAGAATACCTTTATGGTAGGCGCACAAACTTCAATGGTGAACACGCATCAGCCAACAGATGTGACGCATTGTTTCAATTCTCATTCTGATTTCTTTGTAAAGTCGCAAAAATTGGTTACTTTTGTGATGATTAATCAAAACATAGTAGCTAATGGGAATTATTGTAGATTATAAGAATGTCGATATTGAGCGTGCAGAACACCTTGTGCTTCAAGATGTAACGTTTCAATTAAAGTCCGGTGAATTTTGCTATCTGGTGGGTAAAGTCGGTAGTGGCAAGAGTAGCCTCATGAAGTCTATGTATGCCGAAGTGCCTATCCTTAGTGGCGATGCCTTGGTCATGGACTATAATCTGCAAGAAATTAAGCGAAAAGATATCCCCTATCTGCGTCGTAAAATTGGCATTGTTTTCCAAGATTTCCAACTGTTGCAAGACCGCTCCGTGCATTCTAACCTAAAATTTGTGCTCGAGGCTACGGGATGGAAGAATAAGGTGGAAATTGAAGAACGAATCGAAGAGGTGCTGGAGCAGGTCGGAATGGCCAATAAGAGCTACAAGCATCCTCACGAACTAAGTGGTGGTGAGCAACAACGTATCGTTATTGCTCGCTCTCTTCTTAATAAACCACAACTGATAATTGCTGACGAGCCGACCGGAAATCTTGACCCCGAGACAGGCTATCAGATAGTCTTGCTACTTCACAAGCTGGCAGAACAAGGCCACACCATCCTTATGGCTACCCACAATCTTCAATTGGTGGAAGACTTCCCTGCACGAGTGCTATATTGCAAAGACAAGCATATAGTCGAAAAGTAATCGGACGAAAACTTTCGTAGTATCTGATGGAAATCATTGCTAAGTTAATCACACATTTTCTGTGCTGATAACTTAGGATTTATATTCTTATCGCTTAGGGAGAATGATGCGTTCACCAATCTGTTTGGCAAATTCGCGACGCCACTCCGTAATCCTCTGCATATACTCCATTATAGCCATAGTCTGCTCATGATTGGACGATGCGACAGCATCCTTGAGTTGCGACTGTGCCTCTTTTAGTTTGACCAGTAAGACACCATCTTTCCACTCATCTAAAGCTCTGGGCACCAAATCCATAAGACGCTCAGACTCATCTTCTACTTTAGTGTTCTTGGTGTGGTATTTACTGAGAGTATACTTTTCGTTTATCATCTCGATAACCTCATGACGCAACTCATCGTCAGGGTCATTGCTAAGCAGACGTCCTATGTAGAGTTTATCAAACTGCACCTCCTTTTGATGACGCATCTCCATGATTTCAGCCTTTAAAGCTTCTTCTTCTCTGATGATTTCATCCATAGTCAATTGACGAGATGCTATCTTGTCAAGACCTTGATTAAACACCTCTTGCAAATCATCATTTATAGAGTCCATGTATTCATTGCGACGTTGCTGATACTCAGGCACCATATCAAGAATACGGTCAAAAATACGCTGATATATTGGAGTTCGTAGTTCCAACATATCGTCAGCCTCCATCTCATTTCTGACTACATCATAGACCTTTATATCCCTCATATTGCCATCTGTATCGACCTCATCGCCGTAGTCAAGCATACCGTAACGAACACAATACTTGATGACATTGCGTTCTAATGGTCGCAATATATGGGCGAATTTGTCTTCTTGTACTTGAGGAGTCGTTGTGTCCGGCTTCGTCTTGATTGCTTCTACTATCTCGTCTTCTACGCTTACCTGTGTGTTATCGGCCTCAATACGCTCATACTCTCGCTTCTTGCGCATCTCTTCGACAACCTCTCCACGAGCCTGCTTGACTTGCATTATAAGCACATTCTCGGGGATATTAAGCAGACGGCTACACTCTTGTATATAGACAGAGCGTTTAATCATGTCGGAAATTGACGCCAATGATTTGACTATGCTTCTTACAGCTTGCGATCGCTTGTCAGGGTCATTGCCTGAACCTTTAAGGAGCACGTTGGTCTTGAAAATGATGAAGTCTGTCTCATTTTGCTCAACATATTGACGAAACTCTTCCGGCGTGTGCTTTTGCGAGAATGAGTCCGGGTCTTCGCCTTCGGGCAGGAGAAGCACCTTGATATTGAGGTTGTGAGACAACAGCAAATCTATACCGCGTAGTGAGGCCTTAATACCTGCTGAGTCACCATCATAAATAAGAGTTACATTTTCTGTAAATCGATGTATCAGAGCAATTTGACCATCAGTCAATGAAGTTCCACTTGAAGCCACAACATTCTCCATGCCGGCCTGCCACATACCGATGACATCCATATAACCCTCTACAAGGAAGCACTTATCTTGTCGCACAATAGAGTTTTTAGCTTGATAAATGCCGTATAACTCGTTGCTCTTTCTATAGATAAGAGATTCGGGCGAATTGATATATTTAGCTGCTTCACCCTTAATGCCACGACCTCCGAATGCTATGACTTTACCGGCAGGATTGAGTGCCGGAAAGATAACACGACCTCTAAATCTATCGTAATAACGCCCTTGCTGACTTTCGCCACACAATCCGACATCCTTGAGTGTCTGCACATCATATCCTTCTTTGACCGCCTGGTCATAAAGGTCTTGTCCTTTGTCGATAGCATAACCAAGTCGGAATTTCTTTATAGCTTCGGCAGTAATACCTCTTTGATATAGATATTGAAGGCCTACATTGCGACCTTCATCGGTTTCAGTGAGGTTGTGTTCCATGCGCTGCATAGCCCACTCATTTACCACAAGCATACTCTCGCGCTGACTCTGTTGCAGACGTTCTTCGTCAGTCTGCTCGCGCTCTTCTATCTTGATGCCATATTTCTTAGCCAGATGCACCAACGCATCGTGGTAGTTGACACCCTCCTTTTCCATGATGAAATTGACAGGACTGCCACCTTTACCACAAGAGAAACACTTGCAAATATTGCGTTGACGATTGACCGAGAATGAAGGTGTCTTCTCGTTGTGAAACGGACAAAGCCCCATATAGTTGGAGCCTCGTTTTGTCAAATGGACATAGTCACCGACCACCTCTACGATGTCGGCGGTGTCAATAATACGTCTGACAGTAGCTTTATCAATCATATTGCGTCAAATGATGGTCTGACGACCTTTTATATCAGCCACGAAGGCTATTGAGTACGGATTGAATCTTCTCGTTGGTAGCGATGCGCGTCGGAATCAATGGCAAACGCAACTCGTTGTCAATGAAGCCCATATGATGAAGAGCACATTTCACTCCTGCCGGGTTGCCATCTACGAATAGCAGACTGAACAATTCTGTAAACTTGTGGTGAATCGAGCGAGCCTCATCGTAATTGCCGTTCAGACCGAGACGTACCATGCGACTAAATTCTCGAGGGAAAGCATTGCCGATAACCGATATGACACCTACCGCACCAAGTGTGAGCAGTGGGAATGTCACGCCGTCATCGCCGGAAATGACATCAAAACGTGCCGGTTTATTCTTGATGATGTCGTCCATCTGAGTGATGTTGCCAGAAGCCTCTTTGACACCGATGATGTTTTCAAATTCGTAAGCCAAGCGAAGCGTAGTATCGGCCGACATATTTACACCTGTACGACCTGGCACGTTATAGAGGATAACAGGAAGCGGAGAAGCCTCAGCTATAGCCTTATAATGCTGATAGATACCCTCCTGAGATGGTTTATTGTAATATGGTACGACAGAAAGGATAGCTGAGAAACCATCGAAGTCACCTGTCTTCAACTCGTTGACAAGTTCCATAGTATTGTTACCTCCGTGCCCAACAATCAAAGGCACCCTTCCGGCAACACGCTTACGGACATAATCCTTTACTTGTTGGCGTTCATCCTTGGAAAGTGTTGGAGTTTCAGCTGTTGTTCCGAGTACAACTATATAGTCACATTCGTTGCCTATGAGATATTCGATAAGAACACCCAAAGCATCGAAGTCAATAGATTTGTCTGCTTTAAATGGTGTAACCAACGCTACACCCATTCCCTTTAGATCTATTTGCGCCATTGGAATAGCAATTTTGATTTATAGACTGCAAAGATACAACAAAATGCACAATCACCAACAATACTGACAAAAAATATTTCTATTCAACACTTGAAATGCGATAATTGACATATAACGATGAAGTATAAGGTAGTTAAGGAAGAGCAAAAATTGGAGCGTTGGTAATTTTTGACTAACTTTGCAGTAAATTTAAATTAATTAGACTATGATGAAAAAAAGTATCCTATCAATTGTCGTAGCTACGATGACAGTTGTCAACGTATTCGGTTGGGGACAAAAGGGCCACGACGTAGTGGCTTATATCGCTGAGCAACATCTTACCCCCAAGACTAAAGCCATTGTCGACTCTCTTCTTAATGGTCAGTCTATGGTCTATTGGTCCAATTGGCTCGACAATGCAAGTCACACCGATAAGTATGCCTACACCAAGACTTGGCACTACAAAAACATAGATACCGACCAAAGTTTTGACGCAGCACCGATACATCCACAAGGCGACATCGTCACCGGCTTGATGGAGCAAATCAAAGTACTCAAATCTGACAAAGCATCAAAACAAGAAGCTGCATTGGCGTTTAAGATAGTGGTACACCTTGTCGGTGACCTCCACCAACCTATGCACATGGGTCATAAATCCGACATCGGCGGCAATAAGTGGACGATAAAGTATTTCGGCAAAGATAATAACTTGCACAAAGTCTGGGATAGTTCGCTTGTTGAAAGTGCTCACAAATGGAGCTACACAGAGTGGCAAGTACAGATTGACCGCGTTTCTGAGTCAGAGGAAGCAGAGTTGATTAAGGGTGACATTACTGATTGGGCTAAGGAGACTCACATCTTGGCCACAGCCGTATATGCAGATACCCCACAAGGCACCAACATATCATACGACTATATAGCCGACTGCGCACCTGTGATTGAGATTCAACTGCTTCGTGGAGGTTTACGCCTTGCCCACCTTCTAAACACCATCTATGATGCAAAGTGACAATCCTCTCGAACTTCTTCCCATCGTTGATGAAGCAGGCAAGGTGATAGGCAGTGCTACTCGTCAGAAATGCCACGACGGCTCTCTGATATTGCACCCTGTCGTGCATCTTCATCTGCTATCTGACGACGGAAAGCTATATCTCCAACTACGCCCCGACTGGAAGACTATTCAGCCTAGCAAGTGGGACACAGCCGTCGGTGGTCACATCGGTTACGGCGAAGATGTCGAAGATGCTCTGCACCGTGAGACCTTCGAAGAACTCGGTTTAAGACACATCTGTGCTAAAAAGGTGACAGAGTACACATTCCGCACCAATGTCGACGCAGAGTATGTACACGTCTACATCGGTGTTTCAAGCGACACGGTTATGCCAAGTGAAGAGACTGCCGGTGGTCGATTCTGGAGTTTTGAAGAGATCGAACAAAACATTGGTAAAGGCTTGTTTACCCCCAATTTCGAAGACGAGTACCGCATGCTTCGCGACAACGGAGATTTCGATGGTTTTATATGCAACCTCACTACTGATGCTACATCTTAACCTACCCAAATGCACACTTAAGGTCAGTCGCGACTCTGCAGATCGTCTGAAAGTCTTCGACACGCTTCGCAAGAAGTATGTGGCATTGACTCCGGAGGAATATGTGCGTCAACACTTTGTCAACTACCTCATCAACGACCTCCACTACCCCGTCGGACTTACAGCCAACGAGGTGACCATCAAGCTAAATGACACCACAAAGCGTTGCGACACAGTCGTGTGGGATAAGACAGGTCGACCAGTGATGATCGTAGAATACAAAGCGCCGACTATAGCCGTCACCCAGGAGGTGTTTGACCAGATTGTGCGATATAATATGGTGTTGCATGCCGACTACATCGTCGTTTCCAATGGTCTGCAACACTTCTGTTGCCGTCTTGACTATACCAACAACACATATCAATTCATTCCGCAAATACCCGATTATAACGCACTTATAATCGGAGCCAGCGAAAATTAGTTACTACAAGTATGATAGACTTAAATACCAACTCATACCTTGACTCACTTAACCCTCAGCAACGCGCTGCGGTCGAATATATTGACGGACCTTCTCTTGTCATTGCAGGTGCAGGTTCGGGCAAGACTCGTGTACTAACATATAAAATAGTACACCTACTTGCTAATGGCTACGAGCCTTATAGACTGATGGCTCTTACATTTACCAACAAAGCTGCTCGCGAGATGAAGGAGCGCATCGACTCGGCTATCGGCTCGAACATTTCTTCTCGACTATGGATGGGTACGTTCCACTCCATATTCTTGCGTATTCTCCGTTCGCACGCTCAACTATTAGGCTTTAAACCTACCTTTACCATCTATGATGCTTCAGACTCTAAGTCGCTGATTAAAAATATCATAAAGGAACTTGGGTTAGATGATAAGGTCTACAAACCATCGACCATCGCATCTATAATCTCCAACGCTAAAAATGCGATGATTTCGCCTCAGCAATATGCTGCGGACAGATCATACACCGAAGCCGATCGCAAAGCCAACCGACCTCATACTGCACAGATCTATAGCATTTACGCCACTCGCTGTCGCTTGGCAGATGCTATGGACTTCGACGATATTCTCTACTTCACCAATCAGTTGCTTCGCGACAACCCCGACATATGTCGCCACTACAAAGAGTTCTTCCGATTCATACTCATCGATGAGTATCAAGACACCAACTTCGCTCAGCATCTGATTATGACACAACTCACCTCCGACAATAATGCATTCTGCGTCGTAGGTGACGACGCTCAGAGCATCTACTCATTTCGCGGTGCCAATATTGCTAATATCCTCAACCTCAATCGTCACTATCCGACGCTGAAGGTATTCAAATTGGAACGCAACTATCGCTCAACACAGAACATCATCAATGCTGCAAGCAGCCTTATAAGCAAAAACCGCATGCAAATACCCAAGAATGTCTACAGCGAGAATGCAGTCGGAGATCGTATTGAGGTACTGGAAAGCTATAGTGACATAGAAGAGAGTTACTTGGTAGCCAATAAGATAAGCCAATCCAAACTCACTCTTCACGATAGTTACGAAGACTACGCAATACTCTATCGCACCAATGCTCAGTCGCGTGTGCTTGAAGAGTCGTTGCGTAAACGCAATATCCCCTATCGCATCTATGGCGGTATCTCCTTCTATCAACGCAAGGAGGTCAAAGACGCCATCTGCTACTTCCGTCTTGCCATCAACCCTAACGATGACGAGGCTCTGCGTCGTATCATTAATTACCCTGCGCGTGGCATCGGCGAAACGACACTCAAAAAGGTGCAGACAGCGGCCGTATCACATCAAGTCAGCATGTGGAATGTACTAAATAACACTGCTGCTTATGGTGTTGCCATAAACTCCGGTACACAAAAGAAATTGGCACTCTTCGTAGAATTAATACAAGAGTTTATCACCGATATGGAGTCGGGTAGCAACGCCTACGAAGTGGCTCAACTCATCTACAATCGCACAGGATTGCTAACAACCCTCATGCATGACAACACCCCTGAGGCCATCAGTAAGCAAGAAAACCTCTCGGAATTGCTATCAGGTATCAACGACTTTGTGCAACAACGCATCGAATCGGGCAACGACAACCTGTCAATGGAAGCATTCCTTTCCGAAGTGTCGCTTGCCACCGACCAAGACCAGACCGACGACAATGAGCCTAAAGTGACACTGATGACTGTCCATGCAGCCAAAGGGCTTGAGTTCAAAAATGTGTTCATCGTCGGAGTCGAAGAAGACCTCTTCCCGTCGATTATGAGCCAAGAAAGCGCTGCAGAAATCGAGGAGGAACGCCGTCTGCTATATGTGGCTATCACTCGCGCTGAGAAATTTTGCTACATCACATACGCGAAGTCGCGTTTCCGCAATGGCCAGACAGTGTGCTCAATGCCATCTCGTTTCCTTAAAGAAATTGACACTCAGTTTCTTCAGATTAAGTCATCGAGCAACATAACCAACAACTATGGCACTCAATCGCGAGGATACTCCGATAGTTATGGTCGTGGAGGAAAGACCTCTTACGGCTCCGATTTTGTCAACCCTTTGCAGCAATATAGACGCAATCAAGCCAAAGTAGAGACTAAACGACCATCAGCACCTACTCCTCCGTCAGGTTATTCACCTCGACCGACTGCACCATCCAGACCTCTGCGCAAAGTCAGCGACACAAAGCCTGCAGCCAATGCTTCACACTCGTCACAGACAAGCGTACAAGCAGGCATGCGCATTCGTCACGACCGATTTGGCGAGGGTACAATCACCAACGTCGATATCACATCTGACAATGTCACAATCACTGTCGACTTCACCAACGTCGGAGAGAAAAAACTGCTGCTTCGCTTTGCGAAATTTGAAGTAATATAGCCCCATTAAACGATAAAACATTTAACATTAAACAAACATCACCCCCTATGACACTATCCGATATCAAGACACCATTTTATATCGTCTACGAAGAGCGCCTTCGTCGCAATCTTGAACTTATCAAGCACGTCAGCCGTGAAGCCAATGTAAACATCATCATGGCATTCAAAGCCAACGCTCTTTGGAAGACATTCCCTATTATCAAGGAATATGTGCAGGCTTCGACAGCCAGCTCACTCAATGAGATGAAGCTCTCACTCGACTTCCTTGGCAACGAGGTGCACTCCTATTGCCCTGTCTACACAGAAGAGACATTCCCGCAATTCCTTAATGGTAGCACCCACATCACATTCAATTCCCTCTCTCAATTTGCTCGTTTCTATCCACAAATCCAAGAGCACAATCGTCTTAACCCATCTAAGAAAGTCAGTCCCGGTCTGCGTGTCAACCCTCAATGTAGCGTCATTGAAACCGACCTCTACAACCCTTGCTTGCCGGGGTCTCGATTTGGTGTGACACCCGACATCATCGGCGACACATTGCCTCAAGGACTTGAAGGCCTTCACTTCCATGCCCTCTGCGAGTCGACAAGCTACGACCTTGAAAAAGTGCTCCAAGCATTTGAGGAGCAATATGGTCAATACCTTGCCGATATACGATGGCTCAACATGGGTGGAGGTCACCTCATGACACGAGAAGGCTACAACATCAAGCATCTTATCAGCTTGCTTAAAGCATTCCACGCTCGCTATCCTCACATCCAACTCATCATGGAGCCAGGTAGCGCTTTCACATGGCGTACAGGCGACCTTATAACCGAAGTGATGGACGTAGTCGAAAACAATGGTATACGCACAGCCATCATCGACGCATCATTTGCATGCCACATGCCCGACTGTCTCGAAATGCCATATCAACCGGCCATCACCGAAGCATTCCCAAATGACTCAGAAGAAGGTATCCCCTATCGTCTCGGTGGCAACTCATGCCTCAGTGGCGACTACGTAGGCGATTGGCACTTTGCAGAACCTCTTAAACCGGGAATGCGTCTCACGCTTGAGGATATGAACCACTACACTACAGTCAAAACCCACATGTTCAACGGCATCTCCCATCCATCGATTTGGCTTGCTTCGGCTGATGGTTCTCTGTCGTTATTACGCGAATATACCTACGAGGATTATCGCGACCGAATGGACTGATTTGCCCACTCCAGTAAAATGTAGTAACTTTGTATCCGTTTTAACACATCTACAATACTATTACTAAATGAATCGATTCACCTTACTATTAACTACACTGCTCATCGTCTCGCTCACAGCATGTGGTCCAAGCGACAAGGCCGGCACTGCAGACTCAATAGTCGACACAACGACCTATGACACAGCAATGCCTGTCGACACCATCCCTGCCGACACAATTCCACCTGCTCCGGGCAGATTTGCCACTACACAAGAAGCTCTCGACTACATGCAAAACTCTCCTTATCGTGAAAAATACGAGGCCGGTATCCTTCCTCGAATGGCTCGCGAAAACCTTCCATACACCAATAAGCTTCTCAATAGCACCTATAGCCGATTCCTCGTTGTCGATAAAGGCAAAATGAAGGTGCAAGTCTACGACTGCTATGGTCGTAAAGAGATCGAGTATGGTATCGCTTGCGCCAAAAACTTCGGTACTAAGCACAAAAAAGGCGACTCTCGCACACCAGAAGGATTCTTCTCAGTCGAAGGTATTTATGATAGCACCGACTGGTTGTTTACCGACGATAACGGTGTGACATCACCTAAAAAAGGCCAATTTGGTCCGCGTTTCATTAGACTACGCATTCCGACCACATCACAAATCGGAATTCATGGCACGTGTGCACCATGGTCTATCGGCTCACGTGCAAGCCATGGTTGTATCCGTGTGACCAACGAGAACATTTTCAAGCTTGTTGAGATAGTCGAAGTCGGTATGCCGGTAATCGTCAACCCGGGCTCACGCGATATGCGAGTCAACCTCGAAGAGGGCTACGATGTGCCTTACATCACCACCGACGACCGCCCTATCAAAATCCCTAAGGTTACCCCTCGCGACACCACTGCTGTCGACACCCTGCACATCGATACGACATCGACAATCGAGGTAACAGATACCATTGTCGTTATCACACCAACCCCGGGATCAGTAACCGACACCATACCGGAGTCATCACAGATCGACACAATTCAATAAAATACAAATTGCACAAATACAACAGGTTAGGGAGCTTCGTGACTACCAAGTCCGAGGCTCCTTTATCATATCCCATAATTGCTATAAGATGCAAATGAATACCGTTTAAAACATGTGCCGTCGAATGGTTTGCAACAATATATTGCGCCGCTTGGTCGATTCATCAACGATAGTTCCTGCCATTCCTTCAATCAAAATTCTCTTATTATGCCAACTAACAGGCTGATAACAACCGATTTTTCAGTGCTTATGAAACATGAAAACTACAAATATTACAAAAACAAACCTTAGTATCAAAATTTTAGTTAATTTTGCATTTGATTCTGACGAAGAGGAAGCAGAGGTGGCCTCACAGAGTCAACATTTGTTGATGGTGGACTAATCTCCACCGAAAACGTGTATTAACTAAATAAACTAACAAACATGAAACACTCCGGTTTTCATCGAACCATTGTCGCAATAGCGATGATGCTCATCGGTTGGCTACCGTCACTCGCCCACGACTTCGAAGTCGATGGTGTCTTTTTCAAGAAAACAAGCGACAACAGGGTCGCCGTCACCTATAAAGGTAAATATTCTGATAGTTATTCCAATGAATATGCAGGCGATGTTGTAATTCCTTCATCTGTAGACTACAATGGTATTACCTATAGCGTCACAAGTATTGGATACAGGGCGTTCTTCGATTGCTCAAGATTGACAAGCATTGAAATTGGTAATAGTGTCACAAGTATTGGAGACGAAGCGTTCGACGATTGCGGAAACTTGACAAGCATTGAAATCCCTAATAGCGTCACAAGTATTGGATACAGGGCGTTCAATTGGTGTACAAGGTTGACAAGCGTAGCAATCGGCAATAGCGTCACAAGTATTGGAAGCTATGCGTTCTATAAATGCACAAACTTGACAAGCATTGAAATCCCTAATAGCGTCACAAGTATTGGAGACGATGCGTTCGCGTATTGCGAAAGCTTGACAAGCGTAGTAATCGGAAATAGCGTCACAAGTATTGGAGAAAATGCGTTTCGGAATTGCTACAGCTTGACCAGCATTGAAATCCCTAATAGCGTCACAAGTATTGGACGCTATGCGTTCTACGATTGCGAAAGCTTGACAAGCATTCAAATCCCTAATAGCGTCACAAGCATTGGAAGCTATGCGTTCTACGATTGCGAAAGCTTGACAAGCATTCAAATCCCTAATAGCGTCACAAGTATTGAATTTGCTGCGTTCGAAGGTTGCTCAAGCTTGACAAGCGTTGAAATCCCTAATAGCGTTACAAGTATTGGAGATAATGCGTTCCTTTATTGCTCAAGCTTGACAAGCATTCAAATCCCTAATAGCGTCACAAGTATTGGATACCAAGCGTTCCTTTATTGCTCAAGCTTGACAAGCATTGAAATCGGAAATAGCGTCACAAGTATTGGATGGAATGCGTTCGCTAATTGCTCAAGTTTGACAAGCATTCAAATTCCTAATAGTGTCACAAGTATTGGAAAATCTGCGTTCTCTAGTTGCTCAAGCTTGACAAGCATTGAAATACCTAATAGCGTCACAAGTATTGGGGATGGTGCATTCTCTGGTTGCTCAAGCTTGACAAGCATTGTAGTTGATGCCGGTAATAGTATATATGACTCACGAAACGATTGCAATGCTATTATTGAAACTGCTTCAAACACTCTTATTGCAGGCTGTCAAAACACTATAATCCCTAATAGCGTCACAAGTATTGAATCCCGTGCGTTCCAGTCTTGCTCAAGCTTGACAAGCATTCAAATCCCTAATAGCGTCACAAGTTTTGGAGAGAATGCGTTCTGGGGTTGCGAAAGCTTGACCAGCATTGAAATCCCTAATAGCGTCACACGTATTGGAGACTATGCGTTCGAGGGTTGCAAAAGCTTGACAAGCGTAGTAATCGGAAATAGCGTCACAAGTATTGGATGGTATGCGTTCGATAATTGCTCAAACTTGACTAAAATCACTTGCTTGGCAACAACTCCTCCAACGATAGACTCTACCACATTCTCAAAATATTCCGCTGAGTTATATGTGCCGTCCGGATGTAAATCGGCTTATCAATCAGCAAATTACTGGAAAAAGTTTTATAATATCAAGGAGATACCTACTCTTTCAACTTCTATTGCATTAAATCAGACGACAGCAACACTTAAAGCAAGTGAAACTATTACACTAATCGCAACTGTATTACCTGAAAATGCAGCCGACAAGTCAGTGACTTGGAAGTCGTCAAACGAAGCCGTTGCAACAGTTGACGCTAATGGTAAAGTGACGGCAGTCGCAGTCGGAGAGGCAACAATCACAGCGACTACTGCTGATGGCTCTAACAAGTCTGAAACTTGCAAAATCACAGTTGCGAAAACACTTGCTGAATCAGTCACTTTGAATAAGACATCTGCGACTCTCAAAGCAACCGAAACATTGACTCTCAAAGCGACTGTCGCACCGGCGACAACTACCGACAAGTCTGTGACATGGAAGTCATTAAACGAAGCCGTGGCAACAGTTGACGCTAACGGTAAAGTGACCGCAGTTGCAGTCGGAGAGGCAACAATCACAGCGACCACTACCGACGGTTCTAACAAGTCAGCAACTTGCAAGATTACTGTTGCGAAAACGCTCGCATCTTCAATCTCATTGAATAAGACATCTGCGACTCTCAAGGCAACCGAAACATTGACTCTCAAAGCAACAATCGCACCGGCGACAACTACCGACAAGTCTGTGACATGGAAGTCATCAAACGAAGCCGTGGCAACAGTTGACGCTAATGGCAAGGTGACTGCAGTCGCAGTCGGAGAGGCAACAATCACGGCGACCACTACCGACGGTTCTAACAAGTCAGCAACTTGCAAAATTACAGTTGCCAAGACACTTGCCGAATCAGTTACTTTGGACAAGACAACAGCAACGCTTAAAGCAACAGAAACATTGACACTCAAAGCGACTATCGCACCGGCAACGACTACCGACAAGTCTGTGACATGGAAGTCCTCAAATGAAGCAGTAGCGACAGTTGACGCTAACGGCTTGGTGACTGCAATCGCAGTCGGCGAAGCAACGATTACAGCTGCCACAGTCGATGGCTCTAATCTTTCTGCTACTTGCAAGGTGACAGTCACTCCGACATTGGCAACATCTATCACTTTAGATTATACAGAGTATGAAATGGCAGAAAAATCAGATTTTCAACTCACAGCAACAATCCTTCCTGAATCAACAACAAATAAGGGTGTCGTGTGGAGTAGTTCCGACAAATGGGTTGCGTCAATCGATGAAAATGGATTAGTTACAGCATATTCTGTCGGCGAAGCCGTTATCACTGCTACTACGATTGATGGCTCTAACTTGTCTGCCTCTTGCAAGGTAACTGTTGTTTCTTCACTTGCTCAATCCATTACTCTTGACAAGACGGAGGTATCACTTGAAGTAACCGAGACCGCAGCACTCGTTGCAACAGTGCTTCCGGAATTGGCAACCGATAAGTCTGTCAAATGGTCATCATCAAACGAAGCTATCGCTGTAGTTGATGAGAATGGTGTGGTAACTGCCATCAGCATTGGAGAAGCCGTTATCACAGCAACAACCGCCGACGGCTCTAACCTTTCGGCATCTTGCAAGGTGTCTGTCATTCCGACATTGGCTGTTTCTATCGAATTGGATAAGACTGAAGCAAGGGTTGAAGAAAAGTCAGAGTTTCAGCTAACGGCTACTATTCTTCCTAAACACACTACAAATAAAGAAGTAGCATGGAGCAGCTCTAAAAAAGTGATAGCAACAGTAGTTGATACAGGATTGGTATTTGTGAAATCTGTCGGCGAAGTAGTTATCACAGCAACCACGACCGACGGCTCTAATCTTTCGGCATCTTGCTATATAAATGTCTACTCTTCTGACATAGATGGCGTTGAAGGTGATGACTTGATAGTAGCGACAATAGGCGACAATATCGTGGTGAAGAATGCTAAAATTGACAGCATTGTCAGAGTATATGCAGCTGATGGTAGCATTATCTCATCAGAGGTTGCGACTGATGGAGATGTAGTAGTAGAAGCTCCTATCAAGGGCGTCTATATCGTTTCGGTCAATGGCAAGACCTTCAAAGTAATGGTGAAATAAAGCAGCTTTAAATAAATAAAATTAGTGGCTGTTCCGATGAGGGGACAGCCACTTTTGTTTTATATAACTAATCCTAAGAATTAATAGGTGTAGTCTATACTAAACAAGGATTAGATGGCTTTGAATGACATGTCGAGGCCTTTGACTGAGTGAGTCAATGCTCCTACTGAGATGAAGTCCACGCCTGCTTCTGCATAGTCGCGAAGATTGTCGATGGTGATACCACCTGATGATTCTGTCTGACAACGACCTGCTACAAGTTCTACAGCTTGCTTTGTGAGAGCCGGAGTGAAGTTGTCAAACATGATGCGATAGACACCTCCAAGGTCGAGAATTGTCTGAATATCTTCCAAGCTACGAGCTTCGACCTCTATCTTAAGGTCCTTACCATGCTCAGCACAATATTGCTTTGCAGCGTTGACTGCTTGAGGGATACCACCGGCGAAGTCAATGTGATTGTCCTTGATAAGAATCATATCAAATAGACCGATGCGATGGTTGACACCTCCACCGATTGCGACAGCTTCCTTCTCGAGCATACGCATGCCCGGAGTAGTCTTACGAGTGTCAAGCACTCGAGTGTGGAGACCTTCGAGGCGACGTTGATAGCGATCGGTAGTCGTAGCGATACCACTCATTCGTTGCATAATGTTAAGCATAGTGCGTTCAGCGACGAGGAGCGAGCGTACGCTACCTTCAACGATGAATGCAATGTCGCCCGGCTTAACGTGAGCACCGTCTTCAATAAAAAGCTCAATTTTGAGTGTTGGGTCGACCTTGTGAAGTACCATCTTAGCGATTTCCACACCGGCGAGGATACCCTCTTCCTTTATCAATAGTTTCTGACGGCCGATAGCATCTGCAGGGATTGTACTAAGCGTTGTGTGGTCGCCATCGCCCACATCTTCTGCAAATGCGAGATTGAGAAGGTCGTCGATAAGTTGCTCTTTTGTTTTCATAACCGAAATATAATTGTTAATTTTGTGCGAAGTTAAGAAAAAATATGGAAATATCGCTCATCGTAATCGGAAAAACTAATGCTCGCTACCTTCAAGAAGGTATCGACGAATATATCAAGCGTCTAAAACACTACATTCCTTACAGTATCACAGTGCTCCCCGACATCAAAAACACAAAGAAACTCACCGAGGAGCAACAGAAGGAGGCTGAAGGAAAATTGATGCTCGACGCATTGAAGCCTGGCGACTGCCTTGTGCTTCTCGACGAACGCGGAAAAGAGTTTACTTCGGTTGCATTTGCCGACTATCTTCAGCGCAAAATGAATGCAGGGCTACGACGATTGGTGTTTGTTATCGGCGGTCCTTACGGCTTCTCTCAAAGCGTCTACGATCGAGCAGACGAAAAAATTTCGCTCTCCAAAATGACCTTCTCGCACGAGATGATACGCTTGTTCTTCACCGAACAGGTCTATCGAGCTATGACCATTCAACGCGGAGAGCCATATCACCATCAGTAGTGGGGAGATGTTTAATGAGGAGGTGACAAGCATTAAAGATTGCAGACTTTTACACTATGTACCACACACCCTACATCATTAAGTCAACAAAGATCGCATCGGAAATTAGAACGCCCTCCTCGGATAGATGCACACTATTACCCTCTCTAATGAGATTACCCTGATTTTGATGTCGACAACATTGCGACATGAAATGCGCTAAACGTTTCTCAGAGAAGCGTTCGGTCAACTCAGAGATGTCGATGCCACGCATTGTGCGAAGGCGAGTCATGATATATTCATTATAAAGGTCGTCGTCACTAAGGTGTTCCTCCTCATAAAAGGGAACTTCCGACTGATTACGAAAATGACCGATATAGTCGCGGATTGACGATGGATTGGCACGGCGAGTGTCACGACCATCAAAACTATGAGCAGACGGACCAAGCCCAAGATACTGCACACCTGCCCAATAGCTCGAATTATGACGCGACTCATAGCCGGGCAGTGAAAAATTTGAAATCTCATATTGACAATAGCCGGCGCGAGTCAAACTTTCAACCAGCATGCCAAACATCTCTTGCGACACCTCGTCGTCAGCTTCCTCAAGTCGACCTTGCTGACGCATCAAGTGAAGCGTGGTCCCCTCTTCATACATCAGAGAGTAGGCTGAAATGTGCTGCGGACGCAGACTTATCATTCGTTCCAGATTATATTGCCACGAGTCAATCGTCTGTCCCGGCAAGCCAAAGATGAGGTCCATGCTTATATTAGAGAATGAGCGTAAGAGCCTACATGCCACTTCTACTTGCTCAACGCTATGGCGTCGACCTATGGCCTTGAGTTCGGAATCAATAAAACTTTGCACACCCATACTGACACGATTGACACCGATACGATGAAGGGTAGCAACCAATGAGTCGGTGACATCATCAGGATTGACTTCGATAGTGAACTCACGAGGTTGCCACTTCTCACGCATCGTCTCCTTAATTTTATCTACAAGAGATATGAGCATCTGAGCAGGCATCAAAGAAGGAGTTCCGCCACCTATATATATAGTATTGACACACTCTGTCAATTCATCTTTACGACATCTCATTTCTGCGATAAGAGCGTCAAGGTAATCCTGCCATGGTGCATTCTTCACACCGACGCTATAAAAATCACAATATATGCACTTTCGTGCGCAAAATGGAATGTGAATATATAGTCCTGCCATAACTTTTCTATCTTTGCCACAAAATTACTTCAAAATAGTCACTCTCGCCAAAAAATCAGAAAAAATTCGGCTAAAAACGGGTGATTTTTGGCTCATTGCAAGCCGAAATGTGCAGATAATGGCAAAAATGTGAAAAATATGTTTTAAAACATGTTTTTTTGTTTGTGCTATGTCAGATATTATTGCTAAATTGCGACCGTTTTTGAAATAGGGCATCTCAAAGGTGCAAAATTTCACTCAAACTTAATTAATAACAAACTAAAATCTTTATACATTATGAAGTCATACAAAACTAACGAAATCAAAAACATCGCCTTGCTTGGTAGTAAAGGCTCTGGGAAAACCACACTCGCTGAGTCAATGCTTTACGAGTGTGGAGTAATCAAACGTCGCGGCACAATCGAAGCAGGCAACACTGTATGCGACTATTTCCCAGTGGAGAAGGAATATGGCTATTCTGTTTTCTCTACTGTTTTTTATGCTGAGTTCCTCAACAAGAAGCTCAACGTAATTGACTGCCCGGGTAGTGAAGACTTCGTAGGTAATGCTTACACAGCGCTTGGTGTGACTGACACAGGCGTTATCGTTGTCGACAGCCAATACGGCGTAGAAGTCGGTACTCAAAATATCTTCCGCACAACTGCTACTCTCAAGAAGCCTGTAATCTTCGCTCTCAACCAACTTGACGGTGAAAAGGCTGACTACGAAAATGTGATGGAGCAAATGCGCGAAACTTTCGGTCCTAAGGTTATCGCAATCCAATACCCTCTTGAATCAGGTCCTGGTTTCCACTCAATGATCGACGTTCTCTTGATGAAGAAATACGAATGGGGTCCTGAAGGTGGTGTGCCTACAATCACTGAGATTCCTGATGACCAAATGAAAAAGGCTAAAGAACTTCACAATGCTCTCGTAGAAGCTGCTGCAGAAAACGATGAGACATTGATGGACAAATATTTCGAACAAGGCAAGCTCACTGAAGACGAAATGCGTGCCGGTATCCGTAAGGGTTTGGTTGACCGTTCTATCTTCCCTGTGTTCTGCGTAAGTGCACAAAAGGATATGGGTGTTCGCCGTATGATGGAATTCCTCGGCAACGTTTGCCCATTCGTCAACGATATGCCTGACGCTGAAACTACTCAATGCGAAGTTGTGAAGGCAGACTCTAATGGTCCTGTAAGCTTGTTCGTATTCAAGACATCTGTTGAGCCACACATCGGTGAAGTATCTTATTTCCGCGTGATGAGCGGTACTCTCAAGGCAGGTGCTGACCTCGAAAACATCAGTCGTGGTAGCAAGGAACGCTTTGCTCAAATCTTCTCAGTTTGCGGTCAAATCCGTACAGCAGTCGACACTCTCGAAGCAGGTGATATCGGCGCTGCAGTGAAACTCAAAGATGTACGCACAGGCAACACTATCAACGAAAAGGGTTGCGAATATGAATTCGACTTCATCAAATATCCTGCTCCTAAGTATCAACGTGCTATCCGCCCTGTAAACGAAAGCGACGCTGAAAAACTCAGTGCAATCCTTACTCGCATGCACGAAGAAGACCCAACATGGATCGTTGAGCAATCTAAGGAACTCAAGCAGACTATCGTTAAGGGTCAAGGCGAATTCCACCTCCGCACTCTCAAATGGAGAATCGAAAACAACGAAAAACTCCAAATCGAATACCTCGAACCAAAGATTCCTTATCGCGAAACAATCACTAAGGCTTCTCGCGCTGACTATCGTCACAAGAAGCAATCAGGTGGTAGCGGTCAATTCGGCGAAGTACACTTGATCGTTGAACCTTACACTGAAGGTATGCCGGAACCGGACACTTACCGCTTCAACAACCAAGAATACAAGATGAGCGTTCGCGACAAGCAAGAAATTCCATTGGAATGGGGTGGCAAACTCGTAGTCTACAACTGTATCGTCGGCGGTTCAATCGATGCACGCTTCATACCTGCAATCGTTAAGGGTCTTATGGACCGCATGGAACAAGGTCCATTGACAGGTTCTTACGCTCGCGACGTACGCGTTATGATCTACGATGGTAAGATGCACCCGGTAGACTCAAACGAAATCTCATTCCGTCTCGCCGGCCGTAACGCATTCTCAGAAGCATTCAAGAACGCTAACCCTAAGATTCTCGAACCTATCTACGACGTAGAAGTACTCACTCCTGCAGACTCTATGGGTGACGTGATGAGCGACCTCCAAAGCCGTCGTGCAATCATCATGGGTATGAACTCTGAAAATGGTATCGAAAAACTCAACGCTAAGGTGCCTTTGAAGGAAATGTCAAGCTACTCTACTTCACTCAGCTCTATCACCGGTGGTCGCAGCTCATTCACAATGAACTTCTCATCTTACGAATTGGTACCTGGTGATGTTCAAGAAAAGCTTCTCAAGGCTTACGAAGAAACTCAATCAGAAGAGTAATCACATCAATCCTAATACACTCGGGAGAGAAGTCGCAAGGCTTCTCTCCTATCTTTTTAGACACATTTTATCACACGCTGCAAGAGGCAAATTATACCAACTCTGTGATACAAAGAGTTGCAAATATCGTCGAATAGCACTACCTTTGTATCAAACAAATCTATATACCCAATATGGAAATAGCATTAATCATCATCGCAGCATTGCTACTGATAATCGGAATCCTCGGATGTGTCATTACGGGACTACCCGGTCCGCCTCTATCATTCGTCGGACTACTATGCCTTCAATGGGCAGGCATAGAGATGGGAGTGACACCGCTAATCATCTGGGGTGTAGCGACAGTCATTGTTACAGTCATCGACTTTCTGCTAACGCCATGGATGACCAAACGCTTTGGCGGCAGCAAAGCTGGCAATTGGGGTGCTATAATCGGACTGCTTGTCGGCTTTCTTTTACCATTCCCTTTCGGTCCACTCGTCTGCCCTTTCGCCGGAGCATTCATCGGAGAATGGGTGTTCAATCGTAGCAAATCGTCGACTGCCACCAAGGCTGCATTCGGAGCATTTCTGTCCTTCTTTGTAGGCACAGGCATCAAACTCTTAGTGTCCATAGGCATGATTGTTCACTCTATAATGGCAGTTATCGAGTGCTATTTTTGACAGATTCTGCCGTATGTTGTAAAAATTCACTAACTTTGTAGTCTCAAACATTTAGCAGAGACAGATTATCATGGAATATAAGTTGCAAGCCACTGCCCCAAATAGTGAAGCACGTGCCGGTGTCATTACTACTGACCACGGCGAAATCCTCACACCTATATTTATGCCGGTCGGCACACTCGGTTCGGTCAAAGGTATTCACACTCGCGAAATTCGCGACGACATCAAGGCTCAAATCATCCTTGGCAATACATATCACTTGTATCTTCGTCCCGGTACGGATATCCTTGAGAAAGCAGGTGGTCTACACAAATTCAATGGTTGGGAACGCCCTATCCTCACCGATAGTGGTGGCTTCCAAGTCTTCTCTCTATCAGGCAATCGCAAACTCAAGGAAGAGGGTGCATATTTCCGCAGTCACATCGACGGAAGCAAGCACTTATTCACTCCGGAAGGAGTTGTCGACATCCAACGCTCTATCGGTGCAGACATCATGATGGCACTCGACGAGTGTCCTCCCGGCACAGCCGACTTCGACTATGCTAAGAAATCACTCGGTTTGACACACCGTTGGCTCAAACGCGGTTGGGATAGATTTAATGCCACAGAAGGCAAATATGGTTATCGACAGACATTCTTTCCAATCGTCCAAGGTTGTGTCTATCCTGAGTTGAGACGTGAATCTGCCAAATTCGTGACTGACCTCGGAGCTGAAGGCAATGCTATCGGTGGTCTTGCAGTAGGTGAACCTACTGAGCAAATGTATGACATGATTGAAGTAGTCAACGAAATCCTCCCTAAAGACAAGCCACGCTATCTCATGGGTGTCGGCACTCCTGCCAATATCCTTGAAGCTATTGATCGCGGTGTCGACATGATGGACTGCGTAATGCCTACTCGCAACGGTCGTAACGGCATGATTTTCACTCGCAACGGCATCATGAACATGCGCAATAAGAAATGGGCTGACGACTTCGCTCCGTTGGACGAAGGTGGTGCAGCATGGGTAGACGAAGTTTACTCAAGAGCCTACGTTCGTCACTTGTTTGTCACCCAAGAATTACTTGCAATGCAGATTGCATCTATCCACAATCTTGCTTTCTATCTTTGGCTCGTAGGCGAAGCTCGCAAGCACATCATCGAAGGCGACTTCAAGGCTTGGAAGACAGAAATGGTGCAACGTGTCACTCAACGTCTATAACCATAATACACTCACAATGCGTTGTCGTATCTGCAACATATTCAAACGTAAAGCAAAAGACATCTCATCTCCGACAATTCAGTCGACAGAAGAGACGTCGGTCATTGATGTGCCTCAAATCACCGAAGAAGGCATCGGCATAGATGACACAATCATGCCTAATTCGAATATCGAGCAGACAGTCAATCAGGACGCACCATCAGACACCACCGACAACAACAAACCAAAAGTCGAAAAGACACCTCTCAAGGACAAGGTATTTAGATTCCTCAGACTCAAGAAGCTCGACCAATACATTCTAAAGAAATTTCTCGGCACATATTTCTTTGCAATCCTGCTGTTTTTGGCAATCGTAGTGATGTTTGACATCAATGAGAAGCTTGATGCGTTCCTAAGTGCACCTCTCAAGGAGACAGTATTCGACTACTTCTTCAACTTCCTACCCTACTTTGCCAACCAATTCTCCCCTCTCTTTGTCTTCATATCAGTCATCTTCTTCACCTCAAAGATGGCAGGAAACTCGGAGATAATTGCCATTCTATCAAGTGGCGTAAGTTTCCGACGACTACTCCGCCCATACATGATAGGCGCTACAGTCATCGCGGCTATCACATTTGTGATGAGCAACTATATTATTCCGCCTACCAATGTCGACCGTATTAACTACACCAACAAATATGTCAAGAACAAAAAGGTGGATATCGGCACCAACATCCAGTTGATGGTCGAGCCGGGAGTCGTTGCCTACATGGCTCGATACGACGCTCCATCTAAAATGAGCTACCGATTTTCACTTGATAAATTTGAAGGCAAAAAACTTGTGTCGCGCCTCACTGCCCAATCAGCATCCTACGACACACTCTACAACTGGAAGATACGCGACTATATGATACGCGATTTCAACGGCATGAAAGAAAGCGTGCGACGAGGTTCAAGCATGGACACCATCATCCCTATCGAGCCACGCGACTTCATCATATCCAAAAACGACCAAGAGACGCTGACCACACCCGAGCTTACAGAATACATCGAGAAGCAACGTATGCGTGGCGTCGCCAACATCAAAGCATTTGAGATTGAGAAAGAGAAGCGCTACGCCAACACTGCAGCCGCATTCATTCTCACCCTGATCGGTATGGCACTCTCGTCACGCAAAGTCAAAGGAGGTATGGGCATCAACATCGGTATCGGTCTATTACTCAGCTTCAGCTACATCTTATTCTCGACCGTTACATCATCGTTTGCCATCTCCGGGGCGACAACACCATTTATCGCAATGTGGATTCCAAACGTCATATACCTAATAATAGGCATAATCCTCTACAAGCGAGCATCTATGTAACTCCCCTATCAGGCATTACAACCTATTATATACACAATCATATAGTAGATATCACCGGGACAATAATGCCGTTAGACGATACATGCTACGACTTGCCCACGCACATTCAAAGTGCAAAAAACGATGGTGCTGAGTAAAAATCACAAAAAGGTCGCAAAAAGATTTGGTAGATAGCAAAAAAAGTAGTAACTTTGCACCTGTTTTGTGGCACATCCTGTAAAGTCGCTGAAAATGATGCAGTTAGCGATGATATGAGAACTGAGATGGCGGCCACACAACACTTAAAGAAATTTAATTCAATAATTAAAAAACAGCCATGTCAAAAATTTGTCAAATCACAGGCAAGACAGCGATGACAGGAAACAATGTTTCTCACTCTAAGCGTCGCACTAAACGCAAATTCCAAGTGAATTTGTTTACTAAGAAATTCTACTGGGTAGAAGAAGATTTGTGGATTTTGTTGAACGTTTCAGCTAACGGTCTTCGCACAATCAACAAAATCGGTCTCAATGCAGCTCTTAAGCAAGCAGAAGCAAAGGGATACATCGATTTCAGAGATATCAAAGTATTATCATTTTAATGTAATAAACGCAAGGTAAAACTATGGCAAAGAAAGCTAAAGGTAATAGAGTTCAAGTAATCCTTGAGTGCACTGAACACAAGGCAAGCGGTATGCCCGGTACATCTCGCTATATTACTACAAAGAATAGAAAGAACACTACCGAGAGAATGGAGTTGAAGAAATACAACCCTATTTTGAAGAAATACACTATTCACAAAGAAATTAAATAATAATACTCAACTATGGCAAAGAAAACCGTCGCATCGTTGCAGAAAGGTGAAGGTCGTACTTATAGCAAGGTGATCATCATGGAGAAATCTCCTAAGACTGGTGCTTACATCTTCAAAGAGGAAATGGTTCCTAACGATGCAGTGCAAGCAGCACTTAAATAATAACGCTTACTATATTTATCTCTAATACACGGAAGTCTTGTTCTCAGAGCAAGACTTCTTTCTTTTTATGTCTCCCCCACTCAAAACCGACACCTATTGAGCGACAATCAGAAACATATTTTTATCGAAAAACAACAAAATATTTGCGTTATCAAAATATTTTATCTATCTTTGCGACAAATAAATCATATATCTTAATATTTCATCAGATGAAAAAAGTAATCAACATATTATGCGTTGCCATTATCAGTGTGATTTTGGCCTCTATTATCTTGCCCACCTACCAGTTTGGCTATTACTTCGGCGCAGGTCTCAACCAAGGTCTGCAGGCAGTAGAAGGAGACTCATTGTCGGGCAAAACTCTTGAAGAAAACACACCTTTGGCATTGGCGTTCACTCCTTCAATCGAAAAGATTACCAACGCTCCCGACTCTCTTCTCGACACCACAAATGGCAACGTTCTCCAATTCACTATCAACAAAGGATCTATCTTCGTACCCAACGAAATGGTCCCACAGTCATATAGCATCGTCAACTTCATCTGTGGGCTGATAATATTGGCTATCGTAGTAATAACGATAATCAAATTTATCCGACTAATCAACAACATCAATCGCAACAAAGTGTTCGAACGTTGCAACGTCAAACTACTACGCCAACTCGGAATCCTAATGCTATCGCTCGCATTAGTCAACATCATATCGGGCGTTTATGGAGAAATCATCGTTGCCAGACTTCCATACGAACTATCAGGTTACACCTATAGTTACTATTGGCAACTTCCATGGGGACACATCCTCATCGGATTGGTTTCACTCCTTATGGCACAAATCTGGGCTAAAGGTATCCAAATGAGAGAAGAACAAGAATTGACAATCTAAACTGTTGACATCATGCCAATTATAGTAAACTTAGACGTGATGATGGCTAAACGAAAGATCTCCCTCGGAGAACTTGCCGAAAGAATGCAAATCACCCCTTCCAACCTCTCAATTCTAAAGACAGGCAAGGCCAAAGCCATCAGATTCTCAACACTGAATGCAATCTGTCGACAACTTGATTGCCAACCGGGCGACATCCTCGAATATCGTCCTCCTATGCCGGGCGAAGAAGAAGACGACGCCGACTAACAAATAAGACAACAACAATACTAAACATTAATAATTTAAACTATTTAAAAAATGAAACTATTCAAATCAGCTCTTTTGGCACTCGCTGCACTTTGTGCAGGCACTTCTGCCAATGCTACAGAGCACATGAAGAGTCTCAACCCGGATTTCTTTGACAAGACTACATCTGCTGGTGAAGACTTCTACAAGCATGTCAACCAAGGTTGGATGGATGCTAATCCATTGACACCGGAGTATTCACGCTATGGTCAGTTTAACATCCTTACTGACTCAAGCAACAACCGTATCAAAAACATCGTACTAAACCTCGCTGCAAGCAACCCTGAAAAGGGCTCTATCGCATACAAAGTAGCAACTATCTATGAGCAAGCTATGGACAGCGTTCGCCGTAACCGCGAAGGTGCAGAACCTATCAAAGCAGACCTCAAGAAAATTGAAAGCACTACTCACGAAGGCATGAACGACCTTCTTCTTTGGCTCCACGCCAACTATGCAAGCCCATTCTTCGGTGCCGGTCCTATGGAAGACCTTGGCAATAGCAAGGTATATGCTATGTACGTATCAAGCGGTGGCATGACTCTCGGTGACCGCGACTATTATCTCGCCAACGACTCTCGCAACAAAGAAGTGCGTGAAGCCTATAAGAAACTTATCATCGACAACATGCGTCTCGCCGGCTACTCTAAAAAAGATGCCAACCGTATCATGAAGAACGTCATGAAGATCGAAACTGCTCTCGCCGACTCTGCTTGGACTCGCGAACAAAGCCGCAACCTCCCTGCAATGTACAACGTGCGCACATTCGCTCAACTCAAAGAGATGTACAACAACATCCCTTGGGATCGTTTCTTCATCGAAACTATGGGTATCGAAAGCCCTGAGACTGTAATCGTAACTGAACTCAGCTCTGTGGCTCAAGCCAACAACCTTATCGGCACACTCACAGATCGTGAAATCAAGGACTACTACCTTTGGCAATACGTACGCCAAGCTGCCGGCAAACTCAGCGACGACTTCGCTGACGCTGCTTTCGAATTCAATAAGGTTATGAGCGGCGTAGCTGCTAAGCAACCTCGTTGGAAACATGCTTTGGCTACAGCAGAAGGTCTTATGGGTGAAGCTATCGGTCAACTCTATGTTGAAAAATACTTCCCAGAATCATCTAAGCAATACATGCTCGAAATGGTGGAAAACCTCCGCAATGCACTCGGCAAGCACATCATCGAACTCCCATGGATGAGCAGCGAAACCAAGCTCAAAGCTATCCAAAAGCTTAGCGCATTCACTGTGAAGATCGGTTACCCTGACCAATGGAAAGACTACAGCACTATGGAGATCGACCCATCTCTTTCATTCTACGAAAACTGTCACAACGCTTCAATGTGGCACCAAAAAGACCTCCTCTCTAAGTGGGGCAAGCCGGTAGACAAATCAGAATGGGGCATGACTCCACAAACTGTAAACGCTTACTACAGCCCATTGGCTAACGAAATCGTATTCCCCGCAGGTATCCTTCAAGCACCATTCTTTGATGCTGAATCAAGCGATGCTGAAAACTATGGTGGTATCGGTGTGGTTATCGGTCACGAAATGATCCACGGCTTCGACGACCAAGGTTGCAACTTCGACGCAGAAGGCAACATGAAGAACTGGTGGACAGAAGAAGATGCTAAGGCATTCAAAGAGTTGACACAAGTGCTCGTTGACCAATTCAACGAAGTAGAAATCCTTCCTGGTCTCTTTGCTAACGGTACATACACTCTCGGCGAAAACATCGCTGACCAAGGTGGTCTCCGCGTGTCAATGACTGCGTTCCTTGACTCTCAAAAGAATAAGGGTGTAGACATCAACAGCGAAGATGCTAAGATTGAAGGCTATACTCCTATCCAAGTGTTCTACATGAACTACGCTAACCTTTGGGCACAAAACATCCGTGAAGCTGAAATCCGTTCACTCACATCTGGTGACGTTCACTCACTCGGTATCAACCGCGTTAACGTAACACTCAAGAACATTCAGCCATTCATCGATGCATTCGGCATCAAAGAAGGCGACAAGATGTTCCGTCCACAAAGCGAACAAGTAATCATCTGGTAATACAACACATTCCGGATTGACAATAACGACGAGAGTTCGCTCATCAACGAGCGGATTCTCGTTGCTATTATACGCCACATTCAACAACCGATACTCAAGTTTTGACATTTAAGTATTATTAACCACAATTTATCTCTCAACTCGTATTACTGAAGCATTGAAAATTGCAAATTTTGTTGTACCTTTGTGAGAATTTTTTGAAAATCATTATTAGTACATTATGAATGACATTATAAATGACAATCTCTTTGACTCAAGTGAATGCAAAGTCTCTATCGGACCTATCATTACAGAAATCAGAGATGTCGACGATTTTGAACAATACCAACCCGACTTTAATAGTATTCCCCTACTCCCACTCCGTGAAGTCGTATTGTTTCCGGGTGTCACAACACCGATTGCAGTAGGAAGAGAAGCAACGTTGGCATTAGTCAACCAAGCTTATCGCAATAAACAGACTATCTGTACAGTCACACAACGTGACTCAAGCGTCGAACACCCTACACAAGACGACCTATTCGAAGTCGGAGCGACTGCCACTATCCTTAAAGTCCTCGAAATGCCTGATGGTACGACCAATGTCATCCTTCAGGTTAAGGAACTCATACACCTTGACGAAGTCGTTCAATCCGAGCCTTACCTTCGTGCCCGCGTGAGCAAAATCGAAGAGGTGATTCCGGTCGATAGCGACAAGGAGATGGCTGCTGTGATTATCGCAATGAAGGAAGTCTTCGGACGTATGCTCGCATCGTTTGGTGAGCAAGAAACGCAAGAAATCAAGTTCGCAATCAAAAACATTGAGAACCCACTCTTCCTCATCAACTTCATTTGCGTCAATTCCCCACTTGACACCAACATTAAGCAAGCTCTTCTCGAAGAGACCAACCTCAAGGAACGTGCAATGCTCTTGACTCATCATCTTGACACCGCATGCCAATTGATGGAGATTAAGGCCAACATCCAGTCGCGTACACGCGAAGACATCACTCAGCAGCAACGCGAGCACTTCCTCCATCAGCAGATGCGTGCCATCCAAGACGAGTTGGGAGGCTCAGTTGAAGAGCAAGAGATCGACGAACTACGTGCAAGAGGAGAGCAAATGGAATGGCCAGAATATGCACAGAAGCACTTCGATAAAGAATTGCGTAAACTTGAGCGTTATAATCCTCAATCACCCGACTACTCTATCCAATTCACATATATCGAAACTCTTCTCGGATTGCCTTGGGACAAAACCACCAAGAGCAAAGTCTCTATACCAAAAGTCGAAAAGACACTCAATCGCGACCACTATGGTCTTGAGAATGTAAAGGAACGCATCATTGAGCACATGGCAGTCCTACAATTGCGTGGCGACATGAAAGCTCCTATCATCTGCCTTTATGGTCCTCCAGGTGTGGGTAAAACATCACTCGGTCGCTCTATAGCAGATGCTATCGGTCGTGAATATGCTCGCATCTCATTGGGTGGATTGCACGATGAGTCGGAAATCCGTGGTCACCGCAAGACATATATCGGTGCAATGCCCGGTCGTATCATCTCTGCGATGTCAAAGGTCAACTCTTCCAATCCTGTTATCGTCCTCGATGAAATCGACAAGATCGGTAAAGACTTCAAAGGCGACCCATCGACAGCGTTGCTTGAAGTACTTGACCCGGAACAAAACTGCAAGTTCCACGACAACTACATCGATGTCGACTACGACCTTTCGAAAGCTATGTTTATCGCGACAGCCAACGATCTCAGCACCATCTCACGACCACTGCTCGACCGTATGGAAATCATCGAAATCAGTAGCTACATCTCTGAAGAGAAGATAGAGATTGCACGTCGTCACCTTGTGCCAAAACTCCTCGAAGAGCATGGATTTGAGAAGAAAGAGATAGAGTTTCACAAGTCGGCATTGACAAAGATTGTTGACTACTACACACGCGAGTCGGGCGTACGTCGTCTTGAGAAAAAGATTGCCAAAGTATTGCGCAAAATTGCTCGCCTCAAAGCATCAGGAAAGGAATACCCTACCCTCATCAAGGCCGACAATCTCAAAGAGTTGTTGGGACCGGAAGAGGTAAATCCGGACATGTATGAAAACAATGATTACGCCGGCGTGGTCACAGGCCTTGCTTGGACACAAGTCGGAGGCGATATACTTTTCATCGAGTCATCTATCTCAAAAGGTAAAGGCGACAAACTCACGCTCACAGGCAACCTTGGGGATGTGATGAAGGAGTCTGCTATGATTGCAATCCAATATCTCAAAGCCAACGGTTTCCAATTCAGCATCAACTCTGAGTTATTTGAGAAATACGATATCCATATCCACGTTCCGGAAGGTGCAATCCCTAAAGATGGCCCATCGGCCGGCGTGACAATGGTGACATCTATCGCCTCGCTTTTGACACAGCGCAAAGTACGCTCAAAGATTGCAATGACAGGTGAAATCACGCTTCGTGGCAAGGTGCTACCGGTCGGTGGTATCAAAGAAAAAATCCTTGCGGCCAAACGTGCGGGCATCACCGACATTTTGCTTTGTGCACTCAATCGTAAGGACATAGAAGAAATCGATGAAAAATACCTCAAAGGTCTTACATTCCACTATGTCAACACAATCCGCGAAGTGCTTGACTTCGCCTTATTGGACGAAAAGGTCGACAACCCATTGACTCTTTAGGGAACTTCTTAAACCCCCTTTAATAATAGAACTATCAGACTCTAATCTATATGGGGATCTATAACAACTTGTAGGTCCCCTCCTGACAAAACATTTATAGAACCATAAAATAGTATTACTTATGAGTATTTTTGACTTTCTATTTGGCGACGACAACGAGGAAAACTCTCCGCGTGATTGGGACCATAGCGTGTTTGACGACGACAGATTTCGCAATCGCGACAGTGGTAACTGGGTAGATTGGGAAGACGTTTCGACAGGTGACAATGACACCGACGGTTTCGAACACCCCAACTTCGACGAAGACGGCGACTGGTAACTCTTCGATTATAAACAAGACATCGTCGCATAAAAACTAAGACATCGATTAATCTGCTTTAGTGCTTTGAACGCATTCAAGCAGATTTTTTCATCTAACAATAATTTTTACCCCAAACGACCAAAGCACAATAAAGCCCTAACTATCAACTCATTACAAATTTAAACACAACTCATTCCATACTGATTTAAAAAAAATTTTTAAATTTCAGAACCTTTTTCAACAATTGTTGTTTTGCAATTATCAAAGATTAATGTTCGCTTAACTAAATCTTCACATCTATGAGTAGCAAAGAATCTTTCAAAGAAAGACTGTTGGGATTGCAAGGTAACTTGATGAGCTTCGCTTACCAGTTGACCACCAATAAAGAAGAGGCGGAAGACTTATTGCAAGACACCACGCTCAAAGCATTGACCAATGAAGACAAGTTTGCAGATGACACCAACCTCAAAGGGTGGATTTTCACCATCATGCGCAACATCTTCATTAACAATTACCGACAGACTGTCAGAAAAGCTACAATTCTGGACCAGACAGATGACCTCTATCATCTGAACATTTCGCAAGAATCCGGACTGATTACGCCCGACAGCTCATATTCAGTCAAGGAGATTACCCAAGCGATTAATTCATTCAACGATGAATATCGTGTTCCCTTCTCAATGCACATTGCAGGTTACAAGTACAGTGAAATTGCACAACACTTAGATTTACCATTAGGCACAGTCAAAAGTAGAATTTTCTTTGCTCGACAACGCCTTCAAATCATCTTGAAGGATTTCCGTTAAATGACACAATCATTTGATACAACACATTGACTTTAGTCCCTATCTCTAAATACAATAATACGATGCCCACCACAATGGACATCGTATCTTATTTTTGTCGCTAATCGTCTGATATATTAACGAATACGGTCGTAACTCTTAAGTTTATTTTCATCTGCACGCATTCTCGCTGCTGCCAATACCTGCCACAATGCAGCCACTACCATACAGAGACCGCCGGTGACTTTGCACTCCACTGCCTCAGCCATTGAGCATGGCATAATGTAGCAAGTCGCAGCATAAGCCAATGTGAGAATTGCACAAAGATATGTTGTCTTGATTTGCTGACGAAGATTCTTGTAAAGGAAAATGATGATGAATGACAAAATCGTTGTGAGTGTACCCAAAATGATAGTCACCACTGAATTCAAAGGAGTGATAATCTGAGGAAGCTCACCATTTACAACTGCCACAGGAGTAAACATAGAGACTCCCAATAAAATTCCGGCAAGTAGAAGCATTGCCGATTGCCAACGTTGAATTACCATAATTTCTGATTCTATAAGTTTTATTTTGTGCAAAGTTACTTAATTCGTTTGATTTTTGCAATTCCAAACAAGAATTTGCATCAACCCATATTCAATTTGCACTGCTCTGCTTATTATTCGCAAATAGATGGTATATTTAGTTTCATAAATCAAATTTCAAAGAAAATTGTTCTTATTCTCACAAATGCAAACCTATAAACGAAAAGAGCAGAATTTTTCAAGACAATCATTAGTACTATCTCGTGATTTTTTTGTAACTTAGCAAATTGAAAATATTTAATATTTTGCCTTAATAGTTACTTTACGCAAAGCAAATATTAATATTCTAACTATACTCAAACATAAAGTAACAACAAATAATTTATAAATTTATGAACTTCAAGAAAATTTTTAACTTGTCGACCGGTATCATAATGGGAGGTCTCGTATTGACCTCATGTGCCGGTGAACAACAGAAGCAAACTGCTCCGGCTCCGGAGTTGGCAGTAATCACTGTCGGAGAGAAAGATGCAACTCTTCAGAGCATGTATCCCGCAACATTGCATGGTAAGAATGATGTTGAAATCCGCCCTCAAATTTCCGGATTTCTAACAAAGGTACACGTTCAAGAGGGACAAAAAGTCAGCAAAGGTCAAACACTTTTTACTATCGACCAAGTTCAGCTTCAAGCATCTGTTGATGCAGCTAAAGCACAAGTGGAAGTGGCTCAAGCTAATGTCAACACGGCTCAGACTAATGCCAACAACAACAAACTTTTGTTTGACAAAAACATTATCAGTGCATCGGCTTATCAGACATCAGTCGATAATCTCAATTCTGCGATAGCACAACTCAATGCAGCTAAGGCTCAGTTGACTTCTGCTCAAAAGAATCTTTCCTACACAGTTGTGTCAGCACCGGCTTCAGGTGTTGTCGGCACAATCTCATTTAAAGAAGGGGCATTGGTATCACAATCTACCCTACTCACTATTCTCTCTAACAACTCCGACATTGAAGCATACATCTCAATGAACGAAAAAGAAGTGCTTGACCTCACCAACAATGGTGCTCGCTCACTCCAACAAGCTCTTGACTCGCTCCCTGAGGTGTCATTGCGACTTGCCAATGGCGAAGAGTATGCTTATAAGGGTAAAATCATCTCTATATCCGGAGTAATCGACCCTTCGACTGGTAGTGCAACAGCTAAAGCAGAATTCAAAAACCCTAATGGCGTTATCCGTAGTGGTAGCACAGGTCAAGTGCTTATCCCTAATGTAGCTAGCAACGTAATCGAAATTCCACAAAAGGCTACTTACGAAATCCAAAACCTCAAGTTCTGCTACGTTGTGGGAGACTCAAGTAAGGTGCAATCAAGAGCTATCGAAGTTGCAGATCAACATGACGGCAAAAACTTCATCATTACAAAAGGTCTTAATAAAGGCGACGTAGTTGTTGTAGAAGGTGTAGGTATTTCTGTCAAAGAAGGCATGATTATCAAGCCAAAGCACAACAATCAAACTGAAGCGAAATAACTGTCAACGTTTAATAAATCAAAGGAAGTATATTTCCCTATAATCAGATAATAATTTATGAATTTATCAAGATTTATAAATCGTCCGGTACTTTCGACAGTGATATCGATTTTCATCGTGCTATTCGGTATCATCAGTTTGAGCACATTGCCTATTGAGCAATACCCGGACATCGCACCGCCGACAATCCGTGTATCTACGACATACACCGGTGCGAACGCACAAAGTGTGCTCAATTCTGTGATTGCACCATTGGAAGAGCAGATTAATGGTGCAGAAAACATGGACTATATGGTTTCAACTGCAGCCAACAACGGCTCGGCTGAAATCCAAGTATATTTCAAACAAGGCACCGACCCAGACATGGCTGCGGTCGATGTGCAAAACCGTGTTGCCAAGGCTGCAGGTTATCTCCCATCGGAAGTTAATCAAGTAGGTGTGATCACCCAAAAACGTCAGTCTTCAACACTTATGGTCATCACCCTCAACTCTGATAACAATAAGTATTCAACAGACTTTATTGAGAACTACATGTCTCTCAATATTGTACCACAGATTAAGCGTGTTTCAGGTGTTGGTGATGCTATGATGTTTGGGGCTGACTATTCTATGCGTATCTGGCTTAAGCCGGAGGTTATGGCACAATATGGTTTGATGCCAAGCGACATCTCTACGGCACTTTCAGAACAAAACATCGAAGCTGCTCCGGGTCAATTTGGAGAAAATGGCGACCAAAGTTTCCAATATGTAATGCGCTATAAAGGTCGTCTTGTCGAAGAGACAGAGTTTGAAAATATCATTATCCGTGCTTACAGTGATGGTAAAATCCTGTATCTTGGTGATGTTGCAGACATTGAATTGGGTCGCGTCTCTTATGGTTTCTCCAACAAAATTGATGGTATGAATGGTTGCTCTGCAATGGTTTATCAAGCAGCCGGCAGTAATGCTACCCAAGTAATTAGTGATATCGAAGCAAAACTTGCTGAATTCCAAAAAGATGCACCGGAAGGTCTTAATATCGGCATATCAATGAACGTCAACGACTTCCTTTTCGCATCTATGCACGAAGTAATCAAGACCTTGATTGAAGCATTCCTCTTGGTGTTTGTAGTGGTATTCATCTTCCTTCAAGATTTCCGTTCTACCATCATTCCTATCATCGCAATCCCTGTGGCATTGATTGGTACGTTTTTCTTGATGAAGATGTTTGGCTTCTCACTCAACCTTTTGACACTTGCAGCTCTTGTATTGGCTATTGCTATTGTGGTCGATGACGCCATTGTCGTCGTCGAGGCTGTCCATGCCAAGCTCGACCAAGGTTATAAGTCGTCACGACAGGCATCTATCGATGCTATGGGTGAAATCGCCGGCGCGTTGATTTCTATCACACTTGTTATGATGCTCGTGTTTATTCCTGTGTCATTTATGGGTGGCACGTCAGGTATATTCTACCGCCAATTCGGTCTGACAATGGCTATGGCTATCGGTCTATCGGCTATCAACGCCTTGACACTGACACCTGCATTGTGTGCACTCTTCCTTAAGACTCATGACCAACACCCGGAAGGAGAACATGACCAAGCTCCTAAAATGTCGTTGTTCAAACGCTTCTTCTATTGGTTTAACGTTATGTTTGAAGCTTTGCTCGCCAAATATAAGAAAGCAACAGAATTTTTCATCAAGCGCAAGTGGCTCAGTCTTGCTACTGTAGCCGGATCTATTGCTTTGATGATGTGGCTCATGGCTACTACTCCATCAGCACTTGTTCCGGATGAAGACACCGGCACTATCATGGGCGTGGTCGATATGCCACCGGCAACATCGCAAGAACGCACACAAGCAGTCATCGACGCTGTGGATAGCATTGCGGCAGAAATCCCGGCTATCAAAAATCGTACAGCCATCACAGGTTATAGTTTTATCGCCGGCCAAGGTAACTCGTATGGCTCTATGATTATCAAACTCAACCACTGGGACGACCGCGACCTTAAGACAGAAAGTGCAGACGCTATTATCGGACAATTGAGTCAGAAGGTTAACAACACCATTAAAGACGGTCGCATCATGTTCTTCAAGCCTCCTATGATTAGCGGCTATTCTGCTACTAATGGTCTTGATATCAAGCTCCAAGACAAGACCGGCGGTGACCTCAACAACTTCTTTGAAGTTGCACAAGGATTCCTTGCAGAACTCAATAAGCGTCCTGAAATTCAGATGGCATACACTACCTTTAACCCATCATTCCCTCAATATCTTGTGGAAATCGATGTTGCTAAGGTAAAACAAGCCGGATTGACTCAAAATGCTATCCTTCAAACTCTCCAAGGCTACTATGGTGGTATGTATATTTCTAACTTCAACCGCTTTGGTAAGCTTTATCGTGTAATGATGCAAGCCAATCCTGAGGCTCGTGTATCACCTGAAACTTTGAAACAAATCAAAGTAAAAAACGGTACAGAAATGGCACCAATCGACAACTTTGTGAAACTCTCACGTGTCTATGGTCCTGACATCATCAACCGTTTCAATATGTACACAGCAATTTCAGTTACAGGTAGTCCGGCACCTGGTGTTTCAACCGGTGATGCGATTGCTGCAGTAAACGAAGTGGCGGAAAAGACACTTCCTGTCGGTTATGGTTTCGAATTTGGTGGTCTTACTCGTGAAGAGTCTAAGTCAGCAAGCAACTCATCAGGCTTGATTTACGCATTGGTACTCCTATTTGTTTACCTCCTATTGAGTGCACAATACGAAAGCTACATCTTGCCGTTGGCTGTAATCCTTTCTATTCCATTCGGTCTGATGGGTACATTTGTATTTGCACAGATGATGGACATTACCAATAACGTATACCTACAGATTGCACTTATCATGCTCATCGGTCTCTTGGCTAAGAATGCCATCTTGATTGTAGAGTTTGCATTGGACCGTCGCAAGACCGGCATGACAATCGTCAATGCTGCTATCCAAGGTGCCGTAGCACGTCTCCGTCCTATCTTGATGACATCATTGGCGATGATTATCGGTCTTCTTCCATTGATGTTTGCATCAGGTGCGGGTGCTAACGGCTACAACGCATTGGGTACAGGTTCTATCGGCGGTATGCTTATCGGTATGATTCTCCAGGTGCTTGTCGTTCCGGCTCTCTTCGTAATCTTCCAAAAGATTCACGAAAAGATTTCTCCATACCAATGGACAGATAAGGACAACAGTAAGATTAGTGCCGAAATCGAACAATATAGTATTAAAGACTAATTACAACCATGAAAAATATTAGTAAAATCATATTATCAACGATGTTGGTGGCTACTATGAGTAGCTGCCACATCTACAACAAATATGAGCTACCCAAAGACAACGCTATCATAGGCGAATATCATAAGTCATTGGAAGCTCCTGTTGACTCAGCAATGTTGGGCAACCTTGCTTGGAATGAAGTGTTCACCGACACTATCCTCCAACGATATATCAATCAAGCATTAGAAGTCAACAAAGACTACAATAATGCCAAGCTAAACATCGACATAGCTCATGCTCAGCTCAAAGGTGCAAAGCTCAACTATCTCCCTTCTGTGTCATTTGGTCCTAACGGAGCAGGCGCAAGCTATGCCGGTTCATCTATGTCGTGGAGCTACACTCTGCCTCTCGCAGTAAGTTGGGAAATCGATGTCTTTGGCAAGCTTCTCAACAATAAGCGCAAAGCACAAGCCAACCTTGAGCAAACTGAAGCATACGGTCAAGCCGTACGCTCTCAAATTATTGGTGCAGTAGCCAATACCTACTACACTCTTGTGTCGCTCAACGAGCAACTACGCATCACACGTCACACAGCCAAACTTTGGGAAGAGCAAGTAGAATCAATGGTATTGATGAAGGAAGCAGGACAAGTCAACGAAGCAGCAGTGGTTCAAAGCCGTGCAAGCTATTACTCTGTTCTCTCGGCAATTCCTGATCTTGAAAAATCCATCTATCAGACCAACAACACTCTCTCGTTGCTTCTCAACACTCACTACCAAAAGTGGGACGTAGCACAAACCACAGAATTCAAAACGCCTGAGCTACTTAATGACGGAATTCCGGTAGGATATTTGTCAGCTCGTCCTGATGTGAAAGCTGCAGAAAAATCATTTGCTTCTGCCTTCTATGCGACCAACATCGCTCGCACTAACTTCTACCCTTCTCTTGTGATTTCAGCACAAGGTGGATTTACTAATCTTCTCGGAAGTGTAATCACAAATCCGGGTGAATGGTTTGTGCAATTGGCAGGCTCATTGACAGCACCGATTTTCTCTCGTGGTAAAAATATTGCCACACTTGAAGCTGCTAAGGCTCAACAACAACAAGCCCTCAACAACTTCGAGTATGCAGTTCTCAATGCTTCTGCCGAAGTGACAGATGCTTTGGTGGAAATCAACAGCAACGAAAGCAAACGCCAATTGCTTATACGTCAAATTGACCAACTACAAAAATCTGTCTATTACACTCAAGAACTTCTCACTTTGGGTCAAGCAAACTATCTTGAAGTTCTTACTGCACAACAGAACCTTCTCAGCGCACAACTTTCAAGCCTCAATTGCTGGCATGCAAAAGTGTCTGCTATGATTAATCTCTACCAAGCACTGGGTGGGGGCCGATAAAATTATTAATAACCTTAAATTGAATTCGAATATGTCAAATATCAGTCCACTTGCATTCGTGCATCCAGAGGCAAAGATAGGCAATAATGTCACTATCGAGCCATTCGTATTCATCGACCGTGATGTGGTAATTGGCGACAATTGCGCTATACACTCTCATGCTTCTATCATCGCCGGAACTCGTATGGGTAGCGGAAACACTATCTATCATAGTGCAATCATCGGTGCCGATCCTCAAGATTTTCGTTGGAAAGGCGAGCAGACCTATTGCATCATCGGCGACAACAACAAGATTTATCAGCAAGTAATCATCAATCGAAGCATTCGTGAAGGTGAAGCGACAACCATCGGCTCTGACTCATTCATCATGGCTCAAAGCCACATCGGTCACGACTCTCACATAGGTAATCACTGCGTTATCGGCAACGCAGTGAAGATTGCCGGCGACTGTCGTGTAGGCAACTACTCTATCCTATCGTCTATGGCTCTGATGCATGAGAAATGCCATGTCGGAGAATGGGTGCTTATCAAAGGCGGATGTCGCATCAACAACAATATCCCGCCATATGTCATCATGGCTCACAATCCTATCACCTACTTCGGCGTCAATGCATTTATCCTTCGCAAAGGCAACAAGAGCGAAGAAGCCATCGACGACATCGCACGTTGCTATCGCCACATCTATCAATGCAACACATCTATCTTCAACGCTATCAAGCGTATCGAAGCTGATGTCAATCCATCGCCAGAGCGTGATGCAATCATCGATTTCATTCGCAATCACGACCTGAACATTGCTGCTCTTCCGTTGGAAATGATGTAGTAGCATTGCTTAGAAATCCCAATAGAAAAACTCCTTGACAAGTAGCATGACGCACTATCAAGGAGTTTTCTGTATCTATCTCATTAATCACATTCCTGCATTCTCACTCGACCTTATCTGTCGGCTTGCGATGATGTGGACACGACTGACAAGAATGAGAGCACGAGCCGCATGACGATGACTGTTTCTTCGAGAAACGATTGACTATTTTCTTAATAGCCCATGCAATTGACAATGTTACTATGATAGTGGTGATTATAGTCTGTACCATAATTGAGAAATGCTATTTTGACTTTTTCTTTTTGCTTGCTTCTGCCACAGAAGGCGCAATAATGCGACGCGACGAGTTATCCGACAGTACAGATACAACAATCTGAGATATCATCTGTTTCAGTCCATCGATAAATTCTTTAGCATCATACTGACGACGCTCTATCTGACGAAGACGATTTTCCCAAATACCTGTCAATTTTGCACTCTTTAGAAGGTCTTCCTTTATCAGCGATATAAGATCGATTCCGGCCTGTGTCGCTCTCAGCGACTTACGCTCGCGTCGGATATAACCACGCTTATAAAGAATCTCAATGATAGCTGCACGAGTTGATGGGCGACCGATGCCATTAGCTTTTAACGACTCGCGAAGTTCTTCGTCTTCGACTAGATTGCCAGCAGTCTCCATAGCTTTAAGCAACGTACCCTCGGTGAAATATTTTGGAGGTTGAGTGCTTTTCTTTGCAAGATGCGGCTCATGTGGACCCGACTCCCCTTTCTCGAAGTTAGGCAAAATAGATGCTGACTCCTCAGACTTGTCATTACTTTCGTCTGTCTCAGCAATTGTACCATCGCTCTTAGCATACACCAACTTCCAACCCTGAGACAATATCACGCGACCTGTAGCCTTAAATCCGACCTTCCCTACAGTAGCTTTGACCACAGTCTGCTCAAATTCACAATCAGGAAAGAAGACAGAAATAAATCTTCGCGCCACAGTGTCAAACACATTCTTCTCCATATCAGTCAATGATGGAGGAAGAGGCTGACCTGTCGGGATAATTGCATGGTGATCGGTAACTTTAGAGTTGTCAAACACCTTGCGACTCTTAATCAATTTCTTGCCACGGATATGCGTTAAAAGGTCTTGATATCCATTCAAAGAATTAAGTATATTTCCACACTTGGGATATATATCGTCTGTGAGATATGTCGTATCAACGCGAGGGTAAGTTGTAAGCTTCTTCTCGTATAGCGATTGGATAGTTCGCAACGTGTCGTCAGCACTCATGCCAAACTTCTTGTTGCACTCCACTTGCAAGCTTGTCAAGTCAAACAATCTCGGCGGTGCCTCCTTACCTTTCTTTTTGGTTATATCGTTGATAGTCAAAGGTAAATCCTTGATACTTTCAAGCATTTCTTGACCTTTGGTTTCTTCTTCAAAACCGGCAATTGAGGCAGAAAAAACCGTGTCACGATATGTCGTTTTAAGCTCCCAAAAATCCTTTGATACAAAATTTTCTATCTCAAGTTGACGATTGACCACCAATGCCAATGTCGGAGTCTGAACGCGTCCGATAGACAATACTTGTCCACTCTGACCATACTTTAAAGTATAGAGTCGTGTTGCATTCATGCCCAAAATCCAGTCGCCAATGGCACGACACAAGCCGGCTGTGTATAATGGTTCCAACTCCGAATCAGGACGCAACTTCTGAAACCCTTCTTTGATGGCATCATCGGTCAATGAAGAAATCCAAAGACGCTTCACAGGCTTATCGCATTTAGCCTTCTGCATCACCCATCGCTGAATCAATTCCCCCTCTTGGCCGGCATCACCACAGTTGACAACCTCATCACATTTTGAGATGAGAGTCTCTATGACATGAAACTGTCGCTTAATGCTGTCTTGGTCTATGAGTTTGATACCGAATTTTGTGGGTATCATAGGCAACGCTCCCAACGACCATTGCTTCCATATAGGGCTATAGTCGTGAGGCTCTTTAAGCGTACACAAGTGACCGAAGGTCCAAGTCACACAATAACCATTACCTTCGAAATATCCCTCGTGCCGTGTTTTTGCTCCGAGTATGTCGGCAATATCTTTGCCGACACTCGGTTTCTCAGTTATACAAAGAATCAAAACTTCAGTATTTAATTAGTTGTTTTCCAATTTCTTAGCCTCATTCCAAATCTCATCCATCTCGGCAAGCGTCATCTCCTTCAAAGATCGACCCATAGCATTAGCTTTTGCCTCAAGGTAATTGAAGCGAGAGATGAATTTTCTATTGGTCATCTCCAATGCATTTTCAGGATTTACACCATGCAGACGAGCAGCATTTATCACGGCAAAAAGTAGGTCGCCAAACTCCTTGTCGACACCTTGCTTATCACCTTTGGTAATCTCCTCTTCGACCTCTGAGATTTCCTCCTTCACCTTGTCCCACACCTGATGAGGTTCCTCCCAATCGAAGCCAACATTGCGGGCTTTTTCTTGAATCCTATTAGCCTTAATCAATGCAGGCAGAGCTGATGGTACACCGGCCAACACAGTCTTATTGCCACCCTTCTCTTTAAGCTTTATCTGCTCCCAATTTTGAGCCACTTCCTGGGCATCACCGGCATGGACATCGCCATAAATGTGTGGATGACGGAATATCAGTTTATCGGTCAGACGATTGCATACGTCTGCAATATCAAACTGCGACTTTTCAGAGCCTATTTTGGCATAAAAAGCGACATGCAAAAGCACATCACCGAGTTCTTTGCAGATGTTATCAGTGTCGTCCGAAATTAATGCATCAGCCAACTCATATACTTCCTCCACCGTGTTTGGTCGAAGACTTTCGTTGGTCTGCTTAGCATCCCATGGACATTTTTCTCTAAGCTCATCAAGCACATCGAGCAATCGGCCGAATGCTTGCATTTTCTCTTCTCTCGTATGCATTGTCGTAATCTGTTTTTTTGCTAAATGGCTTAACAAAACGCCGTTATAGGCTCTAAATTTGAGCGAAATTGCCCAATAATCTTTAACGACGGCCGTCAAACCTAAAATTTGACTGCAAAGATAGCAGAAATTTGGGGAATATTTCATATCTTTGTCAATTCAAAACAGAAAAAGATGTTGACAAAGTTTATTTCAGATAAAGATGCCGAAGCATTCTTGCGATTGATTGACGAAAACGAGAATATTGTCATGACATGCCACGTCCGTCCCGACGGCGATGCTTTAGGCTCAACTTTAGGTTTCTACCACCTCCTCATGCGTATGGGCAAAAATGCCAAAGTGGTGATTCCTGACAAAGCACCCAAGTCGTTAGCTTTCGTTCCGGGAGCTAAAGAACTTGTCGCTTATTCCCAATACAAAGAATTTGCAGAAACATTGATACAAAATGCCGATCTGATTATCTGTTGTGACTTCAACAAAGCTTCACGACTTGATCAGTTGGCCGACATCATATTGAATGCTTCGTGCAAAAAGGTCTTGGTGGATCACCACCTCGATCCTGACAACTTCACCGATCTCACTTTCTCTTTCGACAAAATGTCTTCTGCTTCTGAGCTCACATTCCGTCTCATCGCTGCGATGGGGTTGCTCGAAATGATGGATAAAGACTGTGCGACTGCCATTTGCACCGGTATCGTGACCGACACTCGCAACCTCTCGGTCAATTGCGAATACTCTGATTTATACATCATCATGTATGAGCTCATCAAGAAAGGTGTCGATAAACGAAGAATTGTCAAAGAAGCACTTGAGACAAAGACCTACAACAGTGTCAAACTTTGTGCATATGCCATGAGTGAAAAACTCACTATTTTTGAGCAGCACCAAGGAGCTGTAATCGTCCTTGATAAGAGCGAACTCGATAGATTCAACTACGAAAAAGGTGACTCAGAGGGTCTTGTCAACCAAGCACTGGAAATCAAAGGTATCACCTACTCTTTCTTCCTCCGTGAAGACCCGGATTGCATCAAAGTCTCAGCTCGCAGTGTCAACAACTTCCCTGTCAACCAAATTTGCGAAGATCTCTTCAATGGTGGTGGACACATTCAAGCTGCGGGTGGCGAATTTTATGGCACATTAGAGGAATGTCAGAAAATTCTCATCAACGCAATGCCGAACTATGACAAATACTTAACTCATAAACATAAATAAGACAATAATGACACGCAAATTTTTATCCACTATATCAGCTATCTTTGCTTTGTTTGCTCTCTCAAGTTGCAGCGAGACTGTCAGCTACTCTGAATTGCTCGACGATGAAAAAGAGTCTACCAACTGGTTTCTTTCAAATCAAAAAATCATAAACACTGTTCCGGCAGACTCCATCTTCGAATATGGCGAAGATGCACCCTACTATCGTATGGACGACGAAGGACTTGTCTATATGCAAGTAATCAATCCCGGCACTAAAGACAACAAAGCCAAATTTGATGAGCTTATCTATTTCAGATATATGCGCACCAACATCAACCATATGTACTTAGGCTATGACCCTCAGCCTGAAGGCAATGCCGATAGCATGAACTCATCAACTACATCTTTCAGATACAACAATACGACTCTCCAGTCATCTTATAAATATGGCTCCGGCATCCAGTTGCCACTTAAATATCTTGGCGTTGATTGCGAAGTCAACCTCGTGTTGCGTTCGCAATATGGTTTTATTGAAGACCAAAGTAGTTGTATGCCTTACCTCTACAATGTGAGATATTACAGAAGTCAAATGTAAAACGAAATCATCTATGTCACTTATAAAATCTATTTCAGGTATCAGAGGCACCATCGGTGGCCGTCCGGGCGAAGGGCTGAGTGCTCTCGACGTAGTAAAATTCACATCAGCCTACGCTTCATTTATCCGCAACAATACGACTAAGAACAGCAACACGATTGTTGTCGGTCGTGACGCTCGTATTTCCGGCCCTATGGTAGAGCAACTCGTGTGTGGAACTCTCGTATCTATGGGTTTTGATGTCATCAACATCGGTCTCGCCTCTACCCCAACCACAGAAATTGCAGTGGTCGAAGAAAATGCTTGCGGTGGTATTATTCTGACTGCAAGTCACAATCCGAGACAATGGAACGCTCTTAAACTTCTTGACGAAAATGGAGAGTTCCTAAATGATAATCAAGGTAAGGAAGTGCTTAGCATTGCCGAACGAGAAGACTTCACATATGCCGACATCGACAACATAGGCACTGTTCTCAACAACCAGACCTACAACCTTAAGCACATCGAAAAAGTGCTTAAACTCAACCTTGTAGACACCGAAGCCATTAAGAATGCCGACTTCACTGTTGCAGTCGATGCAGTTAATTCAGTCGGTGGTGTTATTATCCCACAACTATTAAAAGCTCTCGGCGTCAAAAACATAGTCGAACTAAATTGCGAAGCGACAGGCAAATTTGCCCACACTCCTGAGCCACTCCCTGAAAACCTGACTCAGATCTCCGAACTCATGCGTCAAGGTGGCATTGATGTCGGTTTTGTCGTTGACCCGGACGTGGACCGCTTGGCTATCGTTATGGAGAATGGCGAAATGTTTGTCGAAGAATACACGCTTGTCGCTGTAGCCGACTATATACTATCACACTCTCCTGGCAACACTGTTTCCAACCTCAGTTCATCACGCGCTCTCAGAGATGTGACAAATGCTCACGGATGCCAATATAATGCCGCAGCTGTGGGTGAAGTGAATGTAGTCGCTAAGATGAAAGAGACTAACGCTGTCATCGGTGGTGAAGGCAATGGCGGAGTAATCTATCCTGAAGCACACTATGGTCGCGATGCTCTTGTCGGAGTAGCTCTTTTCCTTTCTTTGCTTGCTAAGTCTGGCAAAACTGTCAGCCAATTGAAAGCATCTTATCCTCAATACGCCATCGCTAAAAACAAAATCGAACTCACTCCTGAAATAGATGTCGACAAAATTCTCGCCGCAATGAAGGAAAAATACGCCAACGAAAATTTCACGGATATCGATGGCGTGAAAATCGATTTTGCCGATAGTTGGGTGCATCTCCGTAAATCCAACACCGAGCCAATAATTCGCATCTATAGCGAGGCCCATTCTATGCAAGAAGCCGACAAGTTGGCTGATGACATCAAAGAAGTAATCAAAAGTTTAATATAAAATACAAAATTATGAAAAAGTTCTTCTTATCAGTATTATCCTCATTCACAGGCACATGGTTGGCTCTTTGCCTATTTGGCATCGTTGCCGTAATCGTATCCATTGCAATGTTGATTAATATAGGTAGTAGCAACTTCAGTTCCGGCATTGTTTCAACAAGCGACAACAGCCTGTTGGTGCTTGACCTTCAAGGAGAAATCATTGAATATACAAATGATCAAGCACCTGACGTAATGACCGTTCTCAACGGAGATTTTAAGCAACCAAAGTCGCTTAAAGACCTTATTAATGGTATTAAGTGTGGCGCTGATGACGATAATGTCAAAGCGATGTACATTGACTGTGGCGTCGTATCTGCAGCCCCTGCGACACTCAACAGCCTTCGCGAAGCAATCGTTGACTTCAAAAGCAAGGGCAAAAAAGTATATGCTTATGGCGAAACTATGACTCAAGGAGCATATTATGTTGCTACAGCAGCCGACAGTCTTTTCATGAACCCTCATGGAACACTCCAATTGTCAGGTCTCGGCGGACATACTCCTTATTTCAAAAAACTTCTCGACAAGTTTGGCATTGAGTTCCAAGTAGTAAAAGTCGGAACATACAAAAGCGCTGTTGAGCCTTACATCCTCGAACACATGAGCGAGCCTGCACGAGCTCAACTCGACACACTTTACAATGCGATGTGGAGCAAAATCAAAGGCGAAATCGCCGCTTCAAGAAAAATTCATAGCCATGAGATTGACTCGCTTATTAACAATGAGTTTATCCTATGCCGAAAGTTGAATGTTGCGCTTGATAATGGTTTGGTTGACGGCCTACTCTATCGCCACGAAATGGACTCTCGTTTGGCAGAAATGATGGGCGTAGAAAAAGCCGACAATATCGAAAAGGTGGACCCTACCAATTTAGCGTCCGGCAATATCAGCAAAGCTAATCAGCCTCACATCGCAGTCGTTTATGCTTGCGGTGGTATCGATGATGGAGATGCATCAGGCATCGTATCAACCGATCTTGTGCCTCTTATCTTCGACCTTAAGGACAACGAAAATGTCGAAGGTCTCATCTTAAGAGTCAACTCTCCCGGTGGCTCAGCTTATGGTAGCGAACAGATTTGGGAAGCTCTCGAACAATTCAAAAAGACAGACAAACCATTCATCGTGTCTATGGGTGACTATGCTGCTTCAGGTGGTTACTACATCTCATGTGGCGCGGACAGCATCTTTGCTGACCCATTGACTGTGACCGGCTCAATCGGCATCTTTGGCCTTATCCCTAACGGCCATGAGTTGCTGACAGACAAACTCGGCGTAAACTTCGAACTCGTTGCAACCAATCCTCAAGCGATGTTCCCAAATCTCATAAACCCACTCACAACCGAACAATACAACGCTATGCAACGCATGGTCGAAGATGGCTACGATCTCTTCACTCAACGCGTGGCAGACGGCAGAGGTCTCTCGCAAGACTACGTTAAGCAAATCGGCGAAGGTCGCGTATGGAGCGCAGAAAAGGCATTGGAAATCGGTCTTGTCGATCGCATCGGCACTCTTGATGCCGCTATTAAATACATGGCACAAAAACTATCGTATGGCGACACTCCTAACGTTGTAGCATACCCGGATGCCAAAGACTCATTCTGGACTTACATGGCTATGCTCGAAAATGGCAATGCTGCACAATTAGCTCAGAAATTAGGTCTTCGCAGCCAAGAAGAGGCTATGCTTATGCAGCTCCGTTGGCTTATCCAACGCCCTATGATTCAGGCAAGAATGGCCGACATGGTTATCAAGCTTTAGCAAACGATTAAACTATTGATAATATGAAAGTTTACAAAATTATTGGAGCATTGATAGAAGGTATATTGTTTGCAGTCCTTATGTGGATTGGAGATAAGTATATTCTTAATAACGATAATGCATTTTATGTCTATATCATTCAAGCAATAATTTTTGCTTTAGCGATGTATCTATTCGATAGATTTTTCAATAAAAAGAAATGAATGTTAGCCAACTTTCGTAAGCATACATACAGAAATACAAATACGGGAACTTTTAGAAATTCCCTATAGTAGAATATCACAATTATGGCAGATACTACAAAAGACAAGATACTAACCTACGCACTTACTCCGCTATCGTGGATATATGGTGCCGTCGTATCGTTTAGAAACTATCTTTTCGACAAAGATATTCTGAAATCAGAGCGATTCAATATCCCTGTCATCACGGTGGGCAACCTCACTGTCGGTGGCACAGGAAAAACACCCCATGTGGAGTATCTCATCGACTATCTATCTGCCGTCTACAACGTGGCGGTGTTGAGTCGCGGCTATATGCGTAAGACCAAAGGCTTCGTATTGGCATGCGATAAAAGCACACCCGACACCATAGGAGACGAGCCATATCAGATATATCAGAAATATGGGTTCCGTGTCAAAGTCGCGGTGTGCGAAAATCGCAAAACAGGCATCCGTGAGCTCCAGAAGATTGACCCAAACATCAATCTTGTGATTCTCGATGATGGATTTCAACACCGCTTCATCAAGCCTAAAGTGTCGATACTTCTCACCGAGTACAATCGTCCATTCTATACCGACAAGCTTCTGCCTCTCGGCCGACTACGAGAAGCAATCGACTCTCGCCATCGAGCTCACTTTGTAATCGTAACAAAATGTCCGGAAAATATCACTCCTCTCAATTGTCGCATCATGATCAACAATTTGGGATTACGTGCCTTCCAAAAGACATTCTTCACTCGATACACCTACAACAATATCATGCCTGTCTTCCCTAACGATTCGCCCTACTCTGTCCAGCTTTCATCGTTGACAGCCGACGACGGAATCCTATTGGTATCTGGCATCGACAACCCTCGTGGGTTCATAAAATATTTCCGACAATTCAATGCCAAGGTCAAGATAGCCCACTACCCCGACCATCACGACTTCACACGCAAAGACATCGAAAATATCAGCAAGACATTCGCTAAAATGAATTGTGCTCGCAAACTCATCATCACCACCGAAAAGGATGCCGCACGTCTTGCTTGCAACCCATATTTCCCTCACGAACTCAAACCTCGAACATTCTACCTACCTATAAGCGTTCATATGATAAACCGCCCCGAAGAAGGCGATTTCATGCAGATGCTTAAAAAGCTGATAGATGCAACCGAACATTAACACATTAATACATATGACTATGTTAGAACAAATCAAACAGACTGCTGAATACATTCGCAAATCAGTCGACAGACTCCCTGACACAGGTATCATCCTCGGCACAGGCCTTGGAGAACTTGTCGACCATATCGATATCGTAAAAGAGATAGAATACACCGAAATCCCCAACTTCCCTATCTCAACCGTTGAAGGTCACTCAGGCAAACTCATCTTCGGCGACCTTGGTGGCAAATATGTCATGGCAATGCAAGGACGCTTCCACTACTACGAAGGCTACGACATGAAGCAAGTGACATTCCCTGTCAGAGTGATGAAAGAGCTCGGCGTGGAACGCCTATTCGTAAGCAACGCTGCCGGAGGTATGAACAAAGAATTCAAAGTCGGCGACATCATGATTATCACCGACCACATCAACCTTTTCCCTGAAAATCCACTACGCGGTAAGAACTACAACGAACTCGGCACTCGCTTCCCTGCAATGACAGAAGCCTACAGCCATCGACTCATCAAAATGGCAGACGAAATCGCAGCCGAAAAAGGCATCCGCGTAATGCACGGCGTATACGTAGGCACTCCAGGTCCAACATTCGAGACACCGGCTGAATACGAATACTTCCGCATCATCGGAGGCGACGCAGTCGGAATGTCGACAGTACCGGAAGTCATCGTTGCCAACCACGCATCAATGGAAGTCTTTGGCGTGTCAGTAATCACCGACCTCGGAGGCAAAGACGTCACAGACGTCCCTACTCACGAAGAAGTGCAGAAAGCAGCCCTACAAGCACAACCATACATGACAGAAATCATCAAAGAACTCGTCAATCGCATCTAATCCTCAAAGTATCCGACAATAGGATTAATATCGTAGCATATCATTGAGAAAAAGGTGCAACACCTATAATATTGCGTAGATAGCCTGAAAACAAGGTTATTTACGCAATTTCGCAATAAAAAAAGCGACAAAAGTTGCAAAACTCAAAAAAACGTTGTAACTTTGCAGTCCGAAAAGACAACGTCTTTTATAGGATGGTCTGGTAGCTCAGCTGGATAGAGCAACAGCCTTCTAAGCTGTGGGTCTTGGGTTCGAATCCCAACCGGATCACTGAAAATCACTTGTTGATAACTTTTTTAAGGCGGTATTTTACCGCCTTTTTTTATTGACTTTCAGCGAGTTACAAATTACCCCACTGACTAATCCCGGTTCAGTAGTTATTTAGTGAGGGTAAGCGAAAAGTTTAGCTATGCGAAACAGGAAGAACTTCTTATCAACGACGCCTCTAAGGTTTGCTCTAAAAAGCTTGATTTTGGCGTTGAAAG
>JAFYNZ010000046.1 GCA_017547845.1 Muribaculaceae bacterium
CAATTCGTTTGTCCTCGGGATAGTATGTAGCATGATCGTACCACTCTTTGTAGCACTTCTCGCACATCACGGTATTGAGAACTGCAACATAATAACCGTGTGAACCTACACACTCGTTGCACCAGTCGCATATTCCCCACCCTCCCCAGTGGGTACACTCTACCATGCTTACCTTAATGACCTTAAAGCCTTTCTCGTTGTTGATTATCTCTGCCATAATTCTTTCCAGTGTTTTAAGTATTAGAACGATTTACAAACTCTTTAGCAATTCTTCTTTGGTGGGGAAAATGTCGGACTCCCTGAATGTGAAGTGCATTTCTTGTTCAACAAGCACCCTATACTCAATTACATTCCTACCAAATGAATGATAGGTGATTATATCCGTAATTACGCCACTCCATATCTCTTCGTGCGCTGCGCCCCACACCCATTGACCGATATCGTACTTTGTTTCGATTGTCATAGTTCTATCCTCTTCGTTGATGTATTCTTAATCTGCTTTTAGCATAGCCTCTATGCTCTTTGCCTATTGTTCTGCGCTGTGGTAGGCGTTGCGCCTTTCGTCGCCATGTTCTGATGCGAGGCACAGCTCTACCGAAGTCCACAAATGCGTCTGCTGCTGATTTTATCGCAGCTACGAGCTGCGCCATTGAATCCCTTAGCTTGGCGATCTGCTTGAGTATTGTATATTGTTTCATAAGCTTTGTATATTCTAATACTCTCGGTTAAATACTATTGGTCTAACGACCATGTCGATAATGTTGTCTAACTTGTGGTCCTCGATTGGAATATTTGCCAGTATCGAGGGTATCTTTGCCACGTCATAGGCTGGTACGAAGTGATACTCATCGAGCCTTTGGTTGTATATTCCCACGTTGCGACACATTGCCAGGAGGATGTTGTAAGCTCGCTCGGGAGCTTCCAGTGATATGCAGTTGTCTATAGCTTCGTAGAACGCATCCATGACATCGTAGTAACCAGTGCTTGCTTTGCCGTTGTTAGCAGCCTTGAGAGCATCCTCTGCATGCCTTGATGCCTTCTTGAGTATAGGTTCTATTCTGTTCGCTTGTCGCTTGATTGAGTGTCGATACATTCCTGCTGCCTCCAGCTCTGTTGGGAGCTCATCAACGAATTTGTAGGCTGCTGCAACATAGGCGAGCATCACTACGGCTTCCTGGTTGCGTCTGAACTCTGCTGGTGTGGGAGGCTTCAATTTCTTTGGTAGTCTCTGGCACACGTTGAAATCGTGTCGTAGTCGCTGATCTGCGATGATACGCTTCACAACCTCGCTCTTTACTGGGTATTGCACCCTCTCTGTTCTCATCTTCTCCATTATGCAGCTTGTTTTATCAGTTTGATGTTGTCACGCACGAGCTTCAGTATCTCCTCGTGCTTCGCTGTATTCTTGTTGCACACTCCTCGGCTCTGTACCACCTTGAAGGTCTTGAGGTCTATCTCTATGGTCTCGATACGCTTTCCGTTGCGGTCTTTAGCTGAGAGGATAAGGCTGTTCGGTTTCTTGTAATACTCCATTTTGAACACGCAGTGGTGCATTGCTTGACCCTCCTCTGCCATTTCAGCCACAGACTGAATGACCGTTATCACTATATCCTCGTTGCCGAAGCAGATGCCGAAGAACTTGCCCTTGGTCTCCTGGTATTGAGCCTCCCACTTGCGAGCTTCTGCCATCTTACGCTCAAGCTCGAGCTTTGCCTCTATGCGGTCCTTCTTTGCCAGGAGGCTATCGTGAACAGCCTTGAGGTTGCGAGGGCAAACGTAGTGTGCATTGTGCGTGTCGAGGTTGAAGTATTCCAGTAGCTCCATGTAGTCAAGCCACATCGAAGCATCCTTGATGACATACTTGTTTCGGTTCGCTATCCTGATGGCATGAGCAAACGGAAGCTCCTTATATCCTCGCTTGTGCTTATGTCGGAGCAAATCAAATTGCCCATTCTTTGCCAATATCTCGGCTTCTCGGTCCGTGAGCAATATCTTGAATAGCTCACTGGCTGAAATGCCGTGAAAACGCCCCAGATAACCGTTACGTTTGATTTTGGGTAGCACACTACGTCGTGGGTAGATGTATTTAGCCTCAATGTCGTACTTGTCGGGTCTGTAGCTATATGTCTGATGTCGTCGGCGTATCTCCATCGGCTTGCTGAAGTCCCAGGCATCGTATATTCTGAACATAGCCTTGCATGGTCGAGCGATTATTGTCTCCTTGCCGTTCTCATCTATCCAGTTCTGTACCGCCTCGTTGATGGTGTAATATGGCTTTCGAAGCTCTGCTCTATCCCTACGCATCGATTTCTCGACAATGAAGTGTCGGCACACCTGGAAGCCCTTGAAGGTCGTGATGATGGTGTAATACCAGCTCTCGCTATACATCTTCTTTCGGCTGTTCTCGAGCTTGAGCTTTCTGCCACAATGTGGGCATATCGCTTCTCCTCCTACAACAGCGTTTATGAACTCTGTGGTGTTGTCGGTTCTGTAGGTCTCGCCACAATACAGACACCACACGTTATCTCCGTACTGATATCCTCCAGTCTCGAAGCAATGGTCAAATGCCCACTGCTTCTGTTTCTCAGTTATCGAGGGGAGCTTGTTGCTCAACTCGACAATGTGTCGTTGGTATGTGCTGGTCGGTTTCATGGCTAAAACTGGAAAAGGTTACCTTGTGATTGCTCGAGTTGCTTGCGTCTCTCAATTTCAGCCCTTCTCTTTTCTGCAGCTTTCTCTGCCTCCCTCTTAGCTTTCGCCTCCTCCTCAGCCTGGAGCTTGTCGATACATTGCTTCTTGAATGTCTCAATAGCCTGCTCTCGGGCTTTCTCTTTGTCCTCCTCTGTGAGTTCTACGCTTGCCCTGGCTGATACCTTGGTATTGGCTGGTAACTTGTTTATCTTGATGTCATCTTCATCGTAGTAGTGTACAGCCCAGCCGAACACTACGTCATCGGGAAGATATACTGCATTTCCTTGTTTTCGAGCTTCGCCTAAAATGTAGTTGAAGCACTCATCGATGTTCTTATGTGGCTTTGCGTATGCCACAGCGAACAACTCGTCTGTCTTTGCTCTGTTGTCAAGATAGCTCTTGATGGCTTGCTTGACTGCGTTCATTTCCTTGCTCATAGTATTGCGTTGTTGGTTGTTATTTTGTGTCATAGATTGCGAGAATAGTGTTGGTTGCACACTCTCGCAGGTTGTATCTATGAATATCTTTCTCATTATGTGGTATAAGTTATCGACCACGATACTATTCCCAGCACACTTGTAAAGTTGGGTGTTACTTATCCCTGCTGATAGGAGCTTGTCAATGTCAGCATCCTCGACACCCATCAAGCGGAAACATTCACGAGGGGTAAGTCTGCGGATGCGATAGTTAGGTGTTACCACTCCTTTGGTTACTAAAACTTTTGGCATTCCATCTTTCTCCCCATTGATACATGCTGGGCTGACTCCATCGTCAAGTATCACACGCCCATTTTGAGAATTGCTATACTTGCCAACCTCCTTTATGGAGTTTTCGTGCCTCCCCATTTTTGCCATCCTGGCATTCAGAGCTGATGCGACTCCAGAGTACGGAGGGGTGCAAGGTTCTTTGTGAACGAATGTCCCGCTATCTGATAAAATGTTTGAAATCATATTGTCGCTCAAATAGTATTTCTCATCCACCTTTACCTCGAGCATATCCTTGAGTCGTAGTTTCAGCTCAAAGGGCTTGGGGAAGTGATAGATAGGATTAGGGTCGAGGAGGTCTCTACGGATAGAGATAGCGAAACAGCGCTCTCTATTCTGAGGTATGCCATAGTTCTTGGCATTTAGCACTTGCCAATTAGTGTAGTACCCATAGTCCTCAAGACTCTTGAGCCACTTAGCAAAGAGAGGCATAAACTTCTTGGAGCATATAGCCTTGACATTCTCCATAAGCAGATACTTGGGTCGCTTCTGCACGATAGCCTTGCGACACTCCCAAAGGAGCGAGGAGCGTGTGCCACTACCCTCATAGAAGCCTTGCTGCTGACCAGCATTGCTGATATCAGTGCAAGGGAATGAGTAGGTGAGAAAATCAAAGTCGGGAACTTGAGACCAGTCGATCTGTGAGATATCCCCGTAGTTTCGGTCTGCCCATTGTGGGTATAGTGCGTCGTGGGCTTGTATGGCGTACTTGTCAATTTCGCTCCAGCCGACTAACTCGTAGTCGAAGTTGGGGTAATCTCGCTTCAATCTGTCGAGGGCAAGACATTGGCTATCATAGCCAGAAAAAGCTGTAAATAATCTTAATTTTCCCATATTATTCGTTTCGTCTCTCGTAGCCCATGTTGAACAGCCATTTTAGTTCTTGCCATTCCTCATAGGTGATTGTGTCCTCGCTGTTTCTCAAGGCTCGTTCTTCTCGTTCTCTCTCTCGAGCTATCCGCCATAGTCGCTCTGCTCGTAGCTGTGTGAACTCCTGGAGTGCTTCCGTGATGACCAATCCATCTACAGCCCCATAGAACTTGCCGAACTTGCCACTCTTGAACAACACGAAGAAGTGCATCAGCTCTGTGACCTTTAGGTATCCGAACTCCATGAGTATAACCTTCGCCACTTGCTCTATTTGGTGAATGCTCATCTTCTCCTTGCACCCTGCGAACTCGGAGAGGTCGTTAAGCTGTATCATTACCCAGCTCTCAGCAACTTGCTCTCCGTATGCCTCTGTGAGAACCTTTATCGCTGGTGCTTTGCCAGTGTAGCATCTGTCAACCTCTTGGCAATATCTGAACTGGTTACCAGGGTTAAAGGTTGTTAAGAACTTGTCGGCTGGTCCATAAGAGTTGATGCAACTAACAGCCAGTGAGCTTTTGTGCGATGTGATTTGCAAACTCCTCGGCTCGTTGAACTCTGGCCTCTGTAGTATTTCTCGGAGTGATGTCGGTTTTCCCATTTCTATTTGCTTTTTCGAGTTGAATTCTTAGCCAATCGTTGAAGTGACGTTTGGCATCTATCAGATCTCTATGTGTAACCTCTCTGCACTTGGTGTCGAGGGCGAACTTGTCGAGCCATCCAAAGATAGGTTCTACAGCTCCGAGGTGGAATCTCATTGCCATCACCTCGCACCAATAGGTGTCGTCCTTCATGTCCTGCACAAAATTTCGCTCGAACTCGCATATTGATGTTGTTGTAGTATTATTATCTTCTTTATCTTCTTTAAGTGTCGTTGATTGCTCGTTGGTTGCTCGTTGGTTGCTCGTTGGTTGCTCGTTGCTCACGCTTCTGCTCTCCTGGTATTTCTCGTAGTTACAGATAGTTATGATGACATATCTGTTCGTTGATTTATACGTTATTTCTCCAGTGGAGATTAGTCGCTTGATGCAGGTTCTGATTTGTTGGGCTGAAAGCCCTAAATCCTCACTCATTGCAGCGTTCGATGTTATGAGCTGTCCTCGACCAACTGGTATCCCTTGCCATTGCCTATCTTCTACATTCGCTTTGAGTAAGAGATACACGAATATCTGTACCATTTCTGCCCTATGGAACCACTCCCATTGCAGAAGTTCTCTGAATATCTTTATCCATCCTCCCATTGTGTCGGTTTTAGCCCAGCTCTCGACGTGAGAGCTTGGTGCGGTGATTACTCTCTATCTTTTCTAATCGTTTAACGGTCTTCTTTGTCAATCTCACAGCGTTGCACAGCCTCAAGTTGGTTCTTAAGGCATCAGCATCCACGTTCTCGAGGATGAGCGGTAAGTGCCTTATAAGACTTTGGACAATATCGTTGGGTATAGCTCTCATGGTTTCATCTGTTTAATCGCCACGCCTTGTCGGGCTCGGGAATGGTCACATTGAGGAACTCCTCTGCGTACTCTCGGAGCTTGTCGATATAAGCGGAGAACTGCTGTGTATCCATGGTTGCTGTAGACCTTGGTATCTCGATAATCTCGCCAGTCTCATAGTTCACGAGCGTCTCCTGGGCCATGAGCTTCTTGAAGAACTCGTGCACTTGCTCCAGCGATGTGAACTCCCATCCAGCGTCAAGCAACGCATCCAGGAGTATCGGATAGGCACAGCCCCATAGATATTCGTTCTGATTGAGAGAGCGACCTCGGCGGTGCTTCGTGATTGATAGGGTATAGCTACCATCGGGTGTTGCTCGGAAGAATGTGTATAGGTGCTGTAGGTTGAAGTATCCGCCTACTTTGTCAATCATTATCTTCATATCAGTATGGCTGTATTGATAGGTCTAACGTCATCCCTGCATCGGCTGCATACACTGGCTTCCCAGTGAGCTCTCTGACCTCTCGTACAAAGCGGTCCTCGTTCGAGTTGCCATCAGAGAGGTGTATCAGAATGATGTTGTCCACTTGTGATAAATCGTTCTCTGCGAGTATAGCCTTGGTCTGCTCAATCTCCATGTGCGAGTTGAGTAGTCTCGGTCTCATCGCCTCGGGCATTGCTCCACTGCCGATGTTCTCCTCCACGATGTCATCGGCATAGTTCGCCTCAATCATTATGTGGTTGAGACCTGGAACACGCACATCCAGTGTGATTGTGTCTGTGATGAATAGGAGCTTGCCCATTGCAGGGTGGCTGATGATGAAGCCCAAACACGGAACATCGTGCTTAACGTTGAGCGTGAAGATTCGGAAGTTGCCTACCTTGTATCCCTTGTTCGGCACGATGCTCTTCGTGAATGGCTTACCCTCGATATTGTGAGTCTTGAACACATCCTCAAGAGCCAGGACTAACACCCCCGAAGCAATCATTTCGGCAACGTGACCAGAGTGGTCTCGGTGTGAATGCGTCACGATAGCCCCGACAACCTTGTTCAGTTGCCATCTAACGGCTTTCTTTACATTCGCCATTCGTACCCCTGCTTCGATGATTAGAGCCTCTGTATCGCTCTCTAAAACGTAGCAGTTGCCTAATGAGTTGCTTCCGAGGATGTGTAGTTTCATAGTCTATGGATGTAATTAATAACCTGGCTCGTCATCTGTGTTAGGTGTCTGTGCTGGAGCTGTGGGTGCTGTGGGTGCTGTGTGAACCTCTGTGACATCCTCATATTCTGCCTCCTGGGTGTCGACCACAGCCTTGCTACTGGCTACAGCGGTGTCACGCTGCTTAGTTGCCACATCGATATCCATCTCGTCAGCCTTGCCGTCATAGAGCCAAGCGTCATCTGATGAGTTGATAATCATCTTGCAAGCTCTGCCGATAACGGTCTTCTTTGCCATCTCCTCTGCGAAGTTCTTATGTGCTGGAGAGTTGCCCTTCGTTGCACCCTGGCTCCACGCTGCTCGAATCTGTTGCATCGACATAATGGTCACCTGGGTAGTGCCGTCTGCAAGCGTTACAAGGGCATAAGCAGCCTTGATTTTGGTGTTGTCGATATTCTCAATCTTCTGCTCGTGCTTGATAATCTTGATACCAGCCGTGTTGGGGTCGATAGAGTAAACGAAGTCGTCGCCCTCATAGATAACATTCGCTACTGGCTCTTTCTTGATACCTCCAGTACGCTTCGCAAGAGCCACCGTGCCAAAGTAGGAACGCTGGAACTCCAAGCGGTTGCCGTACACGATGAAGTATCCCTGGTTCTTGCTCACTGAAAGACCCTGCAATACCATGTCGAGCAGGGAGTTGGCGATGCTCTCCTTAGTGCATACTTGAAGTGCTGGTCTGCCGTCTCGATCCTTTGTCGACTGGAGAATGAGCCACGCACTTTTCATGTGGTTCTCCACGGAGTAGTTTGCTGGGAGCGTCATAGTGCCGTCTGCCTGGAACTTCTCAATCTTGTTGAGTACCTGCTCCGAAATGTTCTCGAATTTTGCAACCGCTTTGTTCTCTGCGACTGCTGTCTGATTCTGTGCTGTCATTGCGTTGGTTGTTTAATGGTTAATTATTTTGTCTGCCTCGATGGCTATCTTTGCGATGTATTGCTCGTAGTCACTCATGAGCATATCTGAGCCGTCTATTCTGTCTATCTCGATGTCATCCTTGAATAGGCGGATGAGACCGGTCTTGATATTGGTTCTTACCTCCACTCTTGGAGATAGTCTGTGACACATAAGGTCCTGGTGGGTGATGAACCATGTCTCCCATTTGTATTCTGTTGCCATAATTAGTCAATCTTTAAGGTTTTGCAATTAGCGTCAACAATAAGGTTCACGACTTGTGCCTCCATTAGTAGAATGTCGCACACGCTCTCTCTGTTGTCGATAAAGATGGGGGCATAGATACCATTGGCTTTTGTGATAGCCTGGATGATATCGAGACCAGCGATAATCTTCATTGCATCGTTAAGGTCACTGAATGGCACTCCGTTCACTGTTGCCTCGCATGTCTCAATCTCGCCTCCGTTAACTTGTTGCTCGAACATCTTGAACTTGACAAGTCCGAATAAGCTATTGATGCGTTTCTCGACCTGCTCCACTCGAGCCTTGCTGAACTGCTGGATGTTGAACTCCACGCCCTCAAGCTCCGTGAGCTGTGCCTGGCTCTCCTGGTACTCGTGCTCAAGTTCTGCGATACGCTTGTTGTTAGCTGCGATACGTTCTCTGTCTGCAAGCCACATCTTATTAGCGGATATGCTGTCGATAATCATCATACGCTTGTCTGATAGGTCGCTTGCATCAGGCACAACAGCCTCGAAGGTCAACTGGTTCTGTAGGTCTGTTACCTTGTTGCGTAGCTCGATGACGGTCTTGTCCGCATCGATGACTGGTCTGATATTGGGCTGTACTGGCTCTGTGCTGTAGATGCTGCTTGAGGTAATCTGCGATATCTCAATCTCGATATCGAACATCCAGGTCTTGATAGCTTCAATTTCTCTCTCCTTTGCCTCTGTCGCAGCCTTATTCTCCAGGCCTCGAGCCTTATTGTTGTCAAGCTTACGAGCTATGTTTGCGTTGAACTCGGCTGTCATCTGAGCCTTCTTTTCCTCAATGTCTGTCTCATCCAGCGAGCGATGGCAAGTAGGACAAATAAAGTTATCATCATCGAATACAAGTATAGCGTTCTTAAATTCACGCCACTCTGCGAGGAGCGTCTCTCGTTCTGCTCTTAAGTCTGCAAGCTCCTTTTCTGCACGCTGTAGCGATATGGTCTTATACTTTCGGTCGTTGTTTAGTGTAGCCACCCTGGAAATAGCGTTCTGGTGCTCTCTCTCTGCGTTTCGGTAATCGGATAATAGTTGTGACTGTAGCTCATATTCACGAGCTGCAAGGCTACTCTTAACACCAGATAATTGGCGTGCTATCTCTTGCTTCTTGCTTGTTATCTCGTTGAATACCTTTGAGCGGTCTGCGAGCTGTGCGTCAATCTCGGAGAGCTGTGCCTCCAGGCTCTTGATATCGGCCTCTATCTGTGCCCAGTTCTGAGTCTCGGGCATATCTCTCTTTCGCTCATCAATTCGAGCAGGGATATTATCGATGCCATCCTTGATTTTACGCTTCTTGCTCTGTACCTCACGCTTAAGCTCCTCGAGTGTCTTGCCCGAGAGCATAGCGACAAGGTCGGTGAACTGTGGGTACTGAGCAATGATGTCATCGTTGGTAACATCGCCAGCGAGCTGGAACAGCATTGTTCGCTGATAGTCTTTTTTCTGTGTTGGGAAATAGAGCGGATTGGTGATGAGCTTGAAGACCTGCTCATCGCAGATGTCGGCTACCTTCTTAGCGTACTCGGTTGCGGTACATGGCACATCGTTGTAGAAGCACTCCACGCTGTGACCGTTGAAAGTCTCTGTGGCTGAGCCACGCTTCTTCGACCATATCTCAGTATAGCACTTCTTGAGGGTTATCTCCTCGCCGTTAACATCGAGAACGGCTGTTACCTCGTGAGGAATACGCTCGATAGGCTGATTGTTCTTGTCGAGGGTCTTGATGTTAAACTCCTTGCGGTCCTTTGAGTCTTTGCCGAATAGAACCCAGGTGAAAGCATCGAATACAGACGTCTTGCCAGTGCCATTGTAGCCTCTGATGTTTGTCTCGTATTTGTGGAAGTCCACGGTTAGGTTGCGGATACCCTTGAAGTTGAGTAGGGTAAGCTGCTTGATTACTATTGTTTTCATGCGTCATTAATTATGTGTTACACAATAAGTCGTTGCCTTGCTTCTTATCTCACTGTCTGTTGCTTGTCTACCCTGGAGTAGCCAGTTCTCAATCTCCGATTTCTTGAAATAAATCTTACCGCCCAGTGGCTTGTAATATGGTATTGAACGCTGTGAGGTAAGTCTGTAAATGTGAGCTACTGAAAGATTCGTGAATGTCGAACACTCCTCAATCGAGAGAACCTCTTTTGAGCCAGCAACAATCAACTTTCTTAGCTCGTCAATCTGTGCTGTTAATTCTTGGAATTCTTTTTCTGCCATAATGATTTGCCTTTCTTCTGATAGTCCTCTACATACCATACATAGGGGATGAATATTATCATTGCTCCTAAGCAAACACAGTGCCATGCTCCTTGAAATAATCCACCAATGATGCTAACTATTGACAAAAGAGCTATTAGCAACATAACACCCATTTCTACGTTTCTGATTAACTTGTTCATTATTGCGTTGTTTTAAGGTTAATGTTTATTCCTGGGGGAAGAGTCCCTCCACTGATACTCCGAGCTCCCTGGCAATCATGTTCTGCGTGAGGAGGTCGGGGGTTTGGCGACCATTGAGCCACATTCGGACAGTCATCTCGCTCTTCATCGTCACCGTTGCAATTCGCTTGATCCACCTCGCTTTGGGGGGCGTTGGGTCAAGCTCTTCATAAATCTGCTTGAATGTTTTTTTTGCCATAGTTTATATTTTCTTTGGTTTTAGTTGCTTGTTAAGCACAAAATCGCTATATTTGTTCGCAAATATTTTGTTTCTTGGTGCAAATATAAACACTTTTATTGGTCTGTCCAAATAAAAGACTGTATTTTTTTACACAAATCCATTTGTATAATACATAACTACTTGATTATGAGCGGAAAAGAGTTAAAAGAGATTTTGAAGGCAGACGGAGTGAATTTGAGCGATTTAGCTGAAAAGTTGGGTTTTAACAGCGACCAACGCCTACACTCTGCCTTGACGGCAAAAGATGTCAAGAGCGGCTTATTAGAGGCAATAGCCCGTGCGACCAACAAAAGTATTTGCCATTTCTACGGAGATTGCACCAACACTATATCGACGGAGAATAGTGTTGCTGTCACTGGTTCGGGTAACTCAGTGAACACTTTATCAGAGAGGTTCATCGACCTCCTGGAGAAAAAAGACCAGCAGATAGATAGACTGCTCGGACTACTGGAGAAGAACAATTAACCTTAAACCATTAAATGCTATGAGAAAGATTATCACTTTAGCAATGATGCTTGGTCTGATTGGCATTGCATCATGCTCAACTAACGAGGAGGGCGGAGTAGTAAATGAGAACGACCTTACAAAAATAGACTTATCATCGCCCGATGCTCTCATCGGAGAATGGGAGGTTATGGAGGAGTATGATACATTCAAAGATGACTTTGTATATGCAGACGATAAGGAGATATGGGAAATAAGCGATGATGGCACAATGATACGTTACTACGATTTTGCAAGGAAGAATATCGGCACATGGACGTATGACAATGGTATCTTGACTTTTACCTACGACTTTTACGGAGAGTGTGTAGATACATATCAGTTTAGCCATCACAGCCAGTGGAGACTCAAGGTTGTTAGAACAAGTCATAATTTCACTGAAACACTTTTAATTCATAGACTATGAAGTATCACTGGATAGTTATCGAGACGCTTCTCGATTGTATAGAGAACGGAGTTGATGAAAAAAAGCTCCGTAATGCCACTTTACAGCTCGATATAGAGCTTGATAGATGCTTGGTGGGTAATTTACCCACTGAAGAGTTAGAACGCCTAAAAAGCACGTTAGAACGCTTAAATTACGATATCGCACATAATGAGTAGAACGAGAGCTTATAAACAAGAGACACTCGATATCCAAAAGCGATACTTCGAGGTGATGCAGGAGCTGCTTGATGAGAAGCGGATTCCTGGTGGTCTTGCTGGCTTCTGTGAAACCTACGGCTTTGACCGTCGTCATTGGTACGCACAGAAGATTGATAACGGCAGAGGATACTTCGAGGTGGCGTGGCTTGTTCCGCTGATTAAGTATTTCAAGGTCTCTGCTAACTGGCTACTGCTCGGAACTGGCAAGGTCTACAAAGGATAACCCCGATGGGGGAGGATTAAAGGAGGGGGTAAAATGAAATGCGATTTTACCTCCTCTTGCTTTTGTGTGTGACACATACATACGCACACATGCACACACGCACGCTTTTGTTGTCGTAGATAATAATATATATTCTTATATTCTTATAGTGTCGTTGTTTGATTGTTAACTTGCTCGTTGATTTGCTCGTTGATTGAAATTTTTACGTCTCTGTAACTCATTGATATTCGCTTATTTATACTACCTTTTCTGCTCGTTGATTTGCTCGTTGATTTGCTCGTTGATTTTTTCAATGTTCAAAATAAATTCAAAATTTGAATACAAATAAAGCAAGCAATGGTGTTTTGCTTGCTTTATGTTTCTTTTGCAGTTTCTATAGAATGTCGGGGATAGAAGCTACGGCTGCTTGCTTGTTTTTATCCAGGACCTTTGCGTATATCTGTGTCGTTCCGATCTCTCGATGACCAAGCAATTTGCTGACCGTGTATATATCTGTTCCCAGGTCGAGCATCATAACAGCAAAGGTGTGTCGAGCACAGTGAAACGTGATGTCCTTCTTGATGCCAGCTCTCTGTATCCACACCTTGATAATCTCATTCGTAACAGATGTAGTGTATATATTGTCGAACACCTTTTCATCATCGCTCTTTCTATTGCCCATAAGTTCTGCTGCTTGCTTATTGATGTCGAGATACTCTTGCCCACCAGTCTTCTTCTGCTTGAAGATTATTCGTGTGTATTCGCCCTGCTGGTGCACCTCTCCCCAGGTGAGCTTTATGATATCGCTTCTGCGTAGTCCAGTGAGGCACGAAAAGAGAAACGCCTTTCTTACGCTTTCAACCTCACATTCTACTTTAGTCAGCATCTGTAACTCATCGAGTGTGAGATACATTCGTGTACTTTCTTCGCCCTTGAAGCTCTCTATGCCTCTAAGTGGATTGTTCGCTATAATTCTATCCTCGAACGCCTTGTTCAAGCAAGCTCGAAGTTTGTTGAAGTAACTCTGCTTAGAGTTCTCAGACAGAAGCTTATTGCCAGCTCGCTTCTTGGGGCAACAGCTCCATATATACGCTTTCTTATCCAGGAACTCCTTGAAGCCCTCTACCCATTTGGGGGTTATCTCTGCGAACGTGATATTTTGGTTCTTCTCGTATTGCTCCAGGTATCGCAATGCTGATATCCAGTTTCCCCAGTTACTCTTGCTAACCTCGCCCAGTCGTTTATCACACATATCCTTGTAGTAGTCGAAGAACCTGGTGTTTTCTGCAAAGTCGTTCTTGAAGCCGTATTCGTGGTTCTGAACCTCGACTACTCGCTTAGCCTTGATGGCTTCAGCCAGTCTCATAGTCTCTCGGTTCTTCTCTTTGTCGGCTCGTGATGTCTCGGGGATGAGATAGAGCTTGAGGTATTCATACTCTCGCTTACCATTTAGATAGATGTCAAGATAGAGCGAAGTGTTGCCCGTGGTAAGCTTTCTCTTTCGTAGTTTTACTGATTCCTTGTTGTTCATAGTTTGTTGCGTTTGTTGCTCATTGTTGTTCGAGCAACAAAGTAACAACAAAAAAACGACAAACGGTGCAAACTGGAAACAAAAATGAAGATTTATGATATTTTCTTATAACGCTGGGAATCATGATAATTTTTAGCACTGGTAGCACTTATTTTAGCACTATTCTCGAAATGTTAAAAAGTGTTACTTTCCGATGCAGAATGTCAACTTATCATCTGAGAATGTGCGTAAGCTTCGACAAATCACTGCATTACAGCGGGGTTAGCTATCGTTTACTATATCACGAGCAACAAATCAGCAACAAAAGTGTAAAAAACGGTGTTTTTAGCCGTTTTTCAAGTGACAATATAATGCTTTTTTCTGATATGGCAAAATTGATAAAATAAGGTCTGTCGATTTGCGATTTCTGCTTATTGTGTAGAGGTGTGATAAAATAAGTATTGGTCGAGTACCTTAATATATAAAAGAAGCAGACCGTCACCACTTGGGTAGACGGTCCGCACAACGCAATACTGATACAATAGTAATCAGTGCTGCAAAGGTAGTCATTTTTTTTGAATATCCAAACCGTTACGATTTGTCACGCTTTGTAGTATATATAAGAATAGGGGAACGTGTCGGAAATTCCGACATCTTCAGTTGCCGAATAATACTCTGTAACTGGCTAAAAGTTGTAACCGAACGTCACGCCCAGACCGACATACGGCTGTGGTCCTTTGGGAGTGTAGCCATATCCGCCTTGCACTCCGAGCGACACGCCCCAACGTTTACGCTGCTTGATAGTCTCGGTGGTGGTGATGTAGGCTGTTCGTGGGTAGACCTCCATACTTTTGAGCCGTGGATTGAAGCCCTCGATTACTGCTCGGTACTCATCACTTGCGTATATACGTTCCTCGATGGGCAGATTAACCCACATCGTATCTCGTACCGTGTCACGCACAATCACTGGCACCTTCACTTGCTCTGTCCTCACAATGGTTCGCACTACCTCCTGGGGGTAGTACTCTCGAATGGTATCACGGACGACGACGGTATCACGCTCTATGCGGGTCTCCACGTTGTCGACCTGCTTGACGGTGGCACGCCCAAAGAAGAACGTGCCAACCATACCAAGCAGAATGATGATGCCTCCGAGGATGGCTATAGTCTTATTTACCTCTGCGTTCATCTCGTTTCAAGATATAGCCTACCCAGGCGAACGCCTTGCGTGTTGCCAGGTAGTCGGGGTTGTGGTCATTTAGGTACGCCTCACGCTCGAAGCAGTTGTCTCGATACGCATCAATCCATGCCTGGGAGATAATACCCCACAGCTTCATGAACTTCACTACAATACCCTCGCCCTTCACGAATCCGAATGATAGTGATAGGTTGTGATAGGGTGGTAGTATGAGTTCCATGAAAAAGCCGAATAAATAGATTACAAAGGGGATAACCAGGCAGCCCAACAAATACCACCAGCTTGCAAAGATATTGCACAGAATAAGGCTTAGAAGGGCTGCGATGCCCAGTATCTCATATTGCTGATAGGTATGAGTCTGCTCGTGACGCTTGGTCGTGATAGACATACTATTCTCGGGAACTCGGCTGAACACGAGTCCCAGGATGTTCATTGCCCCGAACCCTTTGAAGGGGATGACCTTGTTGTAGATGATACGCATAGCCTTAATACTTTATGTTGTGGTTTCGGTAATCATCGATGAATGCCTCCCAGCCTTTGTCGATGTCCTTGTCAAGAGGCTCAATGCCCGTCTCGATCGTGACAATCTCTTTGACTACTGGCTTCATGATATCTCGGTTCGTAGTGGTGATGTAGCCAGTGGGGCAGACACCAGTACGTTCTGCTACAAGGTTGATATAGTTAGCCATGTAGTCGGCTTTGCCACGAATGTATCGAGTGAGCAACAATATAAGGTTGTCACACCCCTTAAGTCGCTGTAGCTTATGTAGCTTGATGAACACATCTTTGTATTCATCAGCTTTGGTCTTAATCTTCTTTGCCATGTAATTACTCTATTGTAATCGTTATCTTCTCGTTTCTTGGAAGAAGCGTCATCAGTCTCTTAAGCGTAGCCATAGAGTTAATGACTTGCCCCTTCACTTTATTCTCTCCAACGAGGATGCACCCAGCACTATCCTTTGCTGTGTTGCCAGCGTGAATGAGAATGCCCTCGAAGTGTGGCACATTAAGCAGTCGTGGTAGGTAGCCTTGGCACCAAGCGTAGCTTGCACGCTGGCTGTACTTTGGTGACTGCACATTCATTGTAACCTCGTATGTGCCATAAGGTATAGCCGTTTCGCCATAGACCTTGTCCTCGCCTATGTCGTTAAGGTCGCCATCTTTGTTTAGGTCTCTTACCTTATCCTCGCACGTGTCGCAGAAATACGTTCCATCGACAAAGAGTTTGCCGATGGTGTACGTATCTCTCAACGCTATTCTCTTAAGCGTTAGTTTCATAATCTGCTGTTTTAGTGTTCGTCAATCTCGGGTAGAATATAACGAATGATGTTCGATGCGTCTGCTGTACACTCCTTGAGATACACAATCTCAAGCTCGTGCGATGCCTCGAAGTCGAGGACTATGCTACCCAGCCATACCTCGCCATCCATCATACGTCTTGCAACCATTTTGTCTGTACCAAAGTTGTGCATCATTGCCCGTGCTCTGCCATCCTTGACATCTCGTTCGGTGTTCCATATAAGGAAGTCTCTTGACATAAGCTCCGATACGAAGTCACCAACGCTGCCGATGGGCATACGCTGAACTTGCTCCGCAACGCTTATCATGCCGTGCGACAGTAGCTCATATTGCACGCTGATATACTTTGCCCTATCGAGAGGGTGGGGCTGTATCACATAAGCCCTTAGAGCGTTTGTTGCTCGGAACAACTGACCGAGTTCTCGGTAGACTGCTTGCCCTGCAATCTTTATCCTCGCTCGTTCCTCCTTGTCATCCTCCTCACGCTTCTTGAGGAGATACTCCTGCTGCTTGTTGTACGACTGCTGACGGAAGTTGAGCACGGCACTCAGTGCCGATACTCCAACCGCCAGCAGTGCTGCTATGCCTTGCCAGTCCATTATTCTTCCTCCTCCCAATCTTCCACGTTAGGCTCTCCGAATTGTATGCTCTGCAACACTTTGTTTCCATCCGCTGAGTACCAAGGACACCCATCATATAACATCAATTCAATGTGGTTGATAGGGTCTCGGAGGCTTATGCCTATCGGTATCAAAATATTGCCACTATATATAGGGTAGTGTTGCGTGCGCAACTCGCCATTCAATACGATGCTATCGATGTATGAAGCATCGGTAACAAATGTCTTACATATACCCACCTCTTGATAGTGTAACACGACCGAGTCTGTCTCAAACACCACGCCCTCCGCTTGATTGTCTACTATAACATCCACTCTGTGAGAGACATCTGGTGTAGCCTGCTTTATGGGCATAGGCTCGTTTACAACGGCCTCAAGGTTGCAAGCCGTCAGCGTGCATAACAAAACTAATAGACCTATTCTCATTATTACTCCTCCTTTGTCATCGCCTTAATCGCTGTGTGTCTTATATACCACCCACAAGGTATGCAGATGGCGATAGCACCGATAAGGTTGTAAGGGTAAGGCAGTAGCGAGGCAGAGGCAAATGCCCCTACCATTGCTACTACTGCGCTACCGATTATCTTCCACGCTACTGCGCTCTTGTACCACTTTACAAACATACACTATGCGTTAAATTCTTCTCTTGCTGCCATATATTCCTCCTCAGTAGCAGGGATTAATCCCATACTTTCCATTGTTGAGAGGAAGCTGTCTTCTGGCATTCCTTGTGCTATAAAAAAATCTTTAACTGATGTTAATACTAACCCAGAAGGTGCAGAAGGTGGTATCTTTGGAAATGCCTCTTGTATATGAGTGATGGGGGCGAGGTACTGATTACCACCATCAACACTTGTTAATTGCCCTATGCGCATATACGCAAGAGCAAAATCAGCCACTTCTTTTTCTGTAATTATTTCACAGATTCCACTCATCACTATAAAGACTTCCAAATTCATTGCATTAAACGCATCTGTAGTCTTCCAATACCACCCATTAGGTCTTACAATGTGACCACTCTCTCCGCCACCAGAGCCTCCACTAATACTCTCAATCTCCTTTCTAAAGTCCTGTGGGTTGATAGGCTCTGTTGTGCCTTTCTTGGCTCTGATGCCTTCTGCCAAGTCAATTAAATAATCTGTTAAGTTATCGTTCTTTGCCATAGTCGTAATTTTTAGTCAAGGTTGTAAAATTGTTCTTTGGTGATGCGGACAATCCTACTTGACCATCCCTGCATTTCACATATCTGTGATACACTAATTTTCTGCCCACCTGACATAATCTCAAACGATGGGATGGTCGCAATTTTAGTTACATAGTCCCTAATTTCTGCCGTCATCCAAAGACACGACATTCAATGTTGTTATGCTCATAATTTTATCCAATCAAATGTTACACCACACGCTACAAGTGCCAACATGATAGTTACTACGATGATGACACCTATAGCCGTTCTCTTTGTCATTCGCTTCTCTTTAGGCGAGCAATCTCCCTTGTCACCCTTGATGGCAAACCACGTTGCCACACCACAAGGCACAAGCCACGCCACGAGAAGCACTATAATTCCGCTTGTTTCCATGGGTTACTCCGTATTTACAACCTCAAGACCATCTGCACTAATCTTCACTACGCAGTTTGGGTGCATAACATCATCATAAGACAAATCCGCATAGTTGCTAAATGTCGTTGCGTAGAAACTACCCGAAGTAGCATACCAATCAATCTGCGTTCTAAAATCCGTTACATTCTCGATTATGAGGAGTCTCTCGGTATATACATCATTCTCACCATATACCACCTCCTTCAATCGAAAAGCAAGCAACGGCACTCGCTTCTGCAAGCTATCAAAGACATTAGGCTTACCCAACTTCTTTTTCTTCTCTTCGATAGCCAACTTTGCCAACTGCGTGTACATGGTCTGCATGCTATACTGTGGGTAGTTCGTATTATATTTCTTATCCCCTAAAGCAAAGGCATCGGAAAAGAACTCAAGCACCTCGGGCGAGTCTACCTTTAATGTAGTATCCTCCTCATCTACCGAGCAATCTACATCCAATATCTTGAGGTAGACACCATACTCCTCACCGCCTCCACTTGGAGGGTTAGGCGTTGCGCCACCTTTCTTCAATATTCTGCCGTCATCCAAAGACACGACATTCAATGTTGTTATACTCATACTATACAGGCGTGTTAAGGGTTGTTACTACACCTCCCTCGGTAATCTCGCCAGCACTTGTCACTACCGCAAGCGTAGGTAGTGTTGTGCTTGTAATCTTTAGCCACATAGGAGGAAGAGGCACGATGATTGTCTTGTCGACTACTCTGTCATGATAGTTGCTATTGAGCATCTCCACCTTGTCGTAGTTAGCACCCTCGACACTTGTCTGGTGTAACTCGATAACACCCTTGTTATCTGTTTCGATGTGAAGGTTGAAGTCACTCTCAACCTTGAACTCAGAAACATAGCCATTCTCCGTCTTAATAAATGATAACTCCATAATCGTTCTTTTTTAATCGTTTACCTTTGTTCTCTGTTACCAATCTCGAGGCATCTTGTACTGTAGCCATGCACCGTAATATGTAGTACCACCAACATATATCTTCTTTAGCCACATTAGCTCCATAGCATAGCCAGGTGCTGAAAGATTGAAATTACCCGTAGTAGCAACACTGAACTTGCCGTCAGCATAGTATAATATAGCAGACCTCTTTGAGCCAGCTTCTGTATTGCAGTTCTGCGTATATAGGAGCATTGAACCGCTATCCTTAAGGGATTGAACTCTTATGATGTAGCCATCATCGCACTCATCGAGCTGCGGTAAGTAGATAGACACATTGCCCGTTCCAGTAGCTATGACACTATTAATGCCTCGTTCTAAATAGGTTGTAGTAGTGCTCGTAATAATCTTATTACGCAACGCCATGCCACTTACGCAACCACCCTTAAGGAACAATGCGATATTGTTTGCTGCGTTTCTTGCATCAAAGATCGCAGCCATGTTGTAACCATCGATGAACTCATTAGTAGCTCCGTTCTCAAATCTCGCCGATGCTTTCTGATATGGCGTAGACATGGGCAATACATTACATCCGACACCTACGAATACATTGTCTGTGTCGTCTCTGAGAATCATATATGCTCCATCCATGAAGCCCTTGTTAACTAAAGCACCGCCCGACAACTCAAAGCCTCCTATCTCTCCAGTCTCTACCTTGACATTATTGAATACTCCCGACTGAACATCTATATCCTTGAATGTACCAGTGTTGCATGTTACGTTGCCATCCTTTGCCTCGAACAACACGTTGCCGTCGGCATCCTTCATTTCGATAGCTTCGACACCGAGGTTCTTGACCAGGGCATACTGAGCAAGCAATATCTTCGTTGCTACAAGGTCGAGCTTATCGCCCAACTGCCAGAAGCTGTCACTATACTTACCTCCAGGTTCTGATAATGGATTTCTCGTGTGTGATGTCTTGCAATAGTAATAGTAACCGTTGTGCATTACGACATCAACAAAGGGTTCTCCCTCAGCTCCCGAATAGAACTGATACTCCTCTGTAGCTGTGCTCCACTCTTGAGGACCTCGCAATGATGGTCCTCGTGAGCCAGTAGCTCCGTCTACGCCATCGTAAGGGGTAATTCTTATAGGGGTGCTCCATGATGTCAACAGAGCATTAGTCTCTCCGCTTATCTTCGCTGTAGTCATCCATAGGTATTGCCCAGTGCTCACAGTTGGCTGCTCTGTGTACCAATTTTCTGGTTCTCGTACAGAGGTAGGGGTTCCAGGGATACGAGTGCTATTGGTAATAGCATAGCGGTTCTCGATGTAGTCGCCGTCTGCTCCATCTGCTCCTGGATTGCCTTGCGGACCTTGAATACCTTGGTCGCCCTTATCGCCTTTCGCTCCGTCAGCTCCAGTGTCACCTTTAGGACCTTGCGGACCTTCTGCACCAGTATCGCCCTTCTCGCCCTTGAGAGCAAATATCACATCAATGCTCGCATTAGCCATTCCTGGCTCTACGGTTGCTGTGAAACGCATAGCTGATGGTATACCATCAATATCTGCTAACGTGAGCTGTAGCGTCTTGCCTATGCCCTTGTGTGCGTTGTTCCAAGCGTTATCAAGCTCCACACGCTGATTGCCCTCTGCATCCTCGGAGTATCGTGACCATGATATGTTGCTGTCGCTAATCTTAGCAGATATATCCTGGTTATACGCCTTGATGTTCAGCGTGAGCTCTGCCCTGAACGCTATGAAGTTGCAGACAATAGAAGATTCTGCAAACTCTGCCACGATGTCGGGGTTGCCCTCTACCATTGCCCAGTCGGTATTTTCCCAGCATGGCTCTGTTGTTGTGCCCGTCTTTGCACAGCGATAACGGCAGCCATAGTGCCATACATCGCTGGTCTCGTATATCTTGCTTCCCTCGTTGTAAGCGTTGCAATAGTAGCTCTCGGATGCTGCCCATGCTCCACGATCCACGATTGTCGCTTGTGGGTTGCCTTGATAATCCATGCGGATAATGTCTTGCACGACTAAGCCTCGAGCATATAGGTAGTCTTGCCCCTCCCTTGTAGGTAGGTTCATAGCCTCCAGGAACTCGGGAAGTGTGCCGAGTGTAGCTCCATAGTTTGCTGCCGTTAGCTTAGGTGCTGTAACGCCCGTAAGTCGCATTATTCTGCCCTCGGTGCTCGATAGGTATATACAGCTTTGGCGTGATGTGTCAGACTGGTTGCCCCAGCGTGTAATGTTCATCAGCTCAACTGGAGGGAAGTTCACGCCTGATGGGGTGTCTGTGTCGGGGTACATAACTACCTCGATATAGTTCTCTGCGGTGTTCACGCTCTCGACACGAAGCCAGCTTGTCTGATATGTTCCGCTACCCTCAGCGAGTGTGTTCACCACGCCTTTGAGAACGTTGTTCACAACTTGTGCTGTGAAGTAGCCCTCCCACTTACGCTTAAGATGTAGTCTGTAGCGATTGTTACCCAAGTCCTCGACATGCTCCACGGTGTCACCCTCGGTTAGTACCATGTCACCCTCCACAGCCGATAGACGGTTGATGATGAGCTCCAGGCACTCAAGGAAGCTACGCACTCGCACGCTCTCGAACTCAGCGTTACCCTGCCCATCGATGCCAGCACCAATACCACCATATAGCGACTGCAAGAAGTCACCGAACATAGCACCCTCCTTGAATGTCATAACACCCTGGAACGTGTCGGGAATGTCCTTGCGTGCGAACTGCTTGTTTGCTCGCTTTGCAGAATATACGTTGTGGTCTGATGGCGTAGTGTTGTCGTAGCTCTTGATAGCATACAGAGGTGCTCCGTAAGCGTTCGTGAACTCCTTGGTCTGATATGTGAGCGTCTCGACCTTCTCGTTTAGCTCCTCACGCTTCGAGTAGGTCGATGACTTGCCAACTGTGTATCTGCATTCAAACTTGTTCGCAAGGTTCTTCTCAAAGGCTCTCACCCTCGATATTCTCGAACCAATAGTTAATAGGTCATCTCTGCGTAGTGTCACACACTGGCCGACATCGAGGTCTATGACATCTGCTGGGTTGTACTCGAGAACGCCATTGCTTTCAGTATATCCAGCACAGCGTATGGGGTTAGTGTCGCAATCGTGCACAGTGTTGTCCTTGGAGGTCTCTGCGACCTTCTCGATAGCCCTTGCAAGCAATTCGGCTTCTGCGATGCTTTCCAGCTTGTCTGCGACAAACTTAGTATCGTAGCCATACAGAACATAGGTGTCGCCCACAGCGGGCTTGAAATCATCTGAGGGCAACGCTATGCCGTAGTCCTCGTTACGCACAATCTCGTAGACCTGGGCTTTAGCGTCTACCTCCTTCCAGCCGTCGGGGTTGAAGGTCACGGCGAAGTCCATGCCAGCGAGCTTGCCCGACTGAAACGTGATGCGTAGCTCCTCGCCTGGGATAACATAATCCTTGCTGAACGTGATGCCAGCATCCGTGAAGCGGTACGCATTCCACTTCTCCTTTGTTTCTGTGCCATCTTTATTCTCGATGGTGTCTGTGTATTCCTTGGTGCTCACGCTGCTAATAGAACCCACCCTATGGGGGTAGATGTCATCGAATATAGCTATGCCCTCCACGATATCCTCGTCAGCCATGTTCTCCCAGGCATCAACGTAGGGTGTGCCCTCGGGGAGCTTGAGGCGTGTCTCGACAATGCCCTCAATAACAGCATCGCTGTTCTCATCCTTGCGGTAGTTCTTTCTGAGGTTGCGTGTTGAGCCGAACGCATAGAGGCGTGTTACATAGGTACTATCTTGACCTTTGCTCGGATCCATGGTCGTCACCTCCTCGTTGAGTGTTAGAGATACGGCATCGCCATACTCGCACTTGCTCAAGTGGATGACATTATCTGTTATCCACCACTCTGTTTCCCATGCCTCTGCTATCTTTGTAAGAGCATCCAAGATTGATGTGCCGTCAAAGTCGAGAAGCTTCATCTCGGTAAGGCTCGCATCCACCTCAAAGGTGTAGCTTCCGAAGCCAGCGTTGCGGATGTTGCTCACCAGGATATCGAGGAAATACTCTGGTCGCTGTGTCATCTTCCATGACTTCTCGAAGCCCTGCTGTCGGTCATAGAACATGATGCGTGTCTTGAACAGCTCCCACTGGGGGTGGAACTTCTGCTCATACTTATATGAGCCATCGCTTTCTAATGATGGTTTGGTGACTTCTGCGATGATAAAAGTGCCAAACTCGGTCTGGATATAGTCTCCCTTAGCGAAATTGATTAGAACGTCGCTAACAAACGATAAAGACACATACTCCTCTGCCATAAGCTCCTTATGGTAGACACACTGGTCGGTAATCTCTACCGAATAGCGTAGCGTGCCGTCTTTTCTCTTAATGTCTATCATAACGCCTTGATGTCTGTTGAATGTTCGACAACTCTATTCTCTGGGTTCGGCTCGTTGAACTTGATGACGAACTTAGCGAGTCTGCCGTTATACTCTGCATACTGGTTGCATGATACATAGTTCAGATGGTATGTCTCCTTGAACCAGGTAGTGTCCTCCCATATATGCGTTGTAAGGTCTATGCTGCCCTTCTTGAGCTCGTTCACGAACTCTCGATACTGCATTAAGAACCTGGCAAGTGAGGTTGCACGAAGACTGAATGTGAGCTGTACATCTCGCTCATCAGTTCTTGGGGTGTTCGCACCACCCGACAATACCTGCTTGCCATGAGACAGAGCACTCTTATTCGTGATGTACTTCTTCTTCGGTGCTGGGGTCATGAGGGCTGTCACCGATGTCTCGGTGAACTTCACGCCCCAGCGTTGCTCTGTGGTCTGCGTAGTCGAATTGATATATACTTTTACGTTCTTCATAGGCTATAGGTTACGAGTGTTCTTCTCAATCTTGCCCAGTCTCTCGTTTATCTCGAACAGCTCGTGAGTGTTTCTCGAGATTGTATCGAGGTGGTCGATGGCTGTGAGTGATAGGTTGCGCATCTCCTCTGTGTGCTGTCTTATCTCTGCGGTTGACATCTTCACGTGAGACATCTCGATACCATACTGCATCATCATCTCACGTATAGAGCTTGTATCCATCTGTATTGCTGTGAAGCGACCGTTAAGCTCATCTGCCGTGTCCTGGCTCATGCCCTCGAAGCCTTGTTTGGTGCTGTCCTGGGAACTGCTACTGCCACCTTCTGCAATGTCATTTAAGAACTGGCGGTCTTGCTCCATAGACGCATATATAGCTTCCTTGTCCTTCTGAAGCTCTGCAAGCTCCTCGTCTGTGAGTTTGCCATCGCTCTCCATGAACCCTGCCCACTTGGCATATAGTGCCTTGATGTCCTTATCGTATTTCTCGGTCATGAGAGACTCTGCTATCGAATCTACGAGCAACTTGTTAAAGTTGTTCGCAAAGTCTGCTGCACTCATCTCCATATCCATAAGAGCATTCTTGAACTCGTCTCGCAAGCTGTCGAAAGACACGTTGGTCATCTTCTCTCTGTAGGCTTCATCAAGTTCCTCACGCTGCTTTGCATACTCGATGTAGTCATCCATGTATTGACCAGCGTCTTTGTAGCCGTCATCTGCGAGACCCTTAATCTTTGCGTACAGGTCTGGTGCATCCATGGCAATCTGTCGCATCTGCTCACTTGTAAGATTGAAGAAGTCTGCAGCAGAAGATATGGTAGTTTCAGTGATGTCGCTCATTCGCTTCCAGTCATCCTCGCTCATGCCATCGTTAATCTTTCTATTGGTAGATTTTGTACCTCCGACACCCAGGAAGCCATTGCTCCATGCTGCACCCGAACGAGCCATCATCTCCTGGGTATTAGCCTCGCTCTCATCGAGAAGCTCCTTCTGCCTCTCGTATAGCTTTGCAGCATCTTCCATTGTTGCCCCCTCCATTACGTCTGTAAGGTTGTCGATAGAACGCTGAAGAGCCTCGTTGCTTGCTGTCAGTAGCTCGATGTCTTTTTCGAGCTCGGGATCGCTCTCTCCATTGCCCCACCAGTCGAACCATCCTCCAAGGGTGAAGATGGACTTGAAGATGCTCATAATGCCAGTGAATAGACTTTCTCCCAACGTGCGGAAGAAGCCATCTTTGAAGTTAAGAATGTCGCCAATGATACCCGATATAGCACTAAACACAGCATCCAAGATACCACCCACAACTACACTCAAACCATCTTTGAAGATGTCAATGATTGCGATAATCCAGCCGATGATAGGCACCTTTTCTAAACCATCTGACACTCTCTGGAATGCTTCAGCAAATTTGCCCTTCATTTCGCCCAATGACGTAGCCAAACCTTTGAAGCCCTCGTATATGCCCGACAGGCTACCTACAGAAGCCATTTTCTGCAAGCCTTCTACCACGCCATCCATCGATGTTTTGAGAGTGTTAGCAGTATTCGACATCGTTGATTGGGCAGCATTAGTCTCGAGCTGTATGGCTTCAACGTTCTGCGAGGCTGCTGCCTCGTTATCACGAGCAGTGTTCAAGGCACTTTCTGCAGCCTCTTGCTCTGCCTCTGTGCCATTCTCCAACGCCTCAGTGTATGCGTTCTGTGCATCTATCAGAGCCTTGTAAGAACGCTCATACTCATTCTGCGCTGTGCGTAGCTTGAGCATAGACTTTTGATACGTCTCTATATCCTTGCCCAACTTTGCGAAGCTTACCTTGTCTGTGCCACCCAGCGACTGCTCCATTTGCTGTACCGCTTCTACAAGGGCTTGCTGGCTTGCATGGTCTGAGTTCTTGAACTCATCGGTCTGCATATACGCCTTTGCATCCTCAAGAATGGGGCGTGTTACCTCGGTGAACATATTGCCGAACTCTCCGAACATGACGGTCCAGTCGATGTTCGCTTTAAGCTCTTTCGCCTCGATGCCAGCGAGCTTGCTGTCACGCTCTCGTGTTAGCGACAATCGCTCGCCCTCATTTTGAGCCTTGCGTATCTTCTCAGCATACTCTGTTGCTATGGCAAGCTTCTGTTGCTGGAATGAGCCGTAGTCCTGCAAGTAGTCTTGCATCGCCTCAAACTCAGAACGCCACATGTCTGATGTCTCGTTGCGTTGTAGCTGAAGCTGTTGCTCTCGTAGTGCGTTATACTGCTGTTCGATAGCCGTGATTTGCGACTGGTCTATGAGGTCATCAGTGAAGTTCTGCTTGACATAGTTTTTGTTGCGAGCCTTCTTCTCGTTCTCCTGGGCATCGAAAATCGCCTTCTGTCGTTGCTTCTCCGCCTTGATAGCTGCCTCTTCCTGCTGTTCGAGGTCGTACAACTCCTTCTCGTGGTCAAGTCTCATCTGCTCACGCTTGCGAACAGAAGCGTCACGCTCAAGGTTGATACGGTTCTGCTCCTCCTGGAAGTGTAGCTTTCGCTCCATCTCTTGTCTTTGCTTTGAGCTCTGCTCTATAGCTTTGAGTGTATCTTGCTCCGCTTTCTCGATGGATGCAATCTGCTCTGCGGTATTCACGTTACTCTTGAACTTATTCAGCTGCTCTTGCAAGCGTCGCTGCATTGCCAAGAGGATGCGCTCGTTCTCTGTTCCAGCTTCCACCGTCTCGAGAGCCTTGTTTACATTCTGGAGTAGGTCTGATGTGCCCTTGCGAGTCTTGATGGCTGTGATCATACGTTTGTCGAGCTCTCCTAATGCCTCCTGCTGCTCCGTATCGCTCGATGTTATTTGTCCTGGAACGTATGTCGTGATGTTGCCAATGTTGGAGATAGCTCCGCTTGCGTTGTACGCTGCCTCAAAGAGTTTGTCGAACGAGAGAGTTGCAAGGTCTATTGCTTCCGTCTCCTTGGTTATTGTCTCTCCGCTATTCTTGTAGCTGTTAATAAGGTTATTGCGTGCGGTCACAATGCCTCCGATACTATTTGCATGTTCCTCGAGCATTCCCTTTGTATCGACATCCCAAAACTGTGTGATGGTATATTCTCCTGCTTCACTCATTACATTCATCTCACGCTTGGTCGCATAGCCCATAGCTGTCATCGCCTCTTCAATCTTTGCTTGAGACTTTTTAAGCTGAGCGTTGTATGCGTCGCCCGTTAATCCAGCAAGTTTCTCTGCCTCGCTCTCAATAATAGCTCCGAGTACCTCGGTTAGCTGGGCAGCACCTCTCTGCACTGATGTGTGGTCCCAATCATCAAAGAAACCCGAATCCTCCCACTCGGCATTTTGTAGCGACTCTTGGAGTTTTGCACGCATATTCTCACCAGCTTTATCCAACGCTTTATCGTATGATGCAATAGTATCTGCCTTCTGACGCTCCTCACCCTCCAAGCGCAGCAGTCTGATAACCTCTTCACGCATCTCGTTGAGCTGGTCGAGCTTTGAACGCTCATCATCAATCTTGATGCCGTAGTCCTCATATATTCTCGATAGTTCCTCTACAGCATCCTTGTGTACCTTGCTTGTGCGTGATGTGTTATTGATTACTGCAAGAAGTGTCTCTACGTTGCGGGTCTGATTCACGGCACTCTCTCCAAACCTCTTAACCTCCTCGGATGTCTCGCTCATGGTGTTGTTAAGCGTCATAAGCACACCGATAACAGATGTGATAGCCACGAGAGCTATACCGAATGGGTTTGTAGCCATCGCAGCCTTGAGGGAGTTGAAAGCGTTCTTTAGACCATGCGTTACAAGCGTTAGAAGCGATGTGGTAGTTGCATTAATCTTCTTTGCTGCTGTGTCTGCTTTTGTGGCGAGCGTTTGCCTTGCCTGGGCAGCAGCATTCGCATTTGTCGCAGCCGTCTCCATGTTACGCTTGAGGATGCTCGATTGGCGTGCTACGCTATTTCTCTCTGCAATAGCCGTGTTGAGATTTACCTTTGCGTTCTCGATGGCTACAGCATTGCCAGATGCTTGTGCAGCAGCGAGTTCCTGCTGAGCTTGTGTTACACGCATCTTTGATAAGGCAACAGTCACCTGGAAGCTCTCAAATTTAGCTCTTGCCTGAGCGAGCTCCGCCTGAGCTATGCGGTCTGTTACAACGGCAGCCTCCATTTTCGCTGCAACCTCATTACGCAATGCCTGGACCTCTGCTGCACGCTGTGCTGTCATTCTGCCCTTTAAAACAGCAGAAGCAAGGTCTGCATCCATCTCGGCAGCTTTAGAGCCTACAACGGCTTGTAACTGGGCAATCTCGAAGGTATAGCACGCATTCGTGTAGGCTGTCATAGCCATCAGTGTCGCCTTGTAGACACCGTAGTCGGCAACAAGCGTCATAAGGGCTGTGCCTACAGCCTCGTAGTTCTCAACGAGCCAGAGAGCAGAGTCGATGGTTCCATTGATGAGACCCTCGTTGTTCTCGCCTATCTCGTTGAACATTGAATCGAAAGCATCCTCAAGGTTTGAAATCTTACCATTGATGAGCTGACTCTGCTCTCCCATGAGGTTGTAGAACTTTCCGCCCTCGTTTGTCAAGCTTTCAATAACCTTCTGCACCTCGGGGAAGCCCACCTTGCCAGCTTCAACAAGACCCTTGACCTCGCTTTCTGCAACGTCAAATTGTTTCGCAAGCTCTGCCAACATAGGGATACCTCGACCAGTGAACTGATTGAGGTCCTGGGTATATAGGCGACCTTGTGCCATGGTCGTTCCGTAAAGGTAGATAAGGTCACCCAGGGGTATTGACAATCCCGAAGCAATGTTACCCAATCTGATAAGCGTCTCGTTGATTTTCTCTGCCTCGAGACCGTATGCAAGGAGCTGTTTCGCTCCACCAGCGACCTCCTGCAAGCCGAAAGGTGTTGTGGCTGCCGTCTCGACCATCTGGTTCATGAGAGCTTCTGCCTTCGATTTAGACTGAAGCATAACCTCCATTGTCTTCTCGAGTGCCTGGAACTCGCCTCGTATCGTAGCAATCTTTTTCGCTAACTCCTGGAGCGACCATGCTGCACCTATTGATGCGATTGTGCGACCAATGCCCCCGAATGCGTTATCTATCTTCGAGCATTCTGCTTCGACATTGTTTCCCAACTCACTGAAAGCTTGCTGTGACCGCTTTATATCCTTGTTGAGCTGTGTGTTGTCAAGTTCTATAGAGAACCCTATTTTTCCGTTCTCGCTGTTCATCGTATGAACTCCTCTTCTTCGTTAAGGTTAAAATTGTCGGGGTTGTTGGCATCGATAGAGTCATCCCAGTCATCCTTCTCATCATCGTATTGAGGTGTCGCTGCAGAGTACATTAATAGGTTCTCGTAGCTCATCTCATACAGAACGTAGTCGGGTGTCGTGTTCAGATTCTTCGCCCAGCCTATAACTACTCCCCAGATTGAGTCGCTACCACTTCCTTTGTCCTTTTTAGCTGATTTGCTTCGCTTAGGGAAGTGGTAAGCTCGAAAAAATCGCCAATCTGCATCATTCCAAGGCGTTTTGAGACGATATTGACCAGTGCCTCGTTGGTCACCTCGTTCAAGAGGCGTTCTGCTAAATAATCGATCTCTAACACCTTTGTTTCGATTGTTGTTCTACTGGTGACAAATCGTAACCGCTTCCATGACCAGCGTTTCGTTTCTGTCTCATCCTGGATGGTTACATATCTACGCTCCTTGATACGCTTAGCTCCGAGTATCAATGTCGCAACAATCTTACCTATAACAGATAAGTCCTTTGCTGTTGCAAGGACTTCATATAGGATATTCGAGGCTTTTCTATCTACCACTGGCATTGTAGATACAAGCTCCGAAATAAGTATCAATGTCGCTGGAGTAGGAGGCGTGATTGTATATTCTACGCCATCGAGAACGAATGATTCCGCTCTCTGTAGAATGGCATCTGTTACTTTCTTTTCGATGTTCTCCATGTTGTGTAATGTTTGATTAGTAGGGCAGCGAGACTCGAACTCGCACCTTTTTCGTGACCTCACGAAAATGCTCTACCCTTGAGCTATACCCTTGAACAATGAGCTGTCAAGCAACGCTATGCTGAAGCCGTCTTTGTGAAGCGTGAGTACCAGTAGCCACAATCGCCCTTGAGAATCTCAAAGTCGATATCTGCATAGTTACCCTCCTCCTCAGACCAGCCTGGCTTGTAGGTAATAGCACACTTAGGTGCTTTGATACCCTTCGCACCTACGTTCTTTGGAGTGACCTTCAAGCTGTAGTCACCCTCGATAACGTGGGTCTTGATGTTGACATCACCGTCTGTGCCAGCCTCTGAAATGCCGAGCAATGTCTCAAGCTCTGCTGTAGGCTCGATAACTCGTGTGCTGAACTTGAACGTACCCTCGAGTACCTCCTTAGCCACAGTCTCGCCACCAGACGCTTTTGCCTCGAGAGCATCACCCTCTGATGCCTCAAGAGAGCTCGCCTTCTCCTTGATTGTACCAAGGCTTGTCAAGGTTGCAGCCATAGTGTCGCCATCGCCAGTATTACCGATCTCGACAACGCACTTAGACCACGCCATGATTCTCTTCTCTGCTTTTGCCATAGTCTTGATGTTTTAGAATGTTTTACGTCTGAAATGCAATCGCATATTGATAAAGTGTTGTTCTATACCCTCCACTGGGTAGCTGTGAGGTGTGCCATCCTTGCTGAATAGATATTCGCTATCTTCAAGTTGTGCAACTAACGTGTTAAGGTGTTTCTCCAACAGCTCAACACGAGCAATGTCCTCGACCAGCTCTCCATCGATAGAACCTGGGATGTTGGGAACGTACAAGTGAACGAGAACAACGCCCGACTGCTCTTGCTCGTCAATTCCCGTCAGGAACTTTACGACCACATCTTCAGTCATCGCTGTCTTCGGTCTCATTCCAGCACGATAGAACGTGCCTTTGATGATTCCCTTTAATTCGCTATTCCGCATGATGCGGAACACATCCTTCTCGATTTCCTTTGCTGTCTTCTCCATTACCTCATGTGAAATCCTAAACGTACTAATATGTTTCTTACGAGCGGTCCTGCCTTTAGCTCTGCTGATGAGAGGACATTGTAGCCTTTCGCTTCTACATATTCGGCATAGTTCATGCCTGCAGTAACGATAAGTACAATGCCCTTCTTCTTACGTTGCTTGATGCACTTTGTTAGGAATGCGTTACCCTCCGAAGTGCCAAGGTCGCCTTGTAGAACCTTGTCTATGCAATCTCTCTGAACAACCCTACCATCCCAGATAACTGCATAACCTATGGAGCTACGGAGGTTACCAGTTTGGTCTTGATAGGTGCCAGCATCTCGGGCTTCGATGATACATCGCTCTCCCACATAGCAGAGCGTGTTCACGATAACCCTCATTTTGGCTTCGACACTCGCCTTAATCTCATCTCCTACAACCTGGAGCGGTGTTGTCATTCTGCCGGGCATTACAGAACAATTATCACACGGTCCATAGACGTAGGAGTGGGAACGCCTTGCACTGCGAACTCTCCCAAACATATACCACTGCGATACAGCCTTACTCGGTTGATATCGAGGGGGCAGTTTGCAGTCTCAACGAGCACCTCGTAAGATGCCTGGTTGAACTTGCCGTCCTCGTATCTACCTTTCGAGTTGTTCGTTACGGTTCTGATTGAGCAGGGGATGTCCTCGCTGTAAGAGGGCGTACCCGCTGCAATAGGTTCGCCATCCTCATTGAATCCACCCACTGATGGTAAGCAATACTGTAAAGTGCCGTTTGTTCTCATTCTACCACATATTAGAGCCGTTCTCTATAACAACTAAATCATCAACATACTCAGAGGCATCAAGTCCAGCCATACCACACCAGAATGCGATATTCTTCCTTACACTCGCCAGCTCGACAGATGCTGAAATGCCATTCTCGGAACGGCTCGTTTCAATCCATCCCTTAACGATAAGGATGGCTGCACGTACTATATCGGGGTCATTTGCCGACGGCTCGCTCTCAGCGTCCAGTCCTGCATTCTGCAGAACCAAGCGTGCAACGTCATCGTCTACATAGCAAGTGTTACAGATTAACTTGCACTGGGCCTTTAATGCTTCTAAGTTCTTCATTGCCGTTAGTAATTAGTCTTGAGAGTGTAGATACCCTCCATCTCTGTGATTACTGGCAATGCGAGTGCCTCCGCCTTGGTGAACTCACCCTGGTTAGCACCCTTGGTCTCGCCAACGTGCCACTGTGACACACGGATACGACCGTAGTTGCTGTAAGCCACATCTGCCTCGGGCTTGAGCTCGTTGTTTGCGTAGGCGTTCTTCACTGTACCCAACTTGCCGTCTGGTACGAACACGATGTTGTCGCCGTTCCATGGAGAGTAAGGTGTGAGGCTCGTGCCATTCTGAATCTTGACCTGACGCTTGATCTTCTCGAACGTAGGATAGCCGTTGCTCTCCATGTAGTCGTTGATGTCCTTGAGACCGACAATCTTTGAAGACTTGTCTGTGCCCCAAATCATCTGCTTCATCTTCTTGCTTCGGCACATGTACGAGATACGAGAAGGCGAACAGAGAATCTTACCAAGCACAGCCTTATCCTCTGCGAGGTCAAGGATAGCCTGGATGTCCTCCATACAGTCTACCGTGTCAAGGTTCGACTCGGTCCACTTTGTTGTAGACTGAGCGATGTTGGTCGATGGCATATTGAAGTTAATCTCGCCACGGACACCACCCTCGGGGTTGTTTGTGTTGTCGAACGTGAAGATACCGCAGTTCGAGAGAGCACCAAGGAAGATGGTGTCAATCTTTGCCTCTACACCGTTCACTACACGCTCGACACCGCCCCACATGAGGTCGATGAGCTGCTTCTTCTTCTGCTCGTCAGAGATTGACTTGCTGTCGAGAAGCTGCAATACCTTGCGGTAGTCCTGGATAGACATAGGCAAAGTAAGAGCGTGGTTCAACACTCGCTCCTTCACGGTCTCGAGACCATAAGAACCAAGGATAGGCTCCTTTGAGTTCTCGCCGATTGTGGCAGCAGCAACTGTGAGGTTGTACTTGCCTACAATCTCCTCGAAGTCAAGACCGATGGTAGGAGTGTCCCAGTCGAGATACTTGCGGTAAACCACATTGTCGAAGATTCGCTTGTTGAGTTCGGAAGCGACATCGATACGAGCCTGGACATGCTTTGTGAGCTCACCGAACATAGAGCTCAAATGTACTGGATTAGCCATAGTCTTGCCGTGATTTACTGGTTAATGATAATGATGTTGGGGTTTGTCTTGAGACAGAAGCCACCCTCTACGAGCCAGTCGGCTGGGAAAGGTGTGCATACAGCCTTCAACAAGATAGCGTCGTGCGATGCGTCGATTGTGGGAAGACCACCCTTGCGAATCTCGAGGTCTGCTGCGAGTACAGCGTTCGCTACATACTTTGGAGCCTTGCTGTTTGCGTCAGCCTCCTGCAAGAAGTCGCCCTCTGCAAGACCTGTGATTGCGGTTGCTACCTCGATAACATCGTAGTCGGGGTTGCTACGATCTACGCTCTTCACAGTAGTTGTGCTGTCGCCACCTACCTTCATCACTGTATCACCAGGACAAAGGTTGTTTCGCTTGCTCACACGAGCAGCAGAGGTTGTACCGCCAGCGAGAACCTTGCCCACCTTAACGATAGCAGCCTCCATGGCATCGACATCCAACGCTACGAATGCACCACGCAAGATAACCTCGCCCACTGGAAAGGTCTGCTTCATTGCGTAGCCACCAGGCATCACCTTTGGCTCACGCCAAAAAGCGTTCATATTGCCTGGATAGGTTGTTCTTTCAAACTTAATCGCCATAATGCAATCGGTTTAATGGTTAGAAATTTGGCAGCGAGTTCGCCCATGATTTAGCGTCATCTTTGGCTGCCTGCTCCGATGAAGAAATGATGTCCGCTTTGTCTGCTGGCATCAAGTTGTTGGTGATAAGCTCTTGTTTGTACTCCGTAAGCTCCTTGGCGATGTCGGCATCATCAGCGAGTGAGATGCGTTTCATCAAGAAGTCGGGTATACCAAGCTCTTTCGCCTTTGCAGCAATGGATGCACCACGTTCAGCCTTACTCTTTTCGAGCTTCATAGCAGCGTTCTCGTCTTTCAACTCCTGGAGCTGCTTCTCCTGCTGTACTTTGTAAGCCTTGAACCACTCGGGTTCATCATCGCCGTTTCCGCCTTTAGGAGGGTCTGCAGGTCTCTCCGCTGGCTTCTTGTTCTGCGACTTGCGTGTTACCTCCGCCTGCATGAATTTTGCGAATGGTACCAACGAATCCGCTTTCTTTTCGATGTCCTCCTCTGAGGTCTCATCTGTTAAGCCCTCGCTACCTGATGTCGCCAAGTCCTCGATGGCTTTCTCTGACAATCCAAAGTCTTTACATTTGGCTTGTAGTGCTGATAATAGCTTTTTGTTCATGTTTCTATGATTGAAATAAATTCCTTGCACCGCAAATATAGTGATATTTTGCAAAGAGCGCTCAATAAGCACAGAAAAAAGTGAAAAAATCTACACTTTTGTTACTATTTGAGTCACAATTAGTTACGAGTGGTTAAAGCAAAACAAAGATGACAAATGTAAAAAATATGTCACAAAATATTTGCATATATCGGATATTTGTCATAATTTTGTACCAGAAACAACAACAAATAACAACGCTCAATAAGCACGACGCAATTAAAATTACAATAGTTATGACAATGAAGGTGGGACTATGAGAACACTACGCAAGACACCAAAGGTTAGCCGAGCAAGAGCGATACAGATAGTAGCTAACCACAACAGAGTGGCTATCCAGGTGGCGGAACGCTACACAGATAGCGAGTTGAGAGAGGTTCTAAAACAGTTAAAACTTAAAGCAGATTTCTAAGCGATGATTAAGGTAATCTACAACTTGAGGTTCTGGTGCAACGTGGAGAAGACACAATGCAATGACTTTCCGCAAGTGATGATATGCGACAAGGTCTTAATAGAGGGCAACCTCGCTTACCTATATCGAGGGGGCTACTGCCAGCAGTGCATCGCAAAGAGCGATATCATCAAGATAGAATAATCAATAACCATTAACGCAATACTGATATGACATTTAGAGAGTTTCAAAAGCAGCAGTTCGGTTACGACTGCATCACTACATTCTGGGAGGATTTCGCAATCGCAGACCGCTTCGGTCTCAACGCTGTAAAGGACACCTTCAAGCGTGCCTTCAGTGAGTGGAAAACTAACTATAAGTACCTCACAGAGCTTGTAATCGTTCTTAACCACAGATGCTGGATGCATCACGGCAAGGGTAACATGGCACTATCCAAGCTATATGCGGACCTTGACTACGAGGCTGACGGCTACGCAAAGGAGACGCTCCAGGGAGAAGAGGCAGAGTATTACTTTAAGATCACAGACTGATGGCGTGATGTTGCAGGGAATTTTGTAGTGCGGTTGTATGAGTTCCGCGAGTGGTGTTTAATCTTAAAAAAATAACGATAATGAAAACGCAAATTGAAATTATTTCTTTGATGGAGAAATACGGGCTTACATTGCGAAACTTGCCAAAAAAAGTAGTTGAGCATCGTACATTTAGACCTGACTCACTGGAGGAAGTGATAGAGATCATCGTAGGTAATACCTCGCAGCAAAATTTTGACAAAATGAAGGAAAAGGGGCGCTATTCCGATTGTCGTTTTTCTAATGGCTTTATAGTTAGAAAATTTAATCGTATCGAAAGAATTTGCGAGGGGGGATGGTTGGTAAAGATTGACCGAGGCACGGGTAGTATGCAACGATGGGATAGAAAGCACGGAGATTTTTACGGCAAAACAGCGGAGGAGGCTATAATTTTAGCGGTTAAATATATAGAGAAAAGAGAAAAAGAGACAGAACAAATCAAAAATATTGTAGGCTTATAATAAGATAATTTTTTATATAAAAGTAGGTTATTATGAAAGAATTTTATCAGGTTCGTTTATGGTGTTCAGATGACTCGTGCGAGGAGTTCTGGTCTTATAAGGATTTAAGCCCCGTATATAGTGATATAAAGGATGCGGAGACATTTTTAAGCCAATACGAAGGTAAAACATCTTCGGAGATAGAGAAAATGTGCGATGTTGTTTCTGTGAGAAATAACCGCCCACAGATTCATATAATCGAAGTATCTACAAAAGAAGAGAGCACACCCGAAAACATTATATTAAAGGCTTATAAATGGATAGAAAACAATGCGTCGGATTATGTGGTTACTTGTTACGATAGGGGGCAAATTGATTTAGACAGCCTACTGTCCGACTTCTTAAAAGCAATGAATTTGTAGGGTCAAAGCAAAACCGATACAGTGCAAAAAAGCCCATAGGGGTAAAATCAAAATAATGGCGTCTTCTTAAATTTTAATGAGACATGAAAAGTTTTATCGAGTTTTGTAAGGAGTATTTATTTGAGCGTTTAGACGAGTACGAAGGCAGAAATATATATGCGTGTGATATGGCATATATTTTATGCGAGGGTGCAAATTGCGATGGCACAATAACATATAGCAGAGCCGAAGCAATTAAGCACTTATGCGAGTGGTGGTATGATGCAGCCGACTATTCAGAATATGAACAAATGAATTTTGGGGAGCGTTCTAATCCGTTTGAAAATCCAGAGGCATATATGGTGCGAATGGTTATTTGTGGTATTGGCTATTTGTTGAGCCGTTGCGAAGTGGTTGATGAGTCGTGGAATGATGAGTTGGAATTGTCCCCCGAAGTAATTGAGGCGATTAAGGAGCAATGCCCCGATGAGGTGGAGTGGTAACGTATCTTGGTGGGTGGCGTGGCGAGGGATATAATTACCGACATGGAGGAGGTAGAGGCAATGCTTCAAGAGTTATATATTGAGCTTATTTCTTTTAATTCTTAGACTGAAAACAAACAAAAGTACACAAAGGTATGGCATATATCGAAAATATGTCGTACCTTTGTACTGAATATCAAACACAAGACTATGGCGACAAGGAAAATATTTCACGTTGAATTCCGTGAGCCTATCGACGGAAAGAGACACTACTATTTTGGCTCGAAAGCTGCCATTTTCCAGCGTTTCACCCTGGAGCAAGTGGGCATAACCTATCGCTCGCTTCGTAACGTGGGAAGCATAAAAGATGAGCCGTACATCAACAAGCAATGTACGATATGGCAGGGCGAGCTTATATCATCACCACAATCAAACAAAGAAGACGAGTAATGTTAGGAGCAATTATCGGAGATATTGTTGGCTCACGCTTCGAGTTCAACAACACAGATAGATTAGATTTTGAACTATTCACGCCAGAGTGTAGCTTCACTGATGACACCATCTGCACCGTTGCTATTGCGAACGCTCTCACATCGGGCACAGATAGGAACTACAAGGGATGGCTTCAAGCCTGGTGCAATGCGTACCCTAATCCTATGGGTGGTTATGGAGGCTCTTTTGCACGCTGGATAGCTTCGGATGATCCACAGCCTTACAACAGCTTCGGCAATGGTTCTGCAATGCGAGTGTCGGCTATAGGCTGGTATTTCGACACGCTTGAGGAGGTTCAGATTGAAGCTGGCAATAGTGCCTTGCCAACGCACAATCATTTAGAGGGTGTCAAGGGTGCTATAGCAACGGCAACGGCAATATTCCTGGCTCGCACCCAGGGAAAGGAGGCAATGCTCAAGGCTATCAAGGAGCACTACTATCCAACATGGGTAGAACCACAGCTCGGCAAGAACCGCTTTGATGAGACCTGCCAGGGGACAATGCCCGTTGTGTTCGGCATCATTGACAAGGCAAACGGCTTCGAGGAAGCTATACGCTACGCCATTGCTGTAGGCGGAGATAGTGACACCATAGGAGCGATTGTTGGTAGTATAGCAGAGGCAATATGGGGCATACCTCCAGTAATAGTCAATACCGCATATAAGTACATACCAGCACCAATGATGAGTATTGTTTCAAAATTCATGCACAACTATGGATACATTCGATAAATGGAAGAACTACACATACTATAAGGGTGAGATACAGAATCCTTTCAGTGGATGGAATTTCGGCAAGGCGTTCTGGTGGAACGTAGAGAAGTATGCTGTGGAAGCTGGCGATGATAAGAAGCCAGGTAAGCTATCAGACACCATGGTGGCCTATATTCGGGAGCTTCACTGGGAGGGTCCAGGACATTACGACACTACGAAAGCAGAAATGCTGGAGCGTGCCACAGAGCTATACACTCACGGTGTGTGGTCCAGTGAATATATAAGCATCAAGCGTAGCACGTTCCAGCAAGCCGTCAAGAGCAGTAAGCTGAACGATTAGATTATCTCTTCGAGCTCGACATAGTAGCGAGAACCGATGTATTTAGGAGGGGCAAGGACTTTGTACTTTGCCCCTCTTAGTGTCATAATCTCGAACTCTGATGAGTAGTCAGAGATAGCATGTATGTATGCACCCGTCTTGTTGTGAATTATCAAGATAGTATCGCCATCGAAAGACTTTGCCACAGAGTGCTTCATTGACGTTGAGCATGAGGCATTATTTACCCAGGGCTTATTGCTGTTGTAAGCCTTGGTCAGAGCGTCACGCAATTCTGGGCCACCATCTCCTTTAAGACCTCGGAATGTAACACCATTATAGCGGACCATTCTATCTATAGTGTAGTTCGCACCTTGCGACCACTCCTCGATAATCTCACATTGCTCTGCAATCTGAGCCTTTGTTAGACGGCTCATCTTGCGGTCGAATATATCCCTCCAGTATTGAGACTCGTGTCTTAGGTTGTAGCAGTTGCTGAATGTAGAACCGTTCGTGAATCGCTTAACAACCGACACCTCTTCCTCTGTGAGACCGTTGAGCTTTGGCATATATGCACGAACCTTTGAGCTACCTGGACTATAGACACCGCCCAGTTCAGCACCCCAAATATAGCTCGGGTTCGTTGATGGTCTCGCTATATACCTATCAAGCATATCCTTCATAGCCTTACGCTCGCTGTCGCTATATATCGACATCTGCTTAGAGTAGTATTTCTCTGAAAGCTGAAGAGTGTAGTCGTGATATCTCTCGATTAGGTAGTCATCAGCTCCATTGCCATTCATGATGCCGTCAATAATCTGCTTCTCATAATCAGCAAGCTTCGCACGCTCGGCAGAGGTGAATGGGTCGCCTCCGTCATACAAACCCTTTGCTCCCTTGCCGAACTTTCGCCTTTCTCGGGCATCTGCAGCACGTTTAAGGGCTGCACGCTTGTCTTGCATATCTACGACTACAGACTGAGCCTTAAGTTTGTCTCCAGCAGCTATAGAGGCTTGCAAGTCATCGATGAGTGCGAGGTATGGCTTACTCTTTGTCTCGAATGTCAGTGCCTCCTGGAGTACATCATCGATGTTCTGCCAGTCGATAGCATCAATAACCTTGGCGTGCTGTCTGATATATGCAGCTTGCGATACCTCCCAGGTGGGGTATAGCTTGTGAGGCTTGAGATAGGTCGGGTCTGAGACGTACTTGATTTCCTTTTCGAGCAACGCCTTCTTTTGCTCCAGAACTGACTTGTACTTGAAACTGTCGAAAGCTGTGTTGTCGAGCTCTGCCAGTTTCTTCTCGACGGCATCGTAGACCTCGTGAAGCTCGGCAGATGAGAACTGCTTCTTCCACTCGTGTACATCTGGGATGAGCTGGGATAGCATCTGCTCATCTTTGCGTACCTCCATAATCTGTTTAGCGACGCTCCTTGCCTCTTTATCCATTGAAGCAATGTTCCTACCGTCAACGAACGATTGAAGCTGTGAGATGTCAATTTCGGGGTATTCCTGGGCAACTTTAAGGACATTGCCAGCCATGGTCGTGATGTTGCGATACTTTTTAGAGCGTTCCGCCCATTTCTGCCTGATAGCCTCACGCTCCTCGGCTGTGCGAACTCGCTGTTTACGCTTGCCGTTGATGTAGTCCTGGTTGTCCTGCACCCAGTATGGCATAGCTGTAGCACTTTCCACTCTGCCCTTGTTGTCATCCCACCACTTGTAGAAGCTGTCGCTTGGTCTGAGGATGGTGTTCTCGCTACGAATATATGTGGGGTCATCGCCAGCGAGTATCATCTCCTGCATAGCTACGAACTCATCCTCTGTTGCGAGGATAGGCGTAACGTAGCATCGGCACTGTGGATGCCAGCCCTTGAACACAAAGTCTTTTGGATACTTGCCTTTCAGTGCATCACACACGGAGCAGCTATAGCCTCGCTTAGAGCGTTTAACCTCAAAGCCTACCACAAAGTCCATACGTTGCCATCGGTCTTGCTCTGCTGTGCGGTACGCCATGTTGGTCTCTGTGCGAGCCAATCTCATAGCGTTCTTGTAGCTACTGCGATACACGCCTTGTCCTGGATGATAAGCCTTGGCAGCTTTCGAGAGCTTATATAGGGGGTTGCCGTCAGCATCCACGCCCGTCTTGATGCGTCTAAATAGCTTCTCGGGCTCCTGGAGATACTGGCGAACGGCTCTCGATACTGTAGAAGCAGAATCGCCCTGCCCCAATGATAGGGACAGAGCAAGCTCCATTTCGGTCTTTAGGTCGCCAGTGTATCGCCACACCTTCTGTGAGAGGTTCATGCCACCATAGGCAGACTTGCGAGCGAAGAACGCATCCATAGCCTCCTGGTTGCGTGAGAACCAGCGTGCGAAATGGTTGTCCTGGAGCACACCTTTGCCGAAGATTGACTCTATCAACGCATCACACGAGAGGTTCGCATATTCCCACTCAGCCATAACGCCACCCTTGATTTCATTGTACACAGCCGAATACAGCCCCCGTAAGACATTGTTAGCTCCGTCTGATATCTTTTTATTATCAGCGAAAGAAAACGTCTCATTCGGGCTAATTTTGGCGTTAGATGACAATTTTAGCAGCTCATCCACTGCCGAAGCGTAATGTCTGCGTACTTTGTCGGCATATTCCTCCGTTCTGGGGAACAATCCCGAAGCGTATTTGTCTATGTCAATCTTCTTCTTTGCCATGTTTACATGATTTTGTCGAACTGCTCACAGCCGTCTCGAGTGAGGAAGCGTGAACGTTTGGTGTGGAGTCTACAACGGCAAAGAAAGGGGAGACCATCTGCCCCTTTCTCGTGCCAGTCGTAAGCGTGCTTGCAGTCCTTGCAGTCTACTGTGTTGTTCTGCTTCTTTGCTTGTGTCTTAGCCATTACTCAGCCCCTCCGAAAACATCATCCCTGGTTTGTGTTGCACCGAAGATGTCACGCTGTCGCTGTGCTGCCTCTGTTGCCTCCTTGGTTATACGGTTCATCTCCTGGGTCTTATCCTTAACGAGAGGGTTAAGCTCGATAGCACCCTCTGTTGAGAGCATACCAGCGTCTGTAGCCTTGGCGATGTTCTCGATAGCCTCCTTGATGTCCTCACCGAATGGTTCCTGGTACTCATGACCGATAACGAGCTTGTCGCACTCGCCCTTGAGAGCGATGTTCATCACGTTGCCGATAATCGATATCATGAGGTTACCAGTACGATCCAGGAGCTCATCGTGTGTCTCCTTGTGGCGTGATGCCTTGATATCCGCCAGGAGCATCATCTGCTTGAGAGCCTTACCCGATACGTTCGACAAGCCCTTCATACTCTCGAAGTCGATATTGGGCGTAAAGGTCTTAGTGAGAATATGCTTCTGTAGCCACTCAATCTCCTTCTGTTTGCTCTCTGGTGCACTATCCCAGGTTAGGTAATGTGCTGCCTTGGTCGCATCATCCTGGCCCTTTACGATGAGTGTCTTGTTCTCATCGCCCTTCTCGGGAAGGTTCTTGATTATATCTGCGTTCACGACAAACTGGGGGTCTGCGAAGTAGTCGTTGATGTCTGCCGTCTTTGAACCGATATACTCCTCACGCTCGATGAGAGGCTCAACGCCCTTCCACTCCTTGTCCTGCTGGAATAGTATCACTGGAATCTTGCCGATAGGGTTGTCCTCTGTCTCAACCTCCCAGCCAGTGATAGTACGCTTACAGCGATAGATGACATCGGGGGTGAAGATGTCGAAATGGTACGATGTCTCGGTGCTGCTATCCTTGACGTGGTAGCCCCAGGCGAACGATACGAGGTTCTCGTACATATCCCAGCGTGCGTATATCTCATCGCCCTTGCTTGCTGCGAGAACTCGTATCTGGCAGTCGGGCTGGTTCTCGTTGTTGCGGAACACACGGAACAGCATGGCTGACTGTGTCTCCGCACCAGCGAGGCGTTTGCACTGGCGTATCTTGCTGTCGAAACGTGTACGCTTCACGAGGTCCTGGAACGCACGATAGGCATTGTCTGTGCCCTCGCTCTGATTAGTCCACTTGATAGGTCGACCATAGATGAACACCACGGCAATTTCGTTGATGTACTGAGGGTAGTTGATGGGTAGTCTCCATCGCTTGACCACGCCTCTGCGTTCTCCTTTGGCGTTCTTGATGATTTTGTCGGGGCGACGCATGACCTCGTGCTGCATAGGGTCATACTCCCTCATGGCTTCTGCGACAAGGGCTTCACGTGTGGAGAACAGCTCCTTAACTCGTGTGATGTCCTTTGCTGCTATAAGCTCCTCGAACTCTTGATTTCTGCCTACTACCGCATTGAGGTAGTTCGTAATCATGTTGATTAATCCCATTGTCTAAAAGTGTTAGTTAAAATAAAGCATCCACATCCTCGGGGATGTCTATATCATCATCCATAAAGTAGTTTATTGCATAGCCCAAAAGGTCCACATACTCATCGTGAACCTTTGTGGGGAAACCACATACCTCGTCGATGAACTCCTCATTCCATTCACCATCTACGAGAAACACACGTCCACATTCGACCTTTGGAGCTACAGCATGTAGTCGCACATCCTTGGCATCGGTAGGTGTCGGCGTGTATGTCACATTTAGCTTGGTGCTCACCTCGAGCTGCTGTACCACGCTCTTACCATTCGCCTTTGGCTCAACACGGAGCGTACTTTGGCGGTCGTCATAGTCGTTGGCGTATAGGTACTCGGGGAGGAACTTTAGCAGTTCGGGGAATGTCTTGTAAACCTTCTTTGCATGGGTGATATAGATGTTGTTCTTGATTTTGCACGCTGCGATGATACCCGAAGGGTCGTTGTCTGTTTTCTTCTTCTTCTCATCGTATGCCGTGTCGAGGAAGAAGTGCATAGGCTCTCGGTAGCGTAGTGCTCGAAAGTCTGCGAACGATATGTGTCTGAACCAGTCCTCCTTGATGATGTTACCACCAGCAGCACTGGGCATCTGCATATACTGACCAGCATATCCTCGTGAGCCCAGGTCTACCTTTGCCTCATTCAGTACTGCTCTATTCAGTCGCTTGGGGTCAAGGAGACCATCGACATAGTGCTTGCGTAGCTCTATGGGCTTGACATCCTCGCAGTCCTCCGCTGGGAGACATATATGGCGGATGTTCTCGCCCTTCTTCTTGAGCGTATAGCCCGTGACATCCTCCTCGTGGAGACGCTGCATAATCGTAACCACTGGAGTATTCGCCTTGTCTACCTTACGAGAAGATAGCGTCTTGGTATGCTCATTTGCCGATGTTCGGAGCTGTTCAGACTCTGCCTGCTTGGGGTTCACTGGGTCATCATTGATGATTACGTGAGCGTGAAAACCAGTGATCGTGGCACCAGTAGATGTGGCGTAGCGGTAGCCCGTATCAGTGTTCTCATAGTTTTGTTTGCCCGACTTATCCTTACGGATTTGGATATTGGGGAACAAGGCTCTGAACTTATCAGAATGGATGATGTCCTTGCTCTTTGTGGCGTGCTCGATAGACAGACCACCAGAGTACGAGTTCGTGATTATTCGCAACGAGGGGTCTTGCGTCCATAGCCACACTGGCCACATGATAGTCACGATTGTCGACTTGGTTGTACCAGGGGGAATGTTCACGATAAGGTCATACGGCTTTGGCTCTCGTGCCACAATGGACACAGAGAGCTTCTGCAATTCATCGCATAGAAACGGAATATGCCAGTTATAGGTAGGCTCCTCCTTGATTATCACATCCCAAAAGGTCTGGACAAAATAGAAGAAGCTCTTCCTACACTGGTCAGCAACCACCCTCAATGCGAGTGTCGTATAATCTACCCTTGATATCATTCCTTGGTGTTAAGTGCCTCTTGACCGAGGCGGAGCAATAGCTCACGTTCCTCATCTGAAAGCTTCTCAATGTCAATCTCGTTGCTCTTGATTAGAGCCTCGCCATCCTTGCCAGTAATCTCCTGGCGTTCTGTGTAGCCTCTATCCTTCATCTGTGTCTTAGCATAGAAGATGAGCATTGTGGTGTCGCCCTCTTTCATCTTCTTGAGTATAAGGCTCTCGGCAAAGTCTTTCTGTAGCTCCTTGATGTCGTCTGCCTTCTCCTTGAATTCGGGGTCCTCGTTGTACCAGCGATAGAACGTCATGCGTGATATGTTTGCAGCCTTGCACGCTGACGCAATAATGCCACTGGTGTTAGCCAGTGCCTGGAGTAGCTCCTCCTTGCTCTGTGCCGTTCTCTCCTCAATCTTCTCCTCTCGTGTTGCCATACTACTTCTTACGTTTGATTACTCCATCTCGTTTCTCTGTGTCTCTGTAGAGGTCGCCTAATAGCACTCTATAGATGCGTTTCTTGGGGTCTCCAGCAATGAGCATCTGATACATGTGCTGATAGGTCTTGTTGCTCGTAGCCTCGTTTACACGCACATATAGCTTCTTGACATCCTTATATCCAGGGTAGTCATCGGGGCTAAGTGCAGCCTTTCGCATCTCCTCAATGAACATCTTTTTGTAGTCCTTGCCCTTCTCCGTCTCGAACTTCTGGTCCTGCTTTGATGAGCGGAACATATCAGTATCCCAGTAGAGCATCACCAGGTCTGCATTTGGCTCACGCTTCAAGACACGCTCGTATAGGTCGGGGTAGAACTCCATGACCTTGGGCAAGCTCTTGATGGTGTCGATGCTGAAGAACTGCGATAGACGGAGCTTGTTCAATGGCACACCCACCTTGTAAAGGTAGATGTAGGTCATAGGTATCTGTAGGTTCGCACGCTGGATGTATAGCCACACATCGTTGTCTGTCCAGTCGTAGATAGGATAGATGTACTGGCCCTTGTTCTTTGAACTTGATATCGCTGCCTGACGCTGTATCGACTCTGACATACGCAAGCCCACCATCTGTGGGATGCTCTTGAATAGCCTTGGTGCGAACTTCTGATAGCTCATGCCCATCTCGAAGTCCTTGTGGTTGCGGATGGCGAACTTGGGCATGGGGCGTACCCATACGCTCTCCTTGCCTGGCTCCCAGCAGAAGAAGCTCTCATCGTTGGCGAGCTTGTTGCAACAGTTGTAGTGCTTGATAGGGAGACAGAACCAGTAGAACTTAGCTCCCAGAGACATGAACTTGCTTCGCCACTCAAGAGCGGTTTTCTCGACATCTGGATAGATTGCTTCCTCATCGAAGAATATCACGATCAATCGGGAGAAGGATATGCCGTACTTCTGCATCGTTTTGATTACGATATCAGACATACAGATGCTATCCTTACCTCCCGAAAAGCTCATCGATACGGTCTTGTTGTTAAGGAACGCCTCATATACTCTGCGTTCCGCTGCTTGAACGACATTTACGCCTAACTCTCGTGTTATCATGGGCAGCCCTCCTATCCACGAATAACACGGCGAGCCTCGCTAAATGTCTGCTCACCACGTGATGTTAGCATCTTCAAGAATGTCTCTCGGTCAATCTTTGAGAGGCGGAAAATCTCCTCTCGGCTCATGCCTATCTTCTTGCTTATCTCATCCACGGTCAAGCCCTCTGCAAGGAGCTTCTTCACGATGTTCTCCATAGGCTCGAGCAAGTGAGTGCCTCGAGCACGGTTGAATGTCACCGTACCAGCCATGTCATCTGTGGCGTTCTCGTGGGCTACGATAACGACTGGTATCTTGTTACCCAGCATTGTCTTCAGAGGTTCACGACCACTCACGCACCAGCGGTGAAAGCCGTCGATGATAGTGTAGTCGGGTCTGATTACTATCGGGAAACAGAAGCCGTTATTCAGAATACTCTCCATGAGGAGCTTGAGGTTCTTCTCCAGGACCTTGTTAGGGTTGTAGTCGTTAGGCTTCACCAGGTCTCTGTCGATGAACTGCAAGTTCTTCAGTGGGGCGAATAGGTCTTTGTTCTTAGTATTGCTCATAGTTGTTCTGTTTAGATGTAGATTTCCTTACCGCAGTGTGGGCATAGCATAGTGCGTGCCGTCTGCATACCACTCTCGATGTCTTCACGCTCCTCATCCTGCTCCTCACGGACCTCCTGGGGGATGTCAGCCACCTGCTTCTCGTTCGACTTACGCTCTACGGGCTGTGTGAAGTCAACGCCCATGTTGTCCTTGACGTTCTCGTTGATGATAGCATCGAGGTAGTCAACACCGAAGCCGATGATATCGACCTCGCCCACCTCACGGATGATGTCCTCAATCTTCGTGAAGTCCACATAGCTCATAGACTGAATCTTGTTGTCCTCGATGACAATCTTGAGCTTCTGCTTATCTGTGAGGCCTCGCAAGATTTTAACCTCGCCCTCCTTGCGACCAAGGTGCTCGAGTGCGAGCTTCTTGCCGTGACCACAGAGGATACGCATATCCTCATCTACGATGATAGGGTAATACTGACCATAACGCTCAATGCTGTCAGCAATCGCCTTAATCTGCTCGATAGGGTGAACGTTAGGGTTCTTCTCATAGGGAACGAGCTTTGCAAGCTCTACTGTCTTTGTCTCGTGCTTTACTGCCATAGTGTTATTTGTTTATTGATGTTAGAAATTCTCGTGCTGATGATATGTGTCGAGCTGCCGTCTGCACCACGCTTGGGTCTATTTCGTAGACCTCTGCCCATGAGTATTCTCTCTCGGGCCACAAGCCAGTGCCTTTGGTCCAGCCGTCTGTTGAGCCGTATAGAGACCAGGGTAGATTGTCGTGCAAGAAGTAGTGTATAACAGCCATCACCTCCTCGTGCTTCCAGTGAGCGATAGGATTATAGCGTATCTGCCCGACTCCAGTAGCATATATGTTCGAGCCACCTCTGCCCACATGGTTGCCATCCTGGGAGCGTCTGCCGAGAATCAGAAAGTTGATGCCCGTTCTCTTGCAATACTCACGCTGTCCTGCCCATTGAAGCTTCTCCATCCACTTGGAACTCATCTTTGCCTCAGAGGGGAAGAGCATATCTTGATGCTCAGAAAGCCACTTGAGGTTAAGGTTGTCAAGCGTGATGGTCATCATGCCCTGGGGTTGGTTTCTGTATGCCCAGCGTAGAAAGTCGGGATATTCGAGTTCGGGGGCTGTGCAGAATACGCAACGGCGGATGCCAGCTCTCTCGCATACAACCTGGAGAGCGAGGCTATCCTTGCCACCGCTCCAGGCATAGGCTACGTTATGTCCTGCTGTCTTCTGCCTGATATCAGAAACGGTAGAAGCAACCAGTCTCTCTGCTTCTTCGAGAGAGACCAGTTGCTCGATGTTCTGCCAGGCTTTGACAAAGTCCTCGTTACTGGATGTCTGCTTCTTGCCTAACACTTGCTTCATAGTTAGTTGAAATGGAATGCGAGACCTGCCTGGATACTATTCGTGCCTTGGTCGTATTTGAGCTGCAACCAGTTGTTGTCTGAGAACTTAAATCGTGCGTTGGCAACGACACCTGGCTTATTTCGGACAGAGTAGCCGATATTCGCCACGAACCACTTGTAGCCGTAACCAGCTACGAACTGCAATCTGTCGCTATTACAGAACTTCTTGCCGTCAAACATATTCTCCCATGTAGTATCAACCATAAAGCCGAGAGGGAGCTTGTAAGTAGCAGAGAGGGTGTGTCTATACTCGTTCGCCTTGATATCGTAGATTGAGCGAGACAAAACATAGAACTTGTTCTTCACGTTGAAGTTGAGCCACACCTGGGGAATGAATGCTCCCTTATTGATGTTGTACTGCATAACCTCTGTAACCGAGAACCAGTCGCACACGTTCTGCTTGTAGCCTACAAATGGGGCGATAGTCGTATTGCCGTCTTCGAGTGAGGTAGTGATTGGAGTCCACACACGGAAGCGTGTGGGCTGTGTGATACCATCATAAATCTGTGCTTTGGCGTTCGTAGCGAACAGAAGCGTAAGTGCTGTTAGTACCAGCGATAGTTTAATGCGATTTTTCATGTTTCTTTTGCGTTTTAAGCGTGTTTCGTAATGTTTAGATAGTCTCGATTGTCTTATCCTTTTTAAGCAGAGAGATAGCACCCGACAAGCCGATAGTGAGTAGTGAGCCAGTCACAATCATAGGCACCCAGCCGTTAAGGTTGCCGATAGCGAAGATTGGCAGACCGATAACGAGTGATGCGAGGATGCCATAGAACAGACCGCTCTCGCTCATCTTATAGCCCTTGATAGCGAAGATTGTTGGGAGCATAACAGAGCTTCGGAGTGTACCATAGAACAAGAAAAGGTAAGTAATGGTGATGCCTGGGATGTTGGCAATACCGATAGCGAGAATAGCTACGAGAACCATTGCTGCACGAGCTACCTTCACAGAGTTAAGCTCGAGACCGCTTCTCTCCTCAAGACGCTTCACAACGTCGTGACCAGCCACTGATGATACCGCACAGAGGATGCTATCAACGGTTGAGATAAGACCAGAGAGAATGAGCAAGAAGAAGAGGTACAAGAACCACTTAGGAGTGAATGCGATAACAGCACTTACGTTCACGAGCTGTGTGTCAGCGATAGGGAGCTCAGCACCAGCAGCGAAGAAGCCGAAGCATGACAACGCAATAGGCACGATGCCGAAGATGCAAGCTGCGGTAATCATTGTACGCTTCACGTGGTTAGGCTTCACAGCGAAGACACGCTGCCAGAACATCTGGTCACCGAATGTGCCAGAGAGCAAGCCGATAGTGGTAGGAATACCGAATGAGAGCATCACAGCGATACCAGTCTTGTCGAAGAAGTTGCCGAAGTCACCAGTGAGACCGCCCAAGCCGTTGAAGAATGTGTCAACACCAGCGTTCGATGTCATGATAGGCAAGCCGAGCAACAATACCGCTACGATAAAGCCCATCTTCACGAAGTCAGAAGCGATATTGCCACGGATGCCTCGTGTGAGTGAGTAGAGCAACGGAATAGCTGCAAGGATAATCGTGGTCCAAAAGAAGGGCAAACCAGTAACCTTGTGGAAGATTGTTGCACCAGCGAGGAGCTGAACAGCGAGTGAGCATGTCTGCAAGCCGAAGCTCTCGATAAGGAACATGTTGTGTGCTCTGTTGCTGTACTTCTCACGGATGTAATCAGAGAATGTCCAGCCCTCGGGGCGAATCTTTCGCATCTTATTAGCGAAAAATGCAAAGAGGATGAGCGTTAGAATGTTCGGTATAACGAACCAAAATACGCCTACCCATCCCTGGGTGTAGGCTTTCTCTGCTGCCGTAAACATAGCTGGAGCCCATACCCACGTTGCAGCCATAGAGAACGCTGCGAGAAGCCAGGGGGCTCGTCTGTTAGCGACCAAGAACTCCTCCTTGGTCTGCTCTCTCTTTCGTAGCATAAAGATAAGTGCTACCATTGCAAGGAAGAAGCCACCGATGAGCATCATTCCCTCAAACTGAGATAAAATTTCCATTTGATGATTGAATTTTTAGTTAGTAACATTTGTCATGTCGTTGCAAATATAGTAAATAGTGCCTAATAAGCACATATTTGCGTCAAAAAAAAGAGCGTTTAGCCCAGATAAGCGGTCACAGCCTTCACGAAGTCGTCGAAGCTTCGAACGATAACGTACTTGTTTCCGTGTATCTCAGCGTTTCTCTGCCACTCTTTCTGTGTGTCTGTCTGTCTACCCTTTGCGGTCTTGAACTCGATGCAGAGAGAGCCATATCCCTTTCGAGATACCAGGAGTATCATATCAGCTACACCAGCTGTCATGCCCTCGGCTTTCATTATGGCTGCTTCACGCTTGCCTCGTAGTCCTCCATTAGGCACAGCGAATAGGAGAGGCGAGAACTGCCCATACTGGTAATCGAACCAACGCTTACAAGTACGTTGTATCTGACTTTCGATATGTCTCATACCTCGTTAGAATGGTAGGTCTTCCTCGTTAGGCTCTGGAGTAGGCTCTACCACTGGCACTGGTGCTTGCTCCTGCTGTGGCTGTGCTGACTGCTTAGGCTCGAGCATCTCGATTGTCTCTGCGTTAATCTCCATGACGTAACGCTTGATGCCTTGTTTGTCGTCATAGCTGCGTGTTCTCATCTTGCCCTCGATGAACACTTTTGAACCTTTCTTGAGGAACTTCTCTGCGATGTCTGCAAGTTTGTAGAAGCATACGATGTTGTGCCACTCTGTCTTCTCTGGCACTTGTACGCCAGCTTGCGTTGTGTAGCCTCTATCTGTCGTTGCCACGGTGAACGTAGCGACCTTTGTCTGCGTGTTTCCTACGACGCTTACTCGTGGGTCTACACCCAGGTTTCCGATAACTTGTGCTTTGTTCAACATAATTGTCTTTCTTTGTGTTTCGTTTACTTTGCCCGTATGTTTAGTAATAACATTCTAATTACTACTTCTTACTCACTTTAGTAATAATAAATTACTATTATAGCGGAAGTCTGTGAAATGTACGATAATGCCCTTGAATCGTGTTCTGTATATACCTTGCCCGAAGAACCAGTCTACGAAGTCATCATACGTCAAGCCCTCGTTGTGTGCCAATAGCTCGATGTCGTGATAGGGAGTGCCGTTTATCGTTGCTGTGAGTACCCTTGTCTCAGGGTCGCACTCCAGGATTATACGCTCGTAGCCTACCGTTGTCTTTAGCTCCTTGACCTCGATATGTTTGCTACGAAAGGGCTCTCCTTGCCACTGGCGGAGCGAGAGGAAGAAGTTGCTGTTGCGAACCTTGTCGATGTTGTGACTCCATCCGTCATAGTCACTCCGTATGGTGTGTAGCTTTGTTCCCTGGGTGACGCTCTCTGCGAAGCGTGTCTCTTGCCCCGCTTTGCGATGCCTCCTGGAGAATGTCCTTGCGAGTATCAGTACGACAGTCTTAGCCCTAATTCGCATACTTATCGCATCTGAACAGCTCCTGGTTGTCGTGAATGTTGCCTATCACCTCGAATGCCTCCATCTCCTCGACATCCATAAGCTCGCAGTTGCCAGCACTCGCTCCACGCACAGAGGACCTCGGATTCTTGATTGTGGTCATGTAGAACGAAGCGGAGTCATACGACCAATCTACGACTGCATAGTAGTTGTCCTTGACCTCATTGTCAGAGAATGGGTAGTCTTCACTGCGGAGGATGTCGCCCTCGTATATCTCCGTGCCGTTCTTATCTTTGAGACCAGTGTACTGCCCAATGGTACCAGGTTCTACGATGTGAGCTTGCGAGGCTGTGGGTGTGAAGCTCTCGCCGATAAAGGTCTCACGTCTACCCTTTACCTTGATGAGATTGCCCACTACCCACTGACCACGCCTCGTTCTACCTCGAAACTTAATATCTCTTTCCATTGCGATATGGTCTTAAGGCGTTATACTTCATCTTGAGCTTGATGTGTTGCTCAATGTCGATGTCCATTTTCTCTGCAATGGCGAAGATGGCCTCAAGAGCGTGAATAACATTCTCGGGGCCTGGCTCATATGCCAGAATTATTGTTACCCCGAAGGCTGCCACGGTAAAGCGGTCGTAAACCATGGTAATAGGCGATTTCTCGACATCTTGCTCAAGGTCTATATTCTGATATCCTGCGTAGTCAAAGATGCGAATACAAGCATCTGCAAGCTCATCGCCCACGCTGTCCTTGACGTGTCGCTTGAAGTTCTCCTCGAAGCTGACACGCTCCTCATACTTCATGAACGCCTCCCAGTCGGCATTGTGGCCCTTGCGGTCGGCTTCTACAGCCTCCATGAGTTCTGATACAATGAGGCATAGGTAGTGCTCATCTGCGTGTGTCTCCTCGTAAAAACCATGCTCAAGAGCAATGGCGTGTGCCTTGTCTCGTAGTTTGTTTAATTCCATAGTTTGATTGTTTTTATTTGGTTTGATTGCGTTTTCTTGGCTGTTTCTGCTTCGGTCTCATCGCCTCTGGGATGAGTAGTAATGCCTCTCCCAGCGATACATTCTGTTGCACCAGTTCGATTGTCTTGGCTCTGCCCAGGTGTCGATATATCGGAATCCACTCGTTGAGAACAAGGTCGGCTGGCTCTCCTGGAGGTATCGCCATGTTGTCATCGCCCACATAGTGCTTGCTCGTAGGGTGGCTAAGCTCAAAGATCGTGAGACCATCCTTGTTCACGAGCGTGTATTGCTTCTCGCCCACCTTGATAGTGCCATAGTATCGGGCAATAGAGAACGGAGAATGTGCCCAGTACTCCTCCGTCATGATGATTGCGTTCATGCTATTTCTTGATTTTGTTAAACATTTCCATTATCTGCTCGATGGTGCAGTTGATGTAGATATACTCTGCTGGCATACCGCCGTTTGTGTACCCTGCCATAATTCACTTATAAGTTAACTTCCCTATACTCTCCATACAGACGAAGCAGATGTTGTAGCTGATGCACTCCGTTTATTTTGTGCAATGAGTATTCATCTAAACTGACAGTATGCCACCAACCATCGCCATACAATGTGACCTCGATATCAGACTCGTGTCGATATATGTCGCCTATCGCAGTCTTCTCAAAACCATTCTTCTCCAGTATCTCTGCGGTGATGGGGACAGGCTCGATGTTATCGAGGGTTTCTCGGTAAGCCACGCTTGAGTTGCATAGGTCAAGCTCGGCAAACATCGTTATGCCCATTACCTTGTATGTATCATCCTTTACTTTCACCCAATCCCCCACGGATAGGTCGCTAATCTTTAGTGTTACTGTTTTGCAATACTCGTGATAAGCATCGAATAAATCTTTGTGCGTCATTGGTTACCTCCTTTCTTGATAAACATTACATCTTTCCCATCTTTTCTTGCTCGGGTTCTCCTTTCAGTGCCTTTATCAATACATCAGCAAATAATACAGTTGTATTTCCAACCCTCTCTGCATCTCGTGGATGTGTCGCTTTTATGATTTCAGGATAAATAGCTTTGGCTATTTCGTATCGCCTTTGTTCCCAGTCGATGTGTGGTTCTGCTGGAGCCAGTGTCTCTTCCTGCTGATTCTTTACTCTTTGGCGAACCAATCGTGTATATTCAGCTACACACTCCTTGCAGCGTGTAGGATATGATTTGCTCATTTCTGAAAGCTGTTTTTCCTTACCGCATACAGCACACTTTTTTGTTGCCATAGTTATAGATTTAGAATATTCTTCATATAGGCGAAATGCCCATCTTCAATTCGTTTGTCCTCGGGATAGTATGTAGCATGATCGTACCACTCTTTGTAGCACTTCTCGCACATCACGGTATTGAGAACTGCAACATAATAACCGTGTGAACCTACACACTCGTTGCACCAGTCGCATATTCCCCACC
>JAFYNZ010000047.1 GCA_017547845.1 Muribaculaceae bacterium
ACGATATTAGCCCTCATGAATTATTCGCAATTCAAAAGAAATTAAACAATCGACCTCGTAAAAAATTAAATTTTAATAATCCAAAGTGTGCTTTCTTCAGTCATTTTAATTAATTTCGCACTTGCTTGTTTAATCTGCGTTCGAGGTATAGTGTGTCGGGATTTTGGTGGATTGGGAATTTTTTAGTAACTTTGCAGTCGATTTTTAGAACATATGGCGTTCAGACACGTTTGTGTCAGTGTTGAAGGGTCTTTCCGAAAGGTGAAGATTCTTTAATTTTTATTGTTTAATAAATACTAATACATAAAAACATGGCAACTTATCTTACCCAAGAAGGGTATAACAAGAAGATGGAGGAACTCGCTGAACTCGAAGCTCAGCGTCCTGCAGTGAAGCAAGCTATCGCTGAGGCTCGCGATAAGGGTGACTTGTCGGAAAATGCTGAGTATGACGCAGCGAAGGAGGCTCAGGGCATGCTTGAAATGAAAATCGCTAAGATTAAGGAGCTTATCGCAAGCGCTCGTATCATCGACGATAGCAATCTTAATACTGAAGAGGTGCAACTTCTCAATAAGGTCACTATCAAGAATGTGGCTAACGGCATGACTATGGCTTACACTATCGTAACTGAAAATGAGGCTAATCTCCGCGAACACAAGATCGCTTCCAATACTCCTATTGCTCAAGGTCTTATGGGCCATAAGGTGGGCGAAATTGTTGAGGTGAAGGCTCCTGCCGGCACTATGAAGTTTGAGATTATCAAAATCGAAATCGGTTAATTTGTTTTCTGATTATGACTATCTTCAGCAGAATTATCAATGGCGAAATCCCTTGCTACAAGGTGGCTGAGAATGAGGATTTCTTTGCTTTTCTCGATATCAATCCAGTCAATTGGGGTCACACTCTTGTGGTGCCTAAGCGCGAGGTGGACTATATCTTCGACCTCAGCGATGAGGAACTTGCTGCGATGACTGTGTTTGCTAAGCGTGTCGCTGCGGCTATCAAGGAGACTCTCCCTTGCAAGAAGATGGCGATGACTGTCATCGGTCTTGAGGTGCCTCACGCTCACATTCATTTGGTGCCTATCAAGGCTGAGAGTGATATGGATTTCCGCAATAAGATTTCGGATCCTGACGCTGAGAAGATGAAGCAGATTGCCAACGCTATCAATCAAAATTTCAAGTAATCACTCGCTAAACTCTGATTTAAAAAGCATGGAAAATTTTGTATTCTATTCGCCTACAGAATTCGTGTTTGGTCGCGACACTCAGTCGCAGACAGGTGAGTTGGTGAAACGCTATGGCGGCCGTCGTGTGTTGGTGGTCTATGGTGGTGGCTCTGTGGTGCGTAGCGGTTTGCTCGATACAGTTAAAGCTTCGCTCGATGCAGAGGGTATCACTTACTGCGAATTGAGCGGTATACGTCCGAATCCGACTGACGATCGTGTCTATGAGGGTATCGAAATCGCTCGCAAGGAGGGTGTCGACTTCATCCTTGCTGTCGGCGGTGGCTCTGTGATTGACACTGCCAAGGGTATCGCTATCGGCGTGCCTTACGATGGCGATTTCTGGGATTTTTATAGCAAGAAGGGCGTGCCTACGGCTTCATTGCCTGTCGGTGTGGTGTTGACTATCCCTGCTGCAGGTAGCGAAGGTAGCGGCAACTCGGTGATTACGAAGCTCGATGGTATGCACAAGATTAGCGTGCGCTATCCGATGATGCTCCGTCCTCGTTTTGCGGTGATGAATCCGGAATTGACCTACACGCTTCCTTGGTTTCAGACAGCATGTGGCATCGTCGACATGATTTGCCACATTCAAGAACGCTACTTCTCTAATACCACAGGCGTGGATTTGACAGATGGCATCGCTGAGACTATCATGCGCAATGTGATGCAAAATGCTCTCCGTCTCAAAGAAAATCCTAACGACTACGATGCTCGCGCCAATGTGATGTGGGCAGGTACGTTGGCCCACAATGGTCTTTGTGGTAATGGTAAGGTGGAAGACTGGTCGTCTCACCGTCTTGAGCATGAGATTTCAGCACTTTATGACGTTGCCCACGGAGCAGGTTTGGCAGTAATGGTACCGGCTTGGATGACATTTGTTGCAAAGAAGAATCCTCACAAAGTCAGAGAGTTTGCTGTCAAAGTGATGGGCATCGAGGCTGAAGGCAAGAGCGACGAGATGGTAATCGCAGAAGGTATCGAAGCACTCAAGGCGTTCTACCACAGCATCGACCTCACAACATCAATGCGAGAACTTACAGGTGTGGAAAATCCTGATATCGAAGCACTTGTCAAGTCGTTGAACGGCAACATGGGCGACACGCTCGGCTTCTATGTGCCATTGTCGATGGAAGATTGTGCGGAGATCTACCGTCTTGCACTCTAATCAACGCATATAAACAGCCACGCATCCGTCAGATCGCAGACAGAGAGCGACACAAGAGTGTCCACGGATGGTCGTAGTGGCCAACAACAATATTTTTGAATCATTTACACATCAAAGGGTCGGCATCCACGCCGACCCTTTGTCATCTTGGGACCTTTAGCGATATTTCGGTACAGAGTTGCATATCGTTGGCTACTTCGGAACACTTTTCCGACCGAATAAACAATATTTCGATACACTTTTTTGACCTAATAATCCTAAATTCAATACACTTTCCCAAACGAATGTAACGCATCTCAATACATTTTTCCGACCGAAAAACATTACATTGATACGCATTTTCAAGCGGAGGGGTTAGACTTCGGTGAGGTGGCGTTTGGTGAAGTTGGCAACGTATTGGCGGAGTTCGGGTGAGTTGACGATGCGAATGTGGTTGGCAAGTCCGATGAAGAATCGGCCGACTCCCTCAATGCTCTGAACTTCTGTGTCGAAGTACCATACGTCGTTGTCGCCTTTGTGGGGCTTGATAAAGTTTTTTGCCGCAGGGTATTCTTCCACCAATAAGTTTTTAGCAAGCAAGTCGAGTTCTAACGATACGGCTATCTTTTTGCTGCCCGACATTCGGAAGACATCGAGTTGAATCTGTCGATGTTGGGCTGTATAGCTCCATGATTTGTCGGTGATTTCGACATATCCGATGCGTCCGATGCTGAATACGAGTGGCTTCTGCTTATCGATGTCGAATGCGATGATGACGCCGTCGTCGGGGCGAATGTCGTAGGCTTCGACTCGACGGTCTTCTATATCGCCGCTATGCGATGATGAGTAGTTATGGAGAATGACTACTTTCTTCTGGTCGATAGCGTTCTGCAGGTCGGAGATGTTGGACGTTTTGTCTTTGTCCTTGAATATCTTGCGAGCGAGAATCTGTTGTCGCATATCGTCGTGCATTGCGCGAGATTCGGAGTTGAGGCGTATGTAGGCCGTGCCGTTGAGTTCTACGATTTTATATGGGTGAGGGGTGATGTGGATGGCCACTACCTCGTTGTCGTAGAGGGGCTCGATACGAAGGTAAGGGAGGGTGTCGATGCCGAAATGGTTCTTGGCTTTGTCTTGTATATATCTTTGATAGGTGTCGATCGACTGCATATGAAGGTAGCTCATGTCGTCGCTGAGACCTGTGACATAGCCTTGGTCGTTGACGCCGAGATAGAGCGTACCCCCGGCAGCCGAGTTGAGGAATGCACAGACGCCTTTCAGTACGTTGAGACTTTGGGTTGTCTCGTTGGGTTGCATGCCATTGTTGGGAGGGTAGACCATTGATGTCTTAAATTCTTGTGTGCCACTTTCGACGCCGAGGTAGATGCGGTCGTCGCCTTCGAGGTCGGCTTCATGCTCGGTCTCAATCGATAGGGTCTTGATGATTTCGCGTCTAATGACGTTGAGAGCCGGATCGGAGAGGATATCCTGCATAGAGTTGGCAGTCTGAATCAGGCGTGCAAGGCGAGCGAGCATCGGAATGCTTTCGCTGAATGATGCAATCGTGTCGGCCAATTTGGGAGAGTTCTCTTTTTTGCCATATTCTCTAAGCAAATCGATCACCGAGAGACGAATGAGAGTCGACTTGGCGTTCTTGTATTCTTCTTCCGGATGGAGTTCGATGTTGCGAATGTCTTCGTTTTTGACAAATTGCACAAGAGTCAAGAGATAGGTGCGTGCAAATTGTATGTAGGAAGCCGAAATGTCGTCGCCGACGATTTCTGCCAGCACGTTGGCGTTGGCGAGCACCTTCAGACGATCGATGGTCTTCGAAAGAGCTTGGTGATTGAAAAGTATACGGTAGACGATACGCAACGAAGTCGGGTCAATCTCCTTGGCCATTGCATAGTCGGGTACATATGTACTTTCGGCAAACTCACGGATACACTCTTCGCGCACCTCTTTTTCGTCAAAAACGTCGGCACTTGGGTCGACGATACGCGCGTCGATGCGGCCATATTGTTGCCCGTCGTGATAGCGAGTGGTCTCAAGGAGAGCAAAATCGCCATGAGTATAACCCTCTTGGCGAGGAGTGTTGAATGCTACGCCAAAGTTGCTGAGCCAGCCGAAATGTGTCGGTGCTTTATTGTCGATCAGCTTGCAGAGGAATGGGTATTCGCCATCGTCCTCTTGACGCACACTCTCGACAAAGTGGGTGACAAGTTGTCGCTCGATGTTGAATGTCGGGTTGTCAACGTCGGTGATAGTCGCATCGAGGTAGTCGCCTTCGCGGAAATATTGATGAAATTGATTGGTGTAGTGGTAGAGAAGATTTTCCTTCTTGAAGGTGATTTTGCCCACTATCTGATTATAATCCGGGTCGATGGTTGTGACATAGATGCCGGCTTCGGTCGAACGCACGACTTTGACCACCACATCGGAGTCGATGTGATAGTTTTTGAGGTTTTTTGAGGTGCCTTTAAATTTATATTGTTGGTAGATGAAATCCTTGGTAAAGTCCTCAATCTTGAGTAGATCAGATTCGTAGCTCTGCTTAATCTTGTTTTGGGATAAAGTGCGAAGTGTGACTCCCAACCCGGTGTCAATGGAACTGGCACCATACTTAATAACTTGCTGGATATCATCTTCGTGAGTTAAAAACAATCCGTCTTTTGTGACATAAGCCGAGCCGTGTCGGGTGTAAACAAGCGGATCGCCCAAAGGCAAAGAAAAACGTGCTAATGTGGAGGCCTTGTGAGCAAAGAGGTCAGAGCCAATGGTTGCTAAATCGTTCCAATTCCACCCTAATGAAGTCACCATTGAGTGGCGAAGACGTTGCATGGCAATCCTTAATAATTGAGTCTGATAATTGGGGTGTAAAGAGTGTAGAATTCTAATCAAAGCCAGATAAGCCGGAAGAGCGGTCGGGGCGTTAGGGTCGGTGAGGATATAAGTAGCCAGCAACTGTGCCTCAAAGATCGCTTTGTCCTTGCTATCTTCGTCATAAATAGGGCGAGAAGTCAGCTCGTCGAGAAGCATGGTGATGCGCTCATGCAGCAGATTAATAGTAGTCTCATAAAAAGCATCTCGCTGGTGGGGCGAAGAGTAATTTTTGAGATAAGACTGAAGTTTTTCTAAATTGTCATCGATGTAATCGGTGCGAAGATTAAGCCATAAAGGCGTCTGATTGATAGTGCTCATAAATTTGTAGAATTTAAAAAATTAATAAATAAATAAATATCTGTAGGAAACTCACTGTAACTCTCACGATTTGCCGGAAGTTCAGTAAATCGCCTTTATAACGTTAGGAGTAGCAAAGTTACGATAATCTATCCATAATGTCAAGCACTTCATACGTATAAATTACTTTGTCGCCTTGTGATGTCTTGGAGATGATAGGGATATCTGTCAGTGGCAAAAAAGAAAGGATTGAGGCCGGGAGGGGTCTCAATCCTTGCATATGTTATGAGTCTGATTCTGTATTACGCTTGGTGAGAGCGGCGAGCAATCTCGTTGGCTACGATTACGGCCTTTGAGATGTGGTCGCAGATGTGCTCAGCGCCGACAAGGCTGTCGATGTTGGCTTTGTGGAGTGTCTCACGCACGCTGTCGCTGACACCTGAAAGCACAACTAAGATGCCTTCTTTGTGTGAAGACTCGATGAGGAGTTCAAGGTTGTGAAGACCTGTTGAGTCAATGAAAGGCACTTTACGCATGCGGATGATGCGCACCACAGGTTTTTCGCTCATGTTGCTACGCATAAGTTCGTCAAATTTGGTAGCGATACCGAAGAAGAACGGACCGTCGATTTCGTAGACTGATACGCCTTTTTCGACGTTCAATACTTCGTGAGTAGAGAGGTCGGTGCCTTCAGCAGCATCGAGTTTTTCGCCATAAACGCGCACTGTAGAGTTCTCCATTACGCGACGCAAGAAGAGGACGATTGCGAGGAGCAGACCGATTTCGATAGCGATTGTGAGGTCGAAGATGACTGTCAAGAGGAATGTCACGACAAGCACTGAGATGTCGGCCTTAGGGCTCTTGAAGAGTGCTTTGACGGTGCGCCAGCCGCTCATATTGTAGGATACCATGATCAACACTGCGCCGAGACATGACATTGGCACGAGGTTGATGAGAGGCATCGCGAAGAGGAAGATGACGAGCAACACGATGGCGTGGATAACACCGGCGATCGGTGTGCGACCACCGTTGCTGATGTTGGTCATCGTACGCGCAATAGCACCTGTCACAGGGATACCACCGAAGAATGGCACAACGATGTTGGCCACACCCTGACCGATGAGCTCTGTGTTGGAATTGGTCTTGCCGCCGGTCACACCATCTGCCACTGTAGCACTAAGCAATGACTCGATAGCACCGAGCATTGCGATAGTAAATGCTGATGGGAGAAGGAGATTGATCGACTGCATATTGAGGCCTATTTCATGTGGCTGAGGGATATCAGTCGGAAGGTTGCCGAAGCGGTCGCCGATAGTCTCGATGCCTTCAAGACCACAGAATTCGCGCAATACCCACACCACTGCCGACACAATGATGATGGCTATCAATGCGCCCGGCAATTTCTTCGAAATCTTAGGCGTGAAGATGATGATGGCAAGCGACACTAAGCCGACCAGAAGTGTTGGCCAGTGGATAGTGTGGAAGTTTTGGAAGTAGACACCCCACTTGCTGATAAACTCGCTTGGCACTGCACCGTCAATCTTCAATCCGAAGAAGTCGACCATCTGAGTCGAGAAAATTGTCAATGCGATACCGGCCGTAAAGCCCACCACGATAGGGTAAGGGATAAACTTAATGACCGTACCAAGTTTGAATACGCCCATCAGCACCAAGATACACCCTGCCATAAACGTAGCAATGGCAAGACCTTGGAGACCATAGAGCTGGATAATGTTGTAGACGATGACAATGAATGCACCGGTCGGACCACCGATCTGCACTGTGTTGCCACCTAATGCAGAGACCAAGAAACCACCGATAATCGCAGTCACAAGACCTATCGTAGGGCTTACACCGCTGGCGATACCGAACGCAATCGCAAGCGGAAGTGCCACGATACCCACCACGATACCGGCAATCAAATCCTGCTTAAACTTGTCGAAAGAATAACCCTTCAACGCCCCGAACAATGCGGGGTGGAAGTCCAATTTAGAATGAAAATCCATAAGTAAAATCGTTTTATATTTGTTGTAATCTAAAATTCTGATAGTAAGCCTATTGCGTGGTATCTTTGAGGCGATAGGGCCGTGTATACATCAGCCATCGTTTCACCACGAAAGGTCAATAGAACTAATAGAAGTTGCTTTAAGACTGCAAAGTTACTACAAAATAATGACCTAACAGCAATAGTTCCCCCACGAATTGCTCTTTCCGTGGATAAATCAAGGAGATGTAGAAAGGGTCGGCAACCGATGCCGACCCTTTTATGGTGAAGTCTTCAATGACTTGAGGTATGCAAATGAACCTCAGAGTTGTCCTTGGCTATTTTGTGCAAAATATTAGCGTACTGCGACTTTGAAGGTCTGGCCGTCGACTCTGACGATGTAGATGCCGGCCGGCACTGTGAGTGAATCGAAACGAAGTCCGGCAGTGTTGTAGACTTCTGCGTTGCGGTAGTCGCCGTTGATGATAATTTGGTTGCCTACAGCGTAAACTTCTGTCTTGACAGCATCTGTTGCTACGCCGTCGATGCCCGACATATTTTGGCGTACGATTACGACATAGCCGTTTGATGGCACGGTCACAGTACCTGCTGCGGCGTCAAATGATGGCGCGGTGTTGTAGGTCTGTGATGCAATCTTGTAGTTGGCATTGTCGTTTGACTTGAAGGTGACGTTGAATGTCTTTGAGCCTGTGATGTTAGGGTTGACGACGCAGATGAGTTCCTTGTCGCCTTTGCTTGCGTAGATGAAGCGACCTTCAGCCCAGTTGGATGTGCCGCAGCTCATAGAGAAGCTTGCATCTTTGCCGAAGATTTCTGCGTGCTCGTTACGGAGGTAGCAGAGTTCGCGATAGCTGTTGTAGAGTCCCTTGCGGTCGTCGTCTTCGAGGTAGCTCCAGTTGACAATCTTAGGGTCGGTGTTGTTGCCACCGTCGCTTTTCTTAGTCGTCTGGTCGTTGCCGAGTTCTTGGAATTGCCAGATCATGTGAGCGCCCGGAGCGAGAATCATCTGAGCGGCAGTGGCTGCGAGACGACGCATTGAGACAGAGTGATTGCCCTTAACGCCGGTAGCACCCCATTGCTTAATCTTGTAGGCCATGCGTTCTTCATCGTGACTTTCGCAGTAGGATACGGTGCTGCCCCATGTGCGTGAGTCGTTGACAGCGTAGAAGCGGTTGAGGTTGGAGTCGGAAGAGTGACCCATAGCGAATTGAGCTGCCGAGTGGTTGACGTTAGCCCAGTTCATCTCGCCATCTTTTGCCATCTCGTTTTCTTCAGAAGAGCCTGCGAGGTGCTCGTTGATGAAGTAAGCATCAGGGTTGACCTCGTTCATTGCTGCGTGGAAAGACTTCATGCGGTCGATACGGCTTTGGTTGTAGGCTTCAGTGCCTGAGCTGTAGCTGCCGTTGTCGCCGAGACCTTTGACGAGGTCGAAGCGGAAACCATCGACTTTGTATTCTTTCAACCAGTATTTCAAGCAGTCCTTAAACTGTTGCTGCACAAGGGCGTTGTCTTGCTTCCAGTCGTTGAGCACGCTATAGTCGTGAGGGGCTGAAGCGTTGTAGAATGGGTTGGAAGCGACAGGGTAGAGTTGATACCATGGGTGGAGGCCGTCTGACTGGTTGAACACGATGTCGAGAATCACTGCGATGCCCTCTTTGTGGCAAGCGTCGATGAATGCCTTGTAGTCGTCAGGCGTACCATAGGCCTTGTCGGGAGCGAAGTAGAAGTTGGTGTTGTAACCCCAAGAGTTATTGCCGTTAAATTCCATGATAGGCATCAATTCTACAGCATTTACGCCGAGACTCTTGATGTAAGGGATTTTCTTCATTGCTTCACGGATAGTGCCGTCAGAGTTGGCTTTGCCTTCAGTGCCGGTGAAGTCACGGAAAAGCATTTCGTAGATGATGAGGTCAGACTTGTCGACACCCTTGAAGTCGGTCTCTTCCCAGTCGTAGTCGTTGATATCGTCGTCATAGACAGCAAGCATCACATTGCCCAGCTCTGTAGGATAAGGGATCAAGTCAGGGTAAACGCTTTCAGAGATATACTTATCGTTGTAAGGGTCGAGGATAAGCTTAGCGTAAGGGTCGCCCACCTTGTACTGACCATCGACGAGATAATAGTAAGGATATTGCTTACCGGCTTCGAGACCTTCTACCTTCACCCAGAAATAGCGATTGCCGTTGTAGTCCTGATAGTTCATGACATTGTGGTTCATGACATTATAGTTGTCCCACGATGGCACGAGGATAGCACTTGTCTTCTGAGGAGCGGCGAGACAGAACACAACCGAGCCGTCGGCATTCTTGACAGCACCCATCTTAGGCACACCGCCCGGATAGTTCTTGGCTACAGAAGCAGTCGGATAGCAGAACACAGCCTCATCGGTCGCTTCTTGACCACCGGCTGTGGCCTTGGCAGCGACAGTGTAGTTGCCGTGTTCAGAGAAATTGTGAGTATAACTCAAAGTTGTAGCATTGTCTTGTGAAGCCATCACAGCGCCATTGACAGAGATGCTGAGTGATGCGGCAGAGGTCGCGGCAGCAGTGAAAGTGACCGAAGTTTTGCCCTCTTTAATCACATATCCATCGATATCGGCAGTGAGGCTGACGTGAAGACCTTCTTGGAACACATCGAGGAAGATATCGCCTCCCTCGGCAGTCTTGCCCTCCTTAGAAGCAGTAGCATCACGGAAAACGAAAGCGAGTTGCTTCACCACTTCGCCCTCCTCGAGCTGGTAATACTCAGCGATATTGCCGATATTGAGCTTCCAAAGATTGGTGCTGACATACTCGAGCTTATACTTAGCCGAATTGTCCTTCCAATTAGGAGCATGTTTCCAGTCGCTACCGGAAGTACTCTTGTTTGTAATCACCCCTGTGTGAGCATAGATAGGAGAGCTCGCAGGCTGGTTGATCAACTTCTTGTTACCTTGATCGCAGTGGTAATAGATGACCACGTTTTCGCTGTTTTGCTGCAGTGGAGAAGGTTCGGAAGTGACGATTTGAGCATCGACACCCAAAGCCACAGCCAACACCATCAGCAGCGTTGCAAAGTAAGATTTCATCATTTAAGCTAAATTATAAAGTTAATTAATATTTTCGTTACTAAACTCGGTGATTGCTAAAACCTTGCAAAGTTAAGCAAACGAGAGCAGAGAGCAAAATAAAAAACGCAGTTTTTAGATTTTGACTATGCCGAGTGCAGCCAAACTTATGTAAAGTTAAGCAAACGAGTGCAGAACACCAAACGAAATCGCAGATTTAAGTATCGAGCTGTCGTTTCGGTAGCACAAGTCGCATAATGGCTCACGCCCTGCGGGTGCCGAATGCAGCCGAACTTATCCAAAGTTAGTGCAAGGAGTGTATGCTCGTGATATGACACATTATCCGAGAAAAACCGAAAGCCACCGAGAACTGCTCCCGATGGCTTTCGCTAAGATATGTGATAATCAAATATTGTCTAAGACTACGATTAGATAATTACCTTCACCGTCTGCTTTCCTACTTTGACAACATAGACGCCCTTCACCGGTGCTTCGACAACTACGCTTCCATCTGTCGCTTCTTCAGAAGCAATCATAGCGCCATCAGCTGTATATACATGTGCTACACTACCCACCGTTGCATTCTTCACTACGATGTAGTCGCCGATAGAAGCAACAGTTACATCATTATCATTAAGCGTAATAGGGTTATCAAGAGTATCAATGATAATATTAAAGTTTTTCCAATAATTTGCGTATTGATAAGCTGATTTACAACCTACAGGCACATATAAATCGGCAGAATAATTTGAGAATGTTTCAGAGTCTATCGTTGGAGGAGTTGTTGCCCAACAAGTGATTTTGGTCAAGCAATCGCAACCAAAGAACGCAAAGTTTCCAATACTTGTGACGCTATTAGGGATTTCAATGCTTGTCAATCTTGAGCAATAATGGAACGCAGCGTATCCAATCCATGTGACGCTATTAGGAATTTCAATACCGGTCAAGCTTGTGTGACCATTGAACGCCCCGTCTCCAATACTTGTGACGCTATTGGGGATTATAGTGTTTTGACAGCCTGCGATAAGAGTGTTTGAAGCAGTTTCGATAATAGCATTGCATCCATTTCGTGAATCATATTTAGTATTACCGGAATCAACAACAATGCTTATCAAACTTTCGCACCAATTGAACGCAGCGTATCCAATACTTGTGACGCTATTAGGTATTTCAATGCTTATCAAGCCTGAGCAATACTCGAACGCATGGTTTCCAATACTTGTGACGCTATTAGGGATTATAGTGTTTTGACAGCCTGCGATAAGAGTATTTGAAGCAGTTTCGATAATAGCATTGCATCCATTTCGTGAGTCATATTTAGTGTTACCGGCATCAACAACAATGCTTGTCAAGCTTGAGCAATAATAGAATGCCCATTCTCCAATACTTGTGACGCTATTAGGGATTTCAATGCTTGTCAAGCTTGAGCACCAAGAAAACGCACTCTCTCCAATACTTGTGACGCTATTAGGGATTTCTATGCTGGTCAAACTTGTGCAATCACCGAACGCATAGTCTCCAATACTTGTTACGCTATTAGGGATTTCTACACTTGTCAAACTTGTGCAACAATAAAACGCGTAATCTCCAATATTGGTTACACTATTAGGGATTTGAATGCTTTTCAAGCTTGTGCAATAATAGAACGCCTCGTCTCCAATACTTGTTACGCTATTAGGGATTTCTATGCTGGTCAAACTTGTGCAATCACCGAACGCATAGTCTCCAATACTTCTGACGCTATTACCGATTTCAATGCTTGTCAAGCTTGAGCAATCACCGAACGCATAGTCTCCAATACTTGTTACGCTATTAGGGATTTCAATGCTTGCCAAGCTTGAGCAATACTCGAACGCATGGTTTCCAATACTTGTGACGCTATTAGGGATTTCAATACCGGTCAAGCTTGTGCGACCATTGAACGCCCATTCTCCAATACTTGTAACGCTATTTGGGATTATAGTGTTTTGACAGCCTGCGATAAGAGTATTTGAAGCAGTTTCGATAATAGCATTGCATCCATTTCGTGAGTCATATTTAGTGTTACCGGCATCAACAACAAT
>JAFYNZ010000048.1 GCA_017547845.1 Muribaculaceae bacterium
CAACACAAATTTACTAAAAATCCATGACATGACAAAGGCTTTCGCGCTGAAAATCAGCATGAAAGCCTTATTTTTTTCGTTGTTTTTTGCAGTACAACAAAAATAGAGGCCGACTAACGGACTTGTTAGACAGCCTCTTCTCCTTTTTTAGGAACCTCCACAAATAATAGTGATAACTAAATCCGGGAATTAATAGATGTTTCCTTTATAGAAAGGAGCACATTTTGTAGTCGTTAGCGTGCTTAAAATGCCATAAAATGTAGCTATTTTAATAGTGAAAATTGCTTTTTGACATAGGTCAAAAAATAATAAGAAAAAACTATCTATATTTGCACCCGTAAATTTGTGGAGTGTGCAGTTTAGTCACCCACACGATGAAAAGTTAAAGAAAAAATCGAATAATATTCAATTAACTAAAATAAAGTAATAATGAAAAAGATCTTTACTTTCTGGGCATTTTTAATGCTCGTTGCCATCGGATCACAAGCAGCATTCCAGTTGCCAAGATTCGCACAGCAAGACTTGGGTCCAGCACCTAAGCGCGAAGCTGTAAAAGTGGGCCAACGCATCAAAGTCGGTGCTCCTGACGCAATGCGTGCTATTTCCGACAACCTCAATGACGGTGATGCTTCTGTCTATGCATTCCAGGTGTATGCTTCTTCAGGCACACTCCACGGTTGGTACAACTTTCAAGCGCAAGATCCATCTAACCGCGAATTGGTAGCCGATTTCGGTGATCAAGCCGGTGACTATGGTATCGCTGCTGCAACTTATGCCAACGGCAAGACTATCGCTTACATCATGCAAATGTATGGTAGCCGCGAAGCAGGTTGGACTGAAATACTCATGCCAGTCGGTCTCGCTGAATTGGACGAACTCACTGGTGAATGGGTGTTGAAATTCTCTACTGAAAATTTCCACGTAGGTCAATACAATCACTTGTTCAACGAATTGACTTACGACCCAACTACTAATAAAATTTATGCTAAGGAATTGGCATTCGATGCTTCAGGCAACTGGCTCGATGGTTGCGTTAATATCTATGAAATCAACCCATCGACTCTTGAGCCAACATTCGTAGGTCGTGTAGATCAACTTTTCTTGAACATGGCTGCTCACGACGGTTTCCTCTATGGTATTGTTCAAGAAGGTGATGCTGATGGTCGCGTGACTAAAACCAACCTCATGAAGGCTGATATGTCTGCGACAGATGGTAACTTCAAGGCTACTCAAGTGGCTTCTGTCCCAGAAGGTGCAGCATTCAACTATGCTTTGTCAACAATGGAATTCGACCACACTACTCACAAACTTTGGTGGTTGGGTTACAAGGACGCTACTCCTTTCATGGCTGAACTTAACATCAAGAGTGCTCAGCTTTCTAATATGAACTTCCTCACTCGTCAAAGCCAAATGCTTGGTTTGACTATCCCTTACCAAACTGCTGCTGCTGAAGCACCTGCACAGGTGACTGACCTTAGCGTAGTATCAGCTGAAAACGGCGTTGATAATGCTATCATCACATGGAAAAACCCTTCTAAGAATTATAATGGCGATAAATTGACAGACATTCAAGGTGTGAAAATCTATCGCAATGATACTCTCGTTGCAACTGTCGAAACTACATCTGTAGGCGGTTCAATGACTTATACAGACTCTTCTATCGGTTACGGTCTCTACACTTACAAGCTCGTTGCTTACAATGCGGCAGGTGACGGTCTTTATAAAGAACAAGAAGCTTACATCGGTGAAGATGCTCCTAACTATGTAGTTAATCTCCAAGCTCACCCTGACGGTGCAGAAGTGACTTTGACATGGGTTGCTCCTCAGTCTGGTCTCCACCAAGGTTGGTTTGATGCTTCAGCTGTTGTTTACGACGTTTATCGTGGTACATACAAGGCTGCTGAAGGTATCTCTGCTACTACATTCTCTGACAAGGTTAATCGTTATGACAACTATATCTATCGCGTAGTTCCACGCACAAGCGTAGGTGAAGGTCCTGGTATCGAAATCAGCGTATCTTTCGGTCCTGCTAACGAACTCCCATACGAAAACGACCTCTCTGACGAAGATAGCGCAGACGAACTTTCTGCTATCGACGGCAACAAAGACTACAACACATGGCAATACACATCAGGTTACAAGGGCTTCGAATATATCACATCTTTGGACTACAAGGCTAATGACTACCTCGTGTTGCCTCCAGTTGAACTCGCTGCTGGTCAGAAGTACGAACTCAACTTCTCTTACTACACTTCTAACTACATCGAAACATACGAACTTCTTAACGTAGTTGTAGGTCGTGAAGCTACAGTAGAAGCGTTGAATACAACTATCGCTGAATACAACCTTCCTGCTGGCTCAAAGGGTGCTAAGTGGTACAACACTAAGGTTCAATATGTAGCTGAAGAAGATGGTGTTCACTACTTCGCTTTCCATGCGATTTCTGAACCATACATGGGCTTCATCATTATCAACAATATCTTGTTGCGCGAAATGGACGCTACAGAAGTGTCTGCTCTCGCTATCACAGGTCCAACCGAAATCAATTTTGGTGAAACTGCTACAATCAACGTCAAGGTGTGCGCTGAAGGTCTTGAAGATGCTACAGATGTGACTGTATCTTTGGTTGACGAGAATGGTAAGGTTTACGCTGAAACTGAAGTTGCAAGCATTGCAGCTGGTGAAACTGTAGACGTTCCTGTAGAATGGACTCCAACTGAGCAAGCAGACTTGCGTTTGTATGGTAAGGCATCTGTTGCAGGTGACTACTTCCAAGATGACGACGTAACTCCAGAATTCCTCGCTGTAAGCGTGCTTTCTGAAGGTAGCGACAAGTGGTTGACTATCGGTTACGATGATACAGATTTCTATGACAATCGTTTGATGGACCTTAGCCGTAAGTGTAGCCGCACACAAATCATCTTCTATCCTGATGAGCTCGAAACTGAAAACAATATCACACTTACAGGTCTCCGTCTCCACTATGGCGCTTCTATGTCTGCAAACATCTTGACTGGTATCCCAGTATCTATCAGATTGAAGAATACAGATGCTCGTGGTATCATTGATACATGGTACATTTCAAGCGCAGCAAATAATAAGTTTGCTGATGGTGATGCCTTGGTTAGAGATTTGGGTGGTTGCATCTTCCAATCTGAAGGTCTTACTACAGTATTTGAAGGTACTATCGACTTGACTGGTGAAGATCCTATTACAAACATTGTAGAAATCAAATTTGATACTCCTTTCGAATACAACAAGGATTTGAACCTCCTCGTTGACATCGAAAAGATTCACAATAAGACTTACGAAAATGTGAAGTGGCACATGTGCTACAATGAAAATCACCTCCCAGAAGATACAGGTTATTTGGATCCAGATGGCGACCCTATCACATACGGTCACATGGGTTACTACAATTGGAGCACTCCTCATGACCCAACAGACAAACCTGGTACACAAGGTGACAACTGGAATACATCAACTTATGTATTCCCATACATCAAGTTTGCTTACCAAGGTGAACGCGTTGGTGTAGAAGCAGTGACTGCTACAGAAGCATTCAAGATCTTCTCTGCTGAAGATGCATTGAACTTCAACAGCGTATGCGACTTCGTTGAAATCTACAGCTTCGCTGGTATCAAGGTTGCTGCTGCGAAGAACGCTTCTTCAATCTCAACTTCAGAGCTTCCTGCAGGTATCTACGTTGTAAGAGCTCTCGTTGATGGTAACGTAGTTGCCAAGAAAGTAATGATTAAATAAAGTGATGTAATAATAGTAATTTTTCTTATTTTGGTTTTAGAGTTGAGAGCGGTTCTGCGAAGAACTGCTCTCAATCTATATATGGGTGTCGACTGTCATTGACTGTCGTTTGATAGCGTTTAAAATCGACGACTTCTATTCTGCTATAATACAATTAATCCCTGACTTAGCGACTTACTTCGACTCTGTGTGAATTTTAGTCAGTCATTAGCATTGTAGATTGTGAATTTTCTGCTAATTTTGCACTATGAAAAAGACAGAAGAAGAAATCACTCAAGCAGCAATCGAAATGCTGAAGACTGTGTACGACCCGGAGATACCTGTCAATATCTACGATTTGGGTCTTATTTATAAAATAGATTACGAAGTTGAGAAAGAGGTGCTTCACGTCGATATGACTCTCACTGCACCTAACTGTCCGGCTGCAGACTTTATCTTTGAAGATGTGCGTCAGAAGCTTGTCAGCATCGACGGTCCTAAGTCAGTCGACTTGCAACTTGTGTTTGAGCCCATTTGGGATCAAGACATGATGAGCGAAGAGGCTAAGCTCGAGTTGGGTTATCTCTAATCATACACATTGCCAACCGATACATCATTTCTCTATTACCACATGGCTCACAATCCATCTAAAGCATATTTCATCAGCGACCTTCATCTCGGTGCGAGCTACTTTAACAATCCTCGTCGAGCAGAGCAGCGAGTCGTTGCCTTTCTTGACTCCATCAAGGAAGATGCTGCTGAGATATATTTGCTGGGTGATGTGTTGGACTATTGGTTTGAGTATCGTTATGCTGTTCCTCGTGGCTATGTTAGATTTTTTGGCAAGCTCGCTGAATTGTCCGACAAGGGTATCGCTATCACTTGGTTGATAGGCAATCACGACATTTGGATATTTGATTACTTGCCTGGCGAGTTGGGAGTCAAAGTAGTCGATGGCTCATTCGTAAAGCAGATTATGGGTAAGTCGTTCTATCTGTCGCATGGCGACAATGTGGGTGAGCGACCATTGTCGTTCAGAATAATACGCAGCGTATTCCGCAATCGACTTTGCCAACAGCTATATGCCTCAATTCACCCTCGCTGGACGATACCATTTGCGTTAGGGTGGAGCAAGTCGAGTCGACACAAGGATATTGTGACGCCACCTTATCAGGGTAAGGACAAAGAGCCATTGATGCAATTTGCAGAGACTCACGCGCAGTCGCATACGGACATAGACTATTATGTGTTTGGTCATCGTCATGTCTTGGTCAAAGAGCAACTGAGTCAAGGGGCACAAGCCGTCATTTTAGGTGAGTGGATATCAATGTTCAGTTATGCTGTTTTCGATGGAAATGAGTTAAAACTATGCAAATACGAGCCTGAAAATATGTTATAAAACATGTTTTCGGTATTTGCCGATAAAATATTTGGTGAGGTTAAAAATAATCTCTACCTTTGTGACACAAACAATCTTTTTACCTTAAGATTTTTTACCTGTTAACTTATAAACTGGGAGTAGCCGTGACGGTTATCTCCCTTTTTTCTTTTTCAAACTCTGTCGATGCCCGCCATATAGAGTCCGAGTAATTGCTTGTCTTCGCTTAATCATTTATGATGACCGAAGTATTTGTGGTCGTATTGTGCCATTTTTATCCTAAATAGGACAGATTGGTGACAAAATATTGCTAATTTAGTGTAAAACTGAACTAATTGGCTTATTGAGTGTTTCCATTTAGATAATTTGTAGTATATTTGCAGTCAATAACTAAAATACAAACATAATCTAAACGACAATGACAAAGAAATTTTTACTCACAATGTTGATTGCTCTATTGGGCATCGGAGCATGTAATGCTCAGTTTCGCTTTGGTATTAAGGCAGGTCTGAATCTCAATAAGATTGATTTCAAGAATGTGGCTAATACATTTGATGGTTCTAATGGCACAGGTTATACTGCCGGTGTTATGACCGAATTCACCATCCCGGTTATCGGATTGGGTTTAGATGCATCGTTGATGTACACTCGCATGAATTCAGCTCCTGAACTCAATATAAATGGTTATGCCGTAGAAGGTGATGGCGAGGTCATCGGTAAGAACTACCTCGAAATTCCTGTCAACTTGAAGTATAAATTCTCGTTGCCTGTCGTAGGCAATCTTGTGTCGCCTTATCTCTTCACAGGTCCATCGTTTGCCATCAAATTGGATAAAAACATTTCTGAATATATCAAAGCGAAGACTTGTCAAGTGGCTTGGAATGTCGGTCTTGGTGTCGAACTCTTCAGTCACCTTCAAGTGGGTGCAAGCTATGGCTTCGGTATCAACAACGTAATCAACAAGTATGAGGTGCTTGGCATCAATGCTGAGCCTATTAAGGCCCACAACAATTATTGGACCATCTCGGCCGCTTATCTTTTCTAATAAGTAGGCTTTCGAAATACTTAAAAGGCTTGGTTGTCGGGTTTCGACTTCCAAGCTTTTGAGTTGATAGAAGCACCCTTAATGTGGTCCTGATGTGAATGAAAGTGGGAGAGTGGTTGCATATTTGAATAATTAGAGTTACTTTTGTAGTCGCAAAAAAGATTGTAAGATATGAAAAGATATTTGTTAGCCCTTGTGGCAATAGTAGTAGCATTGTCGGCATCAGCAGAATTCCGTTGGGGTCCGACAGCCGGAGTCAATATTTCAAAGTATACCTATAAGCAGGCTCTCTTTAATGTCGACCATTCAGTCGGTGGAGGTGCCGGCATCATGGGCGAATTGATGTTTCCCGGCATCGGTTTTGGTATTGATTTAGGTCTAAACTACAATATGCATGGCTCGAAGCTCCATCTCGGAGATAAGAAAGTGTGGGCGAGCGATGGATATGGCATAGAGCAGAGTTATTTGCACACTATCGAGTTGCCTATCAACTTGCGTTTCAAATACACCAATCTTAACGGCATTGAACGCAAGATTGCTCCGTTTGTCTATGGTGGTCCGTTGTTTTCTATCATTGCCGGCCATAGCACACTTGACGCGCTGGAATATACAGGTGGCTCAGTGATGCTTCAATGCGGTGTTGGTGCAGAATTGTTTGAGCATCTCCAGATCTCAGCAGGCTACTATTGGGGTATGACCTACGAGACGCAGACCATCAAACTTGAGGACCTTACATCGCGTTCTCAAGGTTGGAGAGTCAATCTAACTTATCTATTCTAATCATCACGAAAAATGTCGCTCTGAGCTATGGCGAGGTTTGCTGACGTCATATTGCCTTTGCCTATTCTTGGCTCTTTTACCTATCTGATTCCCGACATGATTGAGGAGCAGATAGAGGTTGGCAGTCGTGTGCTTGTGCAATTTGGTAAGAAAAACTACTACACAGGCGTAGTCGAACTTGTTCACAGTAATCGCCCTGCCGGTTATGAGGTGAAGGAGATAATGACAGTGCTTGATGCTAACCCAATAGTGCGTCATCCGCAGCTGAAGTTTTGGAACTGGATTTCCGACTACTATCTCTGCAGTGTGGGTGAGGTCTACAAAGCCGCCGTGCCATCAGGATTAAAGGTCGAAAGTGAAACCTATATTCTTCTCAATCCCGACTACGAATATGACGAGCAAAATAGCTTGACCGAGTGCATGGCAACCATCATTCAGGTGCTAAGTCGTGAAGGACGCCTTAAACTCATCGATCTTGAGCGTCAAAGTGGCATTAAAGCAGTCGGTAACGTGGTCAATAAGATGCTTGAAATGGGCATTTTGCAGATTGACGAACGTATTGTCGACAAGTATCGTGCCCGCAAGGAGACAATGGTGCGTCTAAACTGCGAACGCGAGGATCATGATGCTCTTCATAGTTTCTTTGATATCGTCGGTCGTGCTCGTCAACAAGAGAAGATGCTTATTGCCTATCTCGAACTCTCGGGGTGGATGCAAAGCAACTCGTCGCCCAAAGAGGTGTTAAAGAAGGATCTCATCGATCGATGCCAGTGCTCTGCCGGAGTGCTGAAAGCGTTGGTCGACAAAGGTGTGCTTGAGGTCTATAAGAAGGAAATCAATCGTTTTTATGTAGATACCAACGACGCTGCGGTCCTGCCTACGCTGTCGAGTGTTCAGATGAATGCCTACAACAAGGTGCACGACTCGTGGCGCGACAATCGCATCACGCTACTGCATGGCGTGACCGGCAGTGGCAAGACAGAGATATATTCTCACCTTATCAACGACGCTTTGTCGTTGGGACAGCAAGTGTTGTTTTTGGTGCCGGAAATCAGTCTCACGACTCAACTAACCAACAGACTGCGTCGCATTTTCGGCAAGCGACTACTCATATATCACTCAAAGTTTTCCGACAATGAACGTGTCGACATATGGAAGAAGCTCCTGACCACGCAAGAGCCATTGATAGTCTTGGGTGTGCGTTCATCGGTGTTTCTGCCATTTGCCAAGCTCGGACTTGTTATCGTCGACGAAGAGCATGAGTCAAGTTATAAGCAATACGACCCTGCTCCTCGCTACAATGCGCGTGATGCCGCCATCGTCTTGGCGTCTATGCATGGGGCAGTGACATTGCTCGGTAGTGCAACGCCATCGGTAGAGACCTACTACAAGGCTAAGAATGGCAGATTCGGATTGGTCGAATTGCTTGAGCGCTACGAGGGAATTGCGATGCCAAAGGTGTCGGTGGTCGATATGCGTGAGCAACGCAAGAAAAAGGAGTGCAAAGGTCTGTATTCACGTCCGTTGCTTGATGCTTCGCGTCAGGCGTTGCAAGATGGCCGACAAGTCATAATGTTTCAGAATCGCCGTGGTTACGCACCGGTGGTGGAATGTGGCGAATGTGCATGGGTACCAAAGTGTGTCAACTGCGATGTCTCAATGGTCTATCATCGCCACATCGGTGAATTGCGTTGTCACTATTGTGGTCACACGATTACATTGCCATCGTTGTGTCCTATTTGTGGGCTTGACAAAATCGGCATACATGGTTACGGCACAGAGCGCATAGCCGACGACCTTCATGAGATCTTCGACGGTTATAGAGTGTCGAGAATGGACCTTGACACCACTCGCAACAAGGACTCTTACGAAGAAATCATCGAGGAGTTTTCGCGCCATGAGACGGACATTCTTGTCGGAACGCAGATGGTGTCGAAAGGTCTCGACTTTGCCGGGGTGAGAGTGGTCGGTGTGCTTAATGCCGACACGATGCTCAACTATCCCGATTTCCGAAGCAACGAGCGAGCTTTCAATATGATAGAGCAAGTGGCAGGAAGAGCAGGACGAAAAGATGAGGTAGGGGAGGTGTTTATTCAGACAACTGATGCTAAAAACCCCATCATCAAGCATGTCTGCGCTCACGATTATAAGAGCTACTACGATATGGAGATTGCCGAGCGTCAGCAGTATCTATATCCGCCGTTTACCAAAATCATAATGATAAGTCTCAAGCATAAAGATGAGCGCGAGCTTGATCACTTGGCAGTGGCATATACGCTTGAATTGCGTAAGATATTTGGCTCGCGAGTATTAGGTCCGGAGAAGCCGCTCGTCGGTCGTGTGGCTACCTACTACATACGCACCATAATGCTCAAGGTAGAGGCTAATGCTTCGATGAATAAGGTCAAAGGGTTGCTGCGAAAGGTCTATGAAACGATGTCGGCCGATCGCCGCATGCGCAGCCTTTCCATTCATTATGATGTCGACCCTGTATAATCTAGCGACTTGAAAATTTCCGCAGAAAATGCCTCAAAGGTGGCTTCTTTATACCTTATTAACAGAATAGCGTTGCATAAGTGCTGAAAATTGATTAATTTCGCGTCTTAAATTGGTGGGGAATAGCGGCGATATGATATTGTCAATTGTGATTTGTTCCCACCTCTATCATTAATAATAAAGCAAAAAAACATGATGAAAAAAGTTTTATACTCTGCAGTATGTGTGGCCTTGTCAGTGGCTATGACTGCTTGTTCAAGTGAAAATAAGACAGTGGAAGACACTGTGAAAGTGGTTGAAGAAGTGGTGGATACTATCCCTTATCGCATCGCTAAAGGCTATGAATTGAAATCGGGTGTTAAGGAATTGCACACTCCAAAGTTTGGCTCAAGCAAGGCTTTCAATCAGTATTTCAAGTCTGCAAGTGCTGATGCAACAGAGATAGATTTCAATAGCGAGTATGTCATCGCCGCAATCAAGCCTGATGCTAAAGGCAAGAAATTGGTCTTCAATGGCGTAAATGAAGCAAGTGGCGATAGAGTATTGATGTCGTTCTATACTGAAGACGCAGAAGCTTCAGAAGCAAGCACTTCGTTGCTTATCATCGTGCCTGATTCAATCGATGGTCACGTTGACGTCAAAGAGGTGATGTAATAGCGAGAAAGTTGGTCAGGCGATGAGTTTGGTCGGTTATAATGTGACAATCAACAAGGAGGAGCTTGCAGAGCTTCCCCAAGCTTTATATACCGGTGACATCAAGATAGTGGCTACGGCTCGATCGATGAAGGCTGCTGTCGCAAAGTTGCGTAAATCGCCCATCATCGGTTTTGACACTGAGACACGCCCATCATTTCGTAAAGGCAAGGTCTATAATGTTGCATTGCTTCAACTCTCAACGCGAGAATGTTGCTATCTTTTCCGTCTCAATCGTTTAGGTCTTCGCAAGGAGGTGATGGATCTACTGGAAGATGAGCATTTGCTCAAAGTGGGGTTGTCGATAAAAGATGACTTCATGAATCTCAATAAGCTCAAAGAATTGCATCCGGAAGGTTTTGTTGACTTGCAGAGCTATGTCAAACAGTTTGGCATAGCCGACAACAGTTTGCAGCGCATTTACGGCATCTTGTTTGGAGAACGTATCAGCAAGGGACAGCGATTGACTAATTGGGAAGCCGAGCAGTTGTCGGAGGCTCAGATGCAATATGCAGCCTTGGATGCGCTTGCTTGTATAAAGATTTACGACTATCTCTCTGCCGGCAATTTCAATCCGAACAAGTCTGAATATCTGCGTCCAATCATTGTCGAAGATGAGGGTGAGATGATCTGATTACAAACTATCAAATGCTTAATTGCTCATGTCAAAAGATAAAAGAAAGCTCCCGAAACACATATTGATACCATTGTGTATCGCTATATATTTTGTCATTATCGCCGTATTGAATCGCGATGAGTGGCTCGTCGATGGCAATTTTTGGTCTTATTGGGGTAAAATTGTTATTGAAATTCTGGTATTGGTAGCCTTGTCATTTGTAATTAAGCGACGAGATAAATATCGAAAGGATAGGGGAGAATAGGGGAATTTTTACTCTACTTGCCAATTTGTCGTTAAAAAATATACTGATTAGTTAATGTTTGCTAATTTGTCATTCTCTTAAGATAGATTAAAAATATGCAAAATAATCTATATTAATAATCTATAGAGTTAATATAATCTTAATTTGTGCTATTTTCGCGATGCGATTTGTAAAAAAAGTATATATATACAACACGGTAGAATAATGCAATGCGTCAATAGAGCCAATTTAACCGCCAAATTTGCAAATTATCATTAAGTACCTATTTGTAGAATTGAAAAACGTGTGTAATTTTGCAACCGAATTTCTGAGTTTTGGTGTTCAGATGCAATTCGATTGCTAAGAATGCTTTCAGATTTGAAACAGAAAATTTCTAACAATACATAAATCTAACAGTATGAATAAAATCTTTACTACTTTGGCGATTTCTGCTTCTTTGTTGGCAGGTAGCCAAATCTCACATGCTCAAGCATGGACTTCTCACAATGGTATGAACAATGCTCCTGCTCAGGTGGCTGAGACAAGAGCTGGTGGTACCGACATTTTCCTTGGACACTGTTCGGTGAATGACTACATCTATCCTTACGATGGCATCTCTCTTTCTTATGATGCTCGCGTAGGTGTCGGTATGATTTTGACAAAGGATATGTTCAAGCAATATATTGGCGCAACTATCGTCGGTATGTATGTCGGTTGGGACGACCAATATTCTACATCTAACTACGAATGCTTCGTAAGAGATACTAACTTCGGTGGTACAACTTTGACTCAAGGCTCTGACGATGTTCAATTCGGTTGGAACTATGTCTCTCTTGAAAGCGTGAAACTTACAGAGGACTTCGAGCAACTCGCTGTCGGTTTCTACACTGACCTCGTGAAAGATGTGTGCTCTATCCCTAAGTTCTATCCGACAGATGTTCCAAACAGTACTTACCTTTGGAGTGGCGAAGTGAACAACGCTGGCGAAGAAGTGTGGTATGACACTAAGGAAGTGGGTGTAATGCCTATCGTATTGGTGCTTCAAGACACTGATGGTTTGTTCCACAATATGATTCGTATCGACAGCCTCACAACAGACGTAATCGTTGGTCAAGACGAATTGCAGACTGCTATCGTTCGTCTCTCAAACACTGGTACTAACTCAATTACAAATATAGAGTTCACAACTTCATTTGGTGACAAGTCTCACACTGAAATTATCGATTTCTCAACCCCTCTTTCTGCACAACAAGGTGGCAAGGTGTTGCTTCCTGTAGCAGGTCTTGGCTCTGGTATTCACAAAATTCAAGTGACAGCAGTCAATGGTATGGAGCCTAAGGCGTCTAACGCTGTAGAAGCAGAAATTATCAGCGTAAGTGACGAAATCGCATCTAAGTATGTTCATCGTCCATTGGTGGAATATTTCATTTCAGAAGACAACTACATGACAGTGACTTACGTAGATGATTATTTCTACCCAGGTTTCGAACCATATAAGGACCAAATGACTCTTGTTATGCCTCACCTTGATGACAAGTTCATGACAGGCGACAACGATGCTCTCGAGCAACTCATCACTATGGCTGGTGGCGATAAGATGAAGGTATCTGTGCCAGCGATGTCAATCAACCGCTCAGGCTACAGCTGTGTAGCACAATTGAACTCTTTGATCTCAGGCACTCCAATGATGTACACTATCTTCCCCGACTATATCGGTCAAGTGTATGACAATGTTCTTTCTCACCCAACATTCGCTAGCGTAGAAGCTAAGGGTCTTATGGACGCAAACGGTGCTATCTCAATCAATGTGTCAGGTGTTGTTGAAGAAGGTGTAATGCCTCAAGGTGAAGACTTGTATTTGACAGTTTACCTCATGGAACGTGACGTGTGGACAGAGGACCAACGTTTCTGGGACGACAAGGCTGCTGCTGAAAAGGGTGGTGAATATATCCACAAAAACATTATCCGCGAAATCCTTACTCCATACTGGGGTGAAAAGCTCGAAAAAACAGGTGGTGAGTACTCTATGACATTCAATACTGAATATTATGAAGAGTGGGTGAAAGAAAACCTCTATGTAGTTGCATTCCTCAACCGTGGCGTTGAAAACAATCAACTTGCTCTCCAAGTGATCAACAGTACTGAAGGAGAATTGGAAGGTGCTTCTATCAACCGTGTTGAAAACTTCAACAACGTTGTCGTAGAAAATGCAAATGGCACAATCACTGTAAATGGCAACAGCAATGTAGAGGTTTATAACCTTTCTGGTTGCCGCGTTGACAACAACAACCTCAGCGCAGGTCTCTACATCGTGAAGGCAGAAGTGGAAGGTCAATCAGTAACTCAAAAGATTTTGGTGAAATAATTTTGATATCCGTCGATAGTGGGTGCAACTCGTATTGCACCCACTGTCACATAATTTATAAAAACTATGGCTAAAAGATTTTTTATAGCACTTGCTGCATTGTTGGTCACTTCGCTCTCGTCGATGGCTGATGTTGTGCGCTATGGTTATGCTCCTGAGCAATTTGCTGAAGAAGAAATGATTGCACAGGGATCGGGTACAAATGGATTCTGTGCCGGTATGATTTGTCTTGACCCAAGCCTTGACCCTGTTGTTAAGCGACTTGAAGGTCACACTGTCAAGGGCGTGAGATGCTATTTTGTAAACGACTACAAGCAATCTCGCCAGAGTCGCTCTAAAGTGTTGTATGCGACCGGTACGCCTGACAACACTACTTCAAAAGTGTGTGATTTCGTAAAGGGTTGGAATGAAATCTATTTCGATGAGCCTATCGTGATTGGTGCAGAGCCTATCTATGTCGGCCTTCAAGTATATGAACTTCGTGGTACGCCATATCCATTGGTGACTTATGGTCCTGCCGACATTCAAGGCGGTTGCTGGGTTAACTTGGAAAATGAGGGCTGGGCAGAGTATACGCAACGCGGTACGCTCATGATTCAAGCCATTCTCGATGAAGAAGCAGCACCGAAACTCGAAAAGATGGTATATGCTAGTGTAGAGAAGAGTCCGCTCGTAGTCGCTCCTGCTGATACTTTCGATGGTAAAGTGTTTATCCACAACATGAGCGACGAAGAAGTGTCTTCAATCACTCTCCAGACACTTGGTCAAGGTGATACTGAGCCATATGTAGAGGAAATCACATTTGCCGAACCTCTTGCTGCACATGAAGGTCGTATGTTTGATCGTCCTGTTCGCGCAGGTGTCGAGACAGGTATGACACAGTGGCTTAAATTGTCGGTGTCGGCTATGAATGGTCAGCCTACACAACCTACTATGGACGGCCTCTCTGTGCACCATGTCACAGTCGATGCATTCAACCGTATTCCGTTGATTGAAGAGTTTACAAGCCAAGTATGTACCAACTGCCCATTCATGATTTACTATCTTGATATGGCTATGGAGATGTATGGTGGTCCGTTGGTGTATGTCACTCACCATAGTGGTTTCCAAAAAGATATGTTTACAAAGCCTGTCGATGAAGAATTGACCTATCTCTTCGGTTCTAAGGCTTTGATGAACCCTGCAGTGATGTACGACCGTTGGGTGCCAGAAGGTGAATCAAGTCCTATCTTTGGCGCTCAATTGGCAGAACCTGATCCATATCTTGAGCAGATTCAAGCTGCTGCCGTTCGTCCTGCGATGGCAAGTGTAGAGTTTGACCTCCGTTATGATGAAAACGCAAAGACAGTCGGTTGCACAGTGTCTGGTCGCGTCGGTACAAGCATCGTATCAGCAAATGTACCAACTTACTTGTCAGTATACCTTATTGAAGACCATATCCCTGTGACTGAAGAGTATTTCCAACTTGGTCTCGAAGAAGGCGAAGGTGCTCCAGATGACCTTCAAGAGTCATTTCGTCACAATGGTATTAAGCGCCACGACTTCACCCTCACTCTCGGTGGAGACCTCTTGACAACAGACGAAAATGGTAACTACTCTGTGGATTATGCGGACATCGCTATCGATCCATCATGGAATGTCGAAAACCTCAAGGTAATCGGCTATGTATGCAAAATGGATAAGAACAACATTCGCGAAAATGGCGTGCTTAATGCTAACTATGAACACCTCACAACTGCAAATGTAATCAGCATTGATTCTGACTTGGCGCAAGTTGACTTCAAGGTCACACGCGACCGTCGCATCGAGGCTGCATCAGGCGTGAAGGATTTCAGAATTTTCAATCTTCAAGGCGTTGAAGTAGATAAAAACGATGCTTTGATGCCGGGCATTTACGTCGTATCATATAAGAATGCTGATGGTAGAGTAGGCGCAAAGAAATTGCTCGTTAAGTAAATTTTACACAATACGGTTTTTCATTTCATGGGGGCAGAGTCTGATGGATTCTGTCCCCAATTTGATTAGTGGGACTGTGAGACAAAAAAGACTCCCATGCTTATCAGCACAGGAGTCTTGTAGGTTTATCTGTTGATTGAAGGATTACCAAGCAAACATTGGATAACCGATCATCATTTCGTTAACTTCAGCACGAACTTCCTTGATTACGTTTTCGTCATCAGCGTTGCAAAGCACCTTGTCGATGAGTTCAACGATCTTCACCATGAGGTCTTCCTTAGCACCACGAGTTGTAATAGCAGCAGTACCGAAACGGAGACCACTTGTGAGGAATGGACTGCGAGTGTCGTAAGGCACCATGTTCTTGTTGGCAGTGATGTCTGCTTCTACGAGTACACGTTCAGCCTTCTTACCGCTCATTTCAGGGAACTTAGGACGGAGGTCGACGAGCATACAGTGGTTGTCTGTACCATCAGAGATGATCTTGTAGCCCTTTTCAACGAGAGCGTTAGCCAATGCAGCAGCGTTCTTTCTCACTTGTTCGCAATATTCCTTCCATTCTGGTTGAAGTGCTTCACCGAATGCAACAGCCTTAGCAGCGATTACGTGTTCCAATGGACCACCTTGTACGCCTGGGAATACAGCAGAGTCGAGAAGTGCTGACATCTTCTTGATTTCGCCCTTTGGAGTCTTCTTGCCCCATGGGTTGTCGAAGTCTTTGCCCATAAGAATGAGACCACCACGAGGACCACGAAGAGTCTTGTGAGTAGTAGTAGTCACGATGTGAGCGTGTTTCACTGGGTTGTCGAGAAGACCTGCTGCGATGAGACCTGCTGGGTGAGCCATGTCTACCAAGAAGATAGCGCCGATTTCGTCAGCCAATTTGCGTACGCGAGCGTAGTCCCATTCACGGCTGTATGCACTTGCACCTGCAATGATCAATTTAGGACGTTCTGCACGTGCCTTTTCTTCCATTTCTTCGTAGTTAACGCGACCTGTTTCAGCATCTACAGTGTAGCTGATAGGACGGAAGTGAAGACCAGAGAAGTTTACAGGGCTACCGTGGCTAAGGTGACCACCGTGGCTGAGGTCCATACCCATGAAAGTGTCGCCTGGCTCGAGACAAGCCATGAATACAGCCATGTTAGCTTGAGCACCACTGTGAGGTTGAACGTTTGCCCACTCAGCATCGAAGAGCTTCTTAGCGCGTTCGATAGCGAGGTTTTCAACTTCATCGACTACTTGGCAACCACCATAGTAGCGGTGAGCAGGATAACCTTCTGCATATTTGTTTGTAAGGCATGAGCCCATTGCACGCATTACTTCATCGCTCACGAAGTTTTCGCTGGCGATCAATTCTACACCGCAACGTTGACGAAGATGTTCGCGGTTGATAAGTTCGAAAATTTGATTGTCTCTTTGCATATTCTTTTCTAAATAAGATAGATTATTTTATTTGGGGCAAATTTAATCAATTATTTTTGATTCTGCCAACTTTTTAGGATATAATCCTTAACTTTTACATTTATTGACATCCTAAAAGTGTGTAAGTCAGAATTTATTACTAATTTTGCACTCTAATTTAATTAACCAAATACTTTAATAAGAAAATGAATAAAATCACTTTCGCTGTGTTGAGCCGACTTGTGTTGCTCACCACGTTGTTTTTTACAGGCTTCAATGCTTACGCAGATGAAGACCTTGGCGCTATGGCTGTCAACACAGTCTATGACTGCCCTAGTTATAAGTACGTACGCGGATCGTTTACTCCTGAGACTGATGGCGTTTATCGTATTAACTATTCTTCAAGCGACCGTTTTGCAATCTACACTGATGCAGAGTTGACAGTGCCATACGAAAATGGTGGAGACTGGGTGTATATCTCTGAAGATATCTTTACTATGCGCACGATGGGCTACGAGACATGGAACTTTGTAGGTGGTACTACCTACTACCTCGGTGGTATGGCTGGTAGCGGTCTTTTTATCATGAATAGCGGTGCTAAAATTTGTATCACTGAGTCTACTTCGGAACTCCACTTCACAGAAGTTTACCCTGCGGAGAACTCTACAATCTCTACAGGTGGTACAGCTCAAGTGGATGTGACTTTTGATAGTAGCGTTAATCTTGAGTCTGCTACAGTTGCAGTTGCCGGTGCAAGCGAAACATTGATGCATACAGGTAGCTCTGAAAGCGCTGTAGTGGCATATGGCAATATTGTGTCTGTTCTCCTCAAGGAAACGCTAACAAAATGGTATAATGAAGGCATAATCGCCGGTGGCGAAGCTTTGACTCTTACTCTCAACGGCGTATGTAGTGCAAATGACTCATCGAATATCTATGGCGAAGATGGTAAATTGGTATTGAGCTACGTTGTAGGTGAGCAACCGGCAACTTTAGTAAGCTCTGTCAATACTCCAGACCAAATGTCTTCTATCAAGAGCTTCTACTTTGATGATGATGCAAGCGGCACAATTGCTTTGACATTCGATCGTCGTCTCCTCAATAACGAAAATGATAAGCCATTCGCAGTGCTCGGTATCGGTAACCTTGAGTCAGAAAATGGCGATTATTATGAAGAAAGACTCCCTGTTACTGTTGATGGTAACTCGGTGATTGTCAATCTTCAAGGCAAGTTGCGCGACGTAGCTTCAATGGGTCTCTCTACAGCATACTCGGATGTTCAGATTGATATCAAGAATATCAAGACTGCCGATGGTTCGTACGTTTACACAGAAGGTTCAGGCTCATTGGGCTCATTCACTTATATGTACACAATGGACTACATTGTTTGTGACATTGTAGCAGAATTTACTCCTTCAAAGGGTAGCCTTTCATGTGGTGACAACATCGAAATTTGGATTATGGGCGAACAAGACCTCCGTTATGAAGGCGTGGCATTATATTACGGAGAGTATGCAGTCGTGGTGACTGATTTCGAGAAATATCAAGACCCTGACGATGCTAAGGCTACTATATTGAACGTGAAAATGCCAAAATTAGTTGATGCTTCAGGCGTTGAAATCGCCGACGACACATCTGTCGATGTGATGCTTGCATCAGTGAAGGCTGCTGACGGCTACGACCACTCTAAAGACGTTAAGGCTACTTATACTTATAAGGTAAAGGAATCTGGCGAAGTACTAGAAGGCCTTCCTATCTCAATCTCTCCTGCATCAGGTAGCACAGTGAAGGAACTTCAAGTCATTACATTCGAATTTAGCACAGCCGACTATCCTAACACAATGGATTATGACTGGGAAAAGAAGCCTGTGCTTTATAACGAAGCAGGTGAAGAAGTAGCAGTCGGCAACTATGGTTATGCAGATGCATCGACTTATATGTCACTTTATGTATCATTC
>JAFYNZ010000049.1 GCA_017547845.1 Muribaculaceae bacterium
ATTATAGATATTATAGATATTATAGATATTATAGATGCTATAGATGAGATAGATACGATAGATGGGGCAGGGGATAGATCTGATGGAGCGTTAGAGGCAGGAGGATAGATATTATAGATGCTATAGATGAGATAGATACTATAGATGCTATAGATGGGATAGATACTATGGATAGGGGGTAGATAGGATGGGGGTTAGTGGGTGAGGAGGTCGAGCCAGAGCTTGACGCGGGCGAGGAATTCGCGGGCGAAGTTTTTGACACGTCGGAAGAGGGTGGTTGGCAGGTCGGCGTTGTAGGCTATGGCATCGATGTCGTTGTGGTCGGCGAGCAGGAGTGCACGCTCGTTGTGGTAGTGTTGCGAGATGATTGTGATGCTGTCGATGCCCATGGCTTTGGTGTTTTGGATTGAGCTGAGTGTGCGTAGTCCGTGGTAGTCGAGTGTGATGATGCTGTCGGGGATTCCGCGACAGACGAGTGAGTCGTGCATGGCTTGCAGTTCGTTGCAACCCCATCGTTGCTTGCCTTGGTAGTTGCCTCCGCTGGCTATGATGCGGTCGATTTTGCCTGCGTGGTAGAGTTGGGCGCATGCTTTGATGCGAGTGTCGAAGTAGTTGTTGTGTTCGCCTTGTCGAGTCAGTGGCGATGTTCCGAGCAGTAGGGCTACGGGTCGGTGGGGTATTTGTGTTGTGTCGTCGTAGGTGCGACCTATGGCGTTGATTGACACGATGGCGTAGGATAGGGTTGTGCCTATGATGATGACTGTCGCTGTCAAGATGGTCCATTTAAGGATTTTGCGGGGTGTCAGTGATTTGAGTGAGGGAAGCATTTTGGGTTTAAAGTTTAGGGTTTAAAGTTTAATGGGGTGATAGATATAATAGATACTATAGATATGATAGATGCGATAGAGGCTATAATCATACTATCTGCTGAGGACAATGTGTGTTTGAATGAAGAGGGTGGAGGAGAGAGTAGGAGGGGAGGGTTAGAAGTTGTAACCGAGGGTGAAGGTCCACGCTTTGTTGTGGCCGTCATAGTATTCTTTCCAGATGTTGCGGCATCCTGCGAGGTAGTGGATTCCGAAGTAGTAGTGGTCGAAGAATTCGAGACCTGTGCCCATTTTCAGACCGATGTCGAAGCTTTTGCGTGAAGCGTAGTAGTCTTCTTTGTATTTAGTGTCTTTGCTGAGGTCTTTGTCGCTACCATCGAGACCGAATTCGAAGTATGGTCCGAAGTCGATGCTCCAACGGATGTTGTCGGTAGGGTTAAGGCGTAGAGATGCGAGGATAGGGACGTTGAATGTGTAGTGGCGAGTGTGGCCATAGTTTTCGATGTCGCCACCGATAGCGGTGTAGATGTAGGCGTAGTCGTTGCTACGGCTTTGGTAGAAGAATCCGGGTTGGATTGAGATGAAGTTGCGAATGTTGATGTCGCAGACTACACCGGCGTCAAATCCGGTGCCCCATTTGCTTAGATTCATTTTGAAGTAAGGGGTGTTGTCGATGCTATTGTTGGAAAGGTTGAAACCTACGCGAGCGCCGATATTGAACACGTTCTCAGGGGCAGAAGTGTCGAGGAAGTCGGCAGCGTTGGCAGTCAACGAGCCGAGTAAGATGCTTGAAAGCAGGGTGAGTGATTTTATTTTGTTCATGATTTCGAAAAATATTTTCGGTAAAATTAGTCAAAAAAATCATAATATGGAATTTTATGATTAATTTTGCAGTCTGAAAAATTAGAATTGTTTAACGAGAAAAAACTAATTTAAGAGATTATGTCTAATAAGTATCAAAAAGGCTTGCTTACTAACGTCAAGGACTACTCTATTATTTTGTTTGGTTTGGCCTTGTATGCACTTGGTTTCACCGCCTTTATTTTGCCTCATGATGTGATCATGGGTGGTCTTCCGGGTGTCGGCACATTGGTGTTGTTGGCAACTGAGAAAATGTTTGGTGTAGGCAATGGTATTCCGGTTTCGGTGACACAGTATATCTGCAATATCATTTTGCTGATTATTGCGTTCAGAATTGTGGGTAAGACTTTTGTGTTGCGTACGGTGATCAGTACATCGATTTTGTCGTTGTTCATCGGTATGCTTGAATTTTACTTCCGTAGCAATCCTCCTTTGATCAGTGAGATTTCGCTCAGTGTGGCATTGGGTGGTATATGTTGCGGTACAGGTATGGGTATGATTTTCACTCACAATGGTTCGACCGGTGGTACGGATATCGTGGCAGCTATGGTGTCGAAGTTGAGCAACGTAAGTATCGGTCGTACAATCATTTACGTCGATATGATGATTATCCTTTCGTCGCTCTTGTTGCCTTTTGACGGCACGTTGGAAGAACGCGTTAAGTATCGCGTGCCAATCATCGTCTATGGTTTCATCGTGACATATGTGATGGCTTTTGTGACCGACATGGTGATTAATACCAACCGTCAGGCAGTGCAATTCTTCATCTTCTCTAATAAGTGGCAGGAGATCGCAGATGCTGTCAATCGTGAGGCTCGTCGTGGCGTTACGATCCTCGATGGTCAGGGCTGGTACTCAAAGAATAATGTGAAGATACTTATGGTGTGGTGTCGCAAGATTGAAGCAGTGACTATCCACCGTATCATTAAGAGTGTCGACGAAGATGCGTTTATCACACAGACTAATACCAATGGTGTCTATGGTAAGGGCTTCGACACGATGAAGGTGAAGATTAAGCCTCGCAAGACAGAAGAAATCGAAAATTAATCAATAACACAGAAAGACGCTTTCGACGGGCGTCTTTCGTGTCCTATATAAAACTATTAACACAGAAGCAAAATGGGTATGAAGTATTCATATAACAAGCTCTTTACGAATGCTAAGGACTATGTGATGATGGTCATCTTTTTGGCTATCGGCGCATTTGGTTTCACGGCGTTTATTTTGCCTCACGAGGTCATCATGGGTGGTCTGAATGGTGTGGGTAGTTTGGTCTACTTTGCGACCAATAAGGTGGTGCCTGTGGCGGTGACACAGTATGCATGCAATCTTATCCTTCTGTCGATAGCCTATAAGGTGGTCGGTAAAAGTTTTGTGATGCGCACCATCTTGGGCGCTACGCTGTTTTCGCTTTTTATCGGTCTGATGGAAGGTGTGTTCATGTCGTTGGAGAAGCCGTTGATTCCCGACACTACGGTGAGTATTTTGCTCGGCAGCATCTTGTGTGGCGTCGGCATCGGCACAGTGTTTGTGCACAACGGTTCGACCGGTGGTACCGACATCGTGGCTGCTATGGTGTCGAAGGTGAGCAATCAGAGCATCGGTCGCACGATGATTTATGTCGACATGATTATCGTGTCGATGACTATCTTTTTGCCTTTTGAAGGCACGTTGCAAGAGCGTTTTCAAGAGCGTGTGCCTATCATGGTCTATGGTCTGATGGTGACTTATATCATCGCTTTTATGGCCGATATGGTGATTAATACCAACCGTCAGGCGATACATTTCACTATCTTCTCTCGCAAGTGGGAAGAGATAGCCAACGCTATCAGCACTGAGGCTCGTCGCGGTGTGACTGTGACTGACGCTCAAGGCTGGTACTCTAAGGAGACTGTCAAGGTGCTTACGGTCTATTGTCGCAAGACTGAGTCGGTCACTATCTTCCGCATCGTCAAGAGCATCGACCCTGAGGCGTTTATCACGCAGACTAATACCAATGGCGTCTACGGCAAGGGCTTCGATGAGATGAAGGTGAAGATTAAGCCTAATGGCAACGATTAAGGCTACGAAGCCATTTGAAAATAGATTTAAGGTGGAGAAAGGGAGGCAGATGCTTCCCTTTTTCTTTTGAGGGATAGATGCTATAGATGGGATAGATGTCTTCGAGTGTCCTGTCCCTGTCCGGGAGTCCGTGGTTGTCCGTAGTGTCCCATGCGAGAGGGAGGGAGAGAGTTTAGGGAGTTTAAGGAATATAGGGGAGATAGATACAATATATAGATATAATAGACGGGATAGGGGTAGAGAGTGAAGGGCTCTTTGACTGATGTGGTGGCTCGGTAGAGTTTGGGGAGAGGATTATTTTGCGGGAGGGTAGTCGTAGACTATGCGTTTGAGTGTGGCGATGAGGTCATCGTCGGGGGATACGTTGCCGTGAGTCATCAGTATCAATGGAGTCGGGGAGAGTCGAGGGGAATAGGGTGGCTGAATGTAGGGGATATCGTCGCGAAGTGTGAAGCCACGATGGCGATAGAATGTGATGCGTCTGACGGCTTCGGGCGTAGTGGGGTGTTCGACCTCGAGCAGAATGTCGGGGCTGATGGTGTCGATGAGGTGTCGCAGCAGTTGAGAGCCGAGCGAGTGGGAACGCATTTCTTCGATGATGGCGAGATGCTCGATGTAGATGTGGGAGGAGAAATCCCAATAGGTGACAAATCCGGCAAAGCGGTCTTCGTGCTCAATGGTGATGATGTGGAATCGGTCGGCGTGGCTGTCGATGAAGTCGCAGATGTCGTCGGTGACGGTCCACTCTCTGCGTTCGTCGGCGGGAAAGGCGTCGATGTAGAGCGAAAGTATGGATTGCAGAGCGGGGATTGAGGAGCGATGATTGGGGGCTGAGAGGTGGTTGAATTTTGTCATAATGCGGTATTTGATGCCAAATCGGTCAAAAAGTGAAGAAAAGTAAAAGAAAAGGGGTTAAGAAATTCGTTACAAATATAATAAATTGTATCTTTGTAGTCAAATTTAAAATATAGAAATATGGAAAACAAGAATATAGTATTGAGCGGTATCCGTGCGACCGGTAATTTGCACCTTGGCAACTACTATGGAGCGTTGAACAAATTTGTGAAGATGCAGAACGACTACGACTGTCGATTCTTCATCGCCGACCTCCATGCGTTGACCACTCATCCTGATCCAAAGATGCTCCATGAGAATGTGAAGCAAATCCTTGCAGAATATCTTGCAGCAGGTCTCGACCCTGACAAAAATATCATCTATGTGCAGAGTGATGTGCCTGAAATCTCGGAACTCTATCTGCTGATGAATATGCATGTCGGTATCGGTGAATTGATGCGTACTGCTTCGTTCAAGGATAAGGCTCGTAAGGCTCTCGGAATCCACAGCGATGGCGACGAAATCGAAAAGGAAATCATCGGCAATCAGACCAATCAGCGTGTCAATGCCGGTCTTTTGACTTATCCGACTTTGATGGCTGTCGACATCTTGATACACAATGCCGACCTTGTGCCTGTCGGCAAGGACCAAGAGCAACACCTCGAGTTGACTCGTCGCTTTGCACGTCGTTTCAATTCGTTCTATAAGACAGAGTATTTCAAAGAGCCTACCAACTTCAACTTTGGTGGCAATGCCGTGAAGGTGCCGGGGCTCGATGGCTCAGGCAAGATGGGTAAGAGCGAGGGCAACTGTATCTATCTCATCGATGAAGAGAAGGTGCTTCGCAAGAAGGTGATGCGTGCGATGACCGATGAGGGTCCGAAGGAACCAAATTCACCTGTGAGCGAGCCAATCGCCAACCTCTTCACATTGATGGAACTTGTCTCTACTCCCGACACGCTTCAACACTTCAAAGATGCTTACGCCGACTGCTCTATCCGTTATGGCGACCTCAAGAAGCAACTCGCTGAAGATATCTTGAAGGTGACATTGCCTATCCGTGAGCGTATCCTCGAAATCCAAGGTGACGATGAATATCTTGGTCGCGTGGTGCGTCAAGGTGCTGAACGAGCATGCGAGACAGCCGCTAAGACATTGCGCGAGGTGCGTGAAATCATGGGTATCAAGAAATTCTAAATAGACACACCGAGAATTATGATTAAGAGATGGATTGGACTGTTGGGCTTGGGTGCTGTCATGCTGATGGTGCTTGCTTGTTGTGGCTCTAAACCCACCGACGGCAAGCCTACGCTGACTGTCAGTATCCCTCCCCAAAAATACCTGCTTGAGCAGATAGTGGGCGACAAGTATGAGGTCAATTCGCTGTTGGCTCCCGGTACAAATCCGGAGAACTATGATCCGTCGATGAATCACCTTGTCGGCTTGCAACGCAGCGAGGCCTACTTCCGACTTGGCAACCTTGGTTTCGAAGCTGCAGCATTGCCTAAGATTAGCGAGAACTATCCCGACCTACGCATCTACAGCTCATCGGTGGGAATAACCCTGATCTACGGCACTCACTCCTGTTCTGCCGACCACCATCACCCCGGAGTTGATGTCGATCCACACGTCTGGACATCGGTGAAGAATGCCAAGATAATGGCGTCGAATATGTATAAGACGATGGTCGAAATCGACCCTAAGAACAAGAGTTACTATGCGACTCGTTACGAGGCGTTGCGTAAGGACTTGATAGCGATGGACGATAGCATCACTCGCATGCTTGCCCCTCACAAGGGAGAGACTTTCATGGTGTGGCACCCATCGTTGAGCTATTTTGCTCGCGATTATGCTCTAAACCAGGTCAGCATCGAGAGTGAGGGCAAAGAAGCCTCTGCTTTGCAACTGAAGAGCCATATCGATGAGGCAAAGTCGCTCGCACCTCATGTGTTCTTCTATCAGAAAGAATACGATAGCCGTCAGGTCGAATTGATAAGCAAAGAGATTGGCACTGAGTTGCTACCTATCAACATAATGAACTATGAGTGGAAGCAAGAGATGTATGACATCGCAGCTGCACTTGCCTCAGAAAGGGCTGATTGAGCTACAAGATGTCACGCTAAGATATGACGACAATGTCGTGCTCGACGAGGTCTCTCTCAGTATCGATGAGGGAGACTTTGTGGCTATTACCGGGCCTAACGGTGGCGGAAAGACGACACTTCTACGCTTGATATTGAGACTGTTAAGCCCTACGTCGGGCAAGGTGATCTATCGCAGTGGCGGCAAGGAGGTCGACCGATTGGCTATCGGGTATCTGCCTCAGAAGAATATGATCGACCAGCGTTTCCCGGTGACAGTCGACGATGTCATCACATCGGGATTGCTGCGTGGTTTCCGTCATCGCATCACAGCAGAGGAGCGTCAACGCATCGAGGAGGTGGTGGAGTTGATGGGTGTCGGCGAATTTCGCAACCGACCTATCGGTGCACTATCGGGCGGTCAATTGCAACGTACGCTGCTCGGGCGTGCGATGGTGTCTGACCCGAATGTCATAGTGCTCGACGAGCCGTTGTCGTATGTCGACAAGAACTTTGAGCAGCAGATCTATGGCATCATCGACGACTTGCGTAAGCACACGACCATCGTGCTTGTCTCCCATGAGATGTCTATCATCTCCGGCATGGCCAACCGTCACGTCATAGTCGACCATGGTCTGCACGAGTGCTCTGCACTGCATCACTATGTGCCGTCAGACTGCAAATAAATCCCTATACATCAAACATTTAAACCTTAAATACTCCCCAAAAACTATGGCTCTCAACTATATATGGATAGCATTCTTGGTCATCGCATTTCTGATGGCGTTGGGCAAGACAATATTCACCGGCGACTTGACGATATGGTCGACGATAATGAACAGTTCGTTTGACCAAGCGGCATTTGCTTTCGAGATATCGTTGGGGCTGACCGGGGTGTTGACCTTATGGCTCGGCATCATGAAGATAGGGGAGCGTGGGGGAGTCATCGGCTTTTTCGGGCGACTCATCAGTCCTCTGTTCTCACGACTCTTTCCGGGCATACCGAAAGGCCACCCGGCACTCGGGTCGATATTTATGAATGTGTCAGCCAATATGCTCGGCCTTGATAATGCAGCTACTCCGCTGGGACTCAAGGCAATGCAAGAGATGCAAAGTCTCAACGAAAAGAAGGACACAGCGACCGATGCCATGATAATGTTTCTGGTGCTCAACGCTTCCGGCTTGTGTCTGATACCGATAAGCATCATGATGTATCGTGCTCAGGGAGGAGCATCTAATCCGACCGATGTGTTTATACCGATACTCATAGCCACTGCCATAGCGACACTCATCGGGCTGATAGCGCTCTGTATCCGTCAGCGTATCAAGATGGACTGGGTGTTGTGGAGTTGGTTTGCCGGGATAGCTGCAGTAGTGGCTGCAGTGGTGGGATTCTTCGCATCATTGCCGGCAGAAAAGGTGGAGCAATACTCTACGTTTGGCGCAAATGTCATACTCTTCTCGATTATCATATCATTCATCGTCGTCGGACTTAAAAAGCGACTCAACGTCTACGACTGCTTCATCGAAGGAGCCAAAGAGGGCTTCAAGACAGCAGTCATGATTATCCCATACTTGGTGGCAATCCTTGTAGCAATCGGTATGTTCAGAGCTTCGGGAGCGTTGGACGTGTTTACCTCTGCAGTAGAGACGGCATTGGCAGCAGTGGGATGTGATACAGAGTGGGTCGGAGCTTTGCCGACGATGCTCATGAAGCCACTGAGTGGTAGCGGGTCGTGTGCCATGATGCTCGATGTGATGAAGACGCATGGAGCAGATGCATTTGTCAGCCAAGTGGCAGCGACTGTGAGAGGAAGCACCGACACTACGTTCTACATCCTTGCCGTCTATTTCGGAAGCGTAGGCGTAGTCAAGACACGCTATGCAGTCAAATACGCACTCTTTGCCGACCTTGTCGGAGCAGTGTCGGCAGTCGTCGTCTCCTACTTCTTCTTCGGCTGATGCAATTGGGTGGTGTCCGGTGTCCTGTCCCTGTCCGGGAGTCTGTCTCTGTCCGTAGTGTCCCCCTAATGTAGATATAATAGATAGGATAGGTACTATAGATACTATAGATAGGATAGATGGCAATCTTGTGAAATCTTTGTCTTACGCAACAGAGTGATTGTCGGAGTCGCAGATAGACGGTGATAGGAATGTCGGAGTCGCAGATAGATGTGAGGGGGATTTTTCGGTGATTGTGTTCTGATTCTCATTTTTGCAACCAAATGACCGGATTTGTTGTTAAAAAACTAAAAAACTATTTTTTTGTTTTCGGTTTTTTGTGTAATTTTGTACTTTGTTTTTGAATTGGAAACTATTTTATGGTTTTCAGTTTTTTGAATAATTTGCATTTCATTTTAAACTGCACGAACTGATGAGGTTGGAGACAGAAGCATATCACAAGTTGCTATCAATGATATTTCAGTTGATATTGGAGCGAGGCATCAAGGGTCTGACTATGGACTCTGTGGCTTCGTCGTTGTCGATATCGAAGCGTACGCTTTATGAGATATTCGACAGTAAGAGCGACATGATAGTCAAGACGATGTCGCACATGAATGAGAAGCGACATAAGGTGGCGAAAGAGGCTTATCTGTCGGCACCGAATAGCCTGATAGGCATTCTGCGTATTTTCTTTATCCAGCGTGAGTTTATCTGCAACGTCAATGTCAATTTCTTTCGCGATATGGACCAGATAAGCCACGACGTCAGGGAGTATTATCGTGAGCAGTCGGAGCGAAACATCGTCAACAGTCAGTATTTCTTCAAGCAAGGGATAGAGGAGGGCGTGTTGCGCGATGATATTGACTTCACGGTGCAGTATAGGATACTTGAGATTCAGATGGAGTCGTTGAAGCGTATGGAGGAGCATTTCCCGCCTGAGATAACGCTTATCCGTGCCTATGATGCTATCTATGTGGGTTTTCTGCGTGGTATAGTGTCGCCTAAGGGCATGGAGATGCTCGATGAGATTATCAAGGATCCGACATCGATTAAGCAAGAAATAGAAAAATATTTATATAAACATGAAGTTGAGAACTAAGATTTTGTTGGCGGCTATGCTTATGGCTATGCCGACGTTGACATGTGTGGCTCAGGAAGCAATGGCTATCTCTTCGGAGCAGTCGGCACCTGTGGCTACTACGCTGACTCTCACAAGGGAGCAGTGCATCGAGATTGCGTTGCAAGACAACCCTACTATCAAGGTTGCAGACATGGAACTTAAGCGCGTGGACTATTCGAAGCGTGAGGTCATCGCAAGTCTGTTTCCTGCGATAGATTTCAGCGTTGCTTATCAGCGTGCCATCGAGTTGCAGACTATCAACATGGATATGGGTGCCGGTCCGATGGAGATTAAGATGGGTAGCGACAACACTTGGAACATGGGTTTCACTGCTACGTTGCCTATCGTGTCGGCACAGCTTTGGAAGTCTATTCAGATGAGCGACACTCAGATATTGGCAAGTGTCGAGTCGGCTCGTGCTTCACGCCTTGACCTTATCGACCAAGTGAATCGTGCCTACTATGGTCTGCTTTTGAGTCAGGCTTCTTACGAGGTGCTCAAGCAGAACTACGACAATGCGAAAGTGAATGCCGACTTGATTCAGAAGAAATTTGATGTCGGTACGGCTTCGGAATATGATGTGCTTCGCAGCTCGGTGCAAGTGAAGAACGTAGAGCCGGAGTTGCTTCAAGCCGAAATCGGTATCAAGCAAGCGAAGTTGTTGCTCAAAATCCTTATGGGCATGGATGCTTCGACCGACTTTGAGGCGGCAGTGTCGCTTGAGAGCATGGAGCAGGATATGTATGGCTATGTGATGGGCGTTGAGAGCGATTTGTCGCAGAACACCAACCTCCGTACTCTTGACATTCAGACCAAGCAACTCAAGCAGAATGTGGCGATGAAGAAATTGGCATGGGTGCCTACTATCGGCGCACAGTTCAATTGGTCGTGGACATCGCTTTCTAACGGTCATGTGTTCAACAATATCCACCTCAATCCTTATAGCAATGTGGCTGTGTCGGTGGCTGTGCCTATCTTCTCGGGTGGCTCTAAGTACTATGGTCTCAAGCAGGCTCAGGTGCAACTCAACGAGATGGCATTGCAGCGCGAAAACCTTGTGCGTTCGCTCAATATGCAGGTGGAATTGGCACTCGACAATATCAATAAGGAGATAAAGCAGATCAGTACAAGTGCTGAGGGTGTGCGTCAAGCTCAGAAGGCTCACCAAATCATGCAGAAGAGCTTCGAAATCGGTGCGGCTACTTATCTCGACCTCCGCGATAGCGAACTCGCCAACACAGCGGCTCAGCTCAACTACTACCAAGCTATCTACAGCTATCTCTGCTCAACCAGTCAGCTCGACTTGTTGCTCGGCAAGGAAGATACGCTCAACATCTATAAGAAAGCAACTACAGATAAATAATAAAAAACGAATATAGGATATGAAATTTAGAAAATTTGCAGCTTATGCATTCATGGCGTCGGCAATGCTGATGGCGTCATGTTCTTCGGAAGAGAAGAAGGTGGAAGAAAAGGTGGAAAAGCCTTTGGTGAAGGTTGAGACCGTGGTTTCGCAATCGGTCGACCAAATCGGCAACTACACTGCTACGACTGAAGCCGACGTGGTCAACAACATCACTACTGCGATGCCAAACCGTATCAAAGCTATCTATGTCGATGAGGGTCAGAAGGTGTCGAAAGGTCAACGCCTTGTCGCTCTTGACGATGTGAACACCGACTCTTACGAACTTCAGGTGGCTAACGCTGAAGCCAACCTTAAGAATGTGGAAATCAACTACAACCGTGCTGTGGAACTCTACAAGATCGGTGGTGGCACCAAGCAATCGGTCGAACAGATGGAACTTTCGCTTATCAATGCGCAGAATGCTTTGGCAAGTGCTAAGCGTGCGTTGCAGAATGTGAAGGAAAACACCGTGCTTACAAGCCCTATCAGCGGCGTTGTGACTGCTCGCAACTACGATGCAGGCGACATGACAGGTCAATTGCCAATCCTCACAATCGCTCAAGTGCAGCCGGTGAAGATTGTCATCAACGTGTCGGAAAGCGAGTTGGCTAAGGTCAACAACGGCATGCCTGCAGTGGTGAAATTCGACACTTACGGCGACGAAGAGTTTGCCGGCAAGGTGACTATGGTGGCTCCGACTGTCGATGTGGCGACACGCACATTCGGCGTTGAGGTGACAGTAGCCAACAAGGACAATCGTATCCTTCCGGGTATGTTTGCTCGCGTAGAACTCAACCTCGGCACAATGGAGCACGTCGTAGTGCCTGACAAGGCTGTGGTGAAGCAACCGGGTTCGGGCAACTATTATGTCTATGTCTACAAAGATGGCAAGGTGAGCTACAATCAGGTGCAACTCGGTCAACGCATGGGCGACAAGTATGAGTTGATTTCAGGTGTAGAGTCAGGCTCACAAGTAGTCGTATCGGGTCAATCTCGTTTGGCTAACGGCGACGCAGTGGAATTGGCGAAATAATCCCCAAGATAGAGAGTAGAAACATTAGTAAGAATTTAATAAGAAGAAAAATATGAGTTTGTATGGAGCGGCGGTGAAACGACCGATTATGACAACCCTCTGCTTTGTGGCTGTCGTGATTTTGGGTCTTTTCTCGTTGGTAAAACTACCGATTGACCTTCTTCCGGATATCGAGACCAATACTATCATGGTCATCACCATGTATCCGGGAGCAAGTGCTGAAGACATCGAGCAGAATGTGACCAAACCATTGGAAAACACCCTCAACTCGGTGGAGCACCTTAAGCACATCTCATCAAATTCGCGTGAGAATACTTCGGTGATTACGCTTGAGTTTGAATTCGGTTATGACATCGATGTGATGACCAATGATGTGCGCGACAAGCTTGACATGGTGGAATCATCACTGCCTGACGGCGTAATGAATCCTATCATCTTCAAGTTCTCGACCGACATGATTCCTATCTGCCTCCTCTCGGTCGAAGCGAAGGAAAGTATGGCAGGTCTTTACAAGATTCTCGACGACAATGTGGTCAATCCGTTGGCGCGTATCGACGGCGTGGGCTCGGTGTCGGTGTCGGGTGCACCAAAGCGTGAGATTCACATCTATTGCGACCCTAATCGCTTGGAGGCTTACAACTTGACCGTTGAGGCTATCTCCAACGTGATCGCCGCTGAGAATATGGATATGCCGGGCGGCTCGTTTGACGTCGGCTCAAACACATATGCACTCCGCGTGCAGGGTGAGTTTAGCGATGCTCGTCAGATGGAGAATGTCCCTGTCGGCTCGTTCAACGGCAAGATTATCTACCTCAAAGATGTGGCTCGTGTAGACGACTCGTTGGAAGAGCGTTCGCAAGAGACCTACAACAATGGTAAGCTCGGTGCGATGGTCATCATTCAGAAGCAGTCGGGTGCCAACTCAGTGCAGATTTCCGACAAGGTGAAGGAGATGCTTCCACGCATTCAGAAGAGCCTTCCTTCAGATGTTAAGCTCGGTGTGATTCAAGACACATCTGACAATATCAAGAACACAATTGCGTCGCTTGTAGAGACAGTGATGTATGCGTTGTTGTTTGTGATGATTGTCGTCTTTGCATTCTTGGGCCGATGGAGAGCTACGATGATTATCGTCATCACAATCCCTATCTCGTTGATTGCATCGTTCATCTATCTATATGCTACGGGCAACACTCTGAACATCATTTCGCTCTCGGCGTTGTCGATTTCGATTGGTATGGTGGTCGACGATGCTATTGTGGTGCTTGAAAACGTCACTACCCACATCGAGCGTGGTTCGGACCCTAAGCAAGCGGCAGTGCATGGCACCAATGAGGTGGCTATCTCAGTAGTCGCTTCTACGTTGACATTGATTGCAGTGTTCTTCCCATTGACAATGGTGACCGGTATGACCGGTGTCTTGTTCAAGCAGCTCGGTTGGATGGTGACAATCATGATGGTCATCTCGACTACTTGTGCGTTGACTTTGACTCCGATGCTTTGTAGCCAATGGTTGAGATTGCAACGCACCAAGGGCAAGATGTTCTTGAAATTCTACGGCCCTATCGAGCGAGCACTCGACAAGTTTGACGAAGGCTATGGTAAGTTGTTGGAAAAGGTGGTGGCCAATAAGACAGTGACCATCATCGCATGTATGGGCTTCTTTGTCGCATCAGTCTTCTTGATGAAGTTTGTCGGCACAGAGTTCTTCCCATCGCAAGACGACGGACGTCTGGGTGTGAAACTCGAAATGCCTGTGGGTACACGCATCGAAGAGACACGCAAGGTGACATCTTACATCGACTCATTGTGGCGTGCGAAATATCCTGAAATCAAGGTGTTGAACTATACACAAGGCTCGGCAAGTTCCGACAACACATTCGCTTCACTCTCCGACAATGGTCCTCACATCATCAGTATGAACATCGCGTTGGTCGATGTCGATAAGCGTGAACGTCGCATCTTCGAGATTGCCGATGGCATGCGTGCCGACTTGGAGCAGATACCTGAGTTGAAGAAGAGAGAGGTCAACATCGGTGGTGGTCGTGGCTCAGGCATGGGTGGCCAGTCGGTGATCGACTTCGAAATCTATGGCTACGACTTTGAAGAGACCGACTCGGTGGCTCGTCAGTTGAGCAGAGTGTTGCGTAATATCAAGGGTGCGGCCGACATCACTATCTCTCGCTCGGATTATCAACCTGAATACCAAGTTGACTTCGACCGCGAAAAGTTGGCTCTCAACGGCTTGAATCTCCAGACTGCAGCCTACTTCTTGCGTAATCGCATCAACGGCTCTGTGGCATCTTACTACCGCGAAGATGGTGAGGAATACGACATCAAGGTGATGTATGCTCCTGAGCACCGCACCGAAATCTCTGATATCGAAAACATCGTCATCGTCAACAATCAAGGTCGTGGCGTGCGCGTCAAAGATGTCGGCACAGTGGTGCAACGCTTGACTCCTCCGACTATCCAACGCATGGACCGCGAGCGCGTGGTGAAGGTATCGACCGTCGTCGACGGCGTGCCAATGGGCGACTTGGTGACTCAGGCACAAGTCGAAATCGACAAGATGGACCTCCCTTCGGGCGTCTCTATCTCATTGGCAGGTAGCTACGAAGACCAGCAAGAATCGTTTGCCGACTTGATGTTGCTCGGATTGCTCATTATCATCCTCGTCTACATCGTGATGGCGGCACAGTTTGAATCGTTGACCTATCCGGGTATCATCATGACATCATTGTTGTTTGCATTCTCGGGTGTGTTCTTGATCTTGTGGATGACAGGCCACACGCTCAACATCATGTCAATGATTGGCGGTATCATGCTTATCGGTATTGTGGTCAAGAACGGTATCGTGCTTATCGACTACATCATTCTCAACCGTGAGCGTGGCATGAGTATCCGTCGTTCCGTAATCGATGCCGGCAAGTCGCGTTTGCGTCCTGTGGTGATGACTACGTTGACCACTATCCTCGGTATGGTGCCGATGGCTATCGGTGACGGTCAAGGTGCAGAAATGTGGCGTCCGATGGGTACAGCCGTAATCGGTGGTCTGACCGTATCGACTATCTTGACACTCTTGTTCGTACCGGTGCTTTACTGTGTCTTCGCCTACAACGGCGTAAAACGCACACGCAAGCAAATACGCGCTAAAGAAGATTAATTACTCACTACAAGGCTATGCACCCTGCGATTGCGGGGTGTGTAGCCGATAAATTAAGCAATAAGAATGAAAGCAGTATTCATAACCTACGACCAAGCTCACCACGAGCGTATCATCGAAATTCTCGATCGCAACAACTGTCGTGGCTTCACAGCATTTGGTAATGTTCAAGGTCGTGGCAGCGATAAAGGTGAGCCACACTATGGCACACACGCATGGCCGTCGTTGGCTTCGGCACTCATCACTATGGTGGAAGACCATCGTGTCGACTCGTTGCTCGCTCGCCTCAAAGAGCTTGATGAGTATCGTCCGAAACTTGGACTTCGCGCCTTCGTCTGGAGCGTAGAGCAAAGCATTTAGTCGCTCGTCGACAATATAGTAATAGCAGCAAGGGCATCATCTTCAGTCGTAGGGTGATGCCTTTGTCGTATAGATAGGATAGGAGGGGCAAGGGCCCAACAGGCCTAACAGGGCGAAAAGGGCCTCAAGGGGGAAGGTTTAGGGTTTAACGGGGTGTCGGAGTGTCCCTGTCCGGGAGTCCGACTCTGTCCGTAGTGTCCCTCTGATGTAGATAGGATAGATAGGATAGGTACTATAGATACTATAGATACTATAGATACTATAAATACTATAAATACTATAGATACTATAAATACTATAAATACTATAGGTGCTATTATCGCTATAGATGCTATAAGTCGTTAGGCTTTGTCCTCTTTGGTGTAGGAGCGGCAGTATTGGCGGATGCCGCATTCGAGGCAGTTGGGTTTGCGAGCTGTGCAGACATAGCGTCCGTGGAGTATCAGCCAGTGGTGGGCTTGAGCGATGAGGTGCTCGGGAATGTTGGCGACGAGAGTCTTTTCGGTCTCGAGGGGAGTCTTGGAGTCTTTGGTCAGACCGATGCGATTGCTGACACGGAAGACATGGGTGTCGACAGCCATTGCTGCCTGATTCCACACCACGGAGAGCATCACGTTGGCAGTCTTCCGACCGACGCCCGGCAGACGCATCAATTGGTCGATGTCGCAAGGCAATTCGCCACCAAACTCGTCGACTATGAGTCGCGCAGCGTTGACAAGGTGACGGGCTTTGTTGTTGGGGAAGGTGACGCTTTTGATGTAGTCGAATACTTCTTCGGCTGTGGCCGCTGCCAAGTCTTTAGGCTCGGGGTAAGCGTCGAATAGGGCGGGTGTGACGATGTTGACACGCTTGTCGGTGCATTGTGCCGAGAGGATTACTGCCAGCAGCAGATGGAACGGCGTGTCGTAGTGTAGTTCTGTTTGCGGAGAAGGCATATTCTCCTGAAACCAAGAGAGTATGCCTTCATATCGTTGTCGTGTTGTCATGAGTGAGTCGTGTCGCTTAGTGAGCAGCGTCGAAGAGGTGGAGGAATCGCACGTCGTTTTCGCTAAACATGCGGAGGTCCTTGACTGAGTATTTGAGGTTGGTGATACGCTCAACGCCCATACCGAATGCGTAGCCTGTGTATTCCTTAGAGTCGATGCCGCATGCTTCGAGCACATTAGGGTCTACCATACCGCAACCGAGGATTTCCACCCAACCGGTGTTCTTGCAGAATCCACAACCCTTGCCACCACAGAGACCGCATGAGATGTCCATTTCGGCTGATGGCTCGGTGAATGGGAAGTAGCTTGGGCGTAGACGGATTTTTGTCTCAGGACCAAACATCTGACGAGCGAAGTAGAGGAGTGCTTGCTTGAGGTCGGCAAACGACACGTTTTTGTCGATATAGAGACCTTCGACCTGATGGAAGAAGCAGTGAGCGCGTGCTGAGATGGCTTCGTTGCGATAGACTCTACCCGGGCAGATGATGCGGATAGGTGGCTGAGCCTTTTCCATGACGCGTGTCTGCACCGATGATGTGTGGGTGCGGAGCAATACGTCGGCAGGGTCGCGCATGATGAAGAATGTGTCTTGCATGTCGCGTGCAGGATGGTCGGCGGCAAAGTTGAGTGATGAGAACACATGCCAGTCGTCTTCGATTTCCGGACCCTCGGCGATGGTGAAGCCCATGCGTGAGAAGATGTCGATCATCTCGTTTTTCACCAGTGAGATAGGGTGACGGCTGCCGAGTGGGAGCGGAGTCTCTGTGCGAGTGAGGTCGATGTCGGCCGATGCTGCTTCGGCTTGGTTGCCGAGTTCATCTTTGAGGGCGTTAATCTTGTCGGTAGCAAGGTTTTTGAGCTCGTTGAGGAGCTGACCCATTTCGCGTTTCTGTTCGGCAGGAACGGTGCGGAAGTCGTTGAACAACGATGTGACCAATCCCTTCTTGCTGAGGTATTTTATGCGCAATTGTTCGACTTCTTCGGCTGAAGTAGCGACCAATGCCGAGATTTCTTCTTTAAGAGCGTTGATTTTAGTTATCATAGTCTTGAGTGTTGTTTCTTTAGGGGGACTTTGTGTTGCGTCCCGTAATGAACTGCAAAGATACAACAAAATTTACAACCTTCAATGCTTCAAGGCTGATTTTTTGCTGCCGATAAACACAGCAGGCACACAGCAGGCATTTCCGTTCGGTGTCCTGTCCCTGTCCGGGTGTCTGACCGTGTCCTCGCTGTCCCACTGATGTAGATAGGATAGGTACTATAGATGCAATTGACAGGATAGATACGATAGATGCTATATCAGGGCTGTAGATGCAGCGAAGGCTGACGCCCGGGCGGGAATCAGCCTTTTATGCGATGTCGCTGTGTCCTACTTATTGGAGGAGGTTGTCGAGGTCGGTGTAGAATTGTGGGTCTTCACCGGTGACTATCTTAGCGATTTTGCCTTCAGGGTTGATGATAATCTTGGTAGGGTAGCCTTGCACGGCATATGTCTGGTCGGGGCGACCTTCTTTGATGCTTGAGTCGTTGTAGACATTCACCCATGGGATTTGGTATTTGCTGACGGCTGCTTTCCAGTCTTCTACGCTGTCGCCGCAGTCGATGCCGATAAATTCGACTTTGCCTTGGTGCTTAGCGTAGGCTTCTTTCATCTTTGGGAATCCCTTGATGCACCAGCCACACCAGCTGCCCCAGAAGTCGAGCACAACCCATTTGCCACGGAAGTCGGTGAGCGACACGTTCTTGCCTTCAAGGTCGACGAGGGTGAAGTTAGGGGCTTCGACGTCGCCTGTCTGCATTTCGGCTTGGCGTTGCTCGTCGGCGAGTTGCTTTTCGAGGCGAGTCTTTGTCGACTCTACGAATGGATAGTAGAGCGAGTCTTTGGCGCGTTGACCGAGGAGTGCGTAGAGTTCCATGAAGACTGATGAGTCGACGCTGAGCATAGCGTAGGCGGCTGCTTCTGTGTCAGGGTTTTGACGCACATATTGCTCGAATAGACCGTAGTATTTGGTGATGATGTCTTCAAACTTGTCGGTCGTGTTCTCACCTTTGCGGATAGCGAGGATAGTGTCGCGCAATGGGAGTGCTTGCTGCTTGAGAGTGCTGATGCCGTCGAGCAGTGGAGTGCCGCTGACGTTGGCTGTCATCTGCTCTTGTGGTCCGGATATGCTGACGGTGATGTTTTCGCCCGGAGCGGCAAAGAAGTCGCTGAGTGCTTGCTCGTGGCCCTCGATGTTGATGACATACTGGCGTGCTGCACCCTCCTTGAGAGCGAGTGAAGCCTTGCGGTCGACGATAGCGATGGTGTCGAAGGTCATTGTGAGGTCGGACTCACGACGCGCTGTGAGGAGTCGTTCGATAGGGAGTGAAGCGACGATCACCTCCTTTTGCTCAGGAGTGAAGTCGAATGTCACTGTGATGTCGGCTGATGCTGATGCGCCGGCCATTGCGAGTGTGCAAAGTGTAAATAATGTTTTCTTCATATCTGATTGATGTATTTGTGTTCGTATATAATGTATAACAACCGAGCGACCGATTTTATTGTGTCAAGGCTTTCAGTCGGTTGTGGAGCAGGTTGGTAAACTGGTAGTTTTTCAGGCCCCAACGCGGAGCGATGAGAAGGTCGGCAGGTGCTTGGGAGACAAAACGCTCGATGGCGATGGAGCGTGGCACGAGTCGGACGATTTCGACGCAGAGGTCGATGTAGTCGTCGACTTCAAAGGTCTTGACCACCATCTCGCCCGATTCCGTCTGACGAGCCATTGTGGAGCCTTTCACTATCTGCAACTGATGAAATTTCAGCGTGTCGATGGGCAATTGGCAAGCGCGTCGCGTCGTGGTCAATATGTCGTCGATGCTTTCGCCCGGAAGACCGCAGATGAGGTGCAGTCCGCATGAGATGCCTGCCCGATGGGTGCGTCTGACTGCGTCTTCGACCTGATACCATGTGTGATGACGGTTGACTGCCTCAAGCGTATGGTCGTGGGAGGTCTCTGCGCCATACTCGATGATGACCGGCACTTGCTTGTTGATTTCCGCCAATTCGCTCAGCAGGTTGTCGGGCATGCAGTCGGGGCGTGTGCCGATGATAAGCCCCACGACATCTTCTGCCTCCAGTGCCTCGCGATACATCGCCATCAGTCGACTTCGGTCGCCATAGGTGTTGGTGTAGGCTTGGAAATAGGCTAAGTATTTCATTTGAGGGTACTTGCGAGCGAAAAACTCCTTGCCACGGCGCAACTGCTCCGAGATGTCGGGAGTCGAGTGGCAATAGTCGGGGTTGAAGGTGTGGTTGTTGCAATAGGTGCAACCGCCGGTGCCGAGCGTTCCGTCGCGATTGGGGCAGGAAAGTCCGGCGTTGAGCGAAATCTTCTGCACCTTGATGCCCGGGAAGATACGCTGCAGGTATTCTGAATAGTCGGTGTAGTAGGGGTTCATAAATGTACGGTCTGGGCGATTAACAATTCGTCGAGTATGGTCATGGCTGCCATGGCTTCGACCACAGGCACTGCGCGTGGCACCACACAAGCGTCATGTCGACCGCGTGGCTCAAGCGTGACGGCCTCCCCCTTGTCGTTGATGGTCGGAGTCGGCATCATCAGCGTCGCCACAGGCTTGAACGCTATGCGCATCACTATCTCTTCGCCATTGGAGATGCCACCCTGAATGCCTCCCGAGTGGTTGGTCAGCGTGCGCACCCGACCCTCACGGCAGACTATCCTGTCGTTTGCCTCCGAGCCTCTGAGTTTAGCACCCTCGAATCCTATGCCAAACTCCACCCCCTTGGCGGCATTGATGCTCATCATCGCAGCGGCAAGTCGGGCATTGAGTTTGCCAAACACCGGGCTGCCAAGTCCGACCGGCACACCCTTGACGATGCAGGTCACCACTCCGCCTATCGTGTCGCCCTCAGCCTTGACGCTCTCTATCAGCCTCTGCATGGTCTCAGAAGTCGCAGCATCAGGACATCTCACAGCCGACGAGTCGACCATCGACAAGTCGAGCATGGTGTGGTCGTTTTCAAGCACGACATCGCCCACTTGCGAAGTGTAGGCCACAATCTCGATGCCCTTCGAAGCCAGTATCTGACTTGCGATAGCACCACCCACCACGCGACAAGCCGTCTCACGAGCACTCGAACGCCCTCCGCCACGATGGTCGCGAATGCCATACTTGGCAGTGTAGGTGTAGTCGGCATGCGACGGACGATAGGCATCGCGAAGATGCTCATAGTCAGATGAATGACTGTCGGAATTGGGGATAGTGAAACCGATAGGAGTGCCCAGCGTTTTGCCCTCGAAGATGCCCGAGAGCAGAGTGACGCAGTCAGCCTCACAGCGTTGAGTGGTCAGCAACGACTGACCGGGACGACGACGGTCGAGAGCGCGTTGGAGTTGCTCCAAGTCGATAGCCACACCGGCAGGAACGCCGTCGATAACCCCGCCGATAGCAGGGCCGTGACTCTCTCCAAATGTGGTCAAACGATATATAGTGCCAAAAGTGTTCATATTAGTCGAGGGAACATCTGTCAATTCCCGAATTAGTTAATACTATAGTCCCGGACCCGGTGGCGAAATCATTGTCGGTCGAGACATTCGCCATAGCCTCAGACTCTGCCTTCGTCATAGCCTCAGCGACAGCAGTAGCAAAGTTACGAAAATTCTCTCAACTGACCAAATCCCGCTCTCTGTCCGGTGTCCTGTCCCTGTCCGAGAGTCTGACCATGTCCTCGTTGTCCCACTGCGTGGAGATATAATAGATAGGATAGGTACTATAGATATAATAGATGCTATAGATATAATAGATGCGTTCAAGGTCTTTTAGCCCTTTGGGCCTTATGGTAGGGAGTTTAGGGAGCGATGCCTTTTAGCCCTTTGCTTTGGCGTTTGGCGATGCCTTCAGGGCATTTTCGCCCTTCAAGGTCTTTCCTCCGACGACATTGCCGATAGCAGTGACTCTGTATCATGGGGTGGTATCCACTATCCTGTCCCTGTCCGGGTGTCCGACTCTGTCCTTGCTGTCCTATTCAACATTACTCATTGCCTTTTGGGCCTTTCCTTCCGATGGCTTTTCTCCCTTTCTCGCATGGGACATTACGGACAATCACGGACTCCAGGACAGGGACAGTACACCGGACAAAGCACGGTTCTATCTCTTTCCAAAATTTTTTGGTGGAAAGTTTGGTGGAGTCAAGATTTTGTTGTAACTTTGCAAACGAATTTAGATGTGTTGTAGACTGACTGCACTTTCCGCTTCACTAATCCCTTGACATACTGCAGACTGCGTTACTCTTTCCTCTAAGAGAGGGAAGAGAGGGGGAGGCTATATCTAATTCCTACAAGTAGTAATAGATATCTTTCTATATGGTTAAGGCTCGTCTTTGACAAGACTTCGCCTTTGCTACGCCTCGAGACTCTGTCCCTACAAGACCTTCTGCTAAAGCATCGTCTTCACGGGACATTCACCCCTCTGCTACACGGAGTAGTGTCCTTAAAGTCTTTAAGGTCACTAAGGTCTTTAAGGTCAAAGACCGAAAACCTTCGATGATCTACATCTCGGTTATTGACCTTAGGTCTTCACCCACTGCTACGCTCAGGGTCCCGGTCCCTTTGCTGACTATCGTCTCGGGACAGTGACTCCATCGCTTGCTGCATATATTTTTTTAGCAGCAAAGGCAAAGTCGATGGAGGGAGCAGCAAAGGCAAAGTCGCTGATATCAAGGCTGAGTCGTCGGAGTGGCAGCAAAGGCAGAGTCGCTGCTGTCTTCACTGCTACAAGGGAGTCCTTTAGGCAAGGAGTATATAGAGTGATGCCTTCAGGGCCTTTTAGCCCTGTTAGGCCTTTGATAGTAGCGAATGCTGATGGGACATTACGGACAGAGTCGGACTCCCGGACAGGGACAGGACATCGGACGCTACCCCTCGAAGCCAAGTCACTGCTATCCTCAGAGTCATCGGCGAGAATGCCTTTTGGGCCTTTTAGCCCTGTTAGGCCTTTGCCCTACACTCCCTATATTCCTTAAACTCCCTAAACTCTCTCCCTCCCTTTCTCGCTGGGACACTACGGACAAACACAGACACCCAAGACAGGGACAGGACATCGGACGCTACCCCCTTTTCGTCCTTTGATAGTAGCGAATGCTGATGGGACATTACGGACAGAGTCGGACTCCATGACAGGGACAGGACATCGGACGCTACCCCCTTTTAGCCCTTTGATAGTAGCGAGTGCCGGAATCCCATTGCACAACAAAGGCGACCTCGTGATGAAGTCGCCTTGCTATGTGTGTGATAGAGAGTGGATTAGGTCTTGACTATGTCTGCAGATGAGGCTGAGTCGTTACCGAAATCCACTGCACTGTTTTGATGGTTTATTTTTGCATGAAAACTACCACGCGGTTCCAGTCGTTAGTGTCGTAAGGTTGAGCGTCGCTACCTTCGCATCTTACGTTGAGGCGGTCGCGTTCGATGCCGTATTCGTTGACGAGGGCGTCAGCGACAGCTTGAGCACGCTTTTCAGAGAGGCGGAGGTTGTATTCAGAAGTACCTGTGCCACGGTCAGCATAACCGACTACATCAATCTTAGCATCAGGGTTGTCCTTGAGCCATTGAGCCATGTTGTAGACATTGATTTGTTCGCTCTTACGGATCTTAGCAGAGTTGATAGTAAATCTTACGACCGACATCAAAGGAGTGTTGTCGCATTCTTCTACGATAGTCTTTGGCTCAGGGCAAGGGAGTTGAGCTTCGCAAGCAGCGAGACGTTGACCGCATTCGAGGAGGTTGGCGCGAAGGTCGTTGACTTGGTCGTTGAGAGCAGCGATTTGAGTCACATAGTCGCATTCGTTGAATGTAGCCCAGCCACGTCCGCCGATGTTGATGTTGAAGCCGGCGATAGCAGCGATGTTAGTGTCGATGTCGTTGCCGTAAGTGCTGAGGTTCCAGTTGTCGCCGTAGAAAGTAGCGCGAGCTTCAGCGAAGAAGTCAGCGTATTTGCAGAGGCGGAAACGGAATTGGAGACCTGCAGTGACAGGGAGAGTCCAAGAAGAAGTCTTGATGCCGTTGTCGCCGTAGATTTCAGTGCCGACAGCAGGGTTGCCGTTGCGGTCGTAGATGCCCCAAGTGTAGTCACCACCGAGACCTGCGAATGGAATGATGCTGAAGACGCGACGTTCGCTGACGCCACCGAGTGAGTTGAACATATCCCACATCAATTCGAAGTTGAGGTTGACATGTTTAGCCTTTGTCCAGCCGTTGGTAGGGTAGGCAGCAGTAGGGTTATCCCAGTGCATAGCGCCACCGATAGCGTTGATGCGGAAGCCGAGGTAAGGAGTCATCCAACGACCGAAGCCGAGGTTGTAGGCGGCTGTGATACGGTCGCTGTCGAATGTCTTAACGTCTGAGTCGAGGCCTCTGCCGTATTCTACGAATGAGTGGTTTGCACCGGCACCGAGCTGGATAAACCAGTTGTCGCGCCATGAAGCGTAGCGACGCACTGTGTTGTCGCAAGTGACTTCTGTAGCTTCGATAGCTACGACTTCTTCAGTAGCTTCTTGAGCGTTAGCTACGATTGGCAAGCAGAATGCGCTTGCGCAAAGCGCTGCAAAGCAGTAAAAAGTTTTTTTCATAAATAGATTATTTTAGTTATACATTGTGTGAGTGTGCTGTAGAGGTTTTATCAACTTAACATTTTCAGGTCAAATTGGTTCATAAATCTTTGCAAAGTTAAACTAAATTTTCGAAAATCTCAAATACAGAGTCGCTTACGCAATGTCAATCTGCGGATTTGGTGCCTTTGTGGCTAATTTTACGACAATTTTGCAACAATTCGCTACTCTGCGCCGGAGTCGGAGGGCTTGGGAATGCTAAAAAAGCTAAAAACATCGCCGTATATTTGACTGCGTCGTTAGTTTTCGCTAAATTTGCACATTAATTAATAAAGAGAATGAAAATCAAGAAGAGATACCGATTGATAGTCACCGACGAGTCGAGGCTTCAAGATGTGTGGTCGTTGCGACTGACCACGCGTCGTGGCATTTTGTTGTCGGTCGGTGTGGTGTTGGCAGCAGTGGTGTTGGCAGCAGTTCTCATCATGGTGACACCTTTGCGTTCGTTGCTTCCGGGCTACATGAAGGAGCATCAGCGTGCCGACTTCATCGAGGCTCTTCTCAAGCTCGACTCGCTTCAGAACGAGTACGACCGCAACCAAGCGTTTCTCCGCAATATCACTCTCGTCTTCGACACCGATCGTGTTCCGACCGACTCGGCCTCTATGACCAAGCCCGACTCTGTGAATGTGGTCGACACCATCATGCCGACAAGCGTCGAAGAGCAGGAGTTTATCAAGATGATGAAGGAGCGTGAGAAATACAACGCTTCAATCCTTGCGCCGTTGGCAGCCGAGGGGTTGCTCTTCACATCGCCATGCCCCGGAGCAGTCATCTCCGAGCAGAGCCACAACTCGACCAAGGCTCGCATCATCATTCCCGCATCGGGAGCCATCAGCAGCGTCACCGACGGCACAGTCATCGACACTCACTACGACACATCGGTCGGCTCCTACAGCATCACCATTCAGCACCCTAAAGGTTTCCTCTCCAAATATTCCCACATCGGTCAGCCCGTAATCGCCAAGGGACAGAGCGTCATTGCCGGTCAGCGCATCGCTTCGGCTACACTCCCCACCGGTAAACGCTTGGGCTATATGACGTTGGAAATGTGGCGTAACGGAGAGGCTCTCATTCCCAACGACTACATCTTGCCTCACCACGCTGAAGGCGTAGACGCTGAGGACTTATAGTGGCTGAAGGGACAAATGTTTAACGAGATTTTACACACACGCACAGACAGTGAAAGAAGTAAGAAACATAGCAATATTGGGTAGCACAGGGTCAATCGGTACGCAGACCTTGGACATCATATCCGAATACAATAAGCGCTTCCGTGCCTACCTCTTGACGGCCAACAGAAGCGTCGACCTTCTCATCAATCAAGCCAAGAAATACCTTCCTCGCAAGGTCATCATAGCCGATGAGTCGCTCTACGATACGCTCCGTAGCGAATTGGAGGGTTACCCTATCGAGGTGGCAGCCGGCAGCAAGGCCATAGCTGAGGCTGTAGCCGACAGCGAAATCGACATCGTGGTCACTGCCATGGTCGGGTATAGCGGCTTGGAGCCCACCATCAGCGCCATCAAGGCTGGCAAGACCATCGCCTTGGCCAACAAGGAGACGCTCGTCGTAGCCGGCGAACTCATCACCTCCCTCTTGGCTCAATATGACGCAAAGATTATCCCGGTCGACAGCGAGCATTCGGCCATCTTCCAGTGTCTCGAAGGAGAGAAGACCGAGCATGCCGAGAAGATTATCCTCACAGCAAGCGGAGGTCCGTTCCGCACTCGAAGCCTTGCCGACCTGGAGCATGTCACAGTCAGGGACGCACTCCGTCACCCGAATTGGGACATGGGAGCAAAGGTCACAATCGACTCAGCCTCGATGATGAACAAGGGCTTTGAAATGATAGAGGCCCACTGGCTCTTCGGTTGCCCGGCAAAGCAGATAGAAGTGGTGGTGCACCCCCAGTCGATAGTCCACTCGATGGTGGCATTCTCCGACGGCTCCATCAAAGCCCAACTCGGAGTGCCCGACATGCACCTGCCGATACGCTATGCATTGGGCTATCCCGAACGCCTCAGCACCGAGCAGCCGCCGTTGTCGCTCTCGCAGTATAGCACGCTGACCTTCGAAGCCCCCGACCTGCAGAAGTTTCCGTTGCTCTCCTACGCCTTCGACGCTATCGAGAAGGGTGGCAATGTGCCGTGTGTGCTCAACGCTGCCAACGAAATCGCCGTCGCAGCCTTCCTTTGCGACAGCATACGCTTCACCGATATGCCAAAGATAGCCGCAGAGACGATGCAGAAGATAGACTTCATCGCCCGCCCTACCTACGACGACTATGTGGCGACCAACCTCGAAGCAAGAGCCTATGCAGAGTCGTTGTTGACAAAATACCGTAAATAAAAACCATTCATTCATACACAATATCAGCATTTATAACATCTATTATATCTATCCCCGACAATGGAGACAATACTTATCAAAGCAGCCCAACTTATCCTTGCTTTCGCCATATTGGTAATCATTCACGAATTTGGGCATTTCTTTTTTGCGCGTTTGTTTGGCATCAGAGTAGAGAAATTCTATATCTTCTTCGACCCATGGTTTGAGATTTTCAAGTGGAAACCAAAGAAGTACATGGGCTTCTTCGGCAAGTCAAAGCGCCGTCCGGGTGCTGAAGACGACTCGCAAGATGAGACTAAGAAGTCGTCGTTCTGGGGTGACACAGAGTATGGCATCGGTTGGCTTCCTCTGGGTGGCTACTGCAAGATATCGGGCATGATCGACGAGTCGATGGACAAGGAGCAGATGGCTCAGCCTGCCAAGCCTTGGGAATTCCGCACCAAGCCTGCATGGCAACGTCTGCTGGTCATGATAGCCGGCGTGCTATTCAATTTCCTCTTGGCTATCGTCATCTACGCAGGTATCGTCTTCGCTACAGGTGAGAAATATGTGCCTTTCCGTAACGCCGAACTCGGTATGATGTACTGCGAATCGGCCAAAGAAATCGGTTTCCAAGATGGCGACATACCATTGACAGCCGATGGCAAAGCACTCGACAAGCCGATGGATGCGCGTCTGCAAATGCTCGAGGCCGACAAGGTCGAAGTGCTCCGCAATGGCACGCAGACAGTCACAATCGATATCCCTGAGAAGTTTATTTTCACTGTCGAAGAAGAGATGAAGAGCGGCAACGCGACTGTCGACTTCATGGCTTATCGCATACCGGCACAGTTTAATCAGATCGTCACCGGTGGTGCTGCCGATAAGGCAGGCATGAAGGTGGGCGACCGTGTGCTCGCTATCAACGGCGATGCCACACCAAGCCTCGACATCTTCTACGACCGCCTCAAAGGTCACGGCAACGAAGCAGTCGATTTCACCATCCTTCGCACAGCCCAAAACGATACACTCCACATCACAGCGACTCTCTCCGAGCACTCCAAACTCGGCGTCGGTCTTGAAGTCGACCCATCAAACTTCTATGCCTACGAAGAGAAGACCTACAACATCTTCCAGTCTATCCCACGCGGTTGCGAAATGGGTGTCGAACGTCTCTCATCTTACGCTTCGTCGATGAAGCACGTCTTCTCCAAAGAGGGTGCAGAAAGCATCGGTGGCTTTGGCTCTATCGGTAGCATCTTCCCTGAGAAATGGAATTGGCTTGCATTCTGGAACATCGCAGCCTTCCTCTCTGTCGCTCTCGCATTCATGAACATTCTCCCTATCCCTGCATTGGACGGGGGACACGTGCTCTTCCTCCTCTACGAAGTGATCACTCGTCGCAAACCAAGCGAGAAATTCATGGAGTGGGCACAAATGATCGGCATGGGCCTCATCTTCTTGCTGCTCATCTACGCCAACGGTATGGACATCATCAGATTATTCAAATAACACATTCAGACTAAGATATAATGGCAATCAAAACTATACGCCTTAAGAAAGGCAAAGACGAGTCACTGCGTCGTTTCCACCCATGGGTGTTCTCAGGCGCTATCGCCAACCTCCCTGACGCTATCGAGGAGGGTGACTTGGTAGTGGTCGAATCCCACGAGAGAGAAGTGATCGGTGTCGGTCACTATCAGATAGGTAGCATCGCAGTGCGTATCCTCGAGTTTGGAGCAGATGCCTTGCCCGACAATTTCTTCCAAAGCCGTCTCAATGCCGCTTACGAGATGCGTCGCGGTCTGGGCCTTATCCGTCAGGACAACGACTGCTTCCGTCTTGTGCATGGCGAGGGCGACTTCCTCCCCGGCTTGGTGGTCGATGTCTACGGCAAGACTGCTGTGGTGCAAGCTCACTCACCCGGTATGCACTTCTGCCGTCAAGAGATAGCCGACGCTTTGCTCAATATCCCTGAGGCAGGCATCGTCAACATCTACTACAAGAGCGAAACGACTTTGCCGTTCAAGGCTCAACTCGACCCGGTCAACGAGTACATCGTCGGCGGTTTCGACACCAACGTAGCCACCGAAAACGGACTCAAGTTCAACATCGACTGGCTTCGTGGCCAAAAGACAGGCTTCTTTGTCGACCAACGCGACAACCGCAGTCTGCTCCAGCACTATGCCAAGGATCGCAATGTGCTCAACATGTTCTGCTACACAGGTGGCTTCTCGGTCTATGCAATGCGTGGAGGGGCCAAGATGGTGGACTCTGTCGACAGTTCAGCCAAGGCCATCACCCTCACCGATGAGAACATCGCCCTCAACTTCCCCGGCGACACACGCCATCGCTCGTTTGCCATCGATGCGTTCAAGTATCTTGCCGACATGAAGGACGGCGAGTACGACCTCATTATCCTCGACCCACCGGCATTCGCAAAGCATCGCAACGCACTCAAGAACGGTCTGCTCGGCTATCGAAAACTCAATGCCAAGGCGTTTGACAAGATACGCTCGGGTGGTATCCTCTTCACATTCTCATGCTCTCAGGTAGTGACACGCGAGATGTTCCGCCTTGCAGTCTTCAGCGCTGCAGCACAGTCGGGACGTCGTGTCAGAATCCTCCATCAACTCACCCAACCTGCCGATCACCCTATCAACATCTATCACCCTGAAGGCGAATACCTCAAGGGCTTGGTACTATATGTCGAATAATACTATATCATATAATATTTTTTAACACAACATGAAAAAAGCAATTCCAACACTTATCCTCGGCACTGTGATTACTATCGGCGCACAGGCTGCTCCAAAGGATTTCAATTACAACGTTGAACGCTTTGCCGACATCGAAGTGCTTCGCTACGAAGTGCCTGGTTTCGACAACCTTTCTCTTCGTCAGAAGACTATGGTCTACTATCTCGCTGAAGCTGCTCACATGGGTCGCGACATCATCTGGGACCAACACGGTAAGCACAACCTCCAACTCCGTCAGCTCCTCGAAGCTATCTACCTCAACTACGACGGCGACAAGACTTCTGCCGACTACTTGGCATTCGAGACCTACCTCAAGCAAGTATGGTTTGGCAACGGTATCCACCACCACTACTCGACTGAAAAGTTTGTGCCTGCATTCAGCCAAGACTTCTTCGTGGCTCAAGTCAACGCCCTCCCACAAGCTCAGCTCCCACTCCTCGACGGTCAAAGCAAGGCTCAGATGATGGATGTCCTCGTGCCTGTAATCTTCGACCCTACAGTGATGGCTAAGGGTGTCAACCAAGACGCTGAAGACGTAATCACTTCTTCTGCCAACAACCTTTACGAAGGTGTGACTCAAGCAGAAGTCGAAGCATACTTCGCAGGTATCAAGGATCCTAACGACAAGACTCCTATCTCTTTCGGTCTTAACTCTAAACTTGTGAAGCGTGATGGCAAAGTAGTAGAAGAACACTACCACCTCAACGGTCTCTATGGCGAAGCCATCGCTAAGATCATCTACTGGCTCACTATGGCTAAAGATGTGGCTGAAAACGACGCTCAACGCAACTATATCACTACCCTCATCGACTACTACACTACAGGCGACCTCCGCAAGTTTGACGAGTACTCTATCGCTTGGACTCAAGACCTCGACTCTGAAGTAGACTTCGTCAACGGCTTCATCGAAAGCTACGGCGACCCTCTCGGCATGACAGGTGCTTGGGAATCATATGTCAACTTCAAGAACGTAGAAGCTTCTCACCGCACTCAACTCATCAGCGACAACGCTCAATGGTTTGAAGACCGCTCTCCTGTAGACGCTCGTTTCCGCAAGCCAGTCGTAAAGGGTGTATCGGCTAAGGTTATCACAGCTGCTACTCTTGGTGGCGACGCATTCCCTGCTACAGCTATCGGTATCAACCTCCCTAACGCAAACTGGATTCGTGCAGAACATGGCTCTAAGTCAGTGACTATCGAAAATATCACAGAAGCATACGCTATGGCTTCTAAGGGCAACGGCTTCAACGAAGAATTTGTTATCGACGAAAAGACTCGCCAACACATGGAAAAATATCTCTACATCACAGATATGCTTCACACTGACCTTCACGAATGTCTCGGTCACGGCTCAGGTCAACTTCTCCCGGGTGTAGACCCTGACGCTATGAAGGAACACGGCTCTACTCTCGAAGAAACTCGTGCCGACCTCTACGCTCTCTATTTCCTCGCTGACCCTAAACTCGTCGAACTCGGTATCCTCGACAACCCTGAAGCTTACAAGGCTGAATACTACAAGTTCATCATGAACGGTCTTATGACTCAGCTCAACCGCATCGAGCCAGGCAAGAACGTAGAAGAAGCTCACATGCGCGACCGTCAACTCATCGCTAAGTGGATTCTCGAACACGGCAAGAAGAGCAAGGCTGTAGAACTCGTGAAGCGTAAAGGCAAAACTTACGTCAAGATCAATAACTATGAAAAGGTGCGTGAACTCGTGGGCCAACTCCTCAGCGAAGTGCAACGCATCAAGAGTGAAGGCGACTACGAAGCTTGCTGCAAGCTCGTCAACGACTATGCTGTGAAGGTTGACCCTGCTCTCCATGAAGAAGTGCTTCGTCGCTACGCTACACTCGACATGGCTCCTTACCGCGGTTTCGTCAACCCACGCTACATCCCTACTTACGACGAAAAGGGCAACATCATCGACGTTAAGGTAGACTACACTGAAGGTTACGCTGAGCAAATGCTCCGTCTTTCACGCGACTACTCTCCATTGACAAAATAATCTTGTCATGACCACGATAGTTCCGACTATCTAAACACAATAGCAGTTTCGGATACTGCGACAATAGTCTTGACTATCTAAACATAATAGCAGTTTCAGATACTGCGACAATAGTCCTGACTATCTAAACACAATAGCAGTTTCAGATACTGTGACAATAACTATAGAGAGGCTGTCTAACAAGTCCGTTAGTCGGCCTCTATTTTTGTTGTACTGCAAAAAACAACGAAAAAAATAAGGCTTTCATGCTGATTTTCAGCGCGAAAGCCTTTGTCATGTCATGGATTTTTAGTAAATTTGTGTTG
>JAFYNZ010000050.1 GCA_017547845.1 Muribaculaceae bacterium
CATCAAATTCGCAATCGGTGTAACACCAACACTTTTTATAGATATTTCCATTTATCTCTTCTTCTCCTGACAATCGCAAACGATAGAAATCTACTTCTTCTGCTGTATCTCCAATGAAATAACCCCATTCTGCACCTTCTCGCACAAGCGGGGTGTATTCGTAAAATTCCTGACCGATATACAACGGATTACCCTTTCCTGTAAGCATAGGAGCGTATGGAAAGCAGAAGAAACCACCGAGTACGCCAACTACGCCGATGCCTTCTGTAATGGTATAATGACTATTTGTTTCCTTATCAAAGATTTCAAATGTCTTGCGCAATTCTCCATCTACATTTTCATATTCTACTTTTGCAACTATAAAATCATACACATAACCCTCTATCTCGACAGAATATGAATCTCCTTCATTCAAATTAAAATCATAAATAAGCATTTCTTGCCCTTTTGTGCTATATTGAAACACTTCATTTCGGTCGAAACTTAATAGATAAACCTTTTTATCTTCTTCCCTGAGGTATGCAATACATTCATTTTTAGAGTAGCGATTAACTATGTAGCATTTATGATATATAGTATTATTGATATTTTCTTCTCCGCTAATATATATGCGCGAATAATATTCCCCTTTTGAAGTCCAACCATCATGAAAATATTCCCACACTACTCCTTCTCGTACGAGTGGAGTGTATTCATAATCTGACGGCTCCTCTGTGGCTTCTGCTTCTCTATAATCTTTTGACAAATATGCCGAGAAACCGACTTGATAAATTAATATTATCAAAGTCCAAAATACAAAAATTCGTTTATTCATAATTTTTAATTTTAAAGCAAATTAATAACAAATTTAATATTTAAAGTTAAATACTTAATTAACCTGATTTGTAGTCAGTGTGCGTACTGCGACACTATGCCATATCCTCAAAACCGATAAAAAATAGAATATGGCTTGTCAGGCTGATTTTGATCTGGGTTGTTATCATAACTTTAGATGTTTGATAGGTTAAACATTGGTTTATCTATTATTTTGCAAAGATAAATAGTTTTTTTTAAAAAAACAAATTTATTTCATAATTTATATTAATTTGTCGCTATTTTCTACACTTTAACAAAATTACAAACTTTCTGCTCGTTCGTTTACAGGGACGTAATCAAAAATGGCTTGATAGGATGCCGACGCAGACCGTACCCAATTTTGCGCCAAATATACTAATATTTTTTTAATTCCCAAATATTTAACACAAAAATTAAAATATTTTTTTGAGATAGAATTTAATGAGCCTTGCAGCAAGAAAAAACTAATAGGAGACAAAAGACTCTGCTCCATTAAACTTTTTAAACTTTAAACCTTAAACCTTAAACTCTAACTCTTTCCTGTCAGTTTACCCAATATGCCTAAAGATGCCTATTGACTCTATGGACCGCTAACACCCATTAAACATTACCCCCTTCCCCTTGCCTTCAGGTCCTTTTAGGCATGTTAGCCCTTTGCCCATTAAACATTAAACATTACTCCATTCACGGCTGACGCAAGGAGAGGATATAGGCATGGAGGCGATGGTAAAATGGATGGCGAGTGAGAGTGTTGGTATCGCCGAGTATGACGAGCTTCATGCGAGCCCGGGTTATGGCGACATTCATACGTCGCAAGTCGTTGAGAAAACCGATGTTTCCCTGCTCATTTGCACGCACCATGCTGATAAATATCACATCACGTTCCTGACCTTGAAAGCCATCTACAGTGTTGACACTTATCATCTTACGCAAGGGTTGCAATGCCGAGGATTTCTTGAGTCGATGACGCAAATAGTGCACCTGAGCCTTGTAGGGGGAGATTATGCCGAAATCGATGCGTTCTTCGAGAATTCGCTCCAGACCGATTTTGTCGACATATGCCTGCAGTCGCTCAAGCAGCAGATCGGCTTCTTCCTTATTGATACGGCCGTTGGTGTCGCTGACCATCTCCTCACGCATCTCCAAGTCGGTGGTATCCACCCACTCTATCGGCGTATCCCAATCGAGAATGCCACGACATTTCACCTCGTCGGCGGCTTTGAGATTTCCACCATAAAACCACTGCGACGAGAAGTGCATAATCTGCTCGTTCATACGATATTGCGTTGTCAGCAGATTGACTGCATCTTTGTGTCGCTTCACTAACTGCTCCATGAGCGTGGTCGACAACCCTGCCTTTTCTGCCTCGTAGCATTTCACGGTCGGAGGCAATTGGCAATGGTCGCCGGCAAACACGACACGGTCGGCCTTGCGGATTGCTATCCAGCATGCCGCTTCCATGGCTTGCGCCGCCTCGTCGATGAAAAGTGTGCCGAAATGATAGCGGTCGAGCAGACGATGATTGCTGCTGACAAGCGTCGATGCGATGACATGTGCCGAGTCAAATAGTTCGGTATTAATCTGATATTCAATCGTGTAGGCACGCTCTCGGAGTTTACTCAGGCGATTACGCACAGCGTCACGCTCTGCCCTATCGCTTTTGCGTTGCGAAGTCAGGCGACGCATCTCTTTGCGTATTCCCCACAATTCGAGATAGAGTTCGTGGCTCTCAAATCGACGCTCATAGGTGAAGGCAAGCATCTTGTCGTTGACCTTCACAGGATTGCCTATGCGAAGCACATTGACTCCACGGTCGACCAATTTTTCCGAAATCCAATCGACAGCCATGTTGCTTTGCGCACAGACGAGCACTTGCGGCTCACGATGCAGCGTCTCATAGATAGCTTCGACAAGCGTTGTCGTCTTGCCGGTGCCCGGAGGACCATGCACCACTGCCACATCTTTGGCACGCAACACCTTGTCGACAGCCTCCTCTTGCGAACTATTCAGCCATGGGAGTCGCATAGGGAATATGTCGCGAAACTGTGGCTTGACCTGTCCGATTAAGGTGTCTCTGAGCGACGACAGACGATTGCCCTTGGCTTTAATCGTCTGCTCCAGAGCCAGAAACATCGTCTGATAGCTTGTCTCATCGAAATAGAGTTGCACGCCGAGCGAGTCGACGCCTCGGATTTCCTCCACCATCTTTGCCGACGGCATGACCAGCACCATGCGCGACTCATCGACATAGCTGACAGTCGCCGTAAAGTTGAGATAATGCAACGCACCATCTGCCTTCGGATAGAAGAAGCAGACGGCGCGACCATATTCGAATGAATGCTCCTCTTCACACTCATCGCCACGAAAGACCTCGACGACACACTGATTGAGCGAGTTGTAGTAGCTCTTGCCGACTCTGACAGGCGACCAGCATAGTCCCTGCTTAATCTTGCGACTGATGCCGACCGACTCCGTCAGACGACGGAACTCCTCCTTCTCATGCTCATACTCCATGCGCAACAATAGCTGCAGACGCTGAAGGTGATTGATAGGCGACTCTTTGAGATCTATTGACATCGAGACAATGGTTGCTAAGGTAGCTTCGTATAATAAAAGTGACTATTTAAGCAGGTCGGGACGCAGACGGAGCGTGCGAGCCACGGCTTGCTCATGCTTCCACTCGTCGATCTTCGCTTCGTGGCCCGACAATAGGATTTCAGGCACTTTCCAACCGTTGTAGTCGGCAGGGCGGGTATACACAGGCGGAGCAAGCAGGTTGTCTTGAAACGAGTCGCTCAATGCCGACTGCTCGTCGCCGATAGCTCCCGGGATAAGACGCACGATGGCATCGGTGATGATAGCCGCCGGGAGTTCGCCACCGGTGAGCACATAGTCGCCGATGGAAATTTCGCGAGTGATCAGATGCTCGCGGATACGATAGTCGATACCCTTGTAGTGACCGCAAAGGATAATCAGATTTTCAGCCATCGACAGCTGATTGGCTATCGGCTGAGAGAATGTCTCGCCGTCGGGGCTGGTGAATATCACATCGTCGTATTCACGCTCAGCCTTGAGCTTGGAGATACAAGCATCGACGGGCTGAATCTGCATCACCATGCCGGCTTCGCCACCAAACGGATAATCGTCGACCTTGCGGTGCTTATTGGTCGAATAATCACGAAGATTGTGCACCACAATCTCAGCAAGCCCCTTGTCTTGGGCACGCTTCAGTATCGAGCAACCGAGAGGCGACTCAAGCATCTCAGGCATCACTGTTAATATATCTATACGCATATAGTCTGCTTTAAGGGAACTTCTGAAAATTCCCGGATTTAATCAATTCATTAAAATCGCCACATCGCGGCTGCAGCCACATCAGTTCCACACTCCGGCACTATTGTCGGACTCCTGCACCTGCTCGGCTATGTGACGCTTCATATCTTCAAACACGTCACGGATACGACTCTGAATCTTAAAGAGTCCGTCGAGCGAAGATGTCAGATACGACTTCAAGTCATAGCAGCCATCGGGAAGGTGAAGCATGCGAGTCGTATGCACCTCCATAGAGGTAGCCTCGTCATTGATAGTGTAGTGGGTGACATATGGGCCGCAAGCATTGGCGTAGTTGATGCTCATTTCCAGTAGCGACATAGCACTGTCGGGCAGCGTCAACGATCCCCATGCATAGCTCCAAATCATAGCAAAAGGACGACCTTTGCTTGCTATCACAAAGGTCTGACCTTGATACTTGAAGACTATTCGAGGAGTCTCCTCTTCCGTATACTCGGGGCTGCAACCCATCTCTTTGAGCAACTCAAACACATGAGACTCTGCATTGTCGCCGAGAATGACAATGTCCGAACGAGACTCACGCTCATCAAGACGCTGCCCCTTGCGGCGAAGCAAATAAGTCCACACGCAAAAGATGATAAACACACCACCGAAAAGTATCGAAAGAGCTAATTCCATAACCTATTATTTAAGTTCCACTTCTATAATATAGTCGGCTACATCTGCAGGCACTGCGACATCCATTGTCAAGCGTCCTTTGCCGAACTTATATTTTAGAGCAGACTTTTGAGCGAAATCTATCACGCGCTTCACTTTGCCCTCCAATGGCATATCTATGCGTGTCACTTTGTCGCTGAGCACATGGATAAATAGACGATTGTCTTTGCGTGTTGTGGTCAAAGTGTCTCCCTCGATGTAACCGCCGGCTTGCGTGCCATAGATAGTCTCGCCATTAGCCTCAAGCCACTCGCCCATCTCTGCAAGACGAGAAAGTGCTGTCGCAGGGAGTGTACCGTCAGGTTGTGGACCGACATTGAGCAAAAGGTTGGCTCCCTTGCCCGATGTCTGCACGAGCAGACGGATAAGTTCAGCAGTCGACTTATAGTTCTGGTCAGCCACCTTGTAGCCCCACATGCCATTCATCGTTTGGCAAGTCTCGAGTGGCAATCGGCTGATAGCCTGGCCCGAAAGACCGGCCTTATTTTCGCCCGGCACATCGCGTTCGAAGATCTGGATATCCTCGCCTTCGAATGGCACTTGGTGGTGGTTGTTGCCGACCAAGCATGAAGGTTGAAGCTTGTGAATCAACTCATACTGATAAGGCAACTGCCAGTCGAATGGCACTGAGTCTGAGTCGTGGTCCCACCAACCGTCAAACCATATAGCACCGATTTCGCCGTAGTTGGTAAGCAACTCCTTGAGCTGCTCGTTCATAAACTTGTAGTAGCCGTCCCAGTCAGGATTGTCGAGCGACTTGGTGTTGCGACCTGTGCGACCTGCCGGATAGTCCTCGCGTGTCCAGTCGATGTGAGAATAGTAGAGGTGCAACTTGATGCCTTGGCGATGACACTCGTCAGCGAGTTGACGGATGACATCTTTGCCGTAAGGCGTGTTCATGATATTGTAGTCTGACTGCTTAGTATCCCACATTGAGAAGCCTTCATGGTGGCGAGATGTGAAACAGATGTATTTCGCACCTGCAGCCTTGATGGCCGACACCCACTGAGCTGCATCAAAACGGTGAGGATAGAATGCGTGCATCGACTTAGCATACTCCTTGCTGTCGATGCCTCGATTCATGTACCATTCGCCTTGAGCAAACATACTGTACAAACCCCAGTGCAAGAAGACACCGAATTTGCTATCGGCAAACTCTTCGCGAGACTTGAGGATTTCCTCTGTAGGCACATAGCCCTGCGCAGAGGCGAGACGTGGCATCAAAAGAGCCACAGCGACTAAAATGAGCGTTGAAATTCGTTTCATGGTTGTTCTGTTGATTATATTTTCTACAAATTTAGCACTTTAATCTGAATTAAAAGATTTTTTGCCCCATTAGTTTATAATTCACCCGATAAATGCCTATCTTTGCACTAACATTTGACAACATTTAATCCACACATACTAATGACACGACGTTTTCTCACAACATTAGCAACATGCCTAATTATGACCACAGCATGCTTCAGTCAATCATATTCATATTATTTCAGCAAAGGTCTTGATTTATTTGAATCCGACTGCCAAGATGCGGCATTTAGCACATGGAGTTTGGGAGCACTTAATAATGAAAACAGAAGCCGTTTGGCTACAATCTACTGCTTACTCAATGAATGGGGCACACCATTCAATCGAGATAAAAGCGATGCCATGATCGACGAATATGCAAAAGAAGGAAATGAATGGACAGCCTTTGCTGCCAACTATTGGTTCCCTGTAATTCAGCTTAATTGGAAATATCAGGGAGATTTAGTCATGGCTCCTGGTTGCAGAAGCCTAATGCAACGTCTTGCAAGTTGGTGTTATTACAATAGTGTATTCAGTAGTCACACGCCTCAGTCTGTAAGATTCGGAGGCAAACCAGACATTGCTAAATCACTGAAATATGCAAAAAAATACCTTGCAAAATATCCGTATAATCCATTGTGCAACCACATCGTATCCTACTGCTACCTTAATGGTCAAGCCGGTCTGCCCGTTGACACTCTTTCTGCAATCAAACATGCCATACATGAATACCTAAATGATGAAGATGACCGACAGGAAATGCTTATTCTTGAATACATTGAAAACTGCGACAAAGACGAGATTATCAAAAGAGTAAACGCAGTAATTCCACTATATGAAAAAGAGGACTATTACCCTGATTTGACAACCGACAGCGCAACTATCATAGAAACACTTAATAAAAAATACGATTCACAAAGAAGTAGAGCCGTACAAGATTTTTTACGCAAATATTATCTTGCTGCTTATGCTCAAGCAGATTTCATCAGGGCTGACAGTTTATTGGATAGCATCTACTCCATAAGCATTGATGATTTTGTCAACAGATACAAACAAGAGAACATTATAGCCAAAGAATATATCTCCAAAACAATCAAACAGCAAATCGACTCTACATATGAACGATTTAAGGAAGGTGATGATCTACAAGAACTAAAGAAGAATTTAAGACTATTCTATATCGGTTGGGAAAAGATTGACATTTATGAACCCTGGAGAAAATGGTCTGATTGTGCTAAATCATACATTTATCGCATTGATAATATAGCGCTAAGAATAAATGAATTGGATTATCTTGAAGCCGAATACAATGTATCTTTCAATGATATACATTGGGACTTAACAAAATTAGCAGCGGAACACTTTTCGAAAATTATAAATGACTCAAATTACTGTGTGCTGATTAAAATTGAAGAAAAGAAACAGCCGATAAGACACCACTACATCAGTTGGAATTGGCAATCGAGCACATACGCCACTGCCAACACCGAAAGCAAAACTATGCTATTTGGGACTCCGGCATATGAGGTTGGTAGAAAAGACATCCTGTCTCACAAAGAAGATATCGCCAAAATATATGCCGACGCAACCACATACGAGAATACAAGCACCAAAGATGATATTTATCGCCGAGTGCCTGGAGGAATAAAAAAAGACAAACCCCACAATGATTTCTTGTTCTCCATCCCTCAATTTATTGCGAATGTAGTTGAAATCAAAAGTTTTATCGGTATTCTTGAAAAAGAAAACGATGGCTCTATCACTATTGCCGATTATGATGCCTATCTCAGCAAATTTCCTTCTGCCTACTATTTACAATATTGTATTGATGCTCAAGCAAGATTAACGGCAGACAGCTACACTCTTGACACTCCAAAAGAAGAGATTAAAGCCTTACTAAAGTCAGGTTTAAGCCCTGGCACTATCAAATACATTAAGCAAGTCACAAAAAAATCATATCTAAAAACTAAGCAAGCGAAATAGAAATTTTGATGGAATATCTCATTGTCTGCCCGCTGGTGTTTTTGGCAGGATTTATCGACGCCATTGCCGGCGGTGGAGGGCTTATCTCACTACCAGCCTACCTCATAGCCGGTCTGCCACCCCACTCTGCAATTGGCACCAACAAGTTCAGCGCGTGCCTGGGCACTACGGTGGCGACATGGCACTACGCTCGATGTGGATTTATCAAGTGGCGACAAGTCGCTCCTGCCGTCGTCATGGCTCTCGCAGGCTCAGCCTTTGGCGCACGACTTGCTCTGATGGTCGACTCCGAGATATTTAAAGTCATCATGCTCGTTGTATTGCCACTGACTGCGTGCTATGTCTTGCGCCGCCGTGACTTGGGAGGCGACCGCACACCGTTCTCCACTTCCAAGACTTCTCTGATAGCATCGACATTGGCTCTGCTGATAGGCATCTACGACGGTTTTTACGGCCCGGGCACAGGCACATTCCTCATGCTTTTGCTTACCGCGATGGCCCACATGAGCCTCAACGAAGCTGCCGGCACGACCAAGGCCATCAACCTCTCTACCAACATAGCAGCACTGGCTGTTTTCCTATGGCATGGAGTCGTGGTGCTACCACTTGGGGCAGTGGCATCAGTTTTCGGCATCGCCGGCAACTACATCGGCGCACGCTATTTCACTCGCAAAGAGTCGCGCATCGCCCGACCTGTCATCATAGTCGTGCTATCGATTTTCTTCATCAAAATCTGCCTTGAACTCCTCGGAATCGCTTAAATCCTACGAAACGTGAAATAAGTTTAGCAAGCACCTCACCATTTCTACATTAAGTACCAAGATGATGGGTCTGCACATTAATTTCCTAATTGACTGGTTGGGTCAATGAATAATATGGAATACACGGGGTGGTTTCTTGAACGAAGCCACCCTTCTTATTTACACAGTATATAACTCATCTGACTAAATTATAACCGTTAAAATACCCTTAAAAACATGTGCAAAGGTTAATCCGTCGATTTATGTTGATTATGTCGACTATATTTCGTAAATTTGCAATACAAACATTTTTCAACCCATGGAATTAACCGACATTCTTAACCTTATACACCCAGTCAGCAAGGAGTCTGCACAACGACTTCAAAAACACTGCACGCCGGTCAGTTTCGACAAAAAAGAGTTGATAATCAAAGACAACGAGGTCGATCGCTACATCTATATCATCAAGGACGGCATTGTGCGTTGTGGCTTTCGCCATGGCGATATGGAAGACACTGTGCTTTTCGGCATGGAGGGCGATGCCATAGGCGCTGTACACTCCCTTTTGCACGACCTTCCGTCTCCTTTCTTCTACGAAGTTATTACAAAAGTTGACGCACTCAAAATCCACATCGACGATTTCAACAGTCTTATCAAGACAGACCACGAACTTTTGATGTGGTGGCAGGCATATCTGTTTGACGGCATGTTTGTCTTCGAACACAAATACGCTTACTTTGCCATGAAAGATGCCTACGAGCGCTATATCACTTTCCTTGGCAAACGTCCCGAATTGGCTAAGGAAATCCCGGTGAAATACATCGCTCAGTATCTCAACATCTCACGCGAAACTCTCTCTCGCATTCGCGCCAAATACGCCAAAGACTAAGCGACATCTAAAGTCTATAGCTCATACAAAAAGTCCTCCGATCATTGCGACCGAAGGACTTTTCTTGTTTTATCTTGCAACCCGCGACTGACGTCGACAACTTGTCAGTCTATACGAGTCGTGGACAGACGATAGGGATTAATACTTACCATCTTCGAGTTCGGCTGTAAATTTCTTACAGAAGCGCTCGTGAGTCGAAATCATATACAAGTACATAATACCGAGTACTACAATTTCGAAAGCGAAATATATCCATGGCATATTTGTGAAAATCGAAATAAACAAGACATAGCTTCGTGTGCTGAACGAAAGCATGTTGGTGTATTTCATCAACGGCTTGCTCTTAATACGGAATGCAGCCCTGAATTCTGCAGAAGCTTCTGCACCGTTGAAGCGCTTAGCCAATGCCGCACGCATTGCTTGCATCCAAGGAGTACGTTTCTCTTGGCGAACAGTATAGTTGGAATAGAACATATAAGTCAACTTCTCAAAGAAATTAGACTTCCATGACAATTCGTTAAATTTATCAAGCATCTGCTTTGAACTATCCAATTCACTGCCGGCTTCACCTTTAAGGAAGAAAAGGTGGATTTGGCGATAATAGTCTGCCATGGCAGCCTGAGACATGTGACATAGACCTGCAACGATAGCCAATGCCCATATCAGCCATGTGTAATCCATAAAGATGCCCGGAATCAAATTCTGACGCAGACAGAGTGCAATGTAAATCGATATAAACCAGAAATCACCACTGACACCGTCAAGGATACGACCAAGACGAGAATATTGCTTTGTCATACGAGCCAACTGACCATCGCAACAGTCGAACGAATTGGCTCCCATAAGCAATAACACTCCGATAATATTATAAAGAACATTATCAAAATAAAACATTATGCCGGCTCCGACGCCAAGAAATATTGATGCTATCGAAACCATGTTGGGTGTGACTCCCAATTTCGCAAACAAGAGAGCCCACATATAACCTATTGGTCGATAGAAATATATGTCGATTGTTTCTTCTGTGTCAAACGATTTAAGCGTTGACTTGTAGCCTTCAAGCCATTTGTTGAATTTTGCTTTCATTTTTTGTAAGATAATATGTTCAACATCTTTCTATTTTATCAATCTGTAATTTCATCTTTGGTGAGGTCGAGCACCACCTTGTCACCACCGCGGTCAACATATTGCTTCTTAAGCGGATTTGCTTTCGACTTAATGTAGATCATACGGTTGCGATAGATGTCGATAGCGTTGTAGATGGCCTCTCTCATCGATGTAGCATCTGCGATGCCCTTACCGGCAATATCGTAGGCTGTGCCATGGTCGGGAGATGTGCGGACATACGGCAAGCCGGCTGTGAAGTTGATGCCTGTCTCTGCCACCAATGCTTTGAACGGTGCCAAACCTTGGTCGTGATACATCGCAAGCACAGCGTCAAACTTTTCGTACATCTTCGACGAGAAGAATCCGTCGACAGGATATGGTCCGAACGCCATAATCTTATTGTCGAATGACTCTTCGACTGCAGGCTTGATGATGTCGTTCTCTTCCGAGCCGAGCAGACCATCGTCGCCGTTGTGCGGATTAAGCGACAAGACTGCGATCTTCGGACGCTCGAGAGCGAAGTCCTTACGCAATGTGTTGTGAAGGCTGCGCACCTTCTCCATGATCGACTCCTTAGTGATGGCTTCTGCTATATCTTTGAGAGCAAGATGAGTTGTGACCAATGCCACTCTCAAATCGCCGCCCACCATGAGCATCATCGCCTTGTAGCCATTACCATAAGCCTCCTCGAGATACTCAGTGTGGCCGGGGAAGTTGAATTCATCGCTTTGCACTGCTTTCTTATTGATAGGAGCTGTCACGAGCACATCGACATGACCGTTCTTCATTGCTTCGACAGCAGCGTTAAGCGATGCCACTGCAGCCTTGCCCGAAATATCAGTCGCCTGACCGATTTCAACCTTGTACTCCTCGGAGCTGATATTGACAAGATTGCACTCGCCATCGATAATATCATCGACAGAGTCCACCACTGTGTAAGTGAAACCCTCGATATCAAACATCTTGCGGAAGTAGGTCATCAACTTGGCTGAACCAAAAATCACCGGCGTACACATCTCTACCATACGCTCGTCAGAGAGTGCCTTCATGATGATTTCGTAGCCTACGCCATTGATATCGCCGTGGGTGATACCTACCCTTATCATTCTACTCATTGAAAAATGTATTCTTTTGTAGTGTTTTGTTTCTATTCGGTTAAAACATCAGTCGCAGTCGACTATTTCTTCTCGCCCTTGCCTGCAAGCATTCCACAAGCGGCCATAATGTCCTCGCCACGCGATGCACGGATGGTCGCAATGATACCCTTGGAGTTGAGATAATTGCGGAAGATAATCATCTTCTCTTCATTGGATGAGACAAGTTCTACGCCCGGAATTGCATGGAAGCGAATGAGGTTGACGCGACAGTCGATTTTGCCAATCAACGAAATCAACATATTGGCATGCGCCAAGTCGTCGTTGACATTACGCCACATGATGTATTCCAACGACAGACGACGCTGGTGGGAGAAATCGTAGCCCGAGAGCAATTTCATCACGCCTTGGATAGGATAAGCCTTCTGCACCGGCATCATTGAGCCACGCTGCAGAGGGTCGGCTGAGTGGACACTGATAGCGATATGCACCTGTGTACGGTCAAGGAGTTCTTTAAGCTCGGTCATCTTGCCCACTGTAGAGACAGTGATACGCTTCGGACTCCATGCCAAGCCCCAAGGAACTGTCATGATTTCAAGCACCTTGAGAAGTTCCGAGAGGTTGTCCAACGGCTCACCCATACCCATGAATACGACATTGGTCAACTCTGTCATCGGCTCAAAGCCTTTAGGAGCCTTTGGAGGGATAGAGAGAATCTGATTGATAATCTGAGCAGCAGTAAGATTGCCCTTGAAGCCTTGCTTGCCTGTCATGCAGAAGTAGCAGTTCATGCGACAACCGACTTGCGAAGAAACGCACAACGTCGCACGATCCTTGTCAGGGATATAGACCGACTCAATCTTCTTGCCGTCGCCTACATTGAAGAGATACTTCACTGTGCCATCTTCCGACTTCAAGTTTGACACAGGCTCTTCGCGACCTATGACATAGTATTCCTCGAGCCACTGCTTATTTTTCTTAGAGATATTGGCCATCTCGTCAAACGATGTCACCTTCTTCTCGTAGAGCCATTGAGCAATCTGCTTGGCTACGAAACGAGGCATTCCACCCTCTTTTACGACGCCTTCGAGTTCCGATAGTGTCATGCCGATAAGAGGTCGCTTAGTCTTCGCTGCTTTTGTATCCATTGTTTTAACTGTTTGCTATTTATTACTTGAAAAGAGGACCGACCAACAACGCGGACGGTCCTCTCCTGTATAGAGTCTATTGTCTATTATCTACCACCGTAGAATTTGAGAATCATATTTTCGATTTCCTTGTTGCCACGGAAGATCTTTTCGAAGTCAGGACGATGCTTAGCGTTGAATTGGTCGGCATACTTAGAAGCTTCGTATTCGAGCTTATTGTTGTCCACCGACACTACTTCGAATGCATAAACACCATTCTTACCCTTAACGACTACCACAGGCTTGCCTGCTGCAGTGTTGACGATGCGACCGAGTGTAGCAGCATCACCGAGCTTGTTCGGGTTACCGAATTCTACCACTCTTTCAGACACTGTCACGCCCATAGCTTGAGCCACTTCGTCGATAGTCTTCTTGCCTTCGAATTGCTTGAGCATTTCGTCGCCAGCCTTAGCGCTACGGATGTTTCTTTCCAATGTAGCCTTCACAGTGTGATAGTTGAATGGGAGATATTGATCGTAGTCTGCTTCTACAGCAGCAACATACAATTGTGGACGGCTACCCTCGAGAGATTCGAAGATTTCTGATACATCACCATTTGAAGCGTCAAGCATAGCCCACTTCACAACTTGGCGGCTGTTAGGTTGATACATTGGTTGATTGCCGATAGCCGGTGTAGATGCTGTGATGAGATATGACATCGGTGCGAAACCTGCTTGAGCAGCGTTAGCCACCAACTTAGCAGTTGTATTGTTTTCTGCGATGAACTTTTCGAGGCGTTCGCGTTCAGCAGCGATAGTTTCGTTGCTTGGAGCGAGAGTGTAAGTAGCTTCTTCGTATTCGTACACAGTCACAGGAGCGTTCTTCTTCACCACCTTCACGAGCATTGCGCTTTCTGGTTGCTTCATGAATTCGAAATATTCAGGACCTGCAGCGAGGAGTGTGTCAAGCTTAGACTTTTCGATCATAGTGCGACCTTGAGCAGTCACGAGTTGTTGCCACATTTCCTTTTGTACCATCACGCTATCCTTGTACATGTTTTGGATAGAGTCGATAGACACGCCTGAGTTGAGTGATGCGAGCACCTTAGCAGGGAGCTTGTCGCCTACTACGTTCACGATATTGAGCTGGATTGAGTCAACTTCTTGAGAAGTCTTACCCATCTTAACGATTGTAAAGCCGTTGATATCTTCACGGATGATGCTTACTGAATCTTGTGGAGCAGAAGTAACGAATGACTTAGTAGGACCTGTGATGTCTTTAGCACGGAGCACCTTGTGGTTAGCCACAACGCCCATACCCTTTTGATCCTTAGTCACGTCGTTTGATTCTTTGAGAGATGCCACTACGCCACGAGCGAGTTCCTTAGCTGCTTCTACGTCCTTTTGTGAAGGGTTGATAGTCATTGAGATGAATTGGATAGCCTTTGTTGGCTCATCGAGCTTGTACTCATTCATCACCTTAGCATATTCTTCCTTCAATTCAGCATCAGTCACAGGATACTTTTCAGCATCGAGAGCACCATAAGACTTGAACGCCAACTTCACGTTGTAAGACACGTTCATATCATCATAGAGAGCCTTCTTGTCGAGGTCGTTAGCCTTGAAAGTGTTTTGGAGCAAGTTGGCATATGTGCGAATCTTGATTTGCTTTTTAGCATCGTTTTCCATACCGATCCAAGCGAGTTGAAGACCTTCTACTTGAGATTCAGGCAAACCATACTTTTTAGGGTTGAAGATCATGTCGTGAGCTTCTTCCGGAGTCTTGGCAGGCATACCTGCAGCATTCATCTGCTGAACGAGCATTGCCACATCTTGATTGCCGTAGTTTTCAAACATGTGCTTGCGGAGTTGTTCGCTTGACACTTCGATACCGAGCTTTTCGATAGAGCTTTCGATCAAAGTTTCCATCACCATTTCGTCAAGCACTTGCTTTGTGAGCATTTGCTCATCAGCAGGGCGCTGAGAGTTTTGGTTTTGTTGCGAACGCTCTTCGAGCTTTCTCTGGAATTCTGTAATGTCGATTTTATGACCATCGACTTTTGCTACTGTAGTAGGGTCACCAAAGAGATTCTGACCATTGGTGAGAGCATCGCCTACGATGAACGCGAAGAGAGCGACACCGATTACGACGATCAGCAAGACTGATTTGCTTCTGATTTTTTCTAAAGTTGCCATTTTTTCTTTATAGCTATAATGTTTTTTAATTTTTATTCTATAATAATCTCAAAAAACGCAGTGCGCCATCATCAAATGGCCACACTACGCATTTTTAGCACGCAAAGATAATACCTTTTACTCAATTAGACAACTTTAATTCAGTTTTTTATCAAAAAAGCATCCTTTACAGCGTCCACATAGTCGAGTTTTTCCCATGTAAACAACTCTACTTCCACTTCGAAGTCGCCTTCGTAGCGTGATGTGAAGCGTTTTACGACTGTCTGTGGCGTGCGACCGACATGACCATAAGCTGCAGTCTCGCTGTAGATAGGATTGCGGAGTTTGAGTCGCTTTTCGATTGCGAAAGGACGCATATCGAAGATTTCCTTCACTTTCTGACCAATCTCTGCGTCCGACATATCGACATGAGCTGTGCCATAAGTATTTACACAGATGCTGACAGGCTCTGCGACACCGATAGCATAAGCCACTTGCACGAGCATTTCGTCGGCAACTCCGGCAGCTACCATATTCTTGGCAATATGACGAGCAGCATAAGCAGCCGAACGGTCGACCTTTGATGGGTCTTTACCCGAGAATGCACCACCACCGTGCGCGCCACGACCGCCATATGTGTCGACGATAATCTTGCGACCTGTCAGACCGGTATCTCCGTGAGGACCGCCGATTACGAACTTGCCTGTAGGGTTGACGTGAAGGATAAGGTTTTCGTCGAAGAGGTCTTGAATATGCTTTGGCAACTTAGCATATACGCGTGGAATCAACACCTCTGCCACATCTTTGTGGATCTGCTGGAGCATGTCATTATCAGCAGCAAGCTGAGCTGACGCAGAGTCGTCCATTGGCAAGACGAATTCGTCGTGCTGTGTTGAGATAACGATGGTGTGAATACGCATTGGTTTACCGGCATCTGAGTATTCCACTGTCACTTGGCTCTTTGAGTCAGGACGGAGATAAGTGACCTTCTTACCCTTGCGATAGTAGGTCATCTCTTGAGCTTCGCGACGGATGTCGGCCAACTCACGTAGCAACATATGAGAGAGGTCGAGCGTTAGAGGGAGATAGTTTTCGGTCTCGTTGGTAGCGTAACCGAACATCATGCCTTGGTCGCCAGCACCTTGCAACTCATCGGCTTCGCGTTCGACGCCACGGTTGATATCGGCACTTTGCTCATGCAACGCAGAGAAGATGCCGCAAGCATCGCCGTCAAACATGTAAGCACCACGATTGTAGCCGATGCGATTGATTACCTCGCGTGTCACCTCTTGGAGGTCGACATAGGCTGAACTCTTCACCTCACCTGCCAATACCACTTGACCTGTGGTGCAGAGAGTCTCTACAGCGACCTTCGACTTTGGGTCGCGAGCAATGAACTGGTCGAGCAATGCGTCGCTAATCTGGTCAGCGACTTTATCAGGGTGTCCTTCCGACACTGATTCTGATGTAAATAAATAACTCATAGTTTTATCTGTTTTATTGTTTATACAAAAATAAAAAAGCACTCATCGGTCCACTCCGACAAATGCCATAACTAATCATCTAATATCTTCACGAGCACTAAGCGTGCGATGAATACAGTTTTAGCATTTTTTATAGTGGTTGCAAGCAGCCAAATTTTTCCACTTTCGGTTTTGCGATGCAAAGTTACTACTTTTTATCCGCTCGACAAAACATTTCATCACTTTTAACACTCCGCAACTCTACGCGCACACGCGCGCATATATAATATAGGTAGACGCCTTCAGAAAAAACATCGGGCGACCATTTGGCCGCCCGACGCATTGAGTATGATTGATAATCAGTGATTACTTAACGTAAAACTTCTTACCGTTGATGATGTAGATGCCTGGTTCGAGAGCCTTAACATCTTCGTAAGTACCGTTACGCTTGATGAGCATACCGCTTACAGTGTAGATATTGAGATTCTTAGCGTCAACGCCGATAGTGTCTACGCTTGAACCTTCGCTGATGTAAGTAGCAACGATATTTTCCTTGTTCTTACCTACTACATCATTGTTGTCTGTAATAGTTACCATACCTACAGGGATAGTGAACTGGAATGTACCAGCTGGAGCGAGGTAAGGCTTGTGAAGTTCCATTACAGTAAACTTAGCAACATTACCTTCTACATTATTAGTTTGATAAATAGTAGCAACTGGGTTACCGTTTTCATCAAGTTGTTGGAATGTAGTAGTTTGGTCACCGTTGAGTTCGATAGCCTTAGCACCGTCGAATGTCACAGTGATTTCGTAGAGTTGTTCACCCTTCACTGTTGAGCCATCAGCAGGGCTGATGATAACTTCGTATTGTGGAGTTGCACCTTCGATAGTATAGTCGAAGCGAATGTCTTCTGTCATTGCAGCACCGTCAACCAAGCAATAGCCTGCAGGGATGATGATAGCGTATGTACCAGGTTCAGAAATCTTAGCATTTTCATTTTGAATGCTCAAAGTGAGACGGTTGTCACCTTCTGGGAATGAGAAGATGCTATAAGGAACCTTAGTCATTGTGCCATCTTCTGCTACTGTAGCATAGTATGGGAAGTCGTTAGGACCTGCATCAGGAGCAACTGACAATGAAGAAGCGCCTTCGAATGTAACCTTGATAGTTGTAAGTTCTTCCACAACACCAGGAGTTGGGTCTGCTACTGCTGTCCAGTCGCTTGATACGCTTGTGATAGCGTAGTTGAGAGTGATTTCCTTATTAACGATACCACCTTCCAATTCTACAACACCTGCAGGGATAACAACCTTATAGTTGCCTGATTCAGTGAATGTTTCAGCAAATTGGATTGCCAATGTTTGAGAAGAAACAGCACCCCAACCGATGATCGCAAGATCTTCAACTGATACTTTTGCTACTTCAACTCCATCCTTAACAAGAAGAACTGCGCCTGCAGCGTCTTTGTTCATACCGACGATTGATGGGTCGAATGACAACGCGATAGCATCGATAGAAGCAACGATGCCTTCAGCAGGTTCTGCTACGTATGTGTAAGGAGCTACTGTTACGAGAGCTGCTTCATAGAATTCAGGAGCAGCTGCACCGTCCATATAGAATGCTGGTTGTGGGAAACCATTGATCCAAAGACCATATTTACCTTCATCTGTCAAGTTGATTGCAGAGCCGTCGAAGTTAACAAGACGGAACTTGTTAGTTTCACCTTCGATTGCTTGAGGCATTGCACGGTAGTAAGTACCGTTAGGCTTGATGATAGAGATCTTGCAATAGTCTTCGATAAGAGCGTAGTCGTTGATCTTAACTTCAGATACGTTTTCAAATGAGATAGTGATAACATCTGATGTAAGAGCCTTAACTGTAGTACCTGCAGCAGGAGTAACAACCATCTTAGGTTCACCTTGTGCAGCAATGCTATAGTAGTACTCAATACCCGGAGAATCTTCACCATCCATGAAGAATGAACCTTCTTCCATGAAGAACATCAATGAAGTGTAAGTGTCTGGCAATTGACCATCGATAATTTCAAGACCATAAGTATAAGCAGCTGTAAGAACAGGCTTAACTACTGCGCTCTTTTCCCAATTATCGTCAGCCACGAGCATCATCTTACCATAATCAGCCTTAAGAGTGTTAGGGTTGATTTCTACTGTGCTGCAGCCTTCAAACTTGATTTGGATATCTTCATAAGAGTCGATCTTAGAACCGTTTGCAGGAGTTACAATCATCTGAGTAGCCTTAGCCACTTGGAGTTGTGATTGATTCCAGTAGTTAGTACCGTTAGGATAGTTCTCGCCATCAGTGATGAATGAACCAGCCTTAACGAAGAGACCATATGTACCTTCTTCAGTGATAGGGAATTCCTTGTAAGCAGCAACTGCTGATTGATCTTCGCAAGATACGAGACGGAACTTGTTAGTTTCGCCTTCGATAGCAACAGGCTTCAACAAGTGAACGAATGAAGAACCTGAAGTAACACCGATGTAGCGAGCAGCAGGGTCTGTATCGAATACAGAGTTTGTAGTCACATTTTGAGCACCTGTGATTTCGAGGATAAATGTATCGTCATCGATCTTAGTAACCTTAGAACCTTGAGCAGGAGTTACTTCCATCTTTGGAGACATATCCATGCTACCATCTACATAGATGTATGGTTCTTCCCAAACTTGAGTATTATAAGAACCATCTACCAAGAATGAACCTGGAGCGATGTAAAGACCATAGCTACCCGCAGCCTTGATAGGAAGTGGGAATGAGTTGCCAGAGTTCAAACCTGTATCAACGAGACGGAACATGTTAGCTTCACCTTCTACAGCTTCAGCCTTGAGGTATGTGTAGATGTAACCGTTGTTGGTAATAGCGATTGTAGCATCAGAAGCGATTTCTGCGCTTTCTACACCTGTGAATTGAACAGTGAATGTATCGTTATCGATCATCGCTACTGTAGAATCCTTCTCTGGAGAGATGATCATTGCAGGAGCGTTAGGGTCATTAGTAAGATTGTAGTAGAGAATCATCTCTTCATTCTTATTTGACTCATCACCGTTGTAATAGAATTCACTTGCTGGGATATAGAGGCGATAGATTTGGTTGCCTTCAGGGAATTCATTGTAAAGAGTGTAAGAACCATCACCATTGTCAGTGAATTCAGCCCACAATGCAGTACTGAACCATGATTGTTCTACTTCATCATATACTTGGAAGCAGCAGTTCCATGCACGGTTGAACCATGTGATAGTCTCACCTTCCTTAGGAGATACCTTTACAGAAAGAGAGTAGAAGTCTACTGCTTCTTCTTCTGTAGCACCACCTTGTGGATCAAAGATTACGCCGTAAGGACTTTCTGGTGCAGAACCTTCGATAGTATAGTTGAATGTTGCGCCTTCGAACGCCTTGCCGCTACCGAGTGTAAGAGCGTCAGCTGGGATTACGAATTCGTATTCACCACCTTCGAAGTAAGATTTTGAGAACCAGTAAGAAACTGTGTTGCGAGTAGCACCCCAACGTACTTGACCGAGAACTTCTTCTACAACAGCGCCATCTTTCTTAAGAGTAGCAGTCACTGTTTCGCTTGCAGTGATATTAGACTCATTGTTGAAGCAGATAGCGATATAGTCGAGTTGCTCTACTACAGAACCAGGAACTGGATCCACTGTCATGTCAGGGAGTACGAGTGTATAGTATGCATCGTATGCAGCATTCACGTTAGCAGTATCACCGTTGAAATTGAATGTACCTGCAGGAACATGGAGGCGATACTTACCAGCTTGCATGTAGTTCAATGCATCAGCCCAATAAGCATCATAAGGTACGAGTTTGTAAGTAGTACCAGACACCAATTCAGGAACGTATGCTACAACATCACTCCAGTCTTCCCAATATGATACCCAGTATTGGAGGTAGATGCAAGAGTTTTCGTTGAGAGCAGCAGCGCTGATAGCCACAGAGTCTGCGCCTGTGATATCGAGTGTGAAGTTGAAGTCTTCCAAAGACAATTCAGCAGGAGCGTCTTCTGTACCGCTTGCCGGAGTCGCAGTGATAACTACTGGATCGTAAGCAGGAGCTACGTATTTAATCCATGTTTCGTAAGCTTCTGACTTGCTACCATCAGCATATGTGAAGTAGCCAGCAGGAATTTTGAACTTGTAAGCAACACCTTCCTCCAAAGAAGAGAACATGTCAGCGTCCGGAGTAAGTGCGTACTCAGTATCGCTCACCTTAGATGCTGTGTAGCGAACGTAGCAAGTCTCAATAGTTGAGCCAGGAACTACGCTGAAGATACCGAAGTCAGTCCATTCGCTTGTGATAGTCGCTGTAGTGTTTTCGAAAGTAGCTGTAGCGTTAAGATTGCTCAAAGTCACAGCTTCTTCTGCAGTAGCACCACCTACCAAAGATACGATCATGTTAGGTTGTGGTACAGCTGCAGCAATTGTATATGTAACTTCGAATGCAGGGCATATCTTAGGATTATCAGAACCGAAGGCATATTCTACCATTGCACCTTCAGGAACCTTGAGTGTATAGACGCCTTCTTCTGTGATAGGTGTTTCAAAATTCACGTAAAGTGACATATAAGTTGACGCATCTGCATAACCCATTTGACCTTCAGCTACAAGTTCACTAGCAGCATTGTAAAGTTTTGGGCTCTTGCTACCGTCATAATCCATTGAACCTGGATAATCAGCTGCGCTGAATTCAAAGACGATCATTTTAAGTTCTTCCACTGTGCTGCCATCTGCAGGAGTGATAGCGATAGGCAATGCACCCAATTTAGAATCGTCACCCGCTTTGACTGTGTAGTACAATGAGATTTCTTTGCTAACACCATCGGCGAATTTAACTACACCTGCAGGGATAACAATCTTATAGTTGCCTTCTGTTGTATAGGCTTCTACACCCATGAATTCAACAGGAACATACAAACGAAGTGCGTTTGATGCTGCTGCAGCTTCAAAGAAGACATAACCGGCAGGCATGTACGAACCTGTCAAGTCATCTTCCATAAATGCTGTTGGGATGTTTGTGCCCATCATCATATCCAATTCAGCCAATTCGATAGAGCTGTAGTCAGGGAATGTGAGGATGATTTCACGGATTTCCGATACAGTTGAGTTGTTTGCAGGATCTGCTGTAAATGCAGCGTCAATTTCAGTTGGAGCTGCAGGAGCATTGAGAGTGAAGTTCAATACATACTCTTCTGTGTTCAAGTTTTCGTTGTCGCCATTAAACTTAACCAAACCCGCAGGGATTACGATGCGATAGTTGCCTCCATACAAATTAGCATAGCATTCTTTGTCAATAGAATATGTGATAGTTGTACCTGATGCTGATGCGTCCATAACACCTGCTGCACAGAGGTTTGGAACCAATTCTGTTGAACCATCTTCTGCTACAACATAGAATACGTATGGATACATTGTCTTAGAAGCAGCTTTCTCAACACCTTCGAATGTGAGCGATACGCTTTCAAAGCTGTCGATTGTAGCACCTTCTTCGATGCTCCATGTAGCTTTGATAGCAGGAGCAGCCGGTTTTACAGTGTAATAGAACTTCCATTCGCTGCTGCCCTTCATGCCTGAACCGCATACGAAAGTTTCTTCAGGGAATACAAGAGTGTAGTCACCCGCTTCAGTGATTTCTTCATCGAAGCTGAATGAGTAAGTGTTGACATTCATCTTGTTTTCCAATGCCTTTTCAGCTACCAAAGTTTCACCCTTGTAGAGCTTAGCACTGTTGCGAGCGCCGTAGATCTTAGTAGTGAAGTTGATAGTGAAGTCCTTGAGGCTTGACACTTCAGAGCCATCTTCAGGAACGATAGATGCTACGTAGTCTTCAAGGTTTGAAGCACGAACGTAGTCGAATGTCACTTCGTAAGGAGTAGTAGAAACTACTGACTTGAAGTAAACTGTTGTACCACGATTGCCTGCTGAGAAGACGAAAGTCTTAGTCTTAGCAGCTTCATCGCGTACAGTCTCGATAACCTCTGTGTAGGTGTTATCGGTAAATGGAACGAAGTTGGTATTTGCATCCACAGATGATGTCAATGTGATTGTACCATCATAGTTTGCAAAATACCTACCTGTCACTGTGGTATTGGCGTCAATAGTGTAGGTCTGACCCGGCACTAAATAGTCCAAATCCACAGTCTGTGTAGTATTGGCCTTAGCGGCAACGCCAGAAAGACACAACACCACCAACAAAAAGGCCGCCTTAAGCCAATTTGCCGAGAGTAAGGATTTTTTTTCCATAGACTTGTGGTTTTAGTTAATAATTAATATAGTTAAAAGTTAAAATTCCTAAGTAGGGCTTTTATACGCGCCAAAATTAGTTATTTTTTTTTAATTTCCGAAATATTAAGCCCATAAAATCACTCAAACCACCCACCTAAAATTAATTATGTGACAAATAACACTTTTTTAACACTATATTAACAATAAAATAAGTAACAAATAACTAACTTTGCACCGATTTTATCGTCGCTTGTAACCGATTGAAAACGAAGCAAAAATCAAAATAAGAACAATAAATACAAATAGATAATAACCAATTTTTTATCAACTCAATGAAACAGAAATTTTTAGCAATCTCATTGATGGTTGTTAGCATGATTTTGGGCGTTTCTCCTGCATTTGCTCAAGGAGCAGCACCTAAATTCCACGTTTTCAACTTCAATGACGGCTCCATCCTCCAAAACATTTCCGACAACGGAAAGTGGGGCGTGGCATTTGGCTCTAACCAAGCCAATTCTCTTTGGAATTTTTATCCAAAATTGATCGATTTCAGCAATGACAAAGTCATCGAACTCCTCACAGAAGAAGAACTCGATGGTGCTATCAACTGTGCTGCAGCGACCGACGTTACAGACGATGGTCAATTGGTAGTCGGCAACTATGGCAATGCTCCTGCCATCTACCACGTCGACAGAGCTAAATGGGAAAAGCTTCCTGTGCCTGAAGCACCAAATGGATTCTCTTGGGATGATGGTTATGTCAACTCTGTGACTCCTGACGGCAAGTGGGCTGTCGGCACAATGAGCTACAACTCATACTTCGGCGAAATCCCTGTGCTTTGGAATCTCGAAGGCACTCCTACTATCGTTGAGACACTCTACCCTCTTGAAGACATGAGCGGTTTCTCTCAAGACCAGACACGCTTCATGAGCATCACAGCCGACGGCAAGAAGATTGCAGGTTGCGTTTCCTACAGCTACCCTGACGATGTGATGTACTTCATTTATGATGTTGATAGCGAGACTTGGACTCCTATCGGCTATGACTTCTCAAACGGCAAGTTCACTGCAAAAATCGAAGGCATGCACCACACCGACGGCCTCGTACTTTCAAGTGACGGCAAGTGGGCTACCGGTAGCGTTTATATGGTGAAAGCTGTCGACGGCTCTGAATTTGGCAACCAATACAAGACCACTTACATCTACGACATTGCCAACGACACATTCACACTCTACGACTCTACGGAAGACACAGGCATGATTGGCAACGTGGTAAGCAACAACGGCGTAGTATTTGCAAGCACACCCGACGGCTCTCCTGTGCGTGAATGGCATGGTCGCGTAGGCAGCTACTGGTACTCTTTCGACCAAATCCTCAAGCAAGTCTACGACATCGAGTTTGTCGGCGCTACTGGCTATGACAATACCGGTACGATGTGGGCAATGAGCGAAGACAGCAAGCGTTTCGTATCATTCTCATACCCTCAAGGCGAGTCATACATGGTGGAACTCCCTGAGACTTTCGCTGAGCTTTCCAAGAAGGTTGACCTCCTCGGCAACTACACCATCGCTCCGGCTAATGGCAAGACATTCTCTTCTCTTCAGACTATGCAAATCACTTTCGACCGCAACGTTGAAGTTGTAGGCGATGCTTCTTCTGTAGCCATCTTTGACTCTGAAGGCAACGAAGTGAAGGCTGCCAACAAGGTAGAAATCAAGGCCGGTCAAACTAAGGTGATAGAAATCAGCTTCGGTCGTGCTGTCACTCTCGAAGCAAACAAACGCTATAGCGTAGTGATCCCTGCAGGAATGATTCAGATCGCAGGCGACCCAAATCAGAAGAACAAAGAGATCACAGTGCGCTATACAGGTCGCGAAAAGGCTCCTGTAGCTGTGAAATCAATCTCTCCTGCCGATGGTGCATCAGTGGCTCTCGTCAACCTCACTTCCAACCCTGTGGTTGCGACATTTGACGCTGACCTCACTCTCTGCGAAAACCCTGACAATGCTCCTAAGGCTCATCTCTATCTCCAACTCGAAGACAACACCGAAGAACTTCTCGCTGACATGTATACACTCATTGCAGCAGACCAACTTCTCGTCTATCCGTTGAACGACCAATACCTCTACGAAGGTAGCACTTATCGCATCAGCATCGATGCCGGCACTGTAGCTGACATCACAGGCAACAATGCCAACGAAGCAATCTCGTTCACCTACAAGGGTTCATACGTGCGTGAAATCCAAGGCGACGACAACACTATCTTCGAAGAAAACTTCGACGACTGGTCATTGACATTCTCTCAAATCCTCCTCTACGAAGGCGACCACAACACTCCTACTGCAGAGATGGCCGCATTTGAGTTTGACACAGACAATACTCCTTGGAACTTCTCATTACGTGATGACGAGACTACTGCAGACTTCGCTGCTGCTTCTCACTCTATCTACACCAATAAGGGCAAGTCTGACGACTGGATGTCGACTCCACAACTCTATATCCCAGACGACAAGTGTGTACTCACATTCGATGCACAGACCCTCAACAATACAGGCGACAAACTCAAGGTTGTGATCTGGGAAAACAAAGAGGTAATCAACACCCTCACTGAGCGTGTGATGGAAGACTACCGCAGCAATGCTAAAGTGATCATGGACAAGGAACTCAAGTCAGGCGGCAGCCAAATGCTCGCCGGCGAATGGGAACACTTCGCATTCGACCTCGCTGAATATGCCGGTAAGGAAATCTACATCGGTTTCATCAACGAAAACGAAAACAAGGGCATGGTCTTCGTCGACAATATCATCGTGAAACGTAACGCAGAATTTGTCATCTCTCTTGAAAACGAAGAGACAGTAGTGCGCCAAGACAACGCCGAAATCAAGGGCCGTATCCGTATCGACAACGAAACTGAGACTTACACGACTGCAATCTTCGTACTCAAAGACGCAGAAGGCAAGGCTCTCGAAACTATCACCGAAGACGGCCTCGCTCTCAAACAAGGCGACATCCACCCATTTAAGTTTGCGACTCGCCTCCCTCTCGAGTATGGCAAGACAGTGAAGTTCACCGTAGACGTTGCTCTCGGTCAACACAAGAACTCTGCTCGCGGTGTCATCAAAAACCTTTCATTCACTCCGACTAAGCGCGTAGTGGTGGAAAAGATGACCGGTAACACTTGTGTAAACTGTCCTAAGGGTATCATTGCATTCGACCTTCTCCACGACACTTATGGCGACCTCTTTATCCCTGTGGCTATCCACACCTACACTGGCGACCCATTCAACTCTGGTCTATCTGCCTACAGTTCATTCCTCGGCCTCGTCGGTGCTCCAAGTGGTGTCGTAAACCGCAGTGGTGTTGTCACTTATCCTATGGATCAAGACGAAAACGGCGCATGGAGATACTCCAACCCAAGCAACCCACTCTGGTGGGACGCAGTAGCAGCAGAGTTTAAGGTACTCGCTGAAGCCGACATCAATGTCAAGAGCGCAGTCTACGACGCAACCGATAAGACTATCAACATCCCCGTCAAGACTCAGTTTGCTGTCGATGCCGAAGGTCTAAACCTCAACCTCTTCGCTGTAATCCTTGAAAACGGTCTTGATGGCGCATATCAAGTAAGCAACCTTTCCGGCTACACCGACCCAATCCTCGGCGAATGGGGTCAAGGTGGCGAATATGGCAAGGCTGCTGTGCCTTACACTTACGACCACGTAGCTCGTGGCATCTACGGCACAACATGGAACGGTACAGGTGGTCTCATCCCATCAAATGTCGTTTCAGGCGAAGTGTATGAAAACACACTCTCACTCGCTATCCCTGAGACTATCCGCGACATCAAGAACTGCGAAGCTGTCGTTATGCTCATCGACGCCAACAATGGTAAGGTATTGAATGCTGCAGTCGGCAAACTCTATGACGCTGCAAGCGTAGACGGCATCGAGCAAAGCAACGATATCAACATCATCGCTGTCCGCGACAATGTAGTAGTAACTACTGAAGGCGAAGCACAAGTAGAAATCATCGGTGTAAATGGTGCTGTCATCAACCGTGCTAACGGCTACAACAACATCACAGTAAACGCAAACGGCTATCGTGGCATCGCTATCGTTCGCGTTGTGACTGAAGGCTCTACTAAGATCCAAAAGGTAGTGCTTAAATAATAGCAACTCTTCGGAGTAAGCATATAAGTTAGAAAAAAATCTCTGCGGCAATTTCGTCGCAGAGATTTTTTTGATTAACTTTGAGCAAAATTTTCAAGCTATGGCGATTTCGCTATTAATAACCATAATCCCCTTAGCAATAGTCAGCGCCATATTGGTCACACTCGCAGTCACCATATACCGTGGCAAAGGCGACACGCTGATAGCAGGCTACAACACTGCCTCGGCTGAGGAAAAAGCGCAATACGACATCAAGCGTCTACGCCGTGCGACAGCATTGACACTGCTGACCATCGCGGCAACATTGTCGGTCTATGCTGTGTACCTCTGCATTGCCGATGAGCAAAACAGCGCATTAGCAGCAATCTTGCTAACAGTGACTATCGTTGCAATCAGCGTCATCGGAGTCATAGTCTTGAACACCTATTGCAAAAAGAAATAAAACAACTAAATCATAGATATGGAAATTTTACAAGCTACAATGGAAGACTTCGACGGTATCGTCAAGTTGCTTAAAACTTATCACGTAGACTACATCTCTGCAGAAGATAAGAAAGATGGATTTGTGACAACCAACCTCACCGACGACCAATTGCGCCGTCTCATCGAGGAAGAAAACGGCGTGACTATCGCTAAAGAAAATGGTCGCGTATATGCCTTCGCACTCGCTGCATCTTGGGACTACTGGAAAGAATGGCCTCTATTTGAATACATGATCGAACGCCTCGAAGACTACCAACTCGACGGAGTTACTATCACCAAGGAAAATTCCTACCAATACGGCCCTATCTGCATCGACAAATCAGTCAGAGGCACAGGATTGTTTGAAAAAGTATTCTTCGCATCATTGGCAAGCATGAAAGACCGCTTCCCTATCATGGCAACCTTCATCAACAAAATCAACCCACGCTCATACGCAGCTCACACTCGCAAGGTGCACACCACAGAAGCAGGTACATTCCAATTCAACAACAACAACTACTTCCTCATGTCCTGCTCAACATCGATGCAACCGGAGTAAGAGTCAAACAGACAAAAGGAATTACCCAATTAAGAGCAAACTCACGCCACACAAAAAAGACATTTAGGGCTAAAAATAGCCAGACGCTACTCTATAGGTCAGAAAGAGGCGTGTAGGTCAATTTGCAAGCAGGAAATAGGCACATGCAACTCTGACAGGTCAAAAAGGGTATATATCACACAAAAACAAAGGGAAACTTGGAGCAATCCTCGTTTCCCTTTGCTATATCATACCACTCACATACACACCCCATACTCAATTAGGCCTTTTTCTCGGATAGCATACATGCAGCGTTCGGACAGCCTCACCTCACATCGGGCAGTCTATCGTCCTTCGGTTACTACTCCTTTTTTTAGGAGGATTGGGGAATAGTTTCAGGGCAGTATTTGGGCAGTTTCGCCTCATTTTGGGCAGTATTTGGGTAGTATTTAGACATAAAAATGACCGAGAGGACTTCCCTGTCGGTCATTATAAATTGTTGATATTTAGACTTTTACGCTTTATCAACCCATTAATATTCTTCTTCATCAAAAAGTCTTTGGCCCTTTTTAATCACTTGATAGCCACCTACATATAACTGACTATCCCGTGTGGGTAGTTTTGGGGTAGTATATACCCCATTGGGCAGTGCTGAAATACATTTTTAATCACCCTGAAAATACCCTCAAAATCTACTACTCTTCTTCTGCGTGGAGGAGAAACTCAAAAAAAATATTATTTTTTTTATTTTTTAGATTACACCGAAATACTTCTCAAAGAACGCTTTCAACTTCTCTATCACAGTCTTCTTTTTCTCCTGTCTGTTGCCTCCACCGAAACGAGACATTGCAGGTAGTATCTTGTCAATGTCGGTTCCTGTTGTGCGTATTGCTCCATCACGAAAAGCATTCTCCACAAATCTTGCGGTCTCGTCCGTTTTCAGGTTCTCACTTGTGATATTCTCATTCAGTTCGTCCTGCTTACACTGCTTTTCATATGCCTCCCATTAGAGTAAAAAATTGGAATTTAGCAAATCGGGCAAAGGAATATCTGAGGAGAATGTCCGTCATTCATTTCCCTTTCATTAACTGCCTCTATCACATCTATAAAGATTGGAATATCAAACTTCGCTTTGGGAAGATTCTTGCAGTAGATGATTAGTGTTTCGTCCTCCTCTAAGGTCAGTTCTGTCATTTGCTCGTGAGGATAACGCATATAACTGAGGCAGTCTATCATTGCATCCCAATTCATTCCGTAGAAATCAGGGAAACCAAGGAGTTCTTTCATTGTTTTGTTTAACTCCTTTTCGCTCATATTATTGCAGTCGATTTGAATTGTCTTATATTTCATAAATCCCGATTTATCGGTGTAAAGATATATAAATCATTTGAATATTTTAATATACGAAGATTTTCCCCACCTTGGTAATTGTGTCTCTTCGCTTTCTTATTCTATGCAATAATGATTTTGGTGTTATCGTAAAAATCGTAATCAACGAGAATGGTAATTTATTTTTTCGTCGCACAAAAACAGCCACCATTTCAGAAATAGTGGCTGCATATGAAGATAGTTATATGTATTGAAAGTGGTTATTCCTCTTCTTCGGGTTCTACATCTCGTTCGTGTTCTTCTATGAAGGAGTGTATGTAGTCTTCGCGGAGTTTAACATAACCGTCCTTCGCCGCTTTGTTATACTCCTTCACCGACTTGACCTTATTGACTTGTTGCTTGCAGTCGTTCTCTTTCTCACAAAAAGCAAAGAAGTTATTACAGTCGGCAAAGGCAAACATAGTGTTGTTATCTGTCTTTATCTGTTGCTTCTCTAATTACCACACAAGGATTGCCATAGGCAAGTACATTCGCAGGAATATCTTTTGTTACTATAGAACCTGCACCAATCGTTGAATTATCGCCAATGGTTACACCCGGACATATCTGTACCCCTGCTCCAATCCAAACATTATTACCTATTGTTATTGGCTTTGCGTACTCAAACCCTTTGTTTCGTTCCGCAACATTGAGAGGATGACCTGCACAATATATGCCAACATTCGGGGCGATAAAGACATTGTTACCAATTTTCACCTTTGCACAGTCCAATACTACAAAATTGTAGTTGGAAAAGAAATTGTCGCCAACCTCGATGTTGTACCCATAGTCGCAATAAAACGGTGAGACAATAGTGCAATTCGTACCCTTACTGCCAAGAATACGAGTGAGCATAGCATCCCTTTCTGTTTGTTGCGAGGGACGTAACATATTATAGTCATAACACAACTCCGCAGCGTTGAGCCTCTCTTCTATTAAAGATTGGTCATTGTTTGCATCGTATAATAGACCGACCTGTGCTTTTTCTTTCTCTGTCATAGTGATATTTGTGTTATTGGCTGCAAAAATAATAATTTTTCGTAGAGCAAAAAAAGAAACAACCACCATAATGTCTAACACTATGGTGGTTGCATAATGAAGATAGTTTATTGTATTGAAAGGTGGTTATTCTTCCTCGTCTGGGCAGTCTTCCCTCCCTCACTTACTACTCTTATTTTTAGGAGGATTTGGTAATAGTTTCAGGGCAGTATTTGGGCAGTTTCGCGTCATTTTGGGCAGTATTTGGGTAGTATTTAGACATAAAAATGACCGAGAGGACTGCCCTGTCGGTCATTATAAATTGTTGATATTTAGACTTTTACGCTTTATCAACCCATTAATATTCTTCTTCGTCAAAGAAGAAGTCTTCTTTGCTTGGGTAGTCAGGCCAGATGTCTTCGATACACTCGTAAGTTTCGCCTTCGTCTTCCATTTCTTGAAGGTTTTCGATTACTTCAAGTGGTGCGCCGCTTCGTTGAGCGAAGTCGATAAGTTCTTCGCGAGTAGCAGGCCATGGTGCATCTTCAAGTTTAGATGCCAATTCAAGAGTCCAATACATAATATGTCCTATTTAAATTTGTTCTACAATTTGAAAAATCGCGCGAAGTTACAAATTTTTGGTCAAACAGCAACTATAACGCGCAACTTTTTTTACTACATATCCTTGTCCCAGATGATTTCTGCAACGCCTTCGAGGTGGTTGAAGTGTCGAGCGAGGAGGAAGAGATAGTCGCTCAATCGGTTGAAGTAGGTCATTACGACCGGATCGACGTGGGTAGTCTCAGCGAGGTCGAGAATGCGTCGCTCAGCACGACGGCAGACTGTGCGAGCCACATGTGCGTATGAGGCTGACAACGATCCTCCCGGCAATACGAATGCTCGGATTTTAGGGGTGTTTTCATCAAGATAGTCACACCATGCTTCCACCTTGGCTGTGTCTTCTTCGCAAAGGCCCCATGCGCTCTGAGGATTTTCGGCGTCTGACTCTGAAGCGAGGTAGCCACCGATGTTGAACAACTTGTTTTGCACCACGAGCAGTTGCGTCTTAATCTGCTCAGTCACGCCCGGAGCAGCAGCGACCACTCCCAATGCTGCAGAAAACTCATCGACTGTGCCATAGGCTTCGATGCGAACACAGTTTTTCTTTACACGCTGACCACCGACAAGAGAAGTCGTGCCGAGGTCGCCTGTGCGGGTATATACGTTACTTTTAGCCATATTTCGATTTTTACTTTAAGGGAACTTCTATTAATTCCCGGATTAAGTTATTTATTTTATTTTCGGGGGCTTCCTTTTGTGTGCTCTATGTTTTTGACTGGCATCTTTTTGCCTTTAACTCAGTCGTATAGCTCGCTATACTCCTTGCGTTAAAAACAAAAATCTCCTCAGTCAAAATTCATAAATCACCACAAAGCAATTTATAGAAGTTCCCTTAAGGATAAAACGAAGAAAAGGGTCGATTGTTGCAATGTTGCGTGATTTTTAGTAACTTCGCATCAAATTATCGATAATTAATGGAACAATACATCGTATCGGCACGAAAATACCGCCCGTCGACGTTCAAGACCGTAGTGGGACAGAAGGCGTTGACAGCGACACTCAAGAATGCCATTGACTCTGACCGTTTGGCTCAAGCCTACCTTTTCTGCGGACCGCGTGGTGTCGGAAAGACATCTTGCGCCCGTATCTTTGCCAAGACCATCAACTGTCTGAACCCGGCTGCTGACGGCGAAGCTTGCAACGAGTGCGAATCCTGCAAGGCTTTCAACGAAGGTCGCTCTATGAACATCATGGAGCTCGACGCGGCTTCCAACAACTCGGTCGACGGCATTCGCACACTGTCCGACCAGGTGAGAATACCTCCACAATTAGGCAAGTATCGCGTGTTTATCATCGACGAGGTGCATATGCTCTCGGTGGCAGCGTTCAACGCCTTCCTCAAGACGCTTGAAGAGCCACCTAAATATGTGATATTCATACTCGCAACCACTGAGAAGCACAAGATTATACCCACGATTCTGAGCCGTTGCCAGATTTACGACTTCAATCGCATCACTATCAACGACATGGTGGAGCAGTTGTCGTATGTTGCTTCCCAAGAGGGCATCACAGCCGATCCGGCAGCACTCAACATTATCGCTCAGAAGGCCGACGGCGCGATGCGCGATGCTTTGTCGATATTCGACCAAGTGGCAGCATCGTCTCGCAACAACATCACCTACCAGTCGGCTATTGCCAATCTCAACGTGCTCGACTATGAGTATTATTTCCGTCTTGTCGATGCATTCCTTGCCGGTGATGTGATCACCTCGCTATTGATATACAAGGAGGTGCGCGACCATGGCTTTGACTCGCTGTTTTTCGTCAACGGATTGGCAAGTCACATTCGCGACTTGATGGTGGCGGCCGATGCTCGCACCATTCCTCTGCTTGAAGTCAGCAGCGATGTCGCTATTCGCTACACAGAGCAAGCACAGAAACTGCACCCGAAATGGTGCTACGCAGCCATGGAGCATTGCAACTCGTGCGACCTTAACTATCGCGCTTCGACCAACAAGCAATTTCTTGTCGAGCTCACGCTTATCCGTCTGTGTCAACTCATCAGCGGCGGGACTACGGTGGCAACGACCGACACCAAAAGCGTAGCTCCCGTAAAGTCAACCCCTACCCAGCCACAGGCTCAACCGATGCAGCCTCAAGCACGACCTACTCAAACACAGGCTCAAACTCCTACTCCATCGGCTCCTCAACAGCCTGCAACACCACAACAAGCCACTCCTACCCCGGCAGCTCCTCGACCGACACAAAATGTCGCCGACTTTACTACTACCCGCACTGCACCCAAAGAGGCTCCCCGACCATCTACCCGGCAGAGAATCAACCTCTCTGAATTGATGAACGGCACTGCAGAGCAAGCATCCTCTTCTGCCACACGCGAACTGCGCCGCAAGCCTATCATGGAAGATCTGCTCATCGACCTATGGTTTCAGTACATCTTCAAAAACCCGGAGCAACCGATTGCCATCAACGCGATGCGTAATGCCAAGCCTATCGCCATTGGCAATGACACCTACAAGGTGATAGTCGAAAATCCGGCTCAAGTGCAAGCCCTCGAGTTCGTAATGCAAGACTTGCTTGAGTTTATGCGCAACGGATTGGAAAACGATATGTTTGCAATCAGCATTGAGATCACGCCCAACGTAGAAAAAAAGAAAATACTATCGCCACGTGAAGCACTCATCGATGTAATCAACAACAACAAAGTGATCGCAGACGGATTGATAAAATTTAAAGCAGAATTAGCATAACAAATATGATTGACATTCTTATCCTTTTGCTCGGACTTGGATTGATACTCGTCGGAGCTAATGCCTTGACCGATGGCGCTTCGGCTGTCGCTAAGCGTTTCGGCATTTCCGACCTCGTAATCGGTCTTACGATAGTCGCAATGGGCACATCAGCACCCGAACTTGTGGTCAGCGTCACAGCAGCATTGAACGATAGCGCCGAGCTCGCATTAGGCAACGTAGTCGGCAGCAACATATTCAACATTCTCGCCATCGTCGGTTGCACAGCTATGGTGATGCCGATATCGGTCGGCAAAGGATTGATGAGCAAAGAGTTGCCTCTCGTAATCCTCAGTTCGCTGGTGATGTGGGCAGTAGCAAGCGACACGCTACTCGACGGCGAAGCTGCTAATGTCGTGAGCCGCATTGACGGCATCCTACTCCTCGCATTCTTCGCTATCTTCATGCGCTACACGTTCTCTATAGCCAAAGCAGACTCCCCTGATACAGAAGAGATTAAACCGATGCCAATGTGGAAGGCTGCTCTTTGGATTATCGGAGGCTTGGCAGGATTGATTTTCGGCGGTCGATATTTTGTCGATGGTGCATCGGGCATCGCGCGCTCACTTGGAGTCAGCGAGTCAGTGATCGGTCTGACACTTGTCGCAGCCGGCACATCACTGCCTGAACTCGCCACATCAGTAGTCGCAGCACTCAAGAAAAATCCGGGCATTGCTATCGGTAACGTTATCGGCAGCTGCTTGTTCAATGTCTTCTTCATCATCGGTACTGCTGCCACTATCGCTCCACTCCCATTAGGAGGTATCACACAGACCGATATGCTCACACTGGTCGGTGCATCGGTGTTGCTATGGTTCTTCGGATTGATAATCGGCGACCGCAAAATCACTCGAGTGGAGGGCACATTCATGGTGCTCTGCTTCATAGCTTACACTGCTTGGCTTATCATCAATTCATAACATCATGAAACGCATAATCCTCCCGTTAATTTCGTTGCCATTATTGGTCTCAAGCATATCCTCATGCACATCGACAGACAGCAAGCAGACCGACACGGTGTCGGACACTCTGACCATTGCTGCGGCTGAAGAAATCGAAGCATTTACAAGCCCCGACCTTCAATGGAAAGAGCTACAAGGCAACGTAAGGCAGTGTGTCGTCACACGCTACGAGGCATTTCTCAAGGACTCGATTTGCATCATATCCAACCACAAATCCCAACTCATCGATACGCTATGTTTCACCAAGTCGGGACTTATAGAGCATATCAGTATGCACACCTATGGTGAAGGTCTGTACTATGCGATGCAAAACACCACATTAGAGTACGATGCCGATGGAGTGTTCCAAAGCGGGTTTGATACGCTTGGCAATGAGATGAACTACGATGTGACACTCCGACGCAATGAAGAGGGTTATGTCACAGAGCTTTATCGCTTCATCAAAGACTCGGAAATCCCGGTCTACGGCGATGAAATGGTGTGGGAGAATGGTCGCGTCAAAGAATGCACATTCTTCGAGTATGACCTCTCGTCGACATGGAAACGACGATATGACGAAGATGGTCGACTCATCGAGGAAAAAAGCACCTTTATCGACACCGACGAGGGAAGCGAAATAGTGCTTAAATACAACTATGTTGATACCGACTCAGTCGGCAACTGGGTGGAACGACATTTGACCAACGAGATAATCAGCATCAACTACGACCTCAAACACGGCACAGAGACACGCACGCCCCAGCCGCCAATCTACTATGTCGAACGTCGCGAAATCACCTACTACGACAAGTAACATCGTTTCGCACATTAGTCCGATCAGCCGACAACCACAAAAACAGAAGCAAAGAGAGAATTATATAGTTAAAAATATATAACAAAGGTTAATTTCAGAGCAAATCAGCGATATTCCACCTAATTAGATAGTCAATATATGTGGAATAATTGCTAACTTTGCGACAGATTCCGGAGGGGGCAATATGTCTCCTCCGTTGTTTTACAGTTATTTGCTGTGCGCAATCGGTTCTGGAAAGGCAGTATCGGATTGCGTTCAGATTTGTATTATCTAAAAATCAGACAGATGATTGACAAGACAAAATTGGTTGACTTCATAGAGTCACAACTATCCGAAAGCGACTACTTCTTGGTCGACGTTGTCGTATCGACCGACAACTGTATCAGAGTAGAGATCGACCACCCTGAAGGTGTAAACATCGACTACTGCGTAGAGTTGACACGCGCCATCGAAGCAGAATTTGACCGCGAAGAAGAGGATTACGAACTCGAAGTCGGCTCTGCAGGATTGACATCGCCATTCAAGGTGAAAGGCCAATACCTTAAATATGTGGGCAAAGAGGTCGAAGTGCTTGCTACAGACGGCAAAAAGTACAAAGGCACACTTGACCAAGTCGACGAAGACTCGTTCACAATCATCTGCGACGAGAAAGTCAAGAAAGAGGGTGCTAAGCGTCCTGTCGTGGAGCAAGTGCCTCACCAATTCATGTATAATCAAGTAAAAAGTACAAAATATCTACTTCAATTTTAACAACTATGGCAAAGAAAGAAGAACCAGTAAATATGGTGGACCAGTTCAGAGACTTTAAGGAACTAAAGAACATCGACAAGACCACTATGATCAGTGTGCTTGAAGAATCATTCCGCAATGTCTTGGCAAAAATGTTTGGTTCAGACGAAAACTTTGACGTAATCATGAACCCCGACAAGGGCGACTGCGAGATCTACCAGAACCTCGAAGTAGTCGCTGATGACGAGGTGGAAAACAAAGATATGCAGATTGGTCTCACAGATGCTCGCGAGATCGACCCTGAATGCGAAATCGGTGAAGATGTCGCTAAACGCATCTACTTCGAAAAGTTTGGCCGTCGCGCTATCCTCAACCTTCGTCAGACTCTCCAGTCAAAGATTCTCGACCTCCAGAAAGATGCTATCTACTCTAAGTTCAAAGAGCTTGAAGGCGAAGTAATCGTGGGCGAAGTGCACCAAATCTGGAAGAAAGAGATGCTCTTGCTCGACGAAGACCAAAACGAGCTCATCATGCCTAAGGAAGAGCAAATCCCAAGCGACTTCTTCCACAAAGGCGACACAGTACGCGCAGTCGTGAAGAGAGTGGACAACCCTAACAACAACCCTAAGGTGATCGTATCTCGCACCGACGAACGCTTCCTCCGTCGTCTCTTCGAACAAGAAGTGCCTGAAATCCACGATGGTCTCATCACTATCAAGAGCGTGGCTCGTATCCCTGGCGAACGTGCTAAAATCGCTGTCGAAAGCTACGATGATCGCATCGACCCTGTAGGTGCTTGTGTCGGCGTTAAGGGTAGCCGTATCCACGGTATCGTACGCGAACTTCGCAACGAAAATATCGACGTTATCAACTATACTACCAATCCTCAGCTCTACATCCAACGCGCGTTGAGCCCTGCTAAGATCTCTACAATCCGTCTTAGCGAAGAAGAGCACAAGGCAGAGGTGTTCCTTCACCCAAATGAAGTGTCATTGGCTATCGGTAAGGGTGGTTTCAACATTCGTCTCGCATCAATGTTGACAGGCTACTCTATCGACGTTTACCGCGACATCGATGAAGACGAAGAAGACATCTACCTCGATGAATTCCGCGACGAAATCGATGCATGGGTGATCGAAGCACTCAAAAACCTCGGTCTCGGCACAGCAAAGGCTGTACTCAATGCTCCACGCGAAGCTCTTATCGAGCAAGCAGACCTCGAAGAGGACACTGTCGACCATGTGATCGAAGTGCTCAAGGCGGAATTTGAGGACTAACACTCCTCTCACTCCCGACTCTGAGATAGGTAGCCACATTATTAATTTAAATATAATTCACAACAGTATATATGCCAACAAAAATCAGTAAAGTAGCAAAAGACCTTAACGTCGGTGTCAACACCGCTGTAGAATTCCTACGCAAGCACAATATTGAAGTAGAAGATAACCCGAATGCACGCATCAACGATGCCGCAGTCGAATTGCTTGTCAAAGAATACAGCAAAGACAAAGACTTTAAGGCTCAGCTCGACAAATACACCAATACACGAAAGGAAGAAAAGAAGGCTGCTAAAACCGAAAAGACCAAAACCGACGAAATTAAGACTCAAATACCTGACGCAAAGACTCCTAAGGTGGTCGGAAAGGTCGAACTCGACAGCAAAGGCAATGTGGTCAAACCTAAGGCTGCAGAAACTACTGTTGTGAAAGAACAGCCTAAAGCTCAACCTGAAGTGAAAGTTGAAAAGCAAGAGCCTGCTAAGCCTCAGCCTAAACCTGAGGTGAAGCCTGAGCCTAAGAAAGAGGAGCCAAAACCGGCTGCTCCTGTCGCTCCTGCCGTTGAAGTCAAGAAAGAAGAGCCTAAGCAAGAAGAAGCACCTAAGAAAGAAGAGGAAATCTTCCGTGCTTCACCTGCAGTGCAAGGTCCTCAACTCAAGGTGCTCGGCACAATCGACCTCTCGGCTCTCAATCAGTCGACTCGTCCAAAAAAGAAGAGCAAAGAAGAGCGTCGCAAAGAACGCATCGACAAGAGCCGTGCGACAGGTGCTACTCCTGCTGCTCCGGGCGCTGCTAACGCTAATGCTAATGCCGAAAAGAAAAAACGCAAACGCATCGGCAAAGAGAAAATCGATATCGAAAAGACTGCCAACCAGCCGGGATTTAATGCCGACCCAAAACAAGGTGGCAAACCAAAAGGCAATGGCGGTCCTAACAACAACAATAACGCTGCTGCTGCCAAGAACGACAAGAAAAACCGCAACAAACGCCCTGTAAAGGCTGAAATCAAGGAAGAAGACGTTCAAAAGCAAGTGAAAGAGACTCTCGCTCGTCTCACCAACAAGCAGCAGAAGAAGAGCGTGAAATGGCGTAAGGAAAAACGTGAGGAAATGCTCAACCGTGAACTTGAACAAGCTGAACGCGCAGCAGCCGAAAGCAAGATTATCAAGATCACAGAGTTTGTGACTGCCAACGACTTGGCCAACCTCATGGAAGTGCCTATCAACAACGTCATCGCTACATGTATGAACCTCGGCGTAATGGTATCAATCAACCAACGCCTTGACGCTGAGACTATTAACATCGTAGCAGAAGAGTTCGGTTTTACTACCGAATATGTCAGCGCTGAAGTGTCTGAAGCCATCACCAACGAAGAAGATGCTGAAGAGGATCTCCTCCCACGCTCTCCTATCGTGACTGTCATGGGCCACGTCGACCACGGTAAAACATCGTTGCTCGACTACATCCGTAAAGCAAACGTTATCGCGGGTGAAGCAGGTGGTATCACACAGCACATCGGTGCATACAGCGTAGAACTCAACGATGGTCGTCACATCACATTCCTCGATACTCCGGGTCACGAAGCCTTCACAGCGATGCGTGCTCGTGGTGCGAAGGTGACCGACTTGGCTATCATCATCGTTGCAGCCGATGACGACGTCATGCCACAGACTGTCGAAGCTATCAACCACGCTTCTGCAGCCGGCGTGCCTATCGTATTCGCTATCAACAAGATAGATAAGCCTACTGCCAACCCAGACAAGATTAAGGAGCAACTCTCTGCTATGAACTACCTCGTAGAAGACTGGGGTGGTAAGTATCAGTCACAAGAGATCTCTGCCAAGAAGGGTATCGGCGTAGACGACTTGATGGAAAAGGTGCTTCTCGAAGCAGAAATGCTCGACCTCAAGGCTAACCCTAACCGTAAGGCTGTCGGCTCAATCATCGAGTCATCACTCGACAAGGGTCGCGGTTATGTGGCTACAGTGCTCGTACAAAACGGTACGCTCAAGGTGGGCGACGTAGTGCTTGCAGGTACTCACTATGGTAAGGTGAAGGCAATGTTCAACGAGCGTAACCAACGTGTCAAGGAAGCAGCACCTGCAACACCTGTGCTTGTCCTCGGTCTTAACGGCGCTCCTACTGCCGGCGACACATTCAATGTGCTCGAAACCGAACAAGAAGCTCGCGAAATCGCAAGCAAGCGCGAACAGTTGCAACGCGAACTCGTCAACCGCACCAAGAAGCGTGTCGGTCTCGAAGAACTTGGTCGCCGCCGTGCTCTCGACGACTTCCACGAACTCAACCTCATCGTTAAGGGTGACGTGGACGGCTCTATCGAAGCACTTTCGGACTCACTCATCAAGCTTTCGACAGAAGAGGTACAAGTCAACGTTATCCACAAGGGTGTCGGTGCTATCTCTGAAAGCGACGTCACACTCGCTGCGGCTTCCAACGCCATCATCATCGGTTTCCAAGTACGCCCTTCAGGTGCTGCTCGCAAGGAAGCAGACAAGGAAGGTGTCGAAATCCGTCTCTACTCTGTCATCTACAAGGCTATCGAAGAAGTCACCGACGCTATGGAAGGTATGCTTTCTCCAGACATCAAGGAAGAAGTTATCGGTATGGCAGAAGTGCTCCAGACCTACCACATCTCGAAGGTCGGTACGATCGCCGGTGCTATCGTACGTGAAGGTAAGCTTAAGAGCCGCTGCAAGATTCGCCTCATCCGCGACGGTATCGTTAAGTACACAGGTGAACTCGGTTCGCTCAAGCGCTTTAAAGACGACGCTAAGGAAGTGCTCTCAGGCTACGACTGCGGTCTTAGCATTCAGGGTTACAACGACCTTAAGGAAGGCGATATGATCGAAGCTTACGAAGAAGTAGAAGTTAAGAAGACACTCTAATGTTTGTATTTATCAACATAGGTTCCAACAAGGGCGACCGCAAACTCAATCTCAGCCGTGCGATGCGTGGTGTCAACCAAGCATTCGGCTACTTTGAGATGTCGCACACTGTAGAGTCAGAGCCATGGGGCTACGAGTCAAGCGCTAAATTCCTCAATGTCGGTATGATGTTCTACACCGAACTCACCCCTCTTGAGGTGCTTGATAAACTCCAAGAGATAGAGCAATCCATCTCGCCCGACTCTCATCGCGACAGCAATGGCAACTACATCGACCGTCTCATCGACATTGATATCGTGGCCATCGACGAGCAAGTGATTGATGAAGAGCGACTCAAAGTGCCACACCCGCACTTGGCAGAACGTCGTTTCTTCCTCGAGCCGATGAACGAAATCGGTCCCGACTGGCGTCACCCGGTCACAGGCAAGAACGCTGCCGAAATGCTCGCCGACCTCAACAACAAACAATAAGTCGCAATCGCTCAACGATATAGACAACAAAATCAGAAGGTGCATCTCTTTAGGGAAATGCACCTTCTTTGTATCTATGCGTAAGTATCGACGAGGCTCTAATAGTCGCTACGCTCAAGGACTTTGCCAAGGTCGTAGACCATCTGCGCAGCGACATACTCCTTGCCTTCGTACTCATACAGAATGTCGTTGCCATCTTCATCGCAGAGCAATTCCACCACTGCGTTGGTCACCTCAACGATGACATAAGGACGCTTGCCCTTGTAAGCTCCTGTAAGGAATTTGATAGCATCGTAGTGAATAGGCACCAGATTGATATCGCCCGGCTCTTCTTCCTCTGAAGGGAGCGTGTCATTGTCATACAATTTTCCGTTCAATTCGTAGCGAAAATACTTCTTTGCATTGATCGGAGTAACATCGCGAAACTCTTGCTTCTTTGTACCGGCGAGGATTTCGTCGAAGTAAACTTGCTTGATACTGAGGGTTAAAATCTTCATATTCGACTGATGTTCAAAGGTTTACGATATATCATTTTTAACAACAACTGTGCTGCGACCTTCGCCTTGTCGACGCACCTGAATTTGCACCGGTATGCGTTCGTAGAGTTCGTTGCGGTGGGAGATGATACCCACGCGACGATTGCTCTGTCCGGCAATGGTCTGCAATTTCTCGAGAGTTGCGACCACCGACTCAAGACAGCGCTCGTCGAGCGTACCAAATCCTTCGTCGATGAAGAGGATATTGACATTCATATCGTTGCGGTTGAGCGACGAGAGTGCCAACGACAATGCAAGCGACACCATAAACCTTTCACCACCGGAAAGGAGCGTTACGCTGCGAATCTCATTGCGATTGAAATGGTCCTGCACGAAGATTGAGAGTTGCTCATTTTCTTCGCTGCAAGTAAGAGTGAATTGATCGCTAATCTGACGCAAATAGATGTTGGCATTGTTGAGCAATGGACGAAGTATATGAGTCTGCACGAGGGTACGGAAATGAGTACCTCCGAAGTATTTTTTGATCAGACTCCATGTCTCATATGCCTTGGTTGCAGCTTGCTGCTTAGCAATCAATTCCTGCAAACGAGAGTTGCAGTCAGCATTTGCTTTGAGTTGCTCGGTGATTTTGCCAATATCAGTATTGATTGAGTCGCGTTTCGCTTCAAGTTCCACTTTCTGCGCTACAAGGTCTTGCTTGACCGGAGCAGGGTTATCATCATTGACGCCGAGTTTCTCGTTTGCGTCAGCGATAGCCTTAGTGGCAATTTCTGTCGCTGTCTTGTTGCTATTGAGAGCTGTCTTCATATCCTCCAATGCTTTACGAGCACCATTGAGCGACTTCTCTTGTGCTTGGATACGACGAAGGTCGTCTTCCGACTTACCCGATGCTTGATAGTATTCAGCAAGTTTCGCAGTGAGAGCGACAATCTCGCTGTCACAGTTTGCAACGGTTGCGGAATAAGTTGTCACATCAGTAAGCAATTTCGCGTACGCTTCACTAATGTTGCTACATTTATATTCCTTAGGCTCAGGACTGCACTCCCAATCAGGGCGATTTGTAAGCAATCCACCATGGATCCCGCTGAGATTTTTGATAAGTTCTTGCAATGTCTGAAGGTCCGACTTGGTTTCTTCAAGAAATTGACACTTATCCTTATAAGTTTTGGCTGAGTCGCCGATCTCTTTCATAGTTTCAGCGCATGTCGTATGCCAATCCGGGTAAATGAGAACAATTGCATGGTCGATTTTACCAAACAACTCATCACGATTGTCACTGACATTCGTAATATCTTGACGAATTTTAGCCAATTCCTTTTCGTTGTCCTGCATATCCTTGACAGCCTTTTCGAGCGACTTGTCTGCTCCTGCTTTGATCCTGTCGAGAGCCTGCTTATTGCGAAGTTTCTCATCGATGACTTTCTGCAAGTCTTGAGCCTTCTTCTGATCGTCTTGAAGAGCCGTAATCTCTTGATTGACAGACTCGACAAGCTCCTTGACATCAGCAAATGCTTGGTCGCCGTCAATAGTTATCCAGTCGTTTGCTTTGAGTATACCGGTGATTTCTGCCGCTTCCTTTCTTGACTGCTCCTGTGCTCTGCGAAGGGCAGTTTTAGCAGCATTGAGTCCGCCGTTGAGCGTGCTGAGTTCTGACTGTGCTGCGTTGAGCACATTTTCAGCCTCTTCATAAACCATCTCCGTCTGCTCCTTTTCCACCTTGAGTGGTGCGAGAATGCCTGCGAAATCACACTGCAATTGGTCTAATTCGATGTGCTGTCCGCAAAGAGGACAAGTGTCGACTTTTTCATCGACAAGACGAGCACGGATTTTATCATATGCTTCGTCAGTGCTGAGTATCAAGGCATTATAGCGTTTTTGAGCCTCGTCATTGTGCTGCTTCGCTTGATTGCGCTTCTCAGTCAGACCTTTAATCTTATCTCCTAATTCCGATGCTTTCTTCTCGTCTTGGCAGACAGTCTCCTCATGATGCTTGACAGTCGCAAGAGTTTCTTGGTGCTTGGTTTCGACACCGATGAGTTTTTGCAATTCATTTTTGCGTTCGTTTGCTTGCTGAAGAGCGCTATCGGTCTCATCAGGGCGAAGTTGCTGGCGTTGCTCGATAAGTGCATCGATTTCAGCCTGAGCCTTTGTCACATCGTCTTGCGCCTTCTGCACGGCCTCTTGTGCCTCTTCCCTATTATTTTCCAACCCCCTTGAAGCCTCTGCAATCCTCGTCTCCTCTTCTCTTTTGCTCTTGAGATTCTTGCTACAAATATCATACTCATTGATTTGCATGCATATCATATTGGCATTCTCATGGATTGACACCTGACTAGCCTGTCGATTAATCCATGTTTGAGTATCATCTATCTTGGCTTGCAATTCATCTGCCTTTTGGCGACGATGCAAGAGGTCGGCAGTCAATGCTATGAACTCTGAATGCTTCTTGGAAAGCGAAGTTTCTGCCTTCGATTTCGTCTCTCTGCTACCGTCGATAGTCCTAAGGATTTGGCGTTGCTCAGTGGTAGCGTCCCAATCAGCGACAAGTGCACGCTGAGCCTTGTACTCTTCGCTCTCTTGCACATCAGTGAGCGACTTGAGAGAGGCTTGATGCTTTGCCAATTCTACCGACTGCGTTTCGATGGTCTCAAGGAGGGCAATCTGAGTGGTCAATCCTGCGATCTGTTCTGCCACCACTTTAACCTCAGCCTCGTGTGCATTCTTTTGCTCCGTATACGCTTGAATCGTGGTAGGGTCGAGTGCCTGCTTCTGCATCTCTTTGACACGCTCATCTGTCAATCTTTTTTCATCCTTCACATTACCAAACACACGGTTAATCGCTTCGCCATACTTGGTGAAATGCTCCGTATTGGTGAGTTTTTCAAGGATTTGCTCGCGGTCTGTTTTATCTCCGGTAAGAAACGCTGCAAACTGACCTTGGGCCAACATCGCCATGCGACTGAATTGCACAAAAGAGAGACCGATAGCTTTTTCAATAGTTTCCTTCACTTCGGTTTTTCCACTAATCCAATCACCTTCTCCAATCTTCAACTCCCATTTCGGACTTTTGTACTCGATTTCACCCTTTCTTTCCCCACGAGTAATTTCCTTTAACCCAAGCGACAATTTTGCACGATAGACTTTGCCATCGTTGCCTTCAAACACTACTTCGCTATAGCATTCATCTTTCGGAGAAATGCCGATGCGAGTGTATTGCTCAAGACTGTTGATGCTGACCGGCTCGCCATTGTCGTTTCTAAAATTGTTGTTTTTGGGATTAATCACAGCGTCAGTGCGTGGCGTCATCTTGTAGAGCGCCATCGAGATACCGTCGAGAATGACAGACTTGCCCGAGCCGGTGTCGCCCGAGATGAGAAACATTGACGCCGGTTGGCCTGTGACGCTATCATTAAGGCCATTCTCAAAATCGATGTCGGCTTTCTGAATAGATGCAATATTGCGAAGATGTAACTCTTTGATTTTCATATACTTTTAGTTTTTGTGTTTATTTCTTTTTGCTCTTACTTCTCTCTTCTTCGTCGATGACACGCAATTCATCCTCTATCTTTGCAAACGCTGCGCGGATTGTGGCGAGATCGAGACCCGGGTATTGATCGATAGTCTTCTCAATAAAGTCAAGAGGATTTGTCATCTGCTGGAGATCGGCAACTTCAAACGTAGGGCGTGGCGTCTCATCGACTACGACCGGAGCATCGGTCCAGATATGCTTCGGATTGTAGCGCACCTCATCATTGTAGTCAGAAAGGTGGTCGTAAACCCTCTGATTGAAGTCGGAAGGGAGTACCACATCGTGCTTGATACGAAGACGTATATACCCTTTGCCCCCGGCCTTAGCAAAGTCTGCGATAGCCTCAAGTGCCTCTTCAGCACTGTTAAACGAGCCATCCTTTGGAAGCACATAGAAGTGACGCAACTGGTCGATTTCGTGTTGACGCAAACGCACATCGCCCCCTCTGCTCTGCATCTCCACGATGCTGATGGTGTGAGGGAAAGTCTCGTCGCAACTGACGTGCAACGCCGAGCCCGAATAGCGCACTACTCCCGACGGATGGGTCACATCCTTCGCGAAACAATCTTGTGGATAGCCGATAGTCTGAGGCTTGTGAATATGGCCCAAGGCAAAATAGTCGTAGCCGACACCCAACGACTCAACCGATTGTGTCCTAAGACTACCGATGTCAGAATCACGAAAGGCTTTGTCGTCAGCGTCTGACTCAGCATATCTGATGCGCGGATCGATTACTGCAAGGTGACCCATCACCACGACCGGTTTCTGCTCAGTGTTGATTTCAGCCACATAGTCGAGCAACGCTTGCACAATCTGAGGGCGTTCGTTGGTCATATAAGGCAATGCGATGACATATCCACTATCGAGAGCCACCACGAAATCCTTCTCCCAATCTTGATGCGCAGCAGTATCAGTCGGTGGAGGCGTACCGATGAGATGAGCGTTACCAAGTTTCCAGATTGCATTGTCGGCTTGGATACGCGACGCCGAGTCGTGATTGCCGGCAGTGATGATGAGCGTCATCTGAGGGCAAGCATTGTGAATGTCGACAAAATACTCATTGAAGGCACGCTTCGATGCTGCCGATGGTTGCTGAACATCAAAGATGTCGCCACTGACAAGCAAAGCGTCAGGCTTCTCATTGACACACAGCGTCTTGAGTTGGTCGAAGAAATGCTTATGCTCATCGACACGATCGTAGTTCTGATAGATGATTTGACCTATATGAAGGTCGGCAATGTGGATTACTTTCATAAAGAAAATAAAGTGTTTAAATTAGTAATATTATAATGTGCGAGTAGCGTTACACCGATAGACGGCAGAAAGATTTCGCATTATGACTGCAAATATAGTGAGAACTCGCGAGAAAAAGGCAGGAAATTGGGAAATAATGCAAACCGTTGGTAGATTGTTTAATACGCAACGGGCTTCTGCGGTTGTAATGCGGTCCTGAAAGACCGTATATAGATGAGTTAAGATATAGATTTGCTACTAATCCGTTGCCTTTTTATGGGGCTAAAAGTTGTTAGAAAATCCGTTCTTTGCTCTCTTCGAAAATCCCTATAACCGCCTCAAAGAACGCGTGTTTTCCAATCTTTGCTACTACAAAGGTAAGCATTTTTTCTTGAAGTGAGAAAAAATACAAGCTTAGATATTGGAGCATAGTACTTTATTCTATATTCCGCTATATTATTCATGCCTTTCATTTGCTCTTTAAACTTTAATTTTGCAACCAAAGTAAAGAGTTATGAATCAGGTAAATGTAAAGGTGGCGTTCTACCTCAAAAAGAGCGAAGCGGA
>JAFYNZ010000051.1 GCA_017547845.1 Muribaculaceae bacterium
AATACAAGAGTTATTTGAAAAGCGTGACGAATATGGCTCAGCCAGACAATCGTATTTTTTCTTATCCGTTGCCAATTCTCACGTGAGTTCTTCATAATAGTTTGATAATCACAAATTCTATATCAAACTTCATCAAATATAGTGATAAAAAACCATATTTGCAAGCCATTTAGGATAAAATCCTCACAGTCCACGCCAACGCAGCAAATAAGAATACTGGTAAAGCGCGGCCGCAATCTGCTGGAGGTGCTGACCTTGATACTCACCATCTGTCGCCACTCCGAGACCGGCAAGTTGCTCCACCTCCTTGATGTCGACACCACGGAAACTAAACTGATAGTGTCGCTTCTTGACCGTCATTTCGACATAGATGGCCGGCAGGTCGTTGACAGCGATTGCGACATTCTGGTTGCGCTCCTTGGCCATGGCCGTGATACGCTCCATGATTTGCGTTTTGGCTTGATACATGCGAGCCATCTGATGATGGCCGAACGTTCGCTTGCTCTTGCAGTGATTGATGTAGGCGTTGACCATATTGGCGGCACAAAGGAAATGAAACACATCGGAATGTGTCGACGGCGTATCGCCAAGCACATTGAGGGCATCTTCGAGAAGCGTGCGAGGTATCTTGTTCCACCACGGAGTGACCTTTACGACCGACTCTTTCACATCTTTTTTCTTGCCCTTACGATGCTTCGGCTTGGGGTGAGACTTTAACGACACTATAGCACCCTCGGGATCGGCTATCACTCGCTCCACACGCTCATTATCCCACTTAATGCGTTCATTGTAGAGCAGACTGATAAGACTGAAGACGCGACGCTCAAGTTCACGACGTTCTACAGAGTCACTTGTCAAGCCGATATAAAAATCCCTGATAGACAACACCTTAGTCGTATCCGAAGAGTAGGTGAAATCATTGCCGTAATGCTGAAAATCCTGGTTAAAGAAATAGACAACACTGAGGTCGGGGCAGATACCATCGAAATTGCTCGCCATCTCGATAGCCTCACGCTTGCTAAAAGCATACATGACGATGCTTCGTCGATTGGCAGACGCCGCCATGACATGCACATCGCCATGCGAAGCAGTATCGACCAGTGTCAGCAACTGCAATTTGGGACAATGCTTCTCTATAATGCGCAGCAAGATATAGCGTGCCAGCAAGTTGTTGATATAAGCAGAGCGGTGGGCAAGCAGAGCCGAAGTGTCACCATTCTCAAACATATCAATTACCCTGTAGAAATAGTCCTCGTGATCCGAATAGATAGTCTTAATCTGCTCCTGATGCATCACGATTTTAAAACGATTGTAGCCCAAGAGAATGTCGTGCCAACGATTGCGCACAGCGATACACTCTATCGTTGCATTGTAGACATCATTGCCATAGCAGTGATAATCATAGACAATTTCATAGCGATAGGTGTTGTCGTTGAGAGTCACAATGCCAAAGCGACTCTGAAAGTCATTGGTCATACCGATAAGAGCAAACAGTTCATAAGGAATCAGACTGCGTTCCAATTTCTCCATCATCGACTTCGACTTAGTATGCGTGCTAAGCCAGCGATTATAATCATAAATAGTGTGGTCCATACAATAAAACTTCATCGTTAAGTGAGCACCAATATGGATGATGCATCGGTTTGACATCTATTAAAGAAACATCTATTAATTCCCGAATCATGTTAATAGATATTTCCATAGAGGAGAAGCACCCGAGCATTCCATATCTACACGGGCGACAGAACGATTTGGCGGCACAAAGTTAGCAAGCGACTACGCAGTCTTTTTGCGTAGTCAAAAAATTGTATGATTTTCTTGTAAAATTCAGTCGATTACAGGCAAAATCGGGACAAAAAAACGCAGAGGAGCAAAAAAATTGGTCGAAAAATTTTGTCGGTTGAAAAATTCGTCGTAACTTTGCACTCGCAAAAGCCCAGATGGCGGAATCGGTAGACGCGCTGGTCTCAAACACCAGTGGGGCAACCCATCCCGGTTCGATCCCGGGTCTGGGTACTCTTTAAAGGGTACAAAGCACTGCAAATCAACGATTTGTGGTGCTTTTTTGTTTTTCTGCCTCTACTCTCTATTGTTCCTTCGAATATCATCCAGCTACTGAGCCAACCTTGCTAACTTTTTCATCAACACCGACGAATTTTGCTTACTTTATCTTTGCTGATTCGCAAAATATTTCATAAATTTGCATCAATTGCACACACTACTATCCTTTTAAACACATGATAACAGGCGAAATCAAGAGTCGCATCGACTCAATATGGGACACATTCTGGACCGGCGGAATCACCAACTCCATCACTATCTTGGAGCAGATGACCTATCTATTTTTCATGAAGATGCTCGATGATGCACAAAAGACCAAGGAGGCCAACGCAAGCATCATGGGCGTCACCGTCAAGGACCCTACATTCAAGGAGGGACTATGGCACAATCCCGACACTGACCAAGATGTGCCCTACGACTTACTTCGCTGGAGTGTGTTTCGCAACAAAGATGCCGAGGAGATGTATCGCATCATCAGTCGCGATGCATTCGCCTTCATCAAAAATCTTAGCGACGGCAAGGACTCATCTTATAGTCGATTCATGGCCAACGCCTCATTCCTAATCCAAAATCCTCGCACGCTGACAAAGATAGTCGATGGCATCGACGGTCTTGACATGAACAATCGCGATGCGATGGGCGATGTCTATGAATATGTGCTCGGCAAAATGGCAGCTTCAGGCAACAACGGTCAATTCCGCACCCCTCGCCACATCATCAAGATGATGGTCGATCTTATGCAACCCTCGCTTCAAGACACCATCTGCGACCCGGCAATGGGATCGGCAGGTTTCATCGTCGAGAGTGCCAAATATGTGCAAGAGCACTACAAGAGGGAGTTGCTCAAGACCGACGGCATGAAGCACTACAAAAGCGGACTGCTACACGGCTTCGACACCGACAGCACGATGCTTCGCATCGGCGCCATGAATCTCATGCTTCACGGCGTGGACAACCCCGACGTGGAGTATAAGGACAGTCTTTCGACCGACAACACCGACGAAAACAAATACACCCTCTGCCTCGCTAATCCACCGTTTGCAGGCAGTCTCGACTACGACGCAGTGAGCAAGTCGCTACTTGCTATCACCAAGACAAAGAAGACCGAACTGCTCTTTATGGCGCTCTTTGTCAGAATGCTTCAGCCGGGTGGTCGCTGTGCATCAATCGTGCCCGACGGCGTATTGTTTGGCACAAGCACAGGACACAAATCCATACGCAAAGAGATAGTCGATAATCATCGACTGCAAGCTGTCATCTCCATGCCATCTGGCGTCTTCAAGCCCTACGCCGGAGTATCGACAGCAATCCTCATCTTCACCAAGACCAACGCCGGAGGTACCGACAAGGTATGGTTTTACGACATGAAAGCCGACGGCTTCTCGCTCGACGACAAACGCAGTCAGATAGCCGACAACGACATACCCGACATCATCGCTCGCTTCCACAACCTTGAAGCCGAAGAGAGTCGCACACGCAAAGAGCAATCATTTCTTGTGCCAGTCGAAGAGATACGCGAGAAAGGCTATGACCTTTCGATCAATAAGTACAAGGAGATAGAGCGCGAGAAAGTGGAGTATGAAGCGCCCGAAGTGATAATGGAGCGTATCGCAGCCCTTGAGAAAGAAATCAGCGAGGCACTCAACGAATTTCGCAACAAATTTATGTAGTCGTCATGGAAGCAAAAGACACTCAAGCGAAAGCGAGCAACGCTGCTGATAGAGGCAACAAGAGCGATCGAGTCGATAACATTGATAGGGTCAATAGAGTCTCTAAGGTCCTTAATGTCTCTAACGATAACCACGCCCAACACCCTAAACACGGCTGGGAAATAAAGAAACTCGGCGAGGTTTGCACATTTCAAAGAGGTTTGACCTATTCAAAAGATGATGAGGTTGAGTACTCAAATAATTGTGTGCTTAGGTCTAATAATATTGACCTTGATTCAATGTCAATCGTTCTCGATGAGTTGAAATATATAAATGAAGATTTTGTTGTAAGTGAAGATAAGAAAGTCAAACCCGATACGATTCTCATCTGTATGTCTAATGGCAGTAAACAGCATATTGGTAAGGTTGCATTTATTGACAAGGAATATGGATATGCTTTTGGCGGGTTTATGGGATTGATTAAACCTAATGCGGAAGTATCACCGAAGTTCATATACTATTCGTGCATATCATCATCTTACAAACATTTTCTTGCAGGAATTGGTAATGGTGCGAATATTACGAATCTTAAGTTTTCAGATTTGCAGCAATATACATTACCTATTCCGCCGATGGAGGAGCAGGAGCGGATAGTTAGGGAGTTGGATTGTTTGAGTGGAGTGATTGAGAAGAAGCGAGAGCAGCTAAAGCAGCTCGACGCCTTGGCACAATCCATCTTCTACGACATGTTTGGTGACCCTATCTCCAACGAAAAAGGTTGGGAAGTAGATAAATTAGGAAACTTAGGTGAAATAATTGCTGGATCAACTCCATCAACAACAGACGATTCTAATTGGGGTGGAAATATTAATTGGGTAACACCTGCCGAACTCAATGAGCAGCTATATTATGGCGAAACAATTCGTAAAATCACAGAAAAAGCCGCTAAATCACTCACATTGATGCCTATCGGCACAGTATTACTTTCATCTCGAGCACCTATTGGCAAATTAGCAATCACTACTACTCCAATGTGCTGTAATCAAGGATTCAAGAATATTATATGTAGCAATAGAATAAATAATGTATTTCTATATCATTATTTAAAATTGACTATAGATGATATTAAAGCTCTTGGAAGAGGGGCCACATTTAAAGAAGTATCAAAGAAGAATATTAGCGACTATAAAATATATATCCCGCCTGTTTCGTTGCAGGAGGAGTTTGCAGAGAAGATTGAGGCGATAGAGAAGCAGAAGGAGTTGCTGAAAAGGTCGATTAAGGAGATCGAGACTTTGTTTGACGCTCGCATGGACTATTACTTCGGTGATACATAGCGACTTTAAGGTCATTAATGACCTTAATGACTCTAAAGACTCTAAGGACCCTAAGGACTCCAAAAACTCTAAAATTCTAAAATTCTAAAATAAAGCATTAACAATTCTAATCATCTAATTAATAATCGATTATGAGCGAAGCATTAATCCCTATCAGAGGCAATTACAAGAAGTTGCTGAGCTATCAGAAGGCTGATACAATCTTTCAGCTGACCTACTTCTTTTGCCACAACTTCTTGCATCGAGGCGACCGAACAGTCGATCAGATGGTGCAAGCTGCTCGCTCAGGCAAACAAAATATCGTTGAGGGTTGCATGGCTTCTGCTACCTCAACGAAGACGGAAATCAAATTGCTCAATGTCGCTAAGGCTAGTCTTCAAGAGCTTCTCGAGGACTATGAGGATTACCTTAAGACACGCGGACATCGTCAGTGGGAGGAAGACTCTGAAGAACTGAGAGTCATGCGAGAATTAGGGCGTCAGCACAGCGAGGCAGACTATTTCATGAAGATAGCTCAGACACGCCCGGCAGAGACGATAGCCAACATGGCGATAGTGCTTCTCAAGCAAGCTGACTATCTGCTCCACCGTCAGATACAGCGTCTGGCTGACGACTTCACCCGGCAAGGTGGATTCAGCGAGCGAATGACCAGAGCGAGGATTTCAAGCCGAGCCGGCACAGGCTCAGTCATCAATAATACCCCGAAGGACCTTAGTGACCTTAAAGACACTAAGGACTCTAAATAAAGCCCAAGATTATGCGAAATTTCGACTATCTACAAGAATTAGAACTGCACGACCTACATCGATATTGTGCGGCAGCCGAGGAGAGCCAAGTGAGCAATCCCGACCATTGTGCGCTCAATGCTCGTCGAGCATTGGAATGCATCGTGCGCTCGCTCTATGAGATGAAAAATATAGAGATTGGAGAGCGAACATCGCTCTTCGAAATGGTCGACGGCGAGCCGTTCAAGGAATTTATCGGCGACGACCGAGTGATGATGGCTGTACATTATGTCAGGAAGGCCGGCAATCGCAGCGCCCACATCGGCTCAGTGAGCAGAAGAGAGTCGTTCTTCTGTCTGCTCAACATCTACAATGTCGTGGCATCTATCCTGCTTAAACTCAGAGTCATATCTCAGATAAAGCCGTTTGATCGAGAGTTGATACCACAGACTCCGGAAGTGGCAGTCATAACCCCTATCGGCAACCGACCTATCGCACCGTCGACAAGAATCATCGAGGCATCGGACAAGCAGTCGATAGAGTCGGACACACCGGTCGAAGTCGCACCATGCGATATCTCAGAAGCCGAGACACGCCGAATGTATATCGACCTGATGCTTCGCGAAGCAGGCTGGGAGATACTGGAGAGCGAGGGGCTGATACAGCCGTCGAAGGCTTGCATCGAAGTAGAGTTAAGGGGTATGCCCAACACTCACGAAGTGGGATATGCCGACTATGTGCTATACGGCAGCAATGGCCGACCACTGGCTGTGATAGAAGCCAAACGCACATCGGTCTCACCTACCGTCGGCAAGCATCAAGCCGAGCTATATGCCGACTGTTTGGAGGCAAAATATGGCGTACGACCAGTGGTCTACTACACCAACGGATTTCAGACCTACATCATCGACGGGCTCGGCTATCCACCACGACGACTCTACAGTTTCCACACCGAAGACGACTTGGAGCGTATGATTCAGAAACGTGGCAGAAGAGACATCACCGACTTCACAGTCAATCCCGCTATCACTGACCGCCACTATCAAAAGAGCGCCATCAAGGCTGTGTGCGAGCACTACAACGGCAAACACCGTAAGGGTCTACTCGTAATGGCGACAGGCACAGGCAAGACACGCGTTGCAATTTCGCTGGTCGATGTGCTCAAACGCAACGACTGGGTGAAAAACGTGCTCTTCCTCGCCGACAGAACATCGTTGGTGAAACAGGCTCACAAAAACTTTGTCAAACTGCTACCCAATGAGACCACCTGCGTGCTCAACGAGAACGGTGATCGCGACTTTAACGCGCGTCTCACATTCTCGACCTATCAGACAATGATCAACTTTATCGACACCGACGAGAAGCAGTTCTCAGTCGGCAGATTTGACCTTATCATCATCGATGAAGCCCACCGCTCAATATTCGGCAAATATGGAGCAATCTTCAACTACTTTGACGCTATGCTCATCGGCCTCACAGCCACCCCACGCGACGAAGTCGCCAAGTCGACCTACGACATCTTCGAGATGGAGCTCGGAGTGCCCAACTTCGCCTACGAGATGGATGAAGCAGTCAACGACGGATATCTCGTGGACTATGCCGGGTTGAAACGTGGTTCAGCAATTCTCAAAGAGGGCATCAAGTACAACAACCTCTCTGATGAAGAGAAGATGCAGATGGAGAAGATATGGGAGTATGAACAGACACGCAAAGCACTGGAAGAATCGCCGCTGATGGCCGCCGAAGAAGCGGCAGGCTATGGCGAGGAGAAATATGTGCGCGACATCAACAATACCGAACTCTTCAGCTACATTCACAACATCGACACAGTCGATAAGGTGCTGCAAGACTTGATGGAAAACGGACTGAAAGTGCAGAGTGGCGAGCGCATCGGCAAGACTATCATCTTCGCTTATCGTCACACTCATGCAGAACTCATCGTCGAACGATTCCACAAACTATATCCCGAATATGGCTCCGACTTCTGCGTGCTGATTGATAATCAAGTGACATATGCTCAGGACCTCATCGACAAGTTTGAGAAGCGCGACTGCGATCCACAGATAGCAGTATCGGTCGATATGCTTGACACAGGTATCGACGTACCTGATGTGCTCAACTTAGTCTTCTTCAAGCCGGTGAAATCCAAAATCAAGTTTATGCAGATGATAGGGCGCGGCACTCGTCTGTCGCAAGGAGTGTTTGGAGATGAGGACAAGAAGGAATTCTACATCTTCGACTGGTGTTGCAACTTCGACTACTTTGAGCAAAATCCGAAAGGCACAACCACTATCGTCACTCAATCACTGACAGAGCGACTCTTCTGCCTGCGTGCCGACATCGCATTCCACCTCCAACATCAGACATACCAAGAAGACGACTTCGCCAAGAGTCTTCACGACGACATAAAGAAGCAGATGAAGCGTCAGGTGGCTATGCTATCAGACAACCATATCTCTGTACGCACACGTTGGGAGGAGGTCAGTCGTTTCAAGGAGGACTCGGCATGGGTGTATCTATCAGAATTGGACACTATTGCTCTCAAAGATGATATCGCACCGCTTCTTGCCAAGAACACACTTGATGAGAATGCCAAGAAGTTTGACCTGCTTATGCTGGCTATCGAGCTATCGTTGCTCGACAATCAGGTATCGGCCGACAAGGCAATAAAAAATGTGCAATTTATCGCTGATAAACTTCAAAAGAAGGCATCTATCCCTCAGATTCAAACCAAGATGCAGACCATCAAGGAGGCAAGCGAACCTACTTATTGGAGCAATATGACACTGTCGTGGCTTGAAAAGGTACGCAACGACCTTCGCGACTTGACAAAATTCTTGATTGGCGGACCGAAGAAATGGTTTACGGTTGATATTGAGGACTTGATTTCATTCGACGGAGAAAGCAGCGGCATCTCCACCAGAATGTCGTACAAGCAACGCATCATGGACTTCCTTGCCCAAAACAGAGACCTTCCTGTGCTTCGCAAAATTTACGAGATGGAGCAGCTGACTATGGCTGATATCCGAGAATTGGAACGAATCCTATGGGAAGAGCTTGGCGACAAAGAGGACTACGACCGCCACACGATAGGCATGCCTTGTGGAACTAATGTCGCAATGTTTATACGCTCGATTATCGGCATAAACCGCAAAGAAGCAGTCGATAAATTCAATAGCTTCATTTCCGGCGCAGAACTTAACTCTGACCAAGAGGAATTTTTGACTACAATCATCTCATATGTCTGCGAAAATGGAGACATCACCAGAGATATAGTCGTCAACGAAGAGCCATTTAGCGAAAGATTGTCGGTATTCGACAGCTACTTAATGCCGTTGGCCAACTACATCAACAATATCCACAATATAATTAATCCTGAAAATATCATAGCGTAACAAATTAGTAAATAGAAGTAAATCAGTGGATTATGAGTAGATGGGTATTGTTTGCCGATGGGAAGTTGGTGGTGGAGCACGAGGGCGAGGCGTATCGTTTGCCTGCGTGCGAGGAGGCTCCGTCTGCCTTTACGAGTGAGTCGTTTAAGCTCGGCGATGACTGCTTTGGCGCTATGATTGATGCCGAGGCGTTGCTGCCTGAGTCGATGGAACTGATGGACCTACGCACGTCGTATGGTTTTATCAGCCATGAGGAGTACACGCTTGCCGGCAAGGGTTGGGAACTATTGTTTTGGGACAGCCACACGCGCTTTTGTGGCGACTGCGGCGGCAAGATGCGCCGTCATAGCCCGATAAGCAAGATTTGCGCAAGATGCGGTCGTGAGATTTTCCCACAGTTGTCGCCGGCTGTGTTGGTGCTGGTACGCAAAGGCGATGAGGCTCTGCTGGTGCATGCTCGCACGTTCCGTCGACCATTCTACGGCCTTGTGGCGGGATTTGTGGAGACAGGCGAGAGTCTGGAGGAGTGTGTGGCTCGCGAGGTGATGGAGGAGACCAACCTGAGGGTAAAGAATATCCGTTATTTCGGTTCGCAAGCATGGCCCTACCCTGCCAATCTGATGATTGGGTTTACGGCTGACTACGAGAGTGGCGAATTGCGTTTTATGGACCACGAATTATCCGACGGCGGCTTTTTCACACGCGACAATCACCCTGAAATTCCACCTCCGCCAAGTCTTGCCCGAACGCTGATCGACAGTTGGCTCAACGAGTCTGTCGGAGCGACGGATTGAGAGTCAACACTGCTATAATCTCTCCGATTAGGGGATGGTAATTTCGGATTTGATGGCGAAATCACGAGGCAAAGCTTTGTATTTCGCTCGGTATTGCGTATCTTTGCACAATATTAGGGCAGATATCGCCATATGAGACACCTGTCACAACTTTTTAAGCATGACTACATTCGACCAATTGGGCGTTCGCGCCGATATTCTACGAGCTATTAAGGAGCTTGGCTTTGAGTCTCCGATGCCTATTCAGGAGATGGTAATCCCTCACCTATTGACACAAGAGGGTGATGTGGTGGGCCTTGCACAAACCGGGACGGGCAAGACTGCCGCGTTCGGGCTTCCTGTGTTGCAACGCATCGACACCGACTTGAAGCGTCTTCAAGCTCTTATCATCGCTCCGACACGCGAACTTTGTCTGCAGATTGCCGGCGACTTGGCTGATTTCGCCAAGTATGTCGACGGACTGAGTATCCTCCCTGTCTATGGAGGCTCAAGCATTGAGAGTCAGATACGCACGCTTCGCAAGGGTGTGCAAGTGGTGGTGGCGACACCGGGCCGTCTGATCGACCTTATCAAGCGTGGCGAGGTGACGCTGAATTATGTCCACACCGTTATCCTCGATGAGGCCGACGAGATGCTCAACATGGGCTTTATCGACGACATCAACGAGATTCTGACGTTTGTGCCTGATGAGCGTAAGATGCTGATGTTCTCAGCCACTATGCCTAAGGAGATTGCCGCTATCGCCAAGGACTTCATGCACGATCCGGTGGAGTTTGTCGCCGGACAACGCAATGAGGGCTCGAAGAATGTGAAGCATGTCTATTATCTGGTCAAGGCTCAGGACAAGTACCATGCTCTGAAGCGCGTGGCCGACCACAACCCCAACATCTACGGCATCGTCTTCTGTCGCACTCGCAAGGATACGCAAGATGTGGCCGACAAGTTGATAGCCGACGGCTATAATGCCGACTGCCTGCACGGCGACCTCTCGCAAGCTCAACGCGACTATGCGATGAAGAAATTTCGCGAACACACGACTCAACTCCTTGTGGCTACCGATGTGGCTGCACGCGGTCTTGATGTCGACGATCTGACACATGTGGTCAACTACAGTCTGCCCGACGATGTGGCAGTCTACACCCACCGCTCAGGACGCACGGGCCGTGCCAATAAGACCGGCGTATCTATCGCCATCATTCACTCTCGTGAGAAGAGTAAACTGCGTCTCATTGAGCAAAAGGTGGGCATCAGTTTTGAACACAAAAATGTGCCGACACCCGAACGCATCATCGAGAAGCAGCTCTACAATCTTGCCGACCGTCTGGAGCGCGTCGATGTCAACGATGAGACTCTGGCGCAGTATATCCCCGGCGTAAAAAAGAAACTCGAGTGGCTATCGGGTGAAGACTTGCTCAAACGCATTCTTTCGCTCGAGCTCAACCGTCTGCTCAAGTACTATCAAGACATGCCTGTCATCGACCTTGACGACACCGCCAAAAAGAATGAACGCAACAAGGCAAACGCCGCTCCCAAGAAAGACAAGGATCGCCGCGTCGCTGAAGAGGGCTATGAGCGCGTCTACCTCAACTTGGGCAAGTATCACGGCTTCTTCCCGGGCAATCTGATGGATATCGTCAACAAGCATTGCAAGGGCGACCAGGTCGAAATTGGTCGCATCGACTTGCTTAGCGACTACACGCTCTTCGATGTCCGTGCCAAAGACGCCAAACGCGTAATCGGCTCGTTGAAGAATGCCAATTTCTTCGGCACTCGCGTCTATGCCGAAGTGGCTGTCGATGGCAAGGACTACTCTCGCAAGCGTGGCAAACGCGATGACAAAGAGGAACCTCGTCAACGCCGCGGTCGCAAGGATAGAGAGGAATTTGTCGCAGATGAGCGACCTCGTGAGCGTCGTCGCGAGGAACGCCACGAAGAGCCTGCCAAACCTCGTCGCAGCAAGGCCGACAAGTATCCGACAGATTTCTTCGATTTCGAGCCGGCTCAACCTAACCGAAAGAAACGCAAGAGAGAACCCAAAGCCGAGAAGAAACATCACGGCAATTACGAAGTATTTAAAAAGAAAAAGTGATGAGAAAACTATTGTTGATAGTCGCAACGTTTGCGATGCTGTGCTTCCGTAGCGGCGCTGCCGACGACAATACGGCACGAGGCATTGTCCCCAGTTACCCCACCGTCGACAAGGCCTTCATAGCATTCCACGACAAGCAGTTGCAGCTACTTGACGTAGACACGAGAGCGGTGATGGTCTACTTTGCTACCGAAATGGATAGCCTTGTCGATGTGCCTACGCAGCTCGGCGGGATGGCTCGTATCGAGAAGTTGACACCCGACTACATCAAGGTCGGCGTGACCGAAGTCAGCACATTTGAAATGCGAACTCTACCGACAAAGAAGGATAGCATCTTCGTGGCAGTCCACACCGTGAGAGGCCAAGCAGCCGACAGTCGGATAGACTTCTACGACAAGTATATGGCTAAAATCGACGACAAGAAACTCTTTGCTGAGCCAAAGCTCAAGGATTTCTTCGACATTCCTCGTGGCAGTCTGACCAAGATGAGCGAGATAGAGCAGATGGTCGGCTTCACCACTATCGAATACAGCCTCAACGACGAGGACAATACGCTACGCGCCCGATTGACCGTCGACAAGCACATGAATCAAGATGACTACAACATCATCCGTCTCTTCCTCCGCGACTCAATCGTCTACGATTGGGACGGCAAACGATACAGACTCAGAAAAGAAAAATAATAACACATATAATTCCGCATTTACAACATGGAAAGAAAAGTAAGAGTAAGATTTGCACCATCTCCGACAGGACCTCTCCACATCGGTGGTGTGCGTACAGCTTTGTTCAACTACCTCTTTGCACGCCAAAATGGCGGCTCGATGATTCTTCGCATCGAAGACACCGATAGCCAACGCTTTGTACCAGGTGCAGAAGACTATATCAACGAGTCGCTCCGCTGGCTCGGCATCGAGATTGACGAAGGCGTACGCGAAGGTGGCGACTTCGGTCCCTACAAGCAAAGCGAACGCAAGGAAATCTATAAGAAATATGTCGACCAACTCCTCGCTGAAGGTAAGGCCTACATCGCATTCGACACCCCTGAAGAACTCAACGCTGCTCGCGAAAGCCAACCCAATTTCCAATACGACGCTTCGACTCGCGGCTCTATGCGCAACTCTCTGGTGATGCCTGCCGAAGAGGTGAAAGCATTGATCGAATCGGGCGCGCAATACGTTGTCAGATTCCTTATCGAGCCAAACGTAGACGTAGTGGTCAACGACCTTATCCGCGGTCGTGTCGTAATCAACTCGTCTATCCTCGACGACAAAGTGCTCTATAAGAGTGCCGACAATCTGCCGACCTACCACCTTGCCAATATCGTCGACGACCACTTGATGGAAGTGTCGCACGTCATTCGTGGCGAAGAATGGTTGCCTTCAGCACCATTGCACGTGCTTCTCTACCAAGCATTCGGTTGGGAAGATACTATGCCACAGTTTGTCCACCTCCCATTGCTCCTCAAGCCTGTCGGCAACGGCAAGCTCAGCAAGCGTGACGGCGACAAGCTCGGTTTCCCAGTATTCCCACTTGAATGGCACGACCCTAAGTCGGGCGAAACATCAAGCGGCTATCGTGAGCAAGGCTACCTCCCTGAAGCAGTGGTCAACTTCCTTGCACTCCTCGGTTGGAACCCTGGCGACGACACTGAAATGATGTCGATGCAAGAACTTATCGAGAAGTTCTCATTTGCTCACTGCTCAAAGAGTGGCGCTAAATTCGACTATCAGAAGGGTATATGGTTCAACCACGAATACCTCATCAAGATGGACGACACCGACCTCGCTCTACTCTTCATGCCTGTGCTTGAAGAAAAGGGTTACGGCAATGTCGACCTCGCTTATGTAGCTAAAGCTGTCGGCATGGTTAAGGGCCGTATCAATTTCGTACGCGACCTTTGGGAACAAGGCGATTTCTTCTTCCAAGCACCGACCGAATATGCTGAAAAAGATGTCAAGAAACGCTGGAAAGAAGACACCACTACCCACATGAAAGAACTTATCACCGTGATTGAAGGCATCGATGACATGACATCAGCCAACGCCGAAAAGATTGTGCTTGACTGGATTGCATCTAAAGAATACCACATGGGCAACGTGATGAACGCATTCCGTCTTTGTGTGGTCGGTGCTTGCCGTGGCCCACACATGTTTGACATCACCGAACTAATGCCTAAAGCCGAAGTAATCGCACGCCTCCGTCGTGCCATCGACACTATCGGCAAATAAGTTGACTACCATCGCCTAAATAGGCAAATCATAGACCAATACTGCTGCGCTGTGAGCTCCGATGCTTGCGGCGCAGTTGCTTTATAGGATAGTCAAGATATGCCAGAGATGCGGCACATATTATAGGTTCTGTGATTGTCAATGCTAATGGGTAGCCTCACTGCTCTATGTGGTATCCTATCGGGGTAACCACGTCGCTCACTAATGCACAAAAAAATTGTCCGACCTTTACAGACCGGACAATCAGAAACTATTTTATTCGTGAAGTTTACCTCCGACGACTATACATCGGAGCAAACTCATGCATTTTACTTACGATCCTTGAGTACAGGGATTTCGCTATTTTCTTTGTAGCGGAAGTGGTTGCCTGTCGACTTAACGATGTTGTCGAAATACTCTTGGTTGTAGCCAGGGAATTCAGGATAGATTGGCATGCCATCTTCGCTATAGATGAAGTTGCCGTTTTCGTCTACCTTCTTCATATTGCCGTCCATGAAACGAACGAGGAGGTATTGGCCAAGTTCTCTGTAAGCCTCTGTAGCTTCTTGCGCGATAGCAGCACCATCAGCATTGACTGCAGCCACAAAAGCAGAGTGGTCGGTCATCAAGAGTTGTTGAAGCTCTTTCTCACGGTCAGCGCGATTTGACTGGAATTTAGTTTCCAACGCACCTTGCACCTTACGAATATCGTCGATCATGAGGTCGTAGCGATTGTAAGCTTGGTTAGCCACCCATGTATTCATCCAGAAATTAGATGTCCATGAGAATGTGTTCATATCACCATTGCCATGACGCACTTGAAGTGGAATTTCTGTCATTGAGCAATAGAATGGCATGTAAACGCAAGTATTAGCGTCGTCTGTACCAAACCACAACACGCCACCCACAGCGTCAGGGAGATAAGAGCGTGATTGGCTCACGAAGCTCCAACCAGTCTGCTGAGTAGCTACAGCGCGTTCGTGGAGATATTTCTTGCCGTCTACTTCGTAGTACATAGGACGCCAGCGATAAGGCACGTGGTTAGGGCCTGAGCCTATGTCATTGTGCATATCAAATGGAGTGCCATCAAAATGGTCGCGCATACGCTCTTGCATGTCAGCGAGTGTCACTTTACGATCAGGAATGATGTAGAGTGGCATTGGCTCTGTCGATTCACCGTTGCACCATGCATAGTATTTCTCTGCATCTTTGCTGAAGTGACGGAAGTAACTCCATACGCGAGCATCGCAACCGCGGAATGAACCGTAGTCCCACTCGCCATATGTCATTGCAAACGAGAAGTCTTCGTCCTTACCCTCGTACCATCCACGCTTGCGAGCGAAGTCTACGACGTCCTTAGAGTAAAGCACATTCTTTTTGTCTTTGAAGTTCACCTTGTGGATACGAGGGTGGTTGGCGTGGCCTGAGATAGCGTTGTCAGGGATACGCACTGCAATCCATACAGCACCCTTTTCAGCACCCTTACCGATGAGTTCCATCACCCACACTTCGTTTTTGTCAGCGATAGAGAACGACTCACCGCTACTTGCATAGCCATATTCTGTCACAAGAGATGTCATCACATCGATAGCTTCGCGAGCTGTCTTAGAGCGTTGCAAAGCGATGAACATGAGCGAACCGTAGTCGATGATAGAGTTGCCTGTAGTGTCTTGGAGTTCGGCACGACCGCCCCATGTACTTTCAGCGATTACGACTTGGTGCTCGTTCATATTGCCCACCACATTGTAGGTCTCAGCCACTTCAGGGATTTCACCGAGGTATTTACCAGTGTCCCATTCCACCACCTTGCGCATAGCGCCTGCAGGGTGCTTGGCAGCAGGTTGATAGTACAATTCGCCATAAAGACTGTGGGAGTCGGCAGCGTAAGTCACCATAACCGAAGAGTCGGCCGTAGCGCCCTTACCTGCGATAAGATTGGTGCAGGCAGAAGCATCTGAAATGCCTGCTGTCACAGCTAATGCTGCAGCAAGAGATAATGCTTTGATTTTCATACTATTGATTTATGTGTCGCCATTCGACGACTGGTTATACATGTTAGGTGTCGCCATTCGACGACGCATTCTATTTACCAAAGTCCGAAATTACAACAATTTATTGACTTATGCAAACTTCCACCCACTGCTGAGGCATGATTTTGATAAAATACACCTTTTTTCACACTTTTTAGACGCATCTCACTCGGCTGCGGATTGTTAACCGCAAATTTTACGGTCTTTTATCCGCATTTTTTGCGGTTTATTGCCCGCAAATCACTTGCAAAACAAAGGGTGAGTCCTCGATAGACCCACCCTTGCTATAATATTATCGATTTAGAGATATCTCTGATTACTCGCCGCGGCCGTGGCAGTTCTTGTATTTCTTGCCTGAGCCACAAGGGCATGGATCGTTGCGACCTACCTTCGGAGCCGCCTTGATAGGCTGAGTCGGCTGAGGACGGCGTGGTCCTGCTGCGGCAGCACGTTGTGCGCTTTCGCCCGGATATGAGTCACGAGTTGTCGAGTAGTTGGCGTATGGATTTTGATTTGTGGTCGATGTGCTTGAATACTCGCGACGCATCTGCTGCATCTGTTGTTGTTGTTGCTGAGCGCGATGGAGTTCTGCTTCAGCCTCTTTTTGAGTTTGTTGAGCTTCAGCAGCCGCCTTAGCTTCCTCGAAATCAGGCACTTCGAGCTTACCACGCAAGAGAGTAGCCACTGACTTAGAGTTCATATCCCAAAGCATCTTCTTCCAGAGTTCGTAAGCCTCAAGCTTGTAGATTACGAGTGGGTCTTTCTGCTCGTAGCTTGCGTTCTGCACCGACTTGCGGAGCTCATCCATTTCACGGAGTTGCTCTTGCCAAGCTTTATCAATAGATGAGAGAAGCACAGTCTTTTCCCACGCCTTTGTGAGGGTAGCGCATTGTGTGTCGTAAGCTTCTTGGACATCGATACGGAGGTAGAATTTGCGACGTCCGTCGGTCATAGGAATACCGATAAGGCCCTTAGCTCCTTGCTCTTCTACGAAGTGCTTAATCCATGGCATTGCGTGCTGAGCCATCTTCTCTTTCTTACGAGCGAATGCTTGCATAGCAGCGTCAGCGATAGCATCTGCAGTCGATTGGCGGTCGAGCTTTGCAAACTCTTCAGGAGTGAATGGCATCTGCATTGCGTAAGCCTTGAGCACAGCCTCTTCCACTTCAGCGTAGTCCTTAGTAGAAGCGATGTCTTGAGCCACTTCGTAAATCATGTTGGCGATATCCGTACCGATACGTTCACCCTTGAGAGCGTTCTGACGGCGACCATAGATACCGTTACGCTGAGCATTCATCACGTCGTCATATTCGACGAGACGCTTACGGATACCGAAGTTGTTTTCTTCGACGCGCTTCTGAGCGTTTTCGATTGACTTGGTCACCATTGGTGATTCGATCATTTCACCCTCCTTGAAGCCGAGTTTGTCGAGAGTCTTCACCACGCGGTCGCTTGCAAAGAGACGCATCACGGTGTCTTCAAACGACACGAAGAATACTGATGAACCCGGGTCACCTTGACGACCGGCACGACCACGGAGCTGACGGTCGACGCGACGAGACTCGTGGCGTTCTGTACCGATGATGGCGAGACCGCCGGCATCCTTCACCTCCTTAGAGAGCTTGATGTCGGTACCACGACCTGCCATGTTGGTAGCGATGGTCACTGTGCCGCTCTTACCTGCTTGTGCCACGATGTCGGCTTCCTTCTGGTGGAGCTTCGCATTGAGCACTTGGTGAGGAATCTTGCGGAGTGTAAGCATCTTAGAGAGCAACTCTGAGATGTCGACTGATGTCGTACCGACGAGCACAGGACGGCCTGCGTCGACCATCTTCTGCACCTCTTCGATGACAGCAGCATATTTTTCTTTCTTGGTGCGGTAGACACGGTCGTTCATATCGTCGCGGATTACAGGACGATTGGTCGGGATTTCCACCACCTCAAGTTTGTAGATGTCGTAGAATTCACCCACTTCAGTCATCGCCGTACCGGTCATACCGGCCAATTTGCGATACATACGGAAGTAGTTTTGGAGCGTTACGGTAGCAAATGTCTGAGTAGCAGCTTCGACCTTCACGCCTTCCTTAGCTTCGATCGCTTGGTGCAAGCCATCGCTGTAGCGGCGACCTTCCATGATACGACCTGTCTGCTCATCGACAATCTTAATCTTGTTGTCATCGATGACATATTCGACATTGTTTTCGAAGAGTGTGTAAGCCTTAAGAAGCTGATTGACAGTGTGCACGCGCTCTGCTTTCACAGCATAGTTTTGAAGCAAAGCATCTTTGCGCTCTTGCTTTTCTTCAGCGTTGAGACCTTCGTTTTCAACTTGCGAGAGTTGTGAAGTAATGTCAGGCAACACGAAGAATTCAGGGTCGTCGGTAGTGCCTGTCATCACATCGATACCCTTGTCGGTGAGTTCGATGCTGTGGTTCTTTTCATCGATTACGAAGAACAATGGCTCGACAGCTTCAGGCATCAAAGCATTGTTGTTCTCCATATAAATCTTCTCAACATCTAGGAGCAATTTCTTGACACCATCTTCTGAGAGGAACTTGATGAGCGGACCATATTTTGGCAACGCTTTGTAGACACGATAGAGAGCAAGACCACCCTCTTTGAGCAGACCTTGAGCGTCGAGAGGCTTCTTGGCTGTAGGGTCTTTCTTGTCGTATTTAGCGATTTGCTCAGGGTCGCCACTCCATGCAGCAGCGATTTTAGCCTTTGCTTCGATGAGAAGCTGGTTGACGAGCTTACGCTGAGCTGTCACCACCTTGTCGACATTTGGCTTAAACTGCATGAACATCTGGTCGTCGCCCTTTGGCACAGGACCTGAGATAATCAACGGCGTACGAGCATCGTCGATAAGCACTGAGTCGACCTCATCGACGATAGCATAGTAATGGTCGTTGCGTTGCACAAGTTCTGCCACTGTTGTCGCCATGTTGTCGCGAAGGTAGTCGAAACCAAACTCGTTGTTGGTACCGAATGTGATATCTGCCTGATAAGCAGCACGACGTTCCTTGGTGTTAGGCTGAGTCTTGTCGATACAAGCCACCGAGAGACCATGGAATTGATAGAGAGGACCCATCCATTCCGAGTCACGCTTTGCGAGATAGTCGTTGACTGTGACAACGTGCACACCTTCACCGGTCAATGCGTTGAGGAACACCGGCAAAGTTGCTACAAGGGTCTTACCTTCACCCGTAGCCATTTCGGCGATGTTGTTTGACGCCTTGCCATTGTTCATGATACCATGAAGCACCTGACCACCGATGAGCTGCACATCATAGTGCACCATGTCCCACTTCATAAGGTTGCCACCTGCAACCCATTCATTCTTATATAAAGCCTTGTCACCTTCGATGCTGACAAAGTCCTTGCCTTGAGCAGCGAGCTCACGGTCGAACTCTGAGGCAGTCACCTCGATGATATCATTTTGTGCAAAACGGCGTGCCGTCTCCTTGATGATAGCAAATACTTCAGGCAAAACTTCGTCGAGTTTTTTGGCATATCCACTGAAATACTGCTCCTTCAACTCATCAATTTTTTTCCAAAGTGGCTCACGCTTGTCGTAGTCCAATGTCTCGATTTCCTTGCGGATTTCTTCGATTTGGTCCTTGTATTGCTGAGCGGCGCCGCGAATATCGGATTTGATGTCGGTGATACGCTGACGAAGTTCGTCATTGCTTATCCCCTTGATTTGTTCCGAGATAGGGTTGATCTCTTTTTTCAGACGATCCCACAACGGACGCACTGCACGCTCGCTCTGGTCGCCGAAAATCTTCTTTAAAAAGTTACTAAATCCCATTTTTATGTTGTTCTTGTTTATTCTTAATTAAAATATAGGCCGAAAATGCGAATTACCACACTTTCAACTTGCAAAGATAATATAAATACTTGAATTATCGAAACTTAGAGAGGCAAAGGTTTCGACACGATGCCATTGGGAGAGCGTATGCGCAGCACTTGAGTGACTGTCGGCGCTATCGATGTCGCATCGACAGGTGTGTCAATCACTTGAGCATCAACGCCTCCGCCCATGATAAAGGCCGGTGTAAGCACCATTGAGGCGCGGATAGGTTTCACAACCTCCGGATAACGACTATCATCGACCAATGTCCAGCCATATGCCACTTTCAGATAGATATCGCCGGCCGATTTCGGATCGATACTGAGTCGCAATGGTTCGAAGGCAAGATTGTTGTGAGCCAAGACATCCTTGAGCGTATAGGCATCCGAGACGCCACTCATCTTGCACAGGAATATCTTAGCCTCTTCTGCCACTTCCACCACCGACAAGCCCTTCGATTCTATCTGCTTGTGATCAAGATAGATTTGACCATGGCTATAATTGAGCACATAATTGCCGTTGCCATGCAGAGCCACCAAGTAGGAATTGAGCAACGATGTCGCTCTCTTGACCGAGAAACGACCCGACGGAATCTGATATTTCGCATCATCTTCGACAGCATCATCGTAATAGCCTGTCGATGAGAGGAATATCACCGTATTATCCAGGCCCACTTGCTTATCAATCTCATCAAACAATCGGCCCAACTGAGAGTCAAGTTTGAGATAGGTGTCTTGAAGTTCGAGTCGGCAATCGCCATCTTTGACATACTTGTATGGTGCTGCTGTGTAGCTGATGTTGAGCATATCCATGGCATCACCACGCCTTCCGAGGCTCAGATTGCGAAGGTAGTCGATAGCGACGGTCGTAATCTCCTCATTAGCAAGCGGTGAGTCAAGATACATGCGATAGACATTTCGGTCGGAAATCGGGAATGTGTGACGGAATGGATAATAACGCTTCTGAGCAGGCAATGCCACATATCTATCCAGACTCATCGACGGCTTCCACTGCATCGTGTCAATGCGTGAGCCTATCGACTGGCTATAGTTGCGTTGCGACATAAATTGCGGCACATCTTTGTAGTAGGTCGTTGTGCACCACTTGCCGGTGTACTCACTTATCCAAAACGCACTGTTTCCGGCATGTCCCGCCATGATGACTGCTTGCTGAGGGTCGAGAGCCACAGAGTAGACTGCGCCCAATCCCACTCCATCGATGACCACCTCATCACTGATGGTCGACAACACGATGTTGCGAGGCGAATATGTCTCGTTGGTGAAATTACCCAGACTGTTGGGGTCGTGGAGTATCGGTTCCACCTTCAACTGCGCCGGATTATACTTTTCTGCCGCCACCACGCCATTCTTCGACGGATAATTGCCGGTGTAAATCATCGCCGTAGCACTGACAGCGTCAGGCTCTGCGACGACAAAATCCACGTCTCGCATGTAGGCGCCCTGCTCCATCAGTCGCTTGAAACCTTTTTCACCAAGCACGGATTTGAGCGATTCCAGACAATCGGTGCGTAGCTGGTCGACCACAATCCCTACGACGAGTTTTGGACGAGCCGCATCGACTTGCACAATCGTTGTGATTGTCACAAGCCCCATCAATACGCTGGTTATTAATCTCTTATTCACTGTCTATTTTCGTTTAAAAGCAGCCAATGCCGACTGCAGTATATCTTTATTCTCGCCATTCACCAGATACGCCACCGACAAAATCAGATCGATGAGTATCAACGGATAGTTGGCTATATTTATCACTTGTGCTTGAAATGGCAACACCACAGTCAAGGCTATGACTGACAACGCTTTAAGTGCCATAAACCACCACAATGGTCGACGCACCTTGCGACAACACACCAAAGCAGCAACCACCAATCCCGACGGATTGAGCCACCACACGTTGATGTTGGGCGACGTCGCCTCATGCTCCGATGCAAGCACCATAAAGAGCACCAAGCAGCCGACCACACCACAAAGACCATACCAAAACATATATAGTCCATTGAAAATCTTGCCACGACGATGACCGACCACAGTCAACACCGACACTACGACCATCAATGCCCACATCACCATCATAGGCGATTGTATCGTAGGCGTAGCCGAGAGAGTCATATCGCCACGACCTTCATAGATCACTTCTGTCTTCTGCACCAAACGTCGACCATCTGCAAGTCGCACTTGTTCAACGGAATGCATCAACTCCACCGGCACAAACATCTCCTCGCGTCGCTCCAAGTCGTAGTCGAGTCCGCTACCGAGCAGCATATCGATACCAAACTGATACCACGCATAGTTGCGACCATAGTGAGTGAGTTGCTTGCGATAAGTGCCATATCTGACACTATCGTCGTAAGCTATCGGTTGTCCGACAGCTGCATCAAGCTTGTCAAGCACCTTTGTCGCACAATTATTCTTCACATAGTTATATCGATAGGTGCGATTTTGCGGTTGCACATCCCACATCAACGACTCCACGAGGCGGTGCTTCTCCTCATCGGTGAGATTGAGTGTCTGCTCCACCACCATCGCACCATCGCGAGCACACGAAAGCATAAACATCTCAAAGTCGTGACAACCGGCCATGTAGTCGGTCTCACCCTTTACAAATCGGTAGATAAAATTGGGAGCCGTGAAGTCAAACAATCCGTAGTCAAACGCCAAGTCATAAGTCGCCGACTTCACTCGGATAGCCTCATGACCATATAACTGATACACCTCGGCAGCAGGATACTTCGTAATCAGACTGACCGTCAACGAATCCTTAGCCATATCAGGCACATTGCTCTGCGGAGCATGCACCGACACTTGCGCCTGTCCGACAAACGCAAATATCATCATCATCAATATCGATATCAATCTTACCATTTCGACCGCGAAGTTACTCAATCGACGGCAGAAAAGCAAACGAAAGCGAAAATATTAACCACGGATAACATAATACATCACTCATTAATCGCAATCCAAGATATGAATTAATCGAAAAATATCAACGCACAGGACAGCATCTAAAATATTTTCATTAATTTTGTCATCAGATATAGATTGTTCAAGATAAATACCCGACCATAATGAGCGATATAATCAATTCCCCAAAACACTCAGAACTTACCAACGCTGTTCAGATTATTAAAGACGCCATTTTGCAAAGCCAACAGCGTGCATTATCTGCCATTAACCAAGAGCAATTAGCACTTTACTATGCCATCGGAAGATATGTATCAAGAAATACTCGAAATAAAAATTGGGGAAAAGGATTCATCGAAGCTCTAAGCGAGCAACTTCGTAAGGAACTACCCGGGTTGAGAGGATTTTCAGCTCCAAGTTTGCGAAAGATGAGGACATTCTATGAAGAGTGGCAAATGCTTTCAGACAATTCGTTCGTCGAAACGAACAAATTAACCAACACCGAAATCAATTCGTTCGTTGAAACGAACAAATTAACCAACCTACAATTCAAAATAGATGCAAATTTCCCAATTTCGGCATTTTTAAACATCGGTTTCACACATCACTATGCCATACTGACCAAAGTCAAGGACACCGAACAACGAAAATTTTACATCCAATACGCAGCAGACACCAAAGCAAAAGTCGAAGAATTAGAACAAGTTATAAATGAGAATTTGTTCCAACACCAAGGACTGTTGGCAAACAATTTCAAAAAAACAATCCCTGACCAATTGCAAGCTTATCGCACTATTTCAATGTTCAAAGATGAATACCTACTCGATTTTATCAACACTGAAGAATTATTCATTCGTGAAAAGGATAGAGATGAACGACTAATTGAACAAAGTATTATACAAAACATCAAAGAATTTATCATGACCTTTGGCAAGGACTTCACATTTGTTGGAAACCAATATCATTTAGAGAAATTTGGTGTCGAAGAATTTCCTGACTTGCTATTTTTCAACCGAGAACTTGCAGCTTTGGTCTGCGTGGAGTTAAAAGATGGACCATTCAAAACGTCTTATTTAGGACAACTTGCAGGCTATTTGCGCATTCTTGACGACGAAGTACGAAAACCCAATGAAAACCCTTCTATAGGTATCATCCTATGCAAAAGTGCTAACAAAAAATTTGTCGAATATGTAATTCAAGACTATGACAAACCTATGGGTGTAGCCACTTATAAAACAACTGCTCAAATGGACGAACGACTAAAAAAATTGCTTCCTCCGGTAGAAGAGTTAGAAAAACTTCTTGGATAATACCCCAACCATAAAAAACTTAACCCAAAATACTTAAAATTAGGTATTGGGGAAGGGGGATTTTTGCAGTAACTTTGCAGTCGTAATAAATAGCCAAACGTGGTGATAATTTTGACAATTTGCTAAAAATCACTACCTTTGTACCCTAATTTAAGACAACATCTCTATTTACCTCATAAATATAAGGAGACATTAACATAAGTTCAAAATGAGCAAACGTGTCCACCATATAATCTGCATCTTGATGCTCGCGGTCTTCGTGAGTTATTGGAGCGGTATTACCATGTTTGGGCACATCCACGAAGTCGACGGAGCAAGCATCGTGCACTCCCACCCCGGAGCCAACACCCACGACCACTCAGCGTCGAGTTTCTTCACCATCAATGCCATCTCACATTTCATCTCCGACGATGCATCACTGGGCATAACAGAGTTGGCAAAGGTAGATTGCTCTATTTCTGAGATTCACACTCATTATCTCAATAACTTTATTGCCGAACCACATCGTGGTTTCATCTCTTTACGCGCACCACCCACAGTGTAAGTTCTTAGCAATCACCCCATTATCTCCCCTACTATCAGACACCTACGAGCCGGGATTGCATCATTAGCAACTCCCATCGTCATCGTAGGCATCTCTATCAATAGGCGTGCCGTGTGCCCGTCTATCACCAAATACACAAGAACTTACTATGCAAAAAATTATCACAACTATCTTCTGCTTGTGCGCGACTTTCGTCTCTTTGGCACAGCAACACCACGGTCATGAGCACGAACACGAGCATGACCTCCACCACCACTACAACCATCACAGCCAGTGCAACTATCAGTTTGCCGACCTTCGCGAGTCTGACGCCAACATCATCGGTCACATTCTCGACGCCGACACCAAGGAGCACATGGAGTTTATCACCATCGCTCTCAAAGGCACTACTATCGGCACAAGCACCGACATCACAGGTCACTACTTCCTCAAAAACCTTCCTGAAGGCGAATACACCCTCGAAGTAAGCTGCATCGGCTATCAGACATCGACTCGCAAAGTGCGTCTGGTCAAAGGTCGCACCCTCGAAGAAAACTTTGAGCTCGAAAAAGATGCTATCCTCCTCGACGGCATCGTCGTTTCAGCCAACCGCAATGAGACCCACCGTCGCGAAGCTCCGACTTTGGTCAACATTGCCGACACTCGTCTCTATGAAAACACCACTTCGACCACTCTCGCTCAAGGTCTCAACTATATCCCGGGCGTACGCGTCGAATCCAACTGCCAAAACTGTGGTTTCCAACAAGTGCGCATCAATGGTCTTGAAGGTCCTTACACTCAAATCCTCATCGACTCTCGCCCTATCTTCAGCGCCCTCTCTGGCGTCTATGGCATCGAACAGATTCCTGCAAGCATGATTCAGCAGGTGGAAGTGATGCGTGGTGGTGGCTCTGCACTCTTCGGTGGATCTGCCATTGCCGGCACCATCAACATCATCACCAAAGAGCCACTTCGCAACTCTGCGATGCTTTCTCACACCATCACCGGCATAGGAGGTTTCAATTCGTTTGACAACAACACCTCACTCAACGCTTCACTCGTCACCGACGACCACAAAGCCGGCATCTACATATTCGGTCAGAATCGCCATCGTTCAGGCTATGACTCTGACGGCGACGGATTCACCGAGCTCAACAAAATCAACGGCCAGACCATCGGTTTCCGTTCCTACCTCAAGACAAGCGACTACGCTAAATTCACATTCGAATACCACCACATGGAAGAATTCCGCCGCGGTGGCGACAACATCGACCTCCCTCCTCACGAAGCAGAAGTAGCAGAGCAGACCGAACACTCTATCAACGGCGGTGGTCTCAAATTCGACTACATCTCTCCCAACGAGAAGAATCGTGTCACAGCCTACCTCTCTGCCCAACACATCGACCGCGACAGCTACTATGGTCCGGGCGAACTCGACCCAATCGACGCATACGGTCAGACTAAAGACTTCACATGGGTGGGTGGTGCACAATACATCCACATGTTCAAAAAGTGTATCTTCATGCCTGCCGACCTCACAGCCGGATTCGAATACACTCAAGATGACCTGACCGACAAGATGACAGGCTACGACCGTCTGCTCAAGCAGCACACCAACACTGCCAGTCTTTTCGCTCAAAACGAATGGAAAAACAGCCGTTGGGGCTTCCTCATCGGTGCTCGTCTCGATAAGCACAACCTCATCGACCACATCATCTTCAGCCCTCGTGCCAACCTTCGTTTCAACCCTATCGACGACATCAACATTCGCCTCAGTTACTCATCAGGTTTCCGTGCTCCACAAGCCTACGACGAAGACCTCCACATCGAAAACGTTGGTGGCAACGTGGCGATGATCGTACTCGCCGACGACCTCAAGGAAGAACGCTCTCATAGCGTCAACCTCTCAGCCGATATGTACCATCGATTTGGCGACTTCCAAGTCAACCTCCTCGTCGAAGGTTTCTACAACAAGCTCAACGACGTCTTTGCACTCACCGACGGCGAAATCAAAGACGGTATCCTCACTCGTATCCGCCACAATGCTGAAGGCGCACAAGTGGCAGGTCTCACCCTCGAAGCCAAAATGGCATACCTCGACAAGGTGCAAGTACAAGCAGGCTACACATTCCAACAGAGCCGCTACGACGAGCCATTCGAGTGGAACCCGGAAGCACCAAAAGTGACCAAGATGCTCCGTTCACCCGACCACTACGGCTACTTCATTGCAACCTACAAGCCCATCAAGGCCCTCTCATGTATCCTCTCAGGCACCTACACCGGCTCAATGATTGTGCCTCACGAATATGTTCCGGACTACTGGTTGACACCATCGACTGTTGAGACTCCCGACTTCTTCGACCTCGGCATCAAGTTTGCCTACGACTTCAAGGTCTACAAGTCAGTCACTCTCCAACTCAACGCCGGTGTCCAAAACATCTTCAACGCCTACCAACGCGACTTCGACCAAGGTGCTGACCGCGACGCAGGCTACATGTATGGACCTGAGCTTCCACGCAGCTACTTCGCAGGTCTCAAGATTAGCTACTAATCACATCATCACGATATCACATCAAGCCTCTTTGCCGACAAGCAGAGAGGCTTTCTCTATCCATAGCCCTAAGCGCACTATTCTTCCTACACTCCCTAAATTCACTACTCTCCCAATCCACCCTAACTATCCTCACAATTTTTACCATCTCCGATGCACCGCTATATGAAGAAGAAGTTGTAACTTTGCAGTCCGTATTGTTTTCACCATATAGTCTACGTTATCACTGAAGACGACATTCAAAAAAACACTTGAAAAATGCTAAGCAAAAATTCCATCGTAGGATACAGTGCCGGCATCATCACCGGCATCACATATGGCCTTAATCCCCTATTCGGCATTCCGTTGATGAACGACGGAGCATCTATCGACAGCATTCTCTTCTTCCGCCACGGCTTCTCAGTCGTATTACTCGCTACATTCCTGATTCTTAGTCGACAATCCTTCAAAGTGACACCAAAGCAACTGGGCATTCTGCTCATCCTCGGCTTGCTCTACACATCAAGCAGCATATGCCTCTTTGAATCCTACAAATACATCGCCTCCGGGCTCGCTACTACCCTCATATTCCTCTACCCCGTCTTCGTGGCACTCATCATGGTGGTGTTGCGAGTCTACCCCACATGGCAGGTGTGGATGGCTATACTCGCCACCTTCGTCGGCGTACTGATTCTCGCCCAAAGCGATGACACTCAGACCATTGACCCAATCGGCGTACTGCTTGCGCTTGGCTCCGGACTATCCTATGCCATCTTCATAGTGATAGTCAACAGCAGTCGCATCATACGCCCCATCTCAAGCACAATGCTGACATTCTACTCCCTATCGGTCGGCATGGTCATATTTTATATCAACACACTCCTATCGCCCAACGACTTAACCACCGGCATCAACGGCTCATCATCATGGCTCTGCTTGGTCGGACTCGCCATCTTGCCCACCATCATCTCCACTGCCACGCTTGCACTATCGACACGCAAAATCGGTGCAACGAAAGCGTCGGTGCTTGGAGTCTTCGAGCCTATCACAGCCATCATGGTCGGCACAATAGCCTTCAACGAGCCCATCACGACCAACATCATCGTCGGCATCTCCATAGCCATCGCCGCCATCATCTTCATGATCATAGCCACCAAAAAATAGCGGAATCTCCCCCGAAAAATCAGTTATTGTCCAAGAAATTTTCGACCAATTGGAAATGCACATCGCGCAATATGACACGATGCGAACTATCGAGTAGATAAAACGAAGGCAATCCGGGGATATCGTATAGTTCTTGGTCGTAAATCACACACTTTTCGTCGCAAGCATCTATCCACTCATCGGGCGTCTTAATTCTCTTCCATGCATCAGTATCGCCTTCTACACACACCGACAGCAAAGCAAGATCGCCGAGCAATAATTTGATGCGTACGACAGCCGAAGCGTCAATCTGAGCCTTGACTAAGTTGCATCTATCGCAGTCAGGATCGCTGAAAAAGACAAGGATATATTTAGCATTAATTTCAGACAATCGACCTCTTTCCCCATCGCGTAGCATGAACTCGAAATCTGTGGCAACCTCTCCAACCCGATTCCTCATTTCGGTCTCAAGAATCGCGCTATATTTGTCACGACGAGCAGAGTCAAGCATATCCGACGACAATAGACTTTGTAGCATCATGATATACAACTCATCATTGAAAACAGGCGACTGTGACTCAGCAAGATACTTCTTTGCGACAGCCATAAAATAGTCCTGAACATCAGGTTTCAGGCTGATTTTGCTGATAAATTCAGCAAAAGCGACCTCCTTTTGCGTCACATAGGGCATGATGCTGATAAAATTGCTGAATCCCTGTTCCGAAATATCTTCATTGCCAATGATAGTCGGATCACAGAAATCGACATTGTCCCAATAGTGCAAGGCTAAATAGTTGGCACGGCTTTCGGTAGTGACCAGCGAGTCGGGGACAGAAGGTAAAGGGAATGCCTCTAAGCCTAACGAATTAACTACAGCCGACAAAGCGAACACGACAAGCAAAATCACTCTCATAGTCTGATTAATGAGCAGGGGTTAGCACTACGTTCGGACTATCAAACAAGTCGGCCAAACTGTTGATTTGACAGTCATAGACTACGCCGTTGCTATCGGTATAGTCAAACTCGACTTCATCAAGATTCCACGAGAAAGTATATTCCGAGCGCAAGTTGAGACTGTAGCGACCGTCAGATGTAATCATGATTGAGCCGATACGCACACCGTCGGATGTGCGGGCGAATACTACAAACGAATTGGCTGGCACAAAGTGCTCGATATTATCGGTGCCTCGATAACTGATTCGGCCTGTTATCGGTCGGATGGACAGCTTAAATGTCTTGTTGTAGAACACCACCATATCCTCATCGGCACTAATGCGAATATTGCCTGCAGTTGTAACGCGTTTGGTGATAAACGGCAGATGCTTTCGCTCGCCGCGTTGGTTGGCACCGGTAGCATCGGTCACTATGATGTCGTTGCTACCATAACGGCGTTCTTCTTCGCGAGATGCCGCCACTTTATAGACATATCGTCCGGCAATCGTCGGATGTGGATACAACTTTTCCGAAGTGAGATTAAATTCGGCAAGTCTGTCGTAATCGATGTCGAGCATCGGAGCATCTATATAGACCTCAAACTCCTCGCCAAACGGATCTACGCTTTTTCCATCGACACCCATGAAGCTGGTAATCTCAAACGACACCTCTACACTCTGATTAGGAAGATAGGTCAATTCGATATCATCGACAATCTCCTCTTCTCTATCGCTTTTGCTTGTACCCATGCCATTGATGCGAGCTGCAAATCGGAACGGACGATAGGTCTGGAGTTCAAAGATCGACGAGCGATATGAATTGCCGATATAGTCTTGACCTTTTTTGTCAGGGTGCGCAGATAGTGAATTGGGTTGATTTGATGAGATTCTCACAATATCAGTGCCTCGTGGCGTGTTGGTGCGAAGATAGATATTGTAGTGGCCTGTGTTTGCCGCTATATGATTGCGAGGCATGAACATCATCACGCGACCATTCGAAGAAGTGTTCCAATACTCCTCATCGACAGGATAGAATGTACAGTCAAATTGATTGACATTTGCGCTTCCTTCTTCGCCATCTTGCAGATAGTCGAGCGTCTTGGAATAAAGCAAGAACTCATCGTTTGGTCCGGCATTGATGCTTCGTCCCGTATTCTTATCGATTAGTTTAAGATTGAATGTGATAAGGGCGTTCTTTTTTTGAGGCACCAATGCGTAGTATATAAGTTCATCTTGTGCAAATTCTCCATCGTATCCAGTGGGGTGAAACTCATTCAGACCGTCGGTCATAATGGCACGCTGATGATTGGTGAAACTGAAGGTCTTTGTAAGTGATTCGAAGTGTTTTGCCTCGATAGTGATATTTTCTGTTGTACCCTCGTTGAATGTAAGGATATTTTTGAAATATATACGTTGAGGTCCCGGCTCAGTCACAATGTATTCGTATTTGTATTCGATGCCCGGATAGTCTTCACCAAACCATCCATCTTCACCTTTACGAATGACAGGCAAAGTCATACCCGATGAGGCACGCACGTCGAGCGTATTGACCGAAATGAGCACCGGGAACGGATAAAGTATGTCGGGACAACTTTCAGGTATGGTAAACTTGAGTGTGACAAATTCGCCGGTGACACCACCATAAATCTGCGTACCCACCCATGACGGTATGAATTTTTGAGGTTTGATGACGTTTACTTCAATGGTGCGTTGCAGTTTACCCTTTTTGATTAGCAACATACCCTCTTGAATGTCGTTGTGCAAAGGGTTGAGATTGATTATAATTTCGCCATTGCCTGTAGAGGTGTCGAAATTATGGGTGAAGTTGTGAGCTGCCACATTGTTGCTACCCAGCCACGACACATCAGGTTTATCGGCTTGAGAGAGTGTGCCACCATCAATTCGTTTAAGAGTATAGCGCAAAGTGTATTTACTACCGGCTTTTTCTGCATCTAACACGACCCCTGTGGTACTGACACTCATGCGATATTTCTCATCTTCGATTTCTGTTACCCAAGAGTCGATTGAAATCCAGATATTGTTGGAGAAAGGAGCACTTAAAGCCTCCTCAAAAGTCTTGCTCCCGTGAGAAAGTTTGCCCGTAATGTGTAGCGTATAGGCATGGTTGCGTCTAATCATAATCTGATTGCCTTCACTGTCGATTAGCGACACGCGATAATAAAGGTCTTCGTATGTGCCTTGATTTCTGCCTTTGATGATTACGCTGATTGGGTTGTCTATAGTGTTTTCGTGTTCAAAAACGTAGTCTTCGGGCTTGGTGTTGATGTCCTCGATGTCACTCATCATGATTGGATTGACGGGCAGTGTTACGAACGGCTCATTACCCGGCCAGACAAATCCGTCTTGTGAGTGGTGAGGAGCCACTGTGCCGAATGCGTGTATATTAGTCGTAACATATCCTGTCACCGTAAAATACGGAGTGGTCCAATCGTCGATTTTGATCATCGCTTGATTGCGTATCAACTCGACGCCCTTTGGCATCGCAGAGATTTGGTCGCTAAAACTTTGCTGACCATTTTTGACTATGCGAACCCAATAGACCAACATGCCGGACGCACCCTCCATGTCGGCCATGACAGCCTCTTCGTTTTTGTTTAGGAAGTCCTTATTGTTGAATAAGTTGCTATTCTGGTTGGCGAGGAAATGTATTATGTGTGTTTCTTCCGGAATATCTGCTTGAAATCTACCCTCAGTCGGCCCGTCGTGAGTGATTTTCGCATCGACGGTCGTAATAAACAGTCCGTAAGGGTTGAAACAAAATAGCGTAAGACTTTGTATATCAACTCCGTCAGGGTCGACAGAACGAGTGTCAACACGCTTCATATCGGAAACATGAGTCGTGAATTGCAGTCTGACATATCCTTCAGGCACATCATTATCTGTGGGTATAAACATATCGTCGACACACGATGAAAGCAGCAATAATAGACAGACTATGATTGCCGATGTCGACTGAACGATATTGTTGACAAATCTTTTCATAATTCGGTTGTTAATAAGCATCGCGCACACAACGGATAGCCGACTCAGTGCCTTCTGCATCAGCCTTATTGTTTTTTACCGGTCCGCTTGCGCTCATATAGTATTGTCCGTTAAGGAGGTAGTCGATAGCGTCGGCATTGTCGTTTTTACCACCTTGCAGGGTTTCGATGATTTTCAATTCGGCTTCAGTAGGCAGTCGCCAGTTGTCGAGAACGACGGCTTCTCCATTTTTGTCTTTATAGACTTCCACATAGTTTTCACAGTGGATATTGAAGATTTCGCGACGGTCGGGAATACCATTTCGGTTGCTATCCTTTGTATCGTTGATATTACCCAAGTTGCCGTATGTGGTGTAGATACTACCCAAGCGCGAAGCAATCATAAACGATGGTGACACGAGCAATGCATTGTCCGATCCGCTATCGGTATAGCCGTTTTCATCCATACGAGGGCGCCCGACGATATACTCATCTGATGTCGCAGTGACGCGAATATGATAAAGTCGGGCATTAGTGTTGCTTTCGCACGTGCCTACAGTCTTTGCCGTCGCGCTGCTACTGTTTTTATCCCACTCATAGAATGAAGTGGTCGATTTACCGGTCGTTTCATTATACGATGTCACGACTTTTGAGTGCCAGAAACTACTTGAATTGACACTTTTTGAGTAACTGTCTTCTGAATATCGATGATTATTGTTCCATGTGCTTGAACTCAAGCCGACCGACACGATTCTATCGCCTTTGTACTGATAACTGGTGGCACGCGCGTTGCTCGATTTGAAGTCAGAGCGATAGGAGTACCAACTCTGCTGGTTGACAATATATATCAACGGATATTGCTCGATATATACCGTTCTGGAGATGCCGTCTTCGTTGGTCACACGCATTTTGATGTAGCGAATGGTGTTATTGGTCGGAATCGGGCTATTGATTGCGATTTTGCCGGCAATACCACTATCGGGATTACCATTGATGCCTGTCTTCGAATATTCTTTGCGGATACCGAATTTATCGGTGAAATAGCATTCTTCGATTGTTGTTTTAACAGGCGACGATGATGAAAAGCGCAATGTGGCGGAGTCGAGTTCAACGTTGTGCATACGGATTGTGTCGTGACTGAGCGAGAGATATTGCAATGACTGATTGCTATTGATATCGATATCGACATTAGTCCATTCCGCAGCATGATATTTCAGTTCATCAAGTTCAATCGGGTCAGATGTCTCTTCTGCTCCCGGAGCATTGATTATACCTGTCACCTCATAACTCTTGTTGCGCTCAATCATACTATTCGGATTAAGAAGAATTTGGTAGTAACTATTGGCATATTCTTCTCCTTTATAGGTCACAGGGATATTGACGATGAGCGATGTACCATTTTCAAAAAAACTTTCGCCCACCCAACTATGGCTATATACATACATTCTGACCAACACCTCTTCTTCACTCCAACTGAAATATTGACCTGTCGTTTTGTCGGGGATGCGCAGTTGAGTCTCATGAGGAGGCATTTCGCTAAGCAACATCGTGCTATACGGCATGTTTTTAACGTAATATCCGATATGCTCATTATAGTCGAAGGTCACATTATCGCCTTTACGCAGACGAACAGTGATTTTAGCGGCTGCACGACGCAACATCACTTGCAACACTGTCTCATCGTTGTCGTTTCCATTGTTGAGCACTATAGGTGTCGGCAAGAGAGGACGGTTGGTGCCTTTGAGGAATGCGATGCCATCCATCAAGAAATGCGATGGCACATCGATAAGATTTTGCCCCGTCATATGGATATTATAGTCCGTCTGCTTCATACGTCGCAATTCCTCAAGACGAGTGATGTCGGAGAAAGTGCTTGCAGGATGGGTACTATTGGCGATGACATAGACATAGTACTTGCTATTAGCAACCAAATCGTTGCGCTTGACACGAAGGCTTACGACGCCTTTTGAAGCCGTAGTTAGGACTCTTTCATGATAGACCTTGCTTTCGTCTTGCGAATCGAAAATCATCACATCAAGATGCTGGACTGCTTCTTCAGCCGGAAGGAGCGATGTCTCGGCACGAGTTATCTCTAATGATGTTGTGACTACATGCAATTGAATGTATTCGGCATCATACGACAATCCATTGCTCGCGTCATCGCTTGTACAAGCGAGCACTGAACAAAAGATCAAAATCAATATGTAGTAAAACACCTTTTTCATTTTCATCATTGTTGCAAAATTGCTATTCGTTGCGGACTATTTCCACTGTTGGGCCATGCGATATCCTCGCTTTCGCCATTTATAAGCAGATACATCGACATCTCTGAGGGCATCCAATCTTGAGTGTAGGTGATACCGAAATTGACGATGTCGCCCGCCTTGTTGGCATTGCGAGGTATCACTTTAATGTTATACCATGTGTCTGCCGCCACCCACTGCGAAGGCGATGTGAGTTCGCGATGAGAAAGGTCATACACCTTTATCGTATAGTCCATATCCGACTGATCGACTACCGGCATCCACTTTTGACCTATAGGCTCGGTCATTCTGAACCACACAGAGAATGCTCCTGCTTCCGGATTGACATTGTTGTAGGTCATCACCGGCGATGTAGTAATCGGTTTTTCCGGATTGTGTAGATACTCTTGCAAGTCAGGAATGACAGGATTGTGGTAAGTCGGATATTGGAACACACCACGATTCCATGTGCCGCCGTCCTCCCATTCGACCACTTCATACTCAAGCAACAAGCTGCTGCTTATGCCCGAAATGGTGTAGTTGTATAAATGGTTGCGAGTGATGTTGTATTCGCTGCCGGGGATCGCTTCGCCCTTCGAGTCATACTGACAGAAAGAGATGGCATTGCTGTAGATCATATCTGCTCCGTCTCTATTGAGTGTCACGCTGATGCTTGGCCTATTGTCGGCTGTGTGAAGCACATTAAATTCGGGGAGATATATAGTCATCTCTTTGCCTGCAATGGTCGATGCAAAACTCAATCCGTCGCCATGATTGTGATGACTATGAAGCGAGTTGTGACATTCCTCTTGACTTAGGTCTTTAGTGCGTGAGACGCTTTCCCACCCTTTAGGCATACAATATCCTTCTGCGTTATGATGATCGATTGATGCAGATGTCAGACGATAGCCGTTATCATACATGGCATCGCTCAGTCTGACCACTGTCTTTGCGACAGATCGCAAGACATCGATAGTGCCTAATTGCTGTAAATTATCCACTGAGAGAGTGTGTTGCATAAATCCGACCATCGGAATGTAGCCATCGGGATAGCTGATATCGCCAATGCTATAGATGAGCGAAGAGATTTTTTCGATTGCTTCCGGGCAATTGACCAAAACGACTACCTTATAGGTGTTGCCCGCAATAAGATTGATGTGAGATATATCGCCGACAAATGTATAAACAGCGGAACTTTCGCTCCAATACATAATGCTTTCAGCTTTACCCATCAGGCGATTGTTATAGTCATAGAATAGCACTTGCAGTGCACCGTCTTTTATGCGACTATCGAATGAAGTACCCAAGTCGGCATCATTATCGTCACCCCATGTGCGAGTCGCAAGTTCTTCATCTATGCGCAGTGAGAAGACGACACGACGGCCCTCCTCATCGATGATTTCATCGCCATGAGGATAGTCGTAGATGCAAGAGGTCATTGCGATCATCGCAATCAGCATCAGCATGATATGTGTAAGTCTTTTTATCACTGTCTTATTATTGCTATCTTATTCTATTACACCACTGTTGAACACTATCTTCCACGAGTTTATGATAATGACACTTGACACCCAATCACCCGAACGATCAAGGAAGAATGTGAGATTGTATTCATCTTGACGGTCGAGATACTCTTGGTCGCCCATGCTGTGATTATAATTTCCTTTGACCAATAGCGCATAGTCTATCAGAGGGATAGAAAGCACCAATTCGTTGTCCTCTGCTCGTTTTACTACCAATATCGGACGTCGTTCGACACAAAGACGATTGACGGTAAGTTCTGCCAAAGCGACATTTACGGTTGTTGCTTCTCGCATCGGCACACCGTAGACATCTGCATTGATATAGGCACTGCCACCGGTCACACTCCATGGCTGATAAGTGATGAGTTCATCTTCAAGCAGAGTATTGTCGTGAGCCAAGAAGCCGTTATAGTCTTGAATCTCAAAGGTAAATTCATCGGGATTGACATCTTCGCCCGACAAGTGCTGCAATACGACACGCACCACATTGGTGTCCTTGGTCAGATTGATTGTCTCGTAGTGAGTACCCGGCTCAGTTGTGACAGTCAGCGTCTTCATGCCATGAAACAGATGGTGCAAATCATCGTTTACGATGGCACGCTCTCCGACATAAGCACGATTCATGCGACATTTCATCTCCTCAATGGTGGTTTTGCCTTCTTCCACATTAGGCAGGTCAAATGACTCTTCGTCACCAATGCCACACCATGCCAAAAGTCGATAGGTCTCTTGGGGAGTTAATTCCACTTCTATGCTGTAGTCATCCGAAGCAAGGGCTTCGCCACTATCGTGTACCTGTGACACAAGGATACCCTCTTCATCAAAAATGTAGAGCGACACCGAAGGCACTTCATGAGCAAAAGCATTGGCATACTTCATGTTCATGTCGTAGCTAAACTGTATGCGGTAGTTGACCGAACAGTCTCCCTCATAGTCGTAGATGAAGCTCTCATCACACGACGAGAACATGACTGAGGAGAGTATTGCTATGGCTATTATGCCAACGAGTTGACTCAATTTGTTCATACTGTTTTATTTATATATAGGTTGCTCTCGGGAGCAATATTGTTTTCTATTTTAGTGCGAAACGATTTTGTCTCGAAGGTTGCGTATCACTCTTTGCATCGATACGCTGATGCTTTTTCGGGAATCCCCTGTAAGAAAAATAGGTAATCCGGCAGTGTGAGCGATTGCCCACACCACCGAATTTAGAGTGTTATTTAAGAGTTACGTTTTGATTTACAATTTTCCAAGAAAGAACGTTGATGCGTGCAGAAACGTATGATGTTGTTTCTTCAGGATCTACTGGTTCTGTAACGACTGTGTTAGGATCGTAAACAGGAGTCCCCAAACCGCTGATGCCATCTACTGTGATTACATAGCTGTGGTTGCGAACCACACCCTTGATGTTGTTTGTACCAAGGTGTTCGATATCTACAGTATAGTATGCCTTGCCATTCCATGCTTGAGCACCTTCGAGAGAAGCAAGATATACGTTCACTTCGTCAGCTGTCTTTGCAGTGAATGTGTTGCCTGCGTTAACGGTGTAATACCAATTAAGTTGTGCAGCCTCTTCAGTCAAACAATATTTGATAGTGTAGCTGTCTTTGCCTGAAGTGCCTGCCACGAAGAAATCGATATGCTCAGGATCGATAGTGTGCTTTGATGTTTCATCACCATAGTAGTAGTGGTCCTTCAATGCATTTGCAATGACATTCTTAATGCCATCAAAGGTGTACATTTCAGAGTAAAGACGAGCCACTTTTACAGGGTGTTGCAATTCATCCATCAATTCAGCAGCAATCACAACTTTAGTGTGCTTTTCGCCTGTATTTTCCAAGCAGTAAACTCTTCTATCGACGATGTTTGTGAGACTTGCGTATGAGAAATCAGTGTCATACTTGACATTTACGCCGTCAGCTACTACTGACTTAGCCCAATAAGAACGATAGTAAGGCTCATCGTTCCAAGTAAAACCTAAAGTTGCGTTTTGCCATGTTGCATCGATTTCCTTTACAAGATAAGAACGGTCAAGAGTTGTGTTAACATCCCAACCTACGATACGAGCATAAATCTTTTTGCCATCAGGGCCTGTGATACCTGTGTCGAAGTTGGCAGATGTACCGTCTAATTCACTCTTGTTTTCCTTGAGAGTAACCTTTGCGGCAACGCGTTCTACAAACACTTGCACCGGAGCAGTCATTGCGGCAGATTCAGATGAAGCAATATTGTCGATAGTGATAGGAGTCGCTGTGATGACAGTGTTAGTGCCTTTGACATATGCCGAGTTGCTCATAAGGAAGCCCTTAGTATTTTCTACTGCAGCAGTGTAGTCTGCGAGTGTGTTGCGAAGGTTTGTCAATGAGATAGCTTCACCTGCATAGTCCCAGTTGAGCACTACAAGCATTTGAGCAGGATACTCACCTTGAAGATTTTGAATTGTCAATACTACGTTGGTGATAGTTTCTACGTTAGGCTCTTTGTTGCCTGCGTCTGTAATAGCTTTTACAACGTAGTTTGCTTTGTCACTCTCACCGACCAAAGACGCAGAATTGAGGATGAACGGATTGCCCGATGCGTCGAAGAAGAAGAAGTGAGCTGTTGTGACTTTTTGCTCGCTTGTGTTGCCCTCTTCGTAACCACCGTCTTCAGCACGAGTTGAAGCGTTTGCACTGTTAACACTTACAGCGATGTAAGATGTTTCAAGTTCGCCTGTTCCTGCGTTAGGATTAGGTTCGTCGTTGTTGCAACTTGCCAACAAACAACCTGCCATAAACATGGCAAATAATGACTTTTTCATAAAATAAAATTTTAGATTCTATAATATTGATTTTAAATTAATTTTTCAATTTGACTGATTGCATATGCTGCTTCATCAATACCCAATATTTCTGCTTGGCGAAGGAGTAGCAACGCCTCTTCATATTGATTGAACAAGGCAGCATAAACACCACGAGCATATATCGCTTCGGCAGAGTGACCGGCTTTGTCGAGATGACGCTTGGCTTGTTCAAAAACCTCACACTGCATCTCAGAGATAGCCGCGTTAAGGTTGGCAACCTCATCGTCTGGATACACCTTCACCGCCGTTTCGAAGACATGATTCAATTCGTTGCTTCCCGGCTCATATGCTTGAGCCAATAGGTAGAACTCATTCAGACTGAGTTTCTGCGGGTTTTCGACAAACACTCGCTTAATCTCTTCTACATCAGTGTAGGTGCGAATAGTATAACCGATGTAATAGTCGGAATGACGCAATGCCGGATAGCAATTCTTGAGCAGGAAGTCGTACTCATCACGATATGATCTCTTGATGAGATTTTCCTTGGCGTCAGGGTCCATATCTATATCTATTATGTTGATAATCTCTTTTTTGTGAGGCAATGTCGATTTTTCGACATATGCACGCAGACCCTCCCAATCTTCAGACTCATATGATGTCTTTATGAACGATGATTCAAAATGATACAACTCCTGCACATATTCTTTCAAGGAGTGTGTACGCCCCATTGCGAGTCGCGTATTGCTGGAATATGAACCTTCAGGCGAAGCATAACCAATGATGGATAACTCGGTGATGGTGTTGTCCTTATCATTCTTTACAGAGTCGATAGATGCGAAGATTTTGGTCAATTCGACGCTGTTGTTGCGATAATCGGGGTGAATTTTCGTGTCGCTTACAGGGAAGTCGATGAATGCCGATCCGCTAAGTGAGCGAGTCTTGACGACTTCTGCCTCCGGACGCACATAGCGATAGACAGGCTTGAATGGCTCTACATGATAGGAGCCTACCGACATCGCTTCCTCGCGCAATAGTCTGTGGCAGCAACCATAGTCTTTGCGTTCGATAGAAACGTGTGCACCATTCATCCATTTCTCATATGGCTTGACAACCTCATAGTGCAAGTCTTTAGGCTTCTTTGATGCGCGAAGGTTAAGTCCATTGCCTTCTGCCACCAATGGCGAATTGCCACGCACATATTGGTAGTAGCGATTGCGACCATAGTAGGCCACTCCTCCCAAGTCAAGACTATCGGAGCCATTGACCAACACAAACGAAATAAGTGTCGCTTTGTCGCTTTTCACACGCAAGTCTTCAAGATTGACCACTACTGATACCGACATATCTTTGCCGACACGATTGAGTTCTATCTCTTTGACCAAGATGTCGGATATGGTCTGAGCATTTGCTGCTTGGGAAATTGCAGCTATTATTAATATAGGTATAATGATGTGCTTCATATCGATTAAGACTTTAGAATAAATAGACTAAATTGATGGCTGCTTTGGTAGGACCAATATAGTGGTGCTCTTGGTCTTCTTCCACTTTGCGTCCGCAACCTGCACATTCAAAACGATCGTAGAGAGTATAATTGTAGCCGACGCCGACCTCTAATTCGAGGTTCCACGACCGACCTAAGATGAAAGCATATCCATAAGAGATGCCCCCACCTGCCATCCATCCTTGATAGCGTGAGTCTGTGAGTTTGGAAAAGTCAGTTCCTAAGAATTTGATATTATTCTTGATGCCTCCGACATTGAATTGTCCGGCCTGAGCGTGAATACCAAAAAAGTGTCCACCGAATTTCTCGCAAAACCAGTATCTGGCTTCCGGTTGAACAAACCAATGCTTCCATTTCATGTCTTCAGGCATATTCCATGCGTTAAGGTTGCCTGAGATATCCATGGTCCACTTTCGAGACATAGCAAATTCCAACCCTAAATTTGCACTTGCCGTCGCGTCGTAGGCTAAATTGGTCTTTAAAGCGACATCTTGAGCCTGCGCCGGCAATAGGTGGAGTAATATTATTGCTATACCTAAAACGAATCTGAGACTCTTTATCCCAGATGATATATTTTGCAGTAAATACTTTTTGACAAGTGGAAATTTGCTACAAAATCGGGGGGGCGATATCAATGTGACACCTATCCTATCTGTACTCATTATAAATACTTTCTCTGAAGATGTCAGCAGAATCGTCTATATTATGCCGACATCCTATGTGTTTTTTCAAAATGGGCTATGCCGTTATAATACTTTTTCTTTGATGGGTAGAAGCGTTTCGCATAGCGATTTTGCTATGCGAAACAGCTCGTATTTATTTCTTGGTGCGGCGTACTGCGCCGGTCTTCGCTTCGATACCTTCTGCAATGCTGTCGAAGATTTCGTCAACGATGCCGAGACCGTTGATTGCGATGTATTTACCTTCTTCCTTGTAGTATTGCTGGAGAGGCTTAGTCTGATTGTGATAGACTTCGAGACGATTTTTGATAGTGTCGATATTGTCGTCGGCACGACCTGTCTGCTGACCACGCTTGATCATACGATCGACAAGCTCGTCTTCAGGCACTTCGAGACCAATGACTGCGTGCAAGTCTGTGCCACGCTTTTCGAGAAGACCCTTGAGTGCTTCTGCTTGAGGGATAGTGCGTGGGAAACCATCAAACACCACACCCTTCACGTCGGCAGCGTTCTGTTCCAAAACGTCGTCAAGGATTTGAATCATCAACTCGTCAGGTATCAACTGACCCTTTGAAATATAGCTGTCAGCCACCTTGCCAAGCTCTGTGCCTTGTGCTATCTGTGCTCTAAGCACTTCGCCTGTAGAGATATGAAACAAGCCATATTCGTCAATCAATTTAGCACTCTGAGTGCCCTTACCGCTACCCGGTGCTCCGAAAATTACTAAGTTCAACATTATATTAGATTTTTTGATTATTTCATTAAGTATCATTTATTCTTCATCGCAATTGATGTAGATTTCAGGCAAGTTGCGAGCCTTTCCATCGAGGTCGAGTCCATAGCCTATCACGAAATATGGCGGAATCGAGAAGGCGATATAGTCAGGCACATATCCCGTCTTGCTACTCTCCTCCTTAAGAAGCAAAGTGGCAAATCTGATAGACGCCGGATTCTTTGCCTTGAGGTCCTCAATCATCTTAACAGCTGTAAGACCGGTGTCGACAATATCCTCGATGATGACCACATCTTGGCCCTCAATATCCACATTTAGCCCGATAAGCTGCTTCACCTTGCCTGTCGAAGAGACGCCCTCGTAGCTCGAATACTTCACAAAGTGAATCTGCGTCTCATTCATACCAAGCTCGCGATACAAGTCGGCTGCAAAGATAAATGCGCCATTGAGCACACACAAGAATATCGGATTTTTACCTTCGTAATCGCGACGAATCTCCTCTGCCACACGCGCCACCTGCTTGCGTATCTCATCTATACGTAAGAACGGCTTAAATGACAGACCATTGACAATCAATTTTTCGTTCATATTACATTTTTTTATGAGAGCATATTCCACACCCTCTTATCTCCATTATCATCGGACATCGCTAAGATGCCAATCGACTGCAAAGTTAGTAAAAAATAAGCAACACACAATATTTCACACATTTTTTTGACCTATTTAAAACACTTTCCCCACATTCTGAACAGATAATCGCTTAAACTACAAAAACTTTCGGCGTTTTGGGAGCGTTATTAAAAAAAAATTACTACTTTTGCACCGGATTAATAGCATGACTGAACGACAAAATGCATTTATCACCAAACTCTCGGGAATAGCATTAATCTCAACAAAGCAAAAACAATATAAAATATACAAACATAAACTTTTTTATTCTATAATTTTTTACTTCAGCAGAGATGCTGAGCAATTTAAAAAATTAACGAAATGGACACAGAAAAGAAACCTAAACGACCACGTATCGGCGCAAGCTCACCAATCAATGAAGGCGCTGAAGGCGAAGCTCGCTACGAAAAGGTGAATTATCCAGGGGACTCTGCCAACTACAATGCAGAGCGTGCTCAACGCCCTAACTATGGCAATTATCAACCTCGCCAACAATACAACGGCTACAACAATCGCCAAGGTGGTTACAATCGCTACAACAACTATGGACAACAAGGCTACCAACAACAAGGCTACAAGCGTCAAGCAGTAGAAAACAACGCTGACGAAAACGCAGAAAACAAGTCTGTTCAGAGCCAAGAAAACAACTACCAACCTCGCCAAAACTATCAGCCACGCCAAGGCGGATACAACAACCGTCAAGGTGGCTACAACAATAATCGTCAGGGTGGTTACAATAATCGCCAAGGCGGTTACAACAACAATCGTTACAACAACAATAACAACTACCAAAATCGCAACTACAACAATGGTGGCGATCAGATGAACGAAGGCGGCTATCAACCTCGTCAGGGTGGTTACAATAATCGCCAAGGCGGTTACAACAACAACCGTCAGGGTGGCTACAACAACAATAATCGCCAAGGCGGTTACAACAATCGTCACGGTGGTTACCAACAAAACAACCGCAACAACAACAATCGTCGCAACAACAACCGTGGCAACGGCTACCTCAATGTGCAAGGTCAACGCTTCACCCCTCGTCCGAAACCAATCGATTACGTGCTTGAAGACATCGACCCAAATGAAGAAATTCGCCTCAACAAGTTCATGGCCAATGCAGGCGTATGCTCTCGCCGTGAAGCTGACGAACACATCGCAGCAGGTTTGGTGAAAGTCAACGGCGTTGTGGTGACCGAACTCGGTACTAAGATCAACCGTAGCGACGTTATAGAATACAAGGATCAAGTGGTGACTCCTGAACGCAAGTGCTACATTCTCCTCAACAAACCAAAAGACTGTGTCACTACAAGCGATGACCCAAATGGTCGCACCACTGTGCTCGACCTCGTCAAGAATGCTTGTCAAGAAAGAGTGTATCCTGTGGGCCGTCTTGACCGCAACACCACAGGCGTGCTCCTTCTCACCAACGATGGCGACCTCGCTTCCAAACTTACTCACCCTAAGTATGTGAAGAAGAAAATCTACCACGTTTGGACCGACAAGGACATCACTGAAGACCACATGCAGCAGATCGCCGATGGCATCGAACTTGAAGATGGCGAAATCCACGCAGATGCTATCAGCTATGTGACCGAAAAAGACCGCAACCAAGCAGGTATCGAAATCCACTCAGGTCGCAATCGTATCGTGCGCCGCATCTTCGAAGCCCTTGGTTATCGTGTCACTAAGCTCGACCGTGTGTACTTCGCAGGTCTTACTAAGAAAAACCTCCCACGAGGTAAGTGGAGATTCCTCACTCAAGAAGAAGTCAACTTCCTCCGTAGAGGCTCATTCGAATAATCATATTGCTAACCGACGAGAGACAGAGCCCCACGACTCTAATCTCTCACATATATAAAACATATAAATGGAAGATATCAAAAGAATCCGTATAGTCGACCTCCTCAACGATGGCGAAAGCTTGGTCGGCAAAAAAGTAGACGTTAAAGGTTGGGTACGCACTCGCCGTGGCAACAAGAACGTGCAGTTTGTAGCCCTCAACGACGGCTCTACTATCAAAAACCTTCAGATCGTCTTCGACCTCGCTAACTTCTCGGAAGAAGACCTCAAGCCTATCACTACAGGTGCCAGTATCCATGTGCAAGGCGAGCTTGTAGCCTCTCAAGGTAAGGGCCAAAGCGTAGAAATCTTGGCTCAAGAACTCGAAATCTACGGCACTGCAAGCGTAGAAGACTACCCTCTCCAAAAGAAGGGCCACACTCTTGAGTTCCTTCGCGAAAAGGCTCACCTCCGTCCACGCACCAACACATTTGGCGCTGTGCTTCGCATTCGCCACGCATTGGCATTTGCGGTGCATAAATTCTTCAACGACAAGGGTTTCTACTATTTCCACACTCCACTCATCACAGCTTCTGACTGTGAAGGTGCAGGCGCGATGTTCCAAGTGACAACACTTGATGTCGAAAACCCTCCACGCACTGAAGATGGCAACGTCGACTACTCACAAGACTTCTTCGGCAAGCACGCAAGCCTCACAGTGTCGGGTCAGCTTGAAGGCGAGCTCGGTGCTACAGCATTGGGTTGCATCTACACATTCGGCCCTACATTCCGCGCTGAAAACTCCAACACTCCTCGTCACCTCTCTGAATTCTGGATGATCGAGCCTGAAATGTCGTTCTACGAAATCGCCGACAACATGGACCTCGCTGAAGAATTCATCAAATACTGTATCAAGTACGCTCTCGAACACTGCGCCGACGATATCCAGTTCCTCAACGACATGTTTGACAAGGAACTCATCGAACGCCTCCACTTCGTAATCAACAACGACTTCGTTCGCCTCAGCTACACTGAAGGCATCAAGATTCTCGAAGAAAGCGGTCAAAAGTTTGAATTCCCTGTATATTGGGGCGTTGACTTGGCTTCTGAGCACGAACGCTACTTGGTGGAACAACACTTCAAGAAGCCTGTAATCCTCACCGACTATCCGAAGGAAATCAAGGCATTCTACATGAAGCTCAACGACGACGGCAAGACTGTGCGCGCTATGGACGTCCTCTTCCCAAAGATTGGCGAAATCATCGGTGGCTCACAGCGTGAAGAAAACTACGACAAGCTCGTCGGCCGTATCGAAAAACTCGGCATTCCGATGAAGGACATGTGGTGGTATCTCGACACTCGTCGCTTCGGCACAGTGCCTCACTCAGGTTTCGGTCTCGGTTTCGAACGCCTCATCCTCTTCGTGACAGGCATGCAAAACATCCGCGACGTAATCCCATTCCCACGTTATCCTAAGAACTGCGAATTCTAATAGCAATCACTAAACATACCGATCGGGTGAGCGAACATTTCGCCTGCCCGATCTTTTTAATATCACAACTCACAAACACTTGTCGACATGACTCAACAGAAAAGCCTCATCTGGTATCACTTGCTCATCGTGCTCATCGTCAGCATTTGGGGTACAACCTATGTCTCAACCTCTATCTTGCTGCATGGTGGCATCGATCGTCAGGGAGAAGGTCTCGCACCTCTACAGATCTACACCTTGCGAAGCATCATTGCTTATGCCGGGTTGCTCATCGCCTGTCATCGCCAACTATTAGCAAAGTCGGTACGCGACGAGTTGCTTTTCATCGTGCTCGGTCTGACTGGGGGCACCGTCTATTACCTCTGCGAGAACACTGCCGTCATCTACACCGATGTCTCCAACGTCTCCCTCATCGTGGCATCAATCCCCGTAGCGACAATGTTGCTCTCAGCAGCCATCTACAAGACACGTCTGCGACTGACGATGATACTCGGCTCTCTGATTGCCCTCAGTGGCATTGCCTGCGTCATCTTTGCCGACGGAGCAAAACTCAGCGGTGGCATCGACTCCTTTTGGGGCGACCTGCTGGCATTCGGCGCAGTCATCTCATGGTCGATCTATAGCCTTATATTGCCTAAACTGTTTGACAAATACTCTACGCTATTCATCACTCGCAAAGTATTCTTTTACGGCATGCTGTCGGCAGTCACAGCACTCTATCTGAACGACCTGCCACTTTTCCCTATCGAGACTCTGTCCAAACCGATAGTCTTGGGCAACCTCCTCTACCTTGGACTCATCGCTTCGCTCTTCTGCTTCTGGGCGTTCAACATCGGCATGGCGCGAATCGGCATTGTGACCACCAACAACTATGGCTACCTCACCCCAGTCGTGACATTCATCTCCGCCATCGTCGTGCTTGGCGACGACTTCACAGCCATCGGAGTCATCGGCGTAGTTATCACCCTCGCCGGCCTCTACCTCGCCCAATATAGCAAATCTCCCACCACATAACAGAATATAAATATTTTGTCTATTATACGATTTTTCAAGCAAAGTTCATTATATTTGCACTATGAAACAAGATATAGGAATGTATGAGATAAGCAATACCGATGATATTTTCAAAGATGCACAAAATATCGTCGAGCAAACTCGCAACTATGCATATCAAGCCGTTAATATTGCTATGATTCAACGCAATTGGCTATTGGGTAAGCGTATTGCTGACGAAGAGCTACAGGGAGAGAATCGAGCAGAATACGGCAAAGAAGTTATCAATAGACTTGCAAATCATCTCACAAATCTTTATGGTAAAGGATTCTCAAAAAGCAATCTATATCAATTTGTTCAGTTTTACAAATACTTCCCTGAGATTTTCCACTCGCTGGGTGGAAAATCATTTACGCTCTCTTGGACTCATTACAGAACATTACTTAGGGTGACAGACAAAAAAGCGAGAGAATGGTATTTGCAAGAGTCTGAAGACGAGATGTGGAGTGTAAGGACTCTTGACAGAAATATTGCATCTCAATATTATTATCGCCTATTACAGTCTCAAAATAAGCAAGAAGTGAAAGATGAGATGAAAGATATTACTACACCACTTCAACAAGACAACTTAGAATTTATTAAAAATCCGGTTGTTGCAGAATTCTTGGGACTATCACCTAATGCAGATTTCTCAGAGACCAAATTAGAATCATCCATCATCAGTCACATTCAAAAATTTGTAATGGAATTAGGCAAAGGATATGCTTTTGTTGCCAGACAACAGCACATCAAAACCGATGTGGGTGACTACTTCATAGATTTAGTATTTTACAACTACATTCTTAAATGCTTTCTACTTATTGACCTTAAGACATCTAGAATTACACATCAGGATGTTGGACAAATGGATATGTATGTGCGAATGTACGACAACCTTAAGCGAACAGAAGGCGATAACCCCACCATCGGACTAATCCTTTGCTCCGAAACAAGCAAAGACATGGCTCGATATTCAGTACTACACGACAACGAACGATTGTTCCAAGCACGCTATTTAACATTTCTTCCTTCAATAGAACAACTGAAAGAAGAAATTGAACTGCAAAAGGAAATATTCCAATTGCAACAAAGTAATGACGCACCGACCAAACAATAATCAATGCAATTAATATCCTACCATGTAAACAAAAATATATTATTTGCTTCGGACACATAACATCAATTACCATTTATCCCCTATCTGCTATGGAAACAAAGCTGTGGAACAAAAACTTCATACTTGCGTGCATCGGCAACTTCCTGATGTTTTTCTCATTCTATCTGCTTGTGCCGATTCTGCCCATCTATCTCGATGAGACATTTGACGCATCAAAGTCTGCCATCGGTGCTATCCTGTCGCTCTACGCACTCACGGCGCTGATGATACGCCCATTCAGTGGCTACATCGTCGACAGTTTCCCACGAAAAACGGTGCTGATGGTCTGCTACTTCGCATTCTTCATCTTCTTTGCCGGCTACATCGCAGCGGGCACACTACTATTGTTCACCATAGTCCGAAGTCTGCACGGCTTCAGCTTTGGCTCCGTATCGGTCGCAAGCACCACCATAGCCATCGACGTCATGCCGGCAGAAAAACGCGGCAGCGGCATTGCCTACTATGGCGTGGCCAACAATCTCGCAATGTGCATCGGTCCGATGCTGACAATGTACATGCACCAATATCACATCGCCTACAACATCATCTTCCTCCTTGCACTCATAGCTTGCGGACTCGGATTTGTCACTATCTGCTTGATTAAAGCACCCCAACGAGAGACACTCCCCGACCGCAAAGCCCTGTCGCTCGACCGATTCTGGCTCAAATCGGCATGGCGCGAAAGCTTCAACCTCATCTTCATATCATTCTCCTACGGATTGCTCACCACCTTCCTCGCCATCTATGGCAAGGAAGAACTCGGCATCGAGGGTGGCTCGGGCACTTTCTTCCTGCTCTTTGCCATAGGCATCATCATCTCACGCTTGTTTGCATCCCATTGGATTAACCGTGGCTACATCACAGGCAACATCACTGTCGGCACATCAATACTGCTTGTCGGCTACCTCATCTTCACCTTCATCACATCGCCTGCCGGCTACTACTCCTCGGCCGCAATCATCGGCTTGGGACAAGGCATGTTCCTGCCGGCATGTCAGACCATATTCATCAACCTTGCCCCCAACTCACAGCGAGGCACAGCCAACTCCACCTACCTCACATCGTGGGACATCGGTGCCGGCTTGGGCATCACCCTCGGTGGCGTAATCGTCGACCATTTCGGCTACACGGCAGCCTTCGGCTCAGCCGCCATCTCCGTAACCATCGGCCTGCTACTCTTCCAGCTCATCACCGCCCGCCACTTCCACCGCGCCCGCCTCCGCTAATCTCCACCTTCAGAAAGATATCATCATAAAAAGCACAATTGCAACCTATAAACGAAATTACGAAATGAAAATCGAAACAGGAACATATATCTTTGAGTGCCATACAATGCCTTGGACAGATATAGACCTTGGTCTTCCCGTCGGAGGTAATTACATAGAAATAGCTATCGAGTTAACCGATGATGACATTAACTCTATTAAGGAGATGTTTCATTGGGCGTGGGACAACAATTGGTTTGAGCATTCTGTATCAGAAACCATTTGCACTCAACTACTCCTAAAGCACAATTATCAACTATATGAAAAGGTGCAATTAAAAGCCCACAACGCATTCTGCGAAGCGCATCCAAATTGCGAAAATGCAGTCGACTTTGGAGTCTATGAAATATTCCCACCTGATGAAATTCAAGATTTCGCTCGCAACACTTATAAACCAAGCGAACATCGTGATTAAGAATCAAAACATTTGATGCTCGATAAAAACAGATAGATGCATCATTTTAGGAGCAATAGAGATTATCCACATAGATATAATCCATTCGGTGTAAATTCCGTGTGATAAGCAGGTACGAAAAATGGCGGGAGCTTCGCTCTCGCCATTTTAAGGTTTATTGAATTAGCTAATATATATGTTTTACTATATATAATGCGTTTTTGGGAATGCTGACCGATGTCTGCATTATACATACTTAGCGAAGTCTGCTTGGAGCATGTCGCCAGTCTCTTGGAGAGCTTGGTGGAGCGCAAACGCAGCCTTGAGGGTGTGAGGTGTGTGACCGATGCCCTTAGCAAGCTTGAGGTAGTCCCACATGAGCTCTTTGTAGAGTGGGTGAACACAGTTTTCGATGATGCATTCTGCGCGTTGACGTGGGTCTTTACCGCGAAGGTCGGCAACACCTTGTTCTGTAACGAGGATCTTAACTGAGTGTTCGCTGTGGTCAACGTGTGATACCATAGGAACGATAGTTGAGATCTTACCTTCTTTCTGGATTGATGGGCAAGAGAAGATAGAAAGGTAGGCGTTGCGGCTGAAGTCAGCAGAACCACCGATACCGTTCATCATCTTGCTACCGAGAACGTGAGTAGAGTTGACGTTACCGAAGATGTCGGCTTCGAGAGCAGTGTTCATAGCGATAAGACCGAGACGACGCACCACTTCAGGGTGGTTAGAGATTTCGCCCGGACGCATGAGGATCTTGTCGCGGAAGAAGTCGATGTTGTCCATGAAGTCGAGCATAGCGCCGTCACTGAATGTGAGTGCACAAGTAGAAGCAAACTTACACTTGCCTTGCTTCATGAGGTCCATCACAGCGTCTTGGATTACTTCAGTGTACATTACGAATTCAGGGATGTCTGGGTTTTCGCCCAAGCCGTAAAGCACAGCGTTAGCAACGTTGCCCACGCCTGATTGAACAGGGAGGAATTCTTTAGGAATCTTACCGAGGCGGAGTTGTTCTGCGAGGAATTTGCAGACGTTGTCACCGATCTTCTGAGTCACTTCGTCAGGCGCTGTGAAAGGCTTGATGCTTTCAGAAGCGTTAGATGGAACTACACCGATGATTTTTTTCGGATCGATTTTGAGAACTGTACTACCGATTCGATCGTTTGGCTTATAGATAGGAATTTCACGACGGTGAGGAGGATCAGCCAACAAGTAGTTGTCGTGGAATCCGCGGAATGATGTGCGATAGTAAGAAGAGTATTCGATGATGATCTTCTTAGCCATTTGAGCAATGGTAGGAGTCATACCCATACCTGCACCGAGAATGATTTCGCCGCTTGGGCTCATTTCGGTAGCTTCAATCACAGCCACGTCGATATCGCCATAGAAACCATAGCGAAGGTCTTGTGAGATGTGAGAGAGGTGGGTGTCGAAATAGTTCATCTTCTGCGCATTGGCAAGTTTGCGCGCGTCACCATGACCTTGGTAAGGCGTACGAACACCGATAGCCTCTGCACGAGACAATTCGCCGTCCACGTAGTCGTTAGTACTAGCACCTGTGTAAAGGTTTACTTTGAAAGGCTCGCCTTTCGCATGGAGTTCTTTAGCACGTTCTGCCAAAGCAACAGTTACAACTTTAGGTGTTCCTGATGCTGTGAAGCCTGAAAAACCAAGATTGTCTCCATTTTGAATGATACTCGCAGCCTCTTCAGCTGTAATAAATGGGATACTCATTTGTAACGTTAAGATTTTAGTGGTAAATTTGCACAAAATTAATTATTTAATTCGACATAGACTAAAAATGAAGCCAATTTTTTTAAAAGAAGACGATAAAAACTGCACAATCGACAAAAAGGTGCGTATCGAGACCTATGGTTGTCAGATGAATGTTGCCGATTCCGAGGTGGTGGCTACCATGATGGAGATGGCAGGTTACTCTTTGACGGAAGATGACGAAATGGCATCTGCCGTGCTTCTCAACACTTGCTCCATCCGCGACAATGCCGAGCAGAAGATTTACGGACGCATCTCCTATTGGAACTCGTTGCGTCGCAAGTTGGGACGCCACATCATCATCGGCGTTATCGGCTGCATGGCAGAGCGTCTGAAGGAGGAGCTTATCAACGATTACGGCGTCGACCTTGTAGCCGGCCCTGACTCTTACCTTGACATTCCCAACCTTGTCGCTGCGGCTGAGACAGGCCACAAGGCTATCAACATCAACCTATCGACCACTGAGACCTATCGCGACATTATCCCCAAACGTATCGGCACAACCAATATCAGCGGCTACATCTCCATCATGCGTGGCTGCAACAACTTCTGCTCTTATTGCATCGTGCCATACACTCGCGGTCGCGAACGCAGCCGTGAGCCACAAAGCATTCTCAACGAGCTTGCCGACCTTCGCGCTCGCGGATTCAAAGAGGCTATCTTGCTGGGACAGAACGTGAACAGCTATCGTTTCGAAGCCGAGAATGGCGAGGTGACCGACTTTACGGCACTGCTTGAGTTGGTGGCACAAGCTACTCCCGACATGCGCATTCGCTACACCACATCTCACCCTAAGGACATGACCGACGAGACTATCGAGATGATGGCCAAGTACCCTAACATCGCTAAGCATATCCACCTCCCGGTGCAAAGTGGCAGCAACAGCGTACTTAAGGCGATGAATCGCCGCTACACTCGCGAATGGTATCTCGACCGCATCGCCGCTATCCGTCGCATAATCCCTGATTGCGGTATCTCGACCGATATGTTCACCGGCTTCCATGACGAAAGCGAAGAGGATTTCCAACTCACGCTCGACCTCATGCGCGAAGTGGGCTTCGACTCATCGTTCATGTTCAAATACTCAGAGCGACCGGGCACTTACGCTTCAAAGCATCTGCCTGACAACGTGTCGGAAGAGATTAAGATTGAGCGACTTAATCGCATGATCGACCTTCAAAACGAGTTGTCCAACCAGAGCAATCAGAACGATATCGGCAAGACATTTGAAGTGCTCATCGAGGGCGTATCGAAGCGTTCGAAAGAAGACCTATTCGGCCGTACATCGCAAAACAAAGTGGCAGTCTTCAAGCGTGGCGACCATCGTCCGGGCGAATTTGTCAAAGTCAAAATCAACTCGGCATCATCAGCCACCCTCCTTGGCGAAATCGTCGAATAACCCCAATTAGACATTTATACAACTCATTGTAATAGGGAGCTGCCAATAAAAGACAGCACCCTATTTCTTTTTTGCCATTTTTATTATTAATTAAATGAGTAACGGGTCGGAGTATGGTTAATAAGGTTTAAATATTGGGTGGGGTTGCTGATTTTTTTGTAATTTTGCAAGTTGGAACTATCACGAAGTGATATCCGAAGAGCGACGGATGAAGTAAGCATCAAAACTGTGAGTAAAAATTGATGGTTATAGTCCACAGAAACAGCGACTAAAATGACGATCCGAAGTCGCAGAAAACTGCGAGCGAAGATTGACAGTCAAAAGTCGCATAAACGGCAGCTAAAAAAACTGCCAGACTGCAAAAGCAGAGGCAGAAAGTGGCTGTCGACAAAGGTAATGAGCAGAAAAATAAGAAATAACGAAATATGATCACAAGTAAGAAGTACAATCTGATCAATAATGTCGGAGGCTGGGCAATGTTTGTCATCGCCTTGGCGACATATTGGTTGACATTGGAGCCTACAGCATCTTATTGGGACTGTGGCGAGTTTATAATCCAAGCAGACAAGTTGGAGATCGGTCACCCACCGGGCAACCCTATCTTCATGTTGGCTGCGCGTTTCTTTGCCAACTTTGCAAGCGACGCATCGCAAGTGGCACTTATGGTCAATGCCATGAGTGGTCTGCTTAGTGCGCTGACTATCTTGCTATTGTTCTGGACCATCACTCACCTTGTGCGTCGCCTCGTGATTAAGGACGGGCAGACAGAGGAGCCTTCGTTGCGTCAATACCTTGCGATAATGGGTAGCGGCGTGGTCGGAGCATTGGCCTACGCATGGAGCGACACGTTTTGGTTCTCGGCAGTCGAGGCTGAAGTGTATGCGTTCTCTTCGTTCTGTACGGCGCTGGTGTTCTGGTTGATACTCAAGTGGGAAAGTCGTGCCGACGAGCCACATTCCGACCGTTATCTGGTGCTTATCGCCTACGTTATCGGTGTCAGCGTGGCTGTCCACTTGCTCAACTTGCTTTGTATTCCTGCCATCGTGTTGGTGTTTGCATATCGCAAATTCGACAACATGAATCTCAAGCGTTCGCTCATCGCATTGTTGGCGTCGTTTGGCATCATCGTAGCAGTGCTTTATGGTCTTGTGCCGGGCTTCATCAAGGTGGCATCATGGTTTGAATTGATGGCTGTCAACTCTTGGGGCATGAGCTTCAACAGTGGCACAATGATTTATACGGTGCTCACAATCGTTCTCTTCGCATGGTCGATTATTGAGCTTAACCGACAGCAATCGGCTATGCGTATCCGCATCTCATTGCTTGCAGCTATCGCTATTTCAGGCTTGCTCTTCTTCGGCAGCACGCCATGGATAGGATTGGTGCTTTTGGCAGTTCTCGCAGGCGTATTGTTCGTCTACTTCAAGAAGAATCTCCCTGTCAGAGTGCTCAACGTCTGCATGTGGAGCATCGCAGTAATCTTCATCGGCTACTCAAGCTACGCATTGATTCTCATTCGCTCAAATGCCGACACACCGATGAATCAGAACTCGCCCGACAACGTGTTTGCCCTCTCGTCTTACCTCAACCGTGAGCAATATGGCGACCGTCCGTTGCTCTATGGCGAGACTCCATATTCAGAGCAACTCAAGGAGACCGCCCAAATCTATGAAAACGGCAATTACTATGCTTCATATGCGACTGTAAAGAAGAAAGGTGCGCCTCGTTATGCCAAGGGTATCAGTGGCGCGGTGTCTATCTTCCCAAGTGGATACCCTACAGCCAACGACTCACTCAACAACGACCGTCTCGACCGCCGCGGTGGCGACTACTACGCGCTTGCCGACTACAATTACGACATCGAGACGACATCGGAACTCAAGATGCTCTTCCCTCGTATCTATAGTTCAGCCCACATCCCTCAATACGAATACTGGGCAGGCATGGATAAGTCAAATATGGACTATGAGACAGTGACTGTAATCGACGCAGCGACAGGCGAAAGAATCCCTGAAACAGAATACTATTACAACGAAAATGGCGAGCCTGCACAACGTAGCAAGGTGCTCCCTAAGCCAACGTTTGCACAAAACCTTCGCTATTTCTTCGACTATCAGATCAACCACATGTACATGCGCTACTTCATGTGGAACTTCGTCGGCCGTCAGAACGACATCTGCAATCAGCAGGGCGAACTTGATGCCGGCAACTGGATTTCAGGCATTCCATTCATCGACAATGCCCGCCTTGGCGACCAATCGTTGCTCCCTGAAGATTTCGGTAAGGGCAACAAGGGCCACAACGTCTTCTATATGCTTCCACTCATTCTCGGTCTTATCGGTCTGATTTGGCAAGCGTTTGCAGGACGCCGTGGCATCGAGCATTTCTGGATAGTGTTCTTCTTGTTCTTCATGACCGGTATCGCTATCGTCATCTACCTCAACCAGACTCCGTCGCAACCACGCGAACGCGACTATGCATTCGCCGGATCGTTCTACGCATTTGCCATCTGGATTGGTATCGGCGTAGCAGGCTTGTGGCGTACACTGATGTGGCTCATCGAAGCGAAGAAAAACAGCAAGAAAGACAATCAGACTGCTGCCAATGATGAAGAACTTCAGCCATCATCTATCGTCGACGAGCCGGAAAGCAAGGCCAAGATGTCGACCTACTGCGCTATCGCGGCTTGCGTCTTAGGATTGTTTGTCCCATTGCAGATGGTCAGCCAGACATGGGACGACCATGACCGCACCGACCGCACAATGGCTCGCGACTTTGCCATCAACTATCTCGAGAGCCTTGAGCCAAACGCTATCGTATTCTGCAACGGCGACAACGACACATTCCCATTGTGGTATGCACAAGAGGTGGAAGGTGTGCGTCCCGACGTGAGAATTATCAACCTCTCTTACCTGGCTTCCGACTGGTATGCCAACCAGCAACGCATGCAGGCCTACGACTCTGCACCGGTCGAATTCCTTGCCCAACCTAAGGACTACGCCTACGATCGTCTGACTTATGCTCAGATTATCAACCCTATCAATGAGCCGACCGAAGTGCTCGAGTCACTCCGCAGCATCTACGATCCTAAGTCGGTATATAAATATGGCACAAGTTCACTCATCGAGTTGAAGCACCCTAATATGTATATCCCTGTCGACTCAGCGGCGGTGGTTAAAGCCGGTCTTGTTTCGGCTGACGATCCGACACTTGTCGACCGCATCGACATCAACTTGACTCAGCAAGGCAAGCAATATCTCACTCAAAGCGAGATTCTCATGCTCGACATCATCGCTACCAACGCTGCAAACGGATGGAAACGCCCTATCTATTGGGCGTCGACCGTGCCTAACTCCTACCACCTCGGTTTGACACCTTACATGAAGAGCGTCGGCATGGTCTACCAGCTTCTCCCTACTCGACAACTTGCCGAATTGCCTGCACGCACCGACAAGGCCTACGACGTGGTGACCAAGAAGTATCGTTGGGGCGGCACTGCGATGAACCCATACATCGATGAGACAGCAGGTCGCATGCTCTCAAGCGTACGCTCGTCGATGACTCGTCTCACAGCCGAACTCATCTACGAAGGCGACAACCTCAAGGCCCAAGGCGACACTGCGGCAGCCGACAAGAAGTATCGTCAGGCTCTCGAAGTGCTTGACTTGATTGAGAAAAACCTTCCTCAGTCGGCCAAGAGATACTCTATCTTCAGCGAAGGTATGGACATGGGTATGCACTACGCTCACATCGGCGCCGAACTTGGTGATGATAAGGTGAAACAGAAAGGTCTCACAATCCTCGAAGGTCTGCTCAAGCGTGCAGCCGGAAACTATCGCTATGCAGTCGCAATGCAGAGCCTCTTCCGCTACCCTTCATTGACCTACGAAAACCACTACATCCCATACTATCTCAAGCAGTTTATCGACGACTATGAAGGCGTCGGTGGAGATGTCGACAAGTTGATGAAATCGCCTGAGATGTCCGGTATCACCTTGGAACAACTCGACACTTATCGCAACCAACTCTCTTCCTCTTCAAGCGAAGAGATGACCGAAGAGCAACAAGCATTGCAGATTCTCTCCGAACTTGCTTCTCAAGCGGCAGACATCAACCGATATGCAGCAATGAGTGCCGAAGAGTATGCCAACTTGTCGGACATTGAGCGTGAAGCCGACTCTCTGTTCTACCTCTCACTCCAATTCTGCGGTCTCGACCAAGAGATACTATCTCAATACGAAGAATTCAAGGACTTTGACTTCGCTCGTGCAAAACGCTTGAGCGACGAGTATATCAGAAACAACCCTGAGATAGCCGAAGAGCTGCAAAGCATGATGTAGTGACTATGCTGATCGAGCGTCCTCCACAGATATTCCGTTCACTTTTCCCCGATGCACACTTCCGTATTCGGGGAGAGGAACGATGTGTCTATCTCACCTTTGACGATGGTCCGATCCCGGAAGCAACGCCATGGGTGCTCGACATGCTCGATTCTTACGGCATCAAAGCCACATTTTTCATGGTGGGCGACAATGTGCGTAAATACCCCGATGTCTACCAAGAGGTGGTCAATCGAGGACACACCGTCGGCAACCACACCATGCACCACCTTCAAGGGCTCAAAGTGAAGACACCCTATTATCTGGACGACATCAAAGAAGCCGACAGCTACATCCACAGTCGACTCTTCCGTCCCCCTCATGGGTTTCTCACCCCCAAGCAGGCGCGACTCATCAGAGAACAATACACCATTATAATGTATGACCTGATAACACGCGACTACTCTCGCCATCTCACAGCCGACCAAGTCTTCGACAACGTGCGTCGCTACACACGAGACGGTTCCATCATAGTCTTCCACGACTCCATCAAAAGCATGCCTCGCCTTAGGGAAGCACTGCCTCGCAGCATCGAATGGCTCATGGAGCAAGGCTATCAGTTTAAAACATTTGACACTCACCCCTCCACAACAGACACGAAATGATGAATAAACGCATATTAATCGTAGGTGCCGGCGGCTTTGTCGGCGGTTTTATAGTCGACCAAGCCCTCCAACGAGGTTATGAGACTTGGGCAGGCGTACGCAAATCGACTTCGCGACAATTCCTCCAAGACAGTCGTATCCGATTTGTCGAACTCGACTTCGAGCAACCCGACACACTCGCCACCACCCTCAACCAAGCCCTCCCTGAAGGGGAACGATGGGACTATATCATCTACAACCTCGGTGCAACAAAATGCACCAACTTTGCCGACTTCAATCGCATCAACCACGACTATCTCCGCTCGTTTACCGATGCGTTGACAGCCACAGAGAAGATGCCCGAGAAGTTCCTCTACATGAGTAGTCTGTCGGCACTCGGTCCCGGCGACGAGAAGGGTTTCACACCATTCCACTCCAAGTCTATACCGACACCAAACACTCGCTACGGTGCCTCAAAGCTCAAAGCAGAAATGCACCTTGCGATGACCACCGATGTGCCTTATATCATCTTCCGTGCCACAGGCATCTACGGTCCTCACGAGAAAGACTATTTCATGATGTTTAAGTCCATCAAAGCCGGCTTCGACTTCTCAGTCGGACTCAGTCGCCAGTTGCTATCGTTCATCTATGTCGACGACTTGGTCGAAGCGATGTTTCAAGCACTCGACAAAGCACCGGTCAGAAAGACCTACCTCATAGCCGAAGACCGCAGCTACACGCAAAAAGAATTCCGCGAGATTGCAGCCAAAGAGCTTGGCAAGAGTCTCGTTATCCCGATGTGTATGCCTATCTGGGCAGTCTACATCGTGTCGCTCCTGGCAGAAAAGTGGGGTATGATACGCCTCAAACCATCGACACTCAACCGCGACAAATTCAACATCATGAAGCAACGCAACTGGAGCGTCGACATCTCCGAAGCACGCAAAGACTTCGGTTTTGAACCTAAAATCGACCTCAAAGAGGGTGTCAGACGAAGCATTAAATGGTATAAAGACAATAATTGGCTCTGATAACAATGCCCGACAGCCTATCCAACATAGCAAAGTCTACAGCTCCGACACCCACCCTTTGCGACACAATCGCCATGGGCGACTCCGTCGTGGCCGATAGCCTGACGATAGCGACCACTCCCCCTTCGATAGCACTCATCGAAGTGCCTGAAGGACGCGACATTCCGCTACGCACCGAGTCGGCAAACGCAATGTCGTGGGTGATGCTCGTCGTCATCGCCGTCTTCATACTGGTCAGTCTGCGCTATAAAAACAACTTCAAGTATATCAAGGCCATCGCCGGCGACTTGTCGGATATCCGTTCACGCAACAACCTATTCGACGATACGGTCCGCGAGACGTCGTTGCTCATCTCGCTCAACGCACTCTGCGTCATCTCGGTCGCACTGCTTTTCCACACCTCGCTCTTGACGCTCCACCCCTCACTCGCAGTCATACCGACCATCGAGTCCATAGGCGTGGCAGCGGGCATGACACTGGCCTTCTACACCTTCCAATACATCGCGTATCTGATAGTCGGCAATGTCTTCGGCGACCGTCACAAGACATCGAGTTGGATTAAAGGATTTGCATCAAGTCAGGGTTTATTAAGTGTAATTTTATTCCCTTTGTCGCTTATAACGCTATTTTACCCCCAACATGCACCGACACTATGCATCGTCGGTTTCATAGCGTTCATAATAGCCCGACTCATATTTATTTTTAAGGGATTTCGCATTTTTTTCAATCGAATTTCGTCCTTTTTCCTATTTTTGTACTATCTTTGCAGTTTAGAAATCATCCCCCTGATTTTGGGATATTCTATAGCGTTAAATATACTTGAAAATTTGATATAATTGCATTTAGAACAATTCGTTATATAAAAGATGGATATTAAAAAGATTCTGGTTTCACAACCAAAACCTACAGGTGACAAATCACCATACTTTGACATCGCAAACAAATATAAAGTTGACATCGTATTCCGTCCATTCATTAAGGTAGAAGGTCTGACAGCAAAAGAATTTCGTCAAAACAAAGTCAGCATCGCCGACTTCACAGCAGTCATCTTCACAGCTCGCACAGCAGTCGACCACTTCTTCCGTCTCGCAGAAGAGACTCGTGTCACAATTCCCGACACAATGAAATACTTCTGCACCACTGAGTCCATCGCTTTGTATCTACAGAAATACATCGTCTACCGTAAACGCAAAATTTTCTTCGGTATCTCAGGCAAATTCGACGACCCTCAACTCCAGCAAAGCCTCAACAAGCACTGCAAAGAGACATTCCTTTTGCCTATTTCCGATGTGCACAAGTCAAGCCTCGCTGCACTCGACCAGAGCAAAATCAACTACACAAAGGCTGTCATGTATCGCACAGTCAGCAACGATTTCGGTCCTGACGAACCATTCGACTACGACATGCTCCTCTTCTTCAGCCCTGAAGGTATCAACTCTTTGCTCAAAAACTTCCCGGACTTCAACCAAGACGAGCAGGGTGTAGCTATCGGTTGCTTGGGTGCTGCGACAGCCAAGGCAGTGCGCGACGCAGGTTTCAGAGTTGACATTGAGGCACCATCGCCAAAGGCTCCTTCTATGACAGGCGCTCTCGAGCTTTTCCTCAAAGAAAATTGCCCGGTCAGCGAAGACTAATCCGACACATTGCAGGCATCTCGGGATTACTATCCCAGACGACAATATCAAAGGCAAGTATCGACATCGATGCTTGCCTTTATTCATTCCCGATCGCTACGAACTCAGACGCGGCGATAGAGATGACGGGTGTACGATATGATTTTTTGAGAAAAGAGTGTGTTATAGGAATTATGGACGGAGATAAGGGTGGCGGGAAAGAAACTCCGCAAGCAGCTTGTCGGTTTGGGCACGAAACGCCTGCTGAGTGGCCGTGTCCGCAGTCAGAAATCGGTGGTTGAGTCTCGAACGCAATCGGAGTGCTTCGTCAGTCGCACGATTGGCATCAGCAGAGAAGCACCACTCTCTGAAACGTTGCCAAAGGTATTCGATTGCTACCTCCGACGGATGCACCATGTCGGCAGCATAGAAACGATAGTCGCGCAACTCGTCCATCACTATCTCGTAGGCAGGGAAATAGTCGACTCTATCTACTGCCTGACACACCTGGTCGATGGCGAGCAAGAGTGTCGACTTTGATAGCATATTCTGATGCGCTCCATCTTTGAAATGGCGGATAGGACTGACCGTAAAGATGATTCTCACCTCCGGGTTGATCTCTCGAATGCTCGCGACTGTCTGCACAAGCATCGCTGCCACCTCATCGACAGTCAGGCGATAGCGTTCAAACTGCGAAGACGGAAACTTATGGCAATTGCTCACCACATCCGGTGTCCCGACAAGTCGGTAGACCCACGAAGTGCCGAGCGTCAAAATGATAACAGACGATTGAGTCAGAGCATTGCGAGTCTGCGTCAACGCATCGTTGACATTACGAATCGCTTCAGCCTTATCTGTCGACGAGAAATGCGAGTCAAACAGCCACGAATGCCACAAGCCGTCACGTTCCGCCAATTCGTCCTCCACCATAGAACAGTCCGACAAGGCGCGTTGCAACACTCTGCAGATACTTGCCGGATTGAATTGCACACCACAAGGATTGACTGCTACAGGCCACATCGCATCGCGAAAGCGAGCACCGATATTGTCGGTGAAACACGATCCCATCATCAGCATCTGCCCTTGCGGCGATAGTTCGAAACCGGGCTTAATCAACTGTACTTTGGTGGTAAATTCCATAGCGTCTACTTCAATTCATAGTCGATAGCAGTGACCTGAAACTCTGTGCGACGATTGATCTGGTCGGCCGCTTCTTGATCCTCCTCAGATAGCGTCTCGATAAACTCTTCGGTCAAGATTACACCCTCTGCAAATTGTGGATAGTCGCCGTTAATCTTCTTGGTGACCATCTTCGGCTTCGACTCTCCATAGCCTTGAGGACGCAAGCGTTCAGGCTCAATGCCGGCAGCGATAAGATAGTCGACCACGCTCTGCGCACGGCGATTGCTGAGGTCAATGTTGTACTCGTCACTACCCCAACGGTCGGTGTGCGACGACATTTCGACACACACGTTAGGGTTCTCCTTGAGTATTTGGGCCATCTCGTCAAGAGCGGCTTCCGACTCGGGACGAAGTGTCGCCATATCGAAATCGTAGAAGATGTTTTCGATCACCTGAGGCTTGTGGATCGCCGAGAGTATGAAGTCGATGCCATACTCTGCATCCTCCTCTGCTATATCAGACTTAAATTCTTGTTTCTCATTAAGATAACCCTTCGCACCTGCCATCATCACATAGCGCACGCCACGGTCGAGACTGAACTCAAACGAGCCGTCGTCTTTGGCCACAGCCTTCTGATTTGAGCCGTCGTCGCCGACGATACGAATGATAGCATTAGCCACCGGCTCCTCGTCCTTATCGAGCACCCAACCCGAGATGCTGATTTGCAACGGTGGCAACTCAAACGAGTAGATATGGTCGTAGCCGCGGCCATCGCCACGGTTGGAACTGAAGAAACCTGTCTCGCCTTCGCCAAACGTGATGCCGAAGTCGTCGCCTTGCGAGTTGATAGGTGTACCCATATTGACCACCTTCCACGCCTCTGCTTTAGCGTCATACGCGGCACGGAAGAGGTCTAAACCACCGAAACCGGGATGACCGTTAGATGCGAAATAGAGCACCGTATCCATGCGTGAATAGGGAAACATCTCGTCGCCCGATGTATTAATCTGCGGACCGAGATTTTCAAGCGACCCGACCTTATCGGTCAGATTTACCTTCCAGATATCTTTACCGCCGTAGCCACCCGGCATATCAGAGCAGAAATAGAGCCACTTGCCATCAGCCGATACTGCAGGATGACCTACGGCAGAAATGGTGTCCTTGATAATCTCATACTTCACAGGCGCACTCCATTGAGCCTCGCTGCGTTGCGAGGTGTAGATTTCTACCGAAGTGCTGGCATTCGGCTCGCGGCGAGCCTTGGTGAGATACATCGTCTGACCATCGGGCGTAAAGCTGACGATACCCTCGTCGAGGTCGGAATTCAACTCACCCTCCACAGGCTCAGGGCGTTGCCACACCCCCTGCTCATCTTTCTTGGCGAAATAGATATCACCCTTCTTCATGCCGGTAATCTCCGACTTATTGTCGCCCATTACCTTCTCGGTGGTGGTGGTGAAATAGAGTTGGTCATACTTATTGTCGAGAAACATCGGTGCAAAATCTGCACGACGCGAATTAAACAGCTTGGCATTCTTCACCACATAACGCGTTGTCTTCGTCGACTTCGACTCTATCGCCTTCTCACAACCCTCGATACCTATCTTCGCCTGAGCATCATCGGGACGGAAGAGCAAGTAGGTGTTGTAGGCATCTATCGCCTGACTATATTTGCCGTCGCCTTGCAGAGCCTTAGCCCAATACAGATAGACCACCGAGTCGGGATACTGATAACGGATTGCGTTCTGATACGAAGCCGCAGCACGAGCCGCCATATTGAGCTTCGAGTAGCAAAGGCCCATCTTGTAGGCCACCTCGCCACGCAACGGGCGTTGCTCACGCTTGGTCAGCTTATTATAGACCTTGCGATATGTCTTCGAAGCATCGAAATACTCTCCACGATCATATTGCTCGTTGGCAGTCGACAACTTGGCAGACTTGCATCCGCTCAAGCCCGCCACTGCGATAAACATCACAGCGTAGATAATATATTTCATAGTAGATTTCATCATAAAATTAACGATAATCGCCGGCTATTATTGCAAGGGAGAGCCACAATTTCAAGTCCATCGATCCGATTCTCGCCTGCTCAAAGATAGTGGCACAGGTCACATTTTGACAAAATCAGTCGACATTTAATCTATTTGAATTGCATCTATAGAATTTTATTAGTAAATTTGCGACATAAACAAACTATTTAACTCACATTACCACATGAAGAAACTCCTACTCGGGCTCACAGCAGCCGTAGCATTTTCAGGCGCAGCGACCGTACAAGCACAAGAGTACAGCCGCACCTACAAGCCTTTCAACGAAGCTGTCTTCTATGATGGCTACAACGACAACGTTTTTGACGCAGGTCTCGAAGACGGTATCCTCCGTCATCGCAACTCTCTCTACGCTAAGAAGTTGACTGCTGAAAATATGGACTGGTTTGGTCTTGAAACCAAAATCAAAGTCACTATCGGTGCGCTTTGCGACAACTACGACCGCATCGGTAATATCAACATCGCTTTGGTGCCTAAGGGACAAGAGACCTACGACCCATTTGAAGTGCAACGCATCGAAATCGTGCGTTTCATCACTCCGTTCATGAATATGAACTCATACCCTAATGAAGTGGAATACAAATATGACGCCAACCTCGTCGGCTACCTCTTCCACGACATGACACTCCGTGACAAATACGACCTATGGTTGGAATTCGAACTCTTCGGTATCCCTTACGCTGCCAACCAACAGATTGCCGGTTGCGACAGCCGCAACGACGTATTCCGCGGCTCACTCGAATTCACATGCACTGATGAGCCTGCTGCCAACAACTACAACACTGTCACTGTGCCTATCGTTATGAAGAAGCCAGAGTATAAGAGCCACAACCTCAACAACTATAGCGAACTTGGCACCGACACTATCGGCACTTGCACAAAGACCTACAAGTTCACCGTGCCTGAAAAGGTCGCTGACTCTCAATTGGTGCTCGTGATGTCAAACCACGGCGCAAACTCTAAGGGTGAAGAGTACAACCGCCGTCTCCACCTCATCTACTTCAACGGCGAAATCATCTCTACATTCACACCTGGCGGTAAGTCTTGCGAGCCTTACCGTTACAAAAACACTCAAGGCAACGGTATCTACGGCAATAGCAAAAAGACCGACCGCCAATGGGCTGCTTCTTCCAACTGGTGTCCGGGCGACGCAATCCCTGTGCGCTACTTCGAACTCGGTGCTCTTGAAGCAGGCGAATACGAAGTCATGATCCGTGTCCCTGAAGCTGTCTTCAACGAGCAACAAGGCGACTTCCCTGTGTCAATGTATTTCCAAGGTCTCAAAGAGGGCGACCTCCCTACTGAAGTCGAAGAAGTGACTACTCAAGACGTCGGCATCAACACCTACCAAAAGGGCAACGACATCTACGCCGTGTCAGAGTCTCCTATCACTCAAGTGAGCATCTACACCTACGACGGCAAATTCGTCTATGGCTCTCACAACTTCAACAGAGCCGTATCTCTCGACTCTTTCGAGCAAGGCATCTACCTCGTCAACTTCTTCAACGCTGAAGGCGACGTGATGACTGTCAAAGCTATCCGCAAATAATATTTATTGACCATATCGACATCGCTCCGCCTCGGCATCACTGCTGTCGCGGAGCGTGTCTTTTTCTCTCACCCTGCCATAAATCTACCATCATGAAAAGCGTCTACGATTTTCTCTCCCTACTCCGCGACAACAACTGCCGCGAATGGTTTGCCGACCACAAAGAGCAATACCGGTCAGTCCAAGCCACCCACCACGCATTCGCTCAACGCCTCCTCGACCTCATAGCCACCTTCGACTCCGAAGCCTCCCATCTCAGCGTCAAGGATTGCACCTATCGCATCTATCGCGACATACGCTTTTCAGCCGATAAACGCCCTTTTAAGACACATATGGGCATCTTCATCAATCCCCCTTACGGCAAACGCATCAACACCGGTGGCTACTACATACACATCGAGCCCGGCCATAGCATGATATGTGCCGGCACTATCGGCCTCGAACCGAAAATCATCAAAGCCGTGCGACAAGCCATCTTCGACAATATCGACGAATACCGCGACATCGTCGAAAGCGCCGAATTCCGTCAATGCTTCGACCACCTCGGCGACAATTTCCTCAAAACCACTCCCAAAGGATTTCCCAAAGACTGGCCACACATCGACTACATTCGTCCTCGAGATTTCATCGCAATGCGACGCATCGACGACCGATTCCTTTGCGACGACAACGCCATCGAAGCCCTGCTGCCTTACCTTGTCCAAGCCAAACGCTTCAACGACTTCATCAACTACACCATCGAGGACTTCATCGACGGCGACGACCACTCCCCTCTCCCCCACATCTATTAAGGAAGCAAATATCTGCCGGCAGTGGTAGCGGTAGCGGCGCTAAGGGAGCTACAAATTGTTTTGTCAATCTCCCACACCACCCCCTCACGATGCACCACCCCCACTCCAAGACAGCAAACCCCACTACATAAGACGAGGGCGCGACCTTGACAGCCACGCCCTCTACTTTCATGCTATATTAGTGCCTTATCTTGGTTTTGCACCACTCGTCGTGCGACCATTACTTCGCCGCCTGAATAAAAATTATGGTTGCACCATTCATATATATAGGGGGATCGGATACACCTGTTTCAATATGCAATTCCTCACCTGTAGTGTTTGCAGGCACTTTAAAATGTATCATATTAGGCGTATCATAAATTACAGTCAAATTTTCGTGAGTTGCTTTATAAAAATAATCATATTTATTTCCATAAGGATCCTCATAGTATTCACTCAATATTTCTATAGACAACTCATTTAACTCTCCATTGATAAATAATGATTTTAGAGCCTTTAACCAACTGACATTGTACTCTGTTTCAAGGCTAAGATTAGCTCCTTCTGCTGGGATGTAAATCTCATATTTACCACCACCAACTTTTCGGGTAACCACTACACCATAATTCTTGAATGATTCTTCTTTAAATATTAGAAACCCTCCTCCTGATATCTCTTTTTCATCCTCTGTACGTTCATCTACATAAATGATAGTATCGGTTGGATATTTGTATTCTGAATCATTCTTTGTCTCTGCACCCGATGGTTCAGGTGTTGGTTCGAACGGAGGTTCGTTGTTGTCACTGCAACCTACTACGACGCTGACACTTGCCACTATTGCAGCAATGTATGCCAAAAATCT
>JAFYNZ010000052.1 GCA_017547845.1 Muribaculaceae bacterium
AATTATCACAGCAACAACGACCGACGGCACAAACCTTTCTGCTACTTGCCATATAAATATCTATTCTTCCGATATAGATGGCATTGACGATGATGAAATTATTGTAGCGACTATCGGTGATAATATCGTAGTGAAGAATGCACCGCTTGGTGACATTGTCAATGTGTATTCCTCAAACGGCGCGCTGATTGCATCTGAAGTTGCGACAGACGGCAATGTAGTAATCGCAGCTCCTATCAAGGGCATCTACGTTGTCACTGTTGACGGCAAGTCATTCAAGGTAATGGTGAAGTAATCCATACAGCAGCATGTAAGTCAAATGCTCAATTGACGATACGACACAATCATTAAATCCCCAAGGAAACCGATGTCTCCTTGGGGATTTTAGCATATGACATTTGTTGGCTTGATGTCGCCTTATGTAAACAATTTATGGGAGTTTAGCAAGGCACACTCTTGACAGATCTGTTGCTGACGATACTGCTCCAAGAGGACTAATCGACCACGAGTTGTGAGATTAGGGGCGGAGGAGGTGGCGGAGGAGGTGGGGGTCGTTGAGGATGAGGGCGGCTGAGTCGACGGCTGCATCGTCTTTGAGGTCGGCTATCACTTCGCCTTTGGTGTGATAGTAACGACTGAGTATGTCGGACATCAAGTAGCCCGATATCTCGCGACGATGGGTGTCGAGGTCTTTGTTGAGGTCGTGAGTGAGCATCTTGGCAAGGATGTCGATCTGTGCCTTGGTGCTGTCGTTCATGTAACCCTCGATTTCTACGATTTCACGCAAGTTTTTGACATAGTCTTCGCACGCTTTGTCGTATTTGAAGCGTTCGGGGTCGATAAATGATTTGAAGTCGTCGTAGATTTCGTCGGTGATCTCAAATTCGTAGGCCGATGGAGCTTGAGGGTGCTCGGCGACATATTTGGTCGCAAAGTCAAACGACCAGTGGTCGCGTACGATGTTGTAGACGATGCGACTGACTTTGCCCCAGTCTATCACAATGTCGGGTATCAATCCTCCGCCGTCGCGCACTTCTCTGCCGTGGGCTGTCTTGTAGACGTTGGTGAGGCTGTCGGGAGTACGGGCAACGGATCCGTCGGGGTTGCGATGTGAGTAGTCGAGTGCCTGAATCAGGCGGCCTGACGGAATGTAGTATTTTGATACTGTCACTTTGAGCATGCCGTCGAATGGCAATGGGCGTGTCGACTGCACAAGTCCTTTACCAAACGAGCGTGAGCCGATGAGCACTGCACGGTCGAGGTCCTGGAGTGCACCGGCTGTAATCTCTGATGCTGATGCCGATCCACCATCGATTAGGACTGCCAATGGTATGTCTTCCCAAATCGGTTTCTTTGTGGTCTTATAGATTTTTTCTGTCGACTTGTCGCGACCGCGGGTGCGCAACACTTCTGTGCCTTTTGGCACAAACATGCCGACTATCTCTACTGCACTTTCCAGTATACCACCACCGTTGCCACGGAGGTCGAGCACCAGGCTTTTCACTGCAGGATTTTTCTTCAGCTCTTCGACTGCCACGCGTACCTCATCGGCCGATTTGTCCATGAATGATGTGAGGCAGATGTAGCCCACGTTGTCGCGTGTCACTCCGTAGTAGGCAACTGACGGCAACTGCAATTTGCGACGCTCGATGCGAAATGTCTTGATGCTATCCGCGTCGTAAGGGCGATGCACTGTGACTGTCACAATAGTGCCCGGCTGTCCTTTGAGCAAGCTGCTGACTTCGTCGCTGGTCTTGCCACTGAGGTCGAGTGTGTCGATGCGCAGAATTTTGTCGCCCGACTTCAGACCGGCTTCGGCCGCCGGCGAGCCTTCGTATGGTCCTGAGATATAGGTCCAGCCGTCGCGTTGCATGATATAGCTACCGATACCACCATATTCGCCTGAGGTCATCGCCATAAATTCCTTCTGCTCCTCGGGAGTGTAGTAGATGGTGTAGGGGTCGACCTCCGAGAGCATTGCATTGATGGCGTTTTTGAATGACTTGTCGGTATTAATGGAGTCTACATAGTTCATCTCCAGCTCCTTAACGATGGAGTTGAAGATAGTCAAATTGCGATTTACGCCGTTGTCGTGACTCTTTTGAGCGCGACCGATAAAGGCCGGCAAGCTCACCATTGTGGCCAGCACTCCTAAAGCCAGACCACGCAATATCTTTGTCTGTTTCATTTTATCAGAATTTAATGCAAAGTTACTACAAACGAGCGAGAAATATGAAGCGTGCTCCGATATTTTTCACAACGAGTGTCATCAAACTTCGAGATTTATCACAAAGTTACTATGAATCGAGCGCAGAAGCAAGCGGCTCGTTTAAAACCGCAGACTTCGCAGCAAAGCGAGTCGCCACGAAGTCTGATATGAATAGTTTTTGAGAAAGTTTCGTTTAATTCAACGTGAAGCGACGAGAAGTCAATCGGTTGCCATCGATAAAGATTTCGACAGTGTATTCGCCGGCAGTGAGAGATGTGTTGACATCCCAATAGATTACGGTCGAAAGTTCTTCGTTGGCATATTCCACCTGACGCTTAGTCGTGTACTCCAATTGCGTACCCTCAGCAGAGAACGAACCATTGCCCTTGAGGAGGTTGCCTTCAGGCGAAGTGATGCGTACGTAGACATCCTTCAGACCCGGTTTGGCAGTATTGTTCGGAGTAATAGTGAGGCTTACGCCGAGCGTCTTTGCTTTCTTCACCTTCTTCTCTGCCTTACCCTTCTTATTGAATGCTTGAAGCGACACGCCTGTGAGAGTAAGCTTTTCAGCAAGTTGCACCTTCTGAGTCAACTCCTCATTCTTAGTCGTAGCAGTAGTCACGGCCGACGATAGCTGCTCATTCTTCTGGCTGATTTCCTCAATCTCTTTGCGGAGACCTTCATTTTCTTCGCCAAGACGCTTAATTTCAGCGAGATAGTGCTTCACGATTCCCTTGAGAGTGGCAATTTCAGCCTCAAGATTCTTGATCTTTTGCTTATTTTGAGAGTTGGAGCGTTTTTCGGCATTCAATTCCTTAAGCAAGGCTTCCACTTTCAGACGAGCCTGGTCATACTTCTGCACCAGAGAGTCATTCTTGAGATAGATCTGCTGGTCTTCATATGCTTTGAAGTCGGCATTGAGTTGGTTAAACTCATTGGTAAGTTTCAACTGGTCGTTAGCAAAGCGTAGGCTATCGAGTTCGGTTTGCACTTGGTCAAACTCAGAGCTTTGGCGAGAGTTTGTAAATATCAAAGCCACGGCAAGCACCACCAACGCCGCAACGACGCCGATGCCCGCATAGAAAATGGTTTTCTGTCGTTTATCCATACTTGAAAATTAAATTTGGTTGTAAAGTTACACAATCCCTCTCAAATTCCCAAAACAGAAGCCCTTAAAATAGGTTAAAGGAGAGATTTTGATAACCTCTCCTTTATATGAAATTTCAAAAATCTCTACAAATCGATTTATCGAAGTTCACTTAGCGGACGTAGTGTGGCATCTCTTGAGGGATGACCATAGAGATTTCGACAAGTCCTGCGACTTGGCCGTTTTCGCGCCATGGAGTCTGATAAATCATCTTCTTAACGCCATTCTTGTCGATGGTGTAGGCGTTGCTTTCGCCTGACTCAAGGAGGTGGGCGATAATCTGCTTTGAGCGGTCGGAGTGACAGTTGAGCATATTTTTGCCAATCAAGTCGCCATGCGCTGCGAATGTCTCACGCGCTTTTTGATTCATATAGAGGATGATGCCTTCTTTGTCGCACACAGTCACTGCGCAGTTCATTCCTTCTGCCCAGTCGAATATTTCTTGTTTTGCCATGAGTTGATATTGAGTAATAGTTAAGGGGACTTCCAAAAGTTCCCGGATTTAGTTAATACTTTTGTTTCAGAGACTCTTCCTTGTGTCGTATAGGTGGCAAAGCACGCCGGCCTATAGTATTCTAACGTGGGGAGAGGTGGAAAAGTTGTGTAGCGTATATAAAAAAGAAACCGGCCCCTTCTTGGAAGGTCCGGTTTAAATCTTGCTTGCTGATTAAAATTAAGCAGCTGGAGCTTCTTCTACAGCAGGAGCAGCAGTGTCAACAGCAGCAGCAGTGTCAGCTGGAGCGTTAGTGTCTTCTACAACAACTTCTTCAGTGCAAGTTGTGTCTGCACAGCAAGTGTCAACAGCCTTTTCAGTGTTACCACAAGATACCAAAACTACGCTGAACAATACAGCAAGAGATAAAGCTAATTTCTTCATTTTTCTAAATTTTAAAAATAATAAAACAATATTTTTTGCTATCAAAAACGGCGCAAAGGTAATGCTTTTTTTTCATTCGCAAATTATTTCGCACAAAAAAAGTGCGATTTTTTGTGGATTTTTCGCTTTTTAACTCTGTTTTTGTTAAAATTCCACCCATTTTAACACTTCGCACCCTCATTTGAGGCCTCGAAACCATAGTCTCTGCGACCACCCAAAAATGCTGCAAATCCCGGGAGTGACACAGAATTTTCAAAAAGTAAACTCACTATCAGCAGAGATTGCGAAAAAAGAGTTAACTTTGCACCCAAATTTATAATATTAAAGTATAAGACCGATTTCTAATCATGAAAAAAGGATTATGCCTATTGGCAATGGCAGCATCGTCGATGATGCTTTGGGCGCAGAATGATATTGTCGATCTTAAAATCGAAGTTCGTGCCGATTATCAGAGAGAATACAACGATGGTCACTCTATCGAGGAAAATTGCGGATTCCGCGGTAAATACCTCAACATGGCTATCAGTGGCAACATCAATGACCATTTCTCTTATTCATGGCGTCAGCGCTTCAACAAGATGATTGGCTCTAATGGCAGCAGCTTCTTTGATGCAACCGACTGGGTGTGGTTGGCCTATAATATCAACAACTTTGAGGTTTCGGCCGGTAAGCAAGTAGTCGGCATCGGTGGCTATGAATACGACCGTGCACCGATCGACCTCTATTTCTGCTCTGAATTCTGGAACAATGTGGCATGCTACCAGTTTGGTGTCAGCGGCGCTTACTCATTCAACGAGGGCAAGGACAAGCTCATGTTCCAATTCTGCCAAAGCCCATTCCGCACAATCAATCCCGACATGTATGCCTACAACCTTATGTGGTATGGCAATCACGGCATCTTCTCATCGATCTATTCGGTCAACATGATGGAGTATGCTCCGGGTCGTTTCATCAACTATATCTCACTTGGCAACAAGTTTACTATCGACCGCGTATCGCTTGAACTCGACTTCATGAATCGCGCGACCGACCATCAGACATTCCTCTTCAGAGATATGTCGCTCATCGGCGAATTGGCATGGAAGCCACTCGACTGCCTCAACGTATTCGGCAAGGTCAGCTACGATGTCAACAACACCGACAACAATGACTACTACGTGCTTCCTGGCACAGAGATGACTCGCGTGGGCGCCGGCGTCGAATACTACCCTCTCCAAAACGATCGCCACGATATCCGTCTTCACGCCAACTATTGCCACACATTCGGCACCAACACCAACACAGACAGCCAGCTGCGTGAAAACCACTCAATGTTTGACATCGGCGTGACATGGAAATTCGACGTGTTGAAAATCGCAAAGAAATAATTTAAAACATAGCATAGAAGAATATGAGTTCAGTAACAAAAAAACTATTTGGATGGATTCCTAAGGGCATCCCATGCTTATTGCTTCTCTCATTATTGTTTGGCTATCTTGGCAACCAAATGGGAGCAGCCAACATGCTCAACACTATCATGAAGACTGCCCACGACCTTCTTCTCAACACTTGCTTCTACCTCATGGGTATCTGTGTCATCACTGGTGCATTGGGCAAAGTGTTTGTAGAGTTTGGCGTCGTAAGCCTCATCGAAAAATTGCTTCGTCCATTGATGAAGCCACTCTTCAACCTTCCGGGCGTAGCTTCATTGGGAGCAGTGTTGACATTCCTTTCTGACAACCCTGCGATTATCTCGTTGGCTCACGACAAGAAATTCAGCACCTACTTCAAGAAATACCAATTCATCTCGTTGACCAACTTCGGCACAGCGTTCGGTATGGGCTTGCTCGTTATCGTATTTATGATCGGCCAGGGCTATTTCATCGAGCCAATCGTCGGCTTGGTGGGCGCAATGTTTGGCTGTCTCATCTCTACACGCTTGATGCAACGCGCTGTCGTAAAGGCATATCCTTCATATGCGACAGAAGATGTAGTGACAGAAACTGTGGCTGACACAGATATGGAACAACAGAGCAACGAAGGCAAATCTACATTCATTCGTGCCCTCGACGCATTGCTCGAAGGTGGCAAGTCGGGTGTCGACATCGGCTTGGCTATCATTCCGGGCGTGTTGATTATCTCAACACTCGTCATGATGCTCACATTCGGCCCTACAGGCGCTGAAGGCGAATACACCGGCGCTGCATACGAAGGTGTAAAACTCCTCCCTTGGATTGGCGAAAAGATCGACTTCGTATTCGAGTGGTTGTTTGGTTTCACCAACCCTAACTTGATTGCCTTCCCTATCACAGCCCTTGGCGCAGTAGGTGCAGCATTGAGCCTTGTGCCTAACTTCATCTCTCAAGGCTGGATCGACGGCAACGCCATCGCAGTATTCACAGCTATCGGTATGTGCTGGAGCGGTTTCCTTTCTACTCACACAGCGATGCTCGACTCACTCGGCTATCGCCAATTGATCTCAAAAGCAATCCTTTCGCACACAGTCGGCGGTCTTTGCGCAGCATTCGCAGCTCACTGGATCTACGTCCTTGTAATGCTCTGTTTCTAACGCAGACAAATCCGCACAACAAAGTTGCACATTTCGCAACCCACCATAACACAAGCAGGAGTCTCCATTTCGAGACTCCTGCTTAACTTTTACCCTAAACACTTTGCACTATTCACCCCGGCATTTTACAATTAATCGTTAACCCAACGGCGTCAAGACTGCAGCACATTGCCGACTTCAGCCGCATCCATCGCCACCGCCACATCATTAGATGCCTTCTTTATCCATCGGATTCACGTCTATTTACTGACTCTACAGCGACGAATGTGGTGCTACAATGGGAGCTCAGGATACTGGACAGATAAGGGCTTATCCTTTTGCGATAGGTAGAACATATAAAGAACTACAGGCTCCGTGCCTCGGTTCTCGCCATGATGTATGGTATCGACCATTTCCACTACCACATCACCCGCACGCATCACCTTTGTCTTTCCATCGAGCGCGATTATGGTCAATTCGCCTTGCACCAACACCCCGTGATTCATGACCAGATGATGATGCCAATTCAATTTCTTACCCGGTGGGATAATATACTTAATTGCCACCAATTCCGGTTGTCCTTGTGGATAGTCCGGCAAGTTCGCACCGTCCCAACTTTGACAGGTGCGCAACAGTTCAACACTCTCGGCTTCGCCATCGGTGGCTTGCGGGAGAACTGCCGCGTCACAACCATCAATGTTGCTTGCACCGTCAACACTGAGCGCTTGGTCAGCAAATACACTTTTCTTTGATTCATTCATACGAGCGTGATTTTATTTGAATGCATTTGCGACATTATTTGCCACAACACCCTACAAAGGTACAAAATGTTTTTGAATTGGGATATCTCGCGCATTGTCCTTCGTGCACAGAGAGAAAGAGAAAGGGTTGGCTCGTGGTGTGAGTCAACCCTCTATGTGGCATTGCCGATATCGACTTTGATATGTCGTCTACTCGAGTAGACGATTGGGGATTAGCGGAGGACGAGCATTGCGTCGCCGTAGGCACCGAATTTGTAGCCCTCTTTGACTGCTTCTTCGTAGGCCTTGATGACAAGTTCGTAGCCACCAAATGCCGCTACCATCATGAGCATTGTGCTGAGTGGCATGTGGAAGTTGGTGACAAGTGCGTTGCAGACTGTGAAGTCGTAAGGAGGGAAGATAAATTTGTTGGTCCAGCCGGAGTAGGTCATGATGTGACCGTTCATGCATACCGAGCTTGCGATGCCTCGCAATACAGATGTGCCGACAGCACACACTTTTGACTCGCGGTCTTTAGCAGCGTTGACGATGTCGACAAGATTGCCATCGACCACCATTTCTTCGCTATCCATACGGTGCTTTGTGAGGTCTTCGACATCGATTTCGCGATAGTTGCCACGGCCTGAGTGGAGTGTAAGGAATGCGCGTTCGACACCTTTGATTTCCATGCGTTTGAGCAATTCGCGGCTGAAGTGCATACCGGCAGCAGGAGCTACCACAGCACCTTCTTTTTCAGCAAAGATACATTGATAGCGTTCGGCATCTTCAGGCTCTACAGGGCGAGTGATATAGTCCGGGAGTGGAGTTTCACCGAGGGCATAGAGTGCTTCTTTGAACTCGTCGTGCGGACCATCGTAGAGGAATCGGAGTGTACGACCGCGTGATGTGGTGTTGTCGATGACTTCAGCCACCATCGAGTCATCCTCGCCGAAGTATAGTTTGTTGCCGATACGGATTTTACGAGCCGGCTCCACGAGCACGTCCCAGAATTTGTTTTCGGCATTGAGTTCGCGCAACAAAAACACTTCGATGCGTGCTCCTGTCTTCTCCTTGTTGCCGAAAAGGCGTGCAGGGAAGACTTTGGTGTCGTTGAATACCATCACGTCGCCTTCGTCGAAATATTGGAGGATTTCTTTGAAGACTTTGTGTTCGATAGTGCCTGTGCGTGAGTCTACGACCATGAGGCGACACTCGTCACGATTGTCTGAAGGATACTGTGCGATGAGTTCTTCAGGAAGTTTGAATTTGAATTGCGATAGTTTCATATCTTACTATTTTTGTTGTGTTTTTTAATCGGTTAATGGTGAGACGACGGAGCATTATTGTGCAGGCTGATAGTCGTCGGGGAATGTGAGTTCGACGGTGTTGAGTTTCTCTACGGCATCGTCGACGCTGAGGCAGTCGGCAATCGCTATTGCTCCCACTCTTGTGCGACGCAATGCTGTGAGGTGACCGCCGCTTTGGAGTGCCTCGCCGATGTCGCGAGCCAATGCGCGAATGTAGGTGCCTTTGCTGCAGACCACGCGTATCTCGATGGTCGGCAACTCGCAACTGAGCAGTTCAATCTCGCTGATGACAAGAGGCTTGGCTTTGAGTTCCACCTCTTTGCCTTTACGAGCATATTTGTAGGCACGTTTGCCGTCGATTTTGACTGCTGAAAACACAGGCGGCACTTGCATGATGGTGCCCTGAAATTGTGGCAACACTTCACGCACCAAGTCTTCGGTGATGTGCTCCACAGGATAGGTCTGATCGATTTCGGTCTCGAGGTCGTAGCTTGGTGTGGTGGCACCCAGACGAATCTGTGCTATATATTCCTTCTCGCCACTCTGCAACTCTTCGATGCGGCGTGTGGCACGACCGGTGCAGATGATAAGCACCCCTGTGGCAAGGGGGTCGAGCGTGCCGGCATGACCCACTTTGAATTTCTTGACGCCAAGTCGGCGCTGAATCACTCCTCTGACACGCTTGACAGCGTCAAACGAAGTCCAGCCGAGTGGCTTGTCAATCCCTATGATTTCTCCACTGATAAAATCCATCGTTATGCGTTGTTGTTAGATTTCAAGGCTCACTCCACAGAGCATCATCACGATAATAGCTCCGCCGACGATGATGCGATACCACCCGAAGGCCTTGAATCCATATTTTGAAACAAATTCTATAAAAAACTTGATAGCCAAAAGGGCTACGATGAAGGCTACGACATTGCCGACGATGAGCGTCGTCATATTGTCGACAAGCACTGCGCGTTGCACAGGGTCCATAATGAGTTTGAGCAACTTATAGGCCGTCGCTGCAAGCATCGTAGGCACTGCGAGGAAGAATGAGAACTCGGCAGCCGCTTTGCGTGTCAAGCCTTGCGACATACCGCCGACGATGGTCGCCATCGAACGGCTTACGCCCGGAATCATCGAGATGCACTGATAGAGTCCGACCATTAGCGCGTTGCGCTCGGTCATCTTCTCCTTGGTGCCCTTGCCGAATATCTTGTCGCAGAAGAGCATGAAGATGCCCCCAAGCACAAGCGTTATCGCCACCACCTCTACCCTCTCAAGCATCGCATCGATGGCATCGGAGAATAGCAAGCCAAAAACAGCTGCCGGAAGAAATGCCACAAGCAATTTCCAATAGAAGTCGTATTTGATGAGGAATGCCTTTGCGCCGGTGACACCCTGTGGCACCTCATTGAGATGAAAGAATTTCTTCCAGTAGAGACACACCACCGAAAGGATTGCGCCAAACTGAATGATGAACGTGAATGCCTTGACAAAGTCGGTGCTTTCGACGCCCAACACGTTTTGCGCTATGATCATGTGTCCGGTCGATGAGACAGGCAGAAACTCGGTCAAGCCCTCGACGATGGCTATGATTATGGTCTCAAATATTCCCATCACTTACCGTCCTTCTTTTTAGGTGAGTAGACGATGGCAAATGCCATTGCGAGGAAGCCGAGGAATGCGATAGTCGGACCGACCACGATGCGACGTGTGCTGAAAATATCGGGATTGAAACCACCCTCTACGGTGCTACCCGGACCTGCCATCAAAGCAAAGCCGATGATAATCATGAGCAGACTGATGCCCATGAAGATGATGTTGCGCTTCACGAATGGCTTTTCCGATGCACTTTGTTTTTTGAGTTGACCATCTTGAGATGGCTTTTTGTCGATTGAAATCATATTGTGATTTTGATATATAGTTACTTAAACAATTGGTCGTAGTCACGGCGCAGATATTTGGTCGTAGCAGCCCATGCAGCCGCCGAGCATATCGCCGCCCCGAAGAGAAAGAGTCCGATGATGATTATGCCCACATTGCCCCACGACATGTACTGCGTAAGTTGCGGAAATTCGTAGCTGACGATGTATTGCACCACCGATGCCAAAATCGCACTTGCCAAGACTGCCGCAATGACACCCGAGAGCATATTGCCCACGATAAACGGACGACGTATGAAGCCGTTGGTTGCACCGACAAGTTGCATGGTGTGGATTGTAAATCGGCGAGAATATATCGAGAGATGCACCGTGTTGTTGATTAGCACAAACGAGATGACTATCAGTGCCAACGCTATGATAGCCAAGATGATACTGAGATTTTCGATATTGTCAATCGTACTGACCACCTCCTCTGAATTCTGTCGAGCCACGCCTTCTACCAAAGGATTAGCCTCCAATGCGCTGACGATGCGACTGATGCTGTCAGCATGGGTGTATTCAGCCTTCAGCGTCATCGAAATCTCAGGAGAGAGAGGATTGACTCCGAATATCTCCTCAAGGTTTTCACCCGTGTCACGAGTCCAATTCTGCATAGCTTGCTCCTTGGATATGAAGTCGATAGTATTGACATACGACTGCGACTTCAACTGCTCACAAAGAGCCAACGCTTGCTCATTGGCAACCGAGTCTTTCATGATAGCACTAATCTCTATCTGCTCTTTGACTTGACGGCCGACACCGGCACCGCAGACCGAAATCATCGCAATAACACCGACGATAATCAGCACCAAAGTGACACTGACAATCGTAGTGATATGTGCCGCAAAATATGATATTTTAGTATCCTTCTGTTTCATCTTCACATTGTGTTTACAACGGGAGGCGTCGCGAAAGGCCATACCTCGCCATAATACACTGCAAAGATAATACATCTCAATCCGCTTGTCAAGACTTTAAGCGTTATTTTTTGTTATCATGGCAAGTATCAATGCTTTTAACTTTGATTACCAAGTGAAACTACGCTCAGCATCTCCTTGCCCACGATATTTAATGGAAACTTAACACATCTGCAATACACATTAAACATTATCACACTAATTTTGCATTACATTAAAAAAGAATGAAATTTATTTATGGAAAAAAGATTGACAGTAGCACTTGTTGCACACGATGCTATGAAACATGACCTTGCAGAATGGGTCGCATGGAATTGGGAGAAATTATTGCCTCATCGACTTATTTCAACAGGCACAACGGGGCGAATTGTTGCCGAAACACTAATGGATCGCCGAGGCAATGGAGCTCCAAACACAAGATTTGACATCACAATGCTTAAATCAGGCCCTCTTGGTGGTGACCAACAATTAGGCGCAATGATTGCAAACGATGAAATTGATATGCTTATTTTCTTTTGGGACCCTATGTCGGCACAGCCACACGATGTCGATGTGAAGGCTTTGCTCAGATTGGCTACGCTCTACAACGTACCGACTGCTATCAATCGCTCATCTGCCGACTTTATGATCTCATCTTCATTGATGGCAAATGCCGACTACAAACCAGTCATTAAGGATTATGCATCCTACATTGAGCGAACAGTAAAGTAGGTCATCTTCCGATGTCGATACTTTGTCGGTATATGCAACGACAAACCCATACACATTATCATTGATTATTCGAAGGCCGACAGCCTTCTTTTTTTGCTCCAAACAATCGACAAAAAAGCAGAGAGCGGAAGCGCGATGCCTCCACTCTCGTATATCTGCCGGTCATGGGTTAATGTAACTTCCATTAATTCCCGGGTTTAGTTATTACTTTAGCTTTGGGGATCTTCCGAGTGGAAAATCACCGAGATTCTGAAATTGCATAAAAGCTTGTTATCTGACAATGCTTTTGCTTACCTTATTGCCTCGCTTGATGATGTAGATACCTTCCTTTTCAGGATTTTTCACGGGGAGACCTTGAAGGTCGAAATATTCAGCCTCTTGCTCAGCTTCAACATACTCAATTGCGTTTGACTCTTCTATTTCAATTATATTGAAGTTTTCCCAATACTCAGTCGTTTCATAAGCAGATTTGCAACCTGCCGGAACATATAGGTCTGCATTATAATTTGAAAATGTGTCGTAATAAACAGATGGAGGAGTTGTTGCCAAACATGTAATTTTGGTCAAATTGTAACATTCATCGAACACTCCGGATTTAATATTAGTTACGCTATTACCGATAACTACGCTAGTCAAATTTAAGCAATTATAGAATGTATATAAGTCAACACATGTTACGCTATTACCGATAACTACGCTTGTCAAATTTGAGCATGAACTGAACGCTGCAAATCCAATACTCGTTACACCATCACCGATAACTACACTTATCAAATTTGAGCACTCAGCGAACGCGTAATATCCAACACTTTTCACGCTATCAGGAATTTCGACGCTTGTCAAACCATTACAATAAACAAACGCGCTCTCTCCAATACTCGTTACACTATTCGGAATTTCAATGCTTGTCAAATTGTAGCAACTATAGAATGCATACAATCCAATATTAGTTACGCTATTAGGGATTTCGATGTTTGTCAAATCATAGCAATGAGCAAACGCTGCTTCTCCAATATTGGTTACGCTATTAGGAATTTTACTATTTTTACAACCTATAATAATAGTATTTGAGGCTGTTTCTATAATAGCATTACATTCTTCTCGTGAATCATATATAGTATTGTCTGATTCTACGATAATACTTGCCAAACTTGTGCAGCTTGAGAATGCCCACTCTCCAATTTTAGTTACGCTATTAGGTATCTCAATATTTGTCAAACTTGTGCAATCATAGAATGCAGAATTTCCAATATAAGTTACACTATTAGGAATTTCAATATTTGCCAAACTTGTGCAGTTTGAGAATGCCCACTCTCCAATATAAGTTACACTATTAGGAATTTCAATATTTGCCAAACTTGTGCAATTATCAAACGCATACGCTTCAATATTGGTTACGCAATTAGGAATTTCTATGCTTGCCAAACTCGTGCAATAAGTGAACGCATATCTTCCAATACGAGTTGCACTGTCAGGAATTTGGATATTTGTCAAACTTGTGCAATGAGCGAACGTTGAGGACATAATTTCTGTTACACGATTAGAAATTTGTACACTTGTCAAACTTGTGCAATACTGGAACGCTGCGAGTCCAATAATAGTTACGCTATCAGGGATTATAATACTAGTCAAACTTGTGCAATGAGCGAACGCAGAACCTCCAATATAAGTTACACTATTCGGAATTTCGATGTTTGCCAAACTTGTGCAGTTTGAGAATGCCCAATCTCCAATTTCAGTTACACTATTCGGAATTTCGATGTTTGCCAAACTTATACACCACTCGAAGGCAGAATTACCAATTTCAGTTACGCTATTCGGAATTTCTACACTTGCCAAACTTGTGCAATACTGGAACGCTGCGACTCCAATATAAGTTATACTATTAGGAAATTCAATACTTGTCAAATTTGAGCATGAATTGAACGCTGCAAATCCAATTCTCGTTACGCTATAAGAAATTTCGTTTAATGTAACAGTTTTAGGAATTACAACATCCCCCTCATAGACTAAAGAATTACCAAAATAAGAGCCTTTGTAAGTGACCTCAACGTTATTGTCTGATAGTATGTTGTAGTAGATACCATCAACCTCAAAGTCATGGGCAAGTGATGGTAGCCAACCCATGAGCATTATCGCTATAGCGACAATAGTTTGATGAAATCTTGAGTGCTTCATGATAGTTGATATGTTTTTTATTATGTTTAAAATTTACTTTTAAGGAATGAATTGCAAATATAACTAAATTTTTGGTAGTGATGAGGATTTTCAATTGAAAAATGAAGTGTCCGTAAAAAGCAGATAGTGAAAGCGCGATGCCTCCACTATCTGAGAAGTGTCTTGTCAATCTGTTAGGACTGATTATTTCTTAGCTACGCTTACAGTGTAAGGGAGCTTAGAAAGATCCAAAGTCACAGTGTAAACGCCTTCGCCAGGAGTAGCGATGTTGCTACCATCCTTAGAAAGGTTGTTCATGTCGCCACCGAGGTTAACATCCCAAGCGTTGTTAGCGCGGAGCTTCCATTCGCCACCGGCCTTGAACTCAACATCACCTGTCCATACGAGGAAGTCAGCTGATGGAGTAAGAGCTGTAGAGTTATCCCAAGCGCCTGGAGTTGCATCACCGATTACGCCGAGAGTTTCAGCGAGGTAGAGTGAGTAAGTCAACTCAGTAGTGTTGACATTACACCAGAAGAGACCATTGCCACCTGCATTGAGGTTGCCAGCGCTGCCATCAGTTGAGAGCTTGCCTTCTTCTGCGAAACCGTAGTTAGTATGACCCCAGTCTGGAGCGTTAGTAAACTTGAAATCACCATCGAGGTGAGCGAAGCCCATATAGTTTACGAAGTCGTAAGTGTAAAGCATTTGAGCAGAAGCGTGGTTCCAACCATTAGAATTACCAGGTGTCCAAAGGTTAGGAGAACCCAAATTGATTTCGTATGTGCAATTGAGCATATCGATCTTAATTTGGATTGTACCTGTGATTTTGAGACATCCGGCGCCACAATCAGCTTCATTTGTGCGAGCAAACAATTTACCTGTCAACTCTTCGTTGCCATCTTCAGGACCGTATGAAGCATAATCAGCGCTTACCCAATTGCCTGTCTTGTATGTAGATTCAGGAACGATCTTCCACCACCATTCTGTGCAATCGTCTGGGATAACAGTAGTAAGCGTAAAAATAGGATCTTCATATACATTAGCACCTGAGTGGTTAAACTTGATAGCTTCAGCCACATTCCAATTTGTCGCTGTACCTACAAGATAGTATGCTTCTTCGAGAGGAATAGCTACCGGAGTAACATTAACACTCTTTTGAGCATAAAATTTATCGATGCCACCAAGACGAACCTTAGAAGTGCCTTCTACGACGTAAGCAGCGAAACGCACATAGTTCACTTTTGTGTCAGGAGCATAGCCAATAGTAGAACGGAACCAATTGTCCCATTCTGTAGCTGACACAGCACCATTTTCTACTACAAATGAAGTAGCGTTAGAGTAGTCTTCGTTGGCAGAGAGTTGCATAGTGTATTCCACTGTTGCACCTGCAGGGAGGTTTTCAACAGCTTCGGTAGTGATTACGTTCACTGCGCCACCGGTAGCCACCAAAGTAGCAAGGTCGATTGATTCGCCTGCAAGGTCAGCACCGAAAGCGACTGTCAAGCCGTCGGCAGTCATGGTAGCTTCTTGAGGATTTGACTGAGGGATTGCCGATGATGTGTCTTCGCAAGCAACGAAGCCCAACGACAATGCAGCCATTAACATTAAGCCTATCTTTTTCATGTTGTTTTCTCTTTATTGATTTAATCAACCCTTTGGGGCTTGCTATTGCTTACCCCAAAGAGCCTGTTAATTAATCTTATTTTTTTGCGAATGTCACTTTGTTGTTAGCAGTGTCGACAGTGATAGCAACCTTGCCACCTTCCCAACCAGGAAGATTCCAGCTACCCTTACCATCTGTAGATTCACCAGTGTAGACACCATCTGTCATTGTGATGTCGATAGCAGCATCGTCAACTTGTGAGCCGTAAGATGCGCCGCCGTCCCAACCAGTGAGTTCCTTATAGAAACGGAATGTGAAGCCATCAGCAGGGATGTCGAATGTCGCAGTGTAAACGCCATTGTCTTGGAGGTCGTAAAGCTTCCAAGCTTCGTATTCAGCAGCGAAGTCAGCCTTTGGTTCAACCCAACCAGAAGGAACACCTACGAGGTAGATGAATGCCTTGCCGTTTGTGTCAACGCCACCGGCTTCGAGAGTCACTGTGAGGTCGTTCATGTTGACTACAATCTTCATCGCGCCACCTTCCCATTCAGGAATGCGAACAGAACCCTTACCAGGAGCAACGAGTTGTTCCTTAGCAGCACCGTCAACGAGAGTTACGTCTACAGGGTTGTCATCTACTTGCATACCAACTGATGCACCGCCGTCCCAACCAGTCAATTCAGTGTAGAAACGGAAGATGAGTTCGCCTGCAGGCATGTCGAATACGCCAGAGTAGATCTTGCTACCGATAGCGTTGTCGCTTTCGAAGAGACGCCAGTCAGCCAATGCAGCAGCGTTAGCAGCATCAGGACCAACCCAACCACCTACGTTACCGATGAGGTAGATGTAGCCTGCTGATTGGATAGCACAGTATTCTTTCACTTGATTGAGAACGATTACGTTAGAAAGGATTTCGCTACCTTCGATACCATCGATGAATGCACGGATACGCACGTAGAGAGCGCGAGCATCTTCATCTGTGTAGTCGTCTTCGCTTTCGATGCCGCGAAGCATACAGATAGCTTCAGCGATTTCAGATGCCTTAACGTGAGCATCACACAACACATAAGTAGTGCCGAGTTCCTTGAAATCTGCGAAGTCTTCAGTCAAAGACACTTGCACAGCGTATGTAGCAGCTGCAGCATAGCCATAGTCAGGCTGCGACCATGTAAGGTTTACAGTGCCATCTGGAGTGAGTTCGTAATACTCTTGAGCGAGAGCCGGAGTATTGAGCTCAAATTCTGTCGGTGTATTGAAGCGAGGATAAGTGTCCTCCTTACAACTGTTAAGAGAGATAACAGCCACCAACATTGCAAAAAGAATTGATATTTTTTTCATTTTACTTTTACTCTTTTAAAGATTAAACTTTGAGATAAGTATTAGTAACCAGGGTTTTGCTTGTAGCCTTGGAAGCTGATCACTGTTGAAGGAATTGGGAAGAGGTTCATGTGCTCAGGAGTAGCTGCGCCACCAGCGCCTACGTTGCCCTTCCAGTTCCAGTTGTAGTTGCCACCTGCGTATTTGTTGTGACGCACGAGGTCGGTACGACGGCAGTTTTCGCCATAAAGTTCGCGGCAACGTTCGTCAAGGATATTGTCAGCTGTAAGATTAGCTGCAGTCCAAGCGTTAACGCCTGCACGTTCGCGGATATAGTTGACATATTCAAGAGCCTTAGTTTGGTCGCCGGCCTTACCTACTACGTTAGCTTCAGCAGCTGTGAGGTAGATTTCAGCAAGACGGATCACACACCAGTCAGCATCAGCAAATGCGTTAGAGCCGTCAGGTGAGTTATCAGTGTCAACATCGCCATTGTCGGTGTAAGCCCAGTTAGTGTACTTCACAGGAGCGTAACCATCAGCAAAGTTTGTGATGTCGCCGTTTGTGATGTTGAAGCCTTGATTAGAAGTGCACCAGAGTTCGGCACGCTTGTCAGACGATACGCCATTCGCCCAGTCAAACTTGTTGGAGAATTGCTCACGAGCATTCATACAAGTCCAAGAAGCTGAAAGGTTGTAGTTAGCTGAGTTCATCTCTGTACCAGGAGTTGAGTTTGAAGTCGATGCAGCCATGTAGAATGTAGTACCACCGTAGTTTTGGAGCTTGATACCATCTTGTGGGATACCCCAGATGATTTCGTTCACGCGGCTACCTTGTGACATATATTCGTGGTTGTTAGCACCGAAGACAGCCTTGTAAGAGTTAGCAAGACCTGAGCCATTGAAACCGGCACCCTTGTGGTGAGCGATAATCTTTTCGCAGATGTTCCAGCACTTGTCGTAAGCAGGAGTACCTGTGAAGACTTCAGCATTGAGATAGAACTTAGCGAGAAGAGCGTCGCAAGCTTCCTTACCTACATAGCCGTAAGCAGGCACAGCGTAAGTTTCGCCCCATTCTGCAGAGACAGCTTCTAGACCTGCTACTACCTTGTTGTAAAGGTCAGCGCGGTCATATTGTTCAGGAGCTGTACCGGCAGGCATAGTTTCGTCTTGGTAACCTGCGTTACCAAACATGTCAATAGCGTAGAAGTAGCAGAGACCACGGAGCACCTTAGCTTGACGCTTGTATTCAGCAGCCTTGTTTTGGAGTTCAGGAGTGTCGAGAGTGAACTTGCCATTGTCGACTGAACGGATGAACTCGTTGCAGAGAGCCACGACAGTGTAAAGACGAGAGTAAGTAGTGTACATCACACCGTTGTCGGCAGCAAATTGCATAGTAGCGAGTTCGTATTGACCTGCGTCACCGAATTGCTTCCAAGCGAATTCGTCGGTAGTCAATTCGTTGCACACGAATACGGCACGAGTGAAAGAGTTTGCACCGGCGTCACCACCAGAGATGATAGATGAGCCTGCACCATTGTAGCCTGAAGTAGCGAGACCTTGGTAGCACTCAGCGAGTACGCGGTCCATTTCTCCGGATACGTCTGTCATTACATTAGGGTCCTTAGGAGCTACATTCAAATCGTCCACACAAGAAACGAATGACAATGATGCAGTCAATCCTAATGCGATAAATAATTTATTTAATGATTTCATATCTTTCTTAATTAATTTATGTGATTAGAATGTTGCAACGAGACCAAGTGTAAATGTCACAGGACGTGGGTAAACGTTGTTGTCTACACCTGAGAATACTTCCGGATCAAGACCTTTGTATTTTGTGATAACAAATGGGTTTTGAACTGCACCGTAGAGACGGAGACGGAGGTTGTTGTTGAGAAGCTCGTTCCAAGTATAACCGAGTGTGATGTTGTCGCAACGTACGAAACCTGCGTTTTCGAGGAAGTAGTCGCTACGCACGAGGTTGGAGTTAGCAGCATTGTTATTGAAGTAAACGTCTGATTCAATCACGTTGTTGAGACCATAGCGGTCAACAGTTGTGAGGTTGGTGCGAGCTGCACGAACACTGTTGAATACATAGTTACCGATAGATGCGCGGAGAGTGAAACCAAGGTCGAAGCCCTTATAGTTGAAAGTATTGTTCCAAGACATAGTCACCTTAGGATCGCGAGAGTGCTTGATCACGAGGTCATTGTCATTGATCATACCGTCACCATTTTGGTCAACGTATTGGTTAGGGATTGGGTTGCCTGCTTGGTCATAAACTTGTTCGAGCAAGTAGAATGAGTAAGCTGGGTAGCCTGCCTTGTGGATTTGGAGTGCACCTGCATTTTCAGAAGCAGGGTTGCCTGCTGCTTGGAGGTAGTAGTTTTGGTCTTCAGCTGTAGAACCTGTAAGCTTAGTAAGCTCGTTCTTGTTCCATGCTACGTTGTAGCTTGTAGTCCAGATGAAGTCGTCTGTATCGATAACGCGAGCGCCGATAGTAGCTTCCACACCGATGTTGCGGAGCTCACCGATGTTGCGGTCCATGTAGTTGGTAGTTGTCATACCTGCAGGCACAGGAACGTAAGCGAGGAGGTCCTTAGTGTCGCGGAGATACCAGTCCAAAGCCACTGTCAAACGATTGTTCCACCAGCCCATGTCGAGACCGACGTTCCAAGTAGTAGTTTCTTCCCACTTGATTTCTTCGTTGTAAGCGTTAGGATAGAGAGGGTTGATCCAACCAGCAGTCACACCATCAGGAGATGGATATTGAACAGATGGGTTAGACTGAGTGTAAACAGGGATGTAAGGGAAGTAACCACCGACAGCCTGTTGACCTGTGATACCCCAACCAAGACGAAGCTTGAATTCGTTCATATCTTCTTTAGCCTTTTCCATGAATGGCATGTTGATAATCTTCCAACCGAGAGCCAACGATGGGAAGAGACCCCAACGAGTGCTTGGAGAGAAACGAGATGTACCGTCATCACGAAGAGTGAATGTGAGCAAGTAAGTGTCGTCGAATGCATAGTTCAAGCGACCGAAGAATGAAACGAGGTTCAATTGTTGAGCCCACTTGTACATGTAGTTAGGATCGTCGCCATAAGCCTTACCAATGTGGTCAGCAGAAGCAGGGTCTTCGTCCAATGTGTAAGCACCATCAGCATAAGCATAGTTGAAGCCGAGAGTGTTGATGCGAGTCTTGTCGTTTCCGTGGAAGTCGAAACGTTGCCAAGAGTAACCGACCATTACGTCGAGGTTAGACTTGATAGCTTCGAAGTCCTTCTTATAGTTGGCATAGAAATCGAGCAAAGTATTGCGTTGGAGCTCATACTTGTTGTAGACTGTGCCCGCACCATCCTTATAGTTGCTTCTCCAAGCTTGTGGAGAGTTTTGAGCCATTGTGCTGACAGTTTCGTTCTTAGAAACGTCGTAACCGAGGTTAAGGTTAAGGTGGAGTTCTGGGAGGAAGTGGAGAGCATAGTCGATCTGGAGGTTACCAGTCGAACGATAGATGCTTGAAGTGTTGTCAACTTCAGTAAGAAGTGCCAATGGGTTAGTCGCAGAGTTGTCGAGAGGACGACCTGTAACGTCTGTCAAAGTAGTGTAGCCATTGTACATAGTCTTGCCTGCGTTGCCCAATGTGTTGTAGGCGGTATATACAGGAAGAGTTGGGTTGTAAGTAAGAGCTGCACCTACTGCGCCAGTGTTAGCTTCGCGGTTGCGGATGTAGCTACCCTTAGCGTTAGCACTGATCTTGAGGAGACCGTCGAAGAACTTAGGAGTGAGGTTGAAACCGACAGTCGTACGTTCCATCTTAGAAGTCTCGAGGATACCGCTGTTGGAAGTGTAAGAACCTGACACACGGTAAGGAAGCCATCCCACAGTACCACCTACGCTGAGGCTGTAGTCGTGAGAGATAGAAGTACGGAGCACTTCGTCTTGCCAGTTGGTGTTAGCGTCACCAAGTTGAGCGATAGCCGACTCAGTACCGATTTGTTCAGTCACCATAGTGCGGAATTCATCAGCTGTAAGCACATCCCAAGTCTTGCGAGCTGTGTTAACGTGCATGTTGGCTGTGAAGTTCACTTGTGGACGACCTGCCTGACCCTTCTTAGTAGTGATGATGATGACACCGTTAGACGCGCGCGAACCATAGATAGCAGTCGCAGAAGCATCCTTGAGGATAGTCATCGACTCGATGTTGTCAGGAGAAATCATAGTCAATGGGTTAACGCCGCCATAAGTCTGATCGCTCAAAGGCACACCGTCGAGCACGATCAATGGGTCGTTAGAAGCTGACAAAGAAGCACCACCACGGATACGGATAGCAGCACCACCTGTCGGGTTACCACCGTCAGGAGTTACAACCACACCCGGAGAAGCACCCACAAGGAGGTCTTGTGCAGAAGTAGCGATACCTGCTTCCACTTCATCAGGTTTAATCAAAGCCACCGAACCGGTTGCATCCTGCTTTCTAACAGAACCGTAACCGATCACCACAGTTTCCTGAAGCATAGTGGCATTTTCTTTCATCACAATGTTGATAGTAGTCTGACCGTTGACAGCTACTTCCATCGGATCATAACCGACGTAGGATACCACCAAAGTGGCTTGAGGATTAACAGACAACTGGAAGTTACCATCGAAATCAGTTGCTGTACCATTAGATGTGCCCTTCTCGATAATAGTGGCACCAATCATAGCTTCGCCCAACTCATCCGACACGTTACCGTGCACGGCGATCTTCTGAGCCAAAGCAGGGAAAGTAAGGACCAAAAGCATAGCTATGGCCATCATTACTCTCCGATTCATGTGAAAACAAATGTTCTTCATGTAAGAATTAATTTAGTTTTACATCGGGTTATTAATAATTAAAATTTATTCACTCTTTTATTTAGTAATAATGCAGAAAATATGGCTATTATAGCATATATACGCAAAATGAAACCATGCCCTCCATCGTCACTTGACGTCAAGACACGAGTCATCAGGTCGCTATATCACAACACTACACCTGCTATTATACCAAAAACAGCACAAAAATAGGATATTTTAAGACATAATAGCCCTTTTAACACTGTGATTAACATATGTTATTAACACTTTTAACATACGAAACCCGACTGCTTTCGTTTCGAAAACTTCGAGAATCATATCAGTTTTTCATACCATTCGCACCCCACGCTGCCACCTTTTCAAGTGCAACGCTCATGCATATCTTTTTTCGGGGTATATCGCGGATTGTATCGTGCCCCATCGGCATCCTACCGAAGAAGCACCTCCTTCGAGCACCTGCGACAGACCCACCTATCCACTACAACAAAATCACATCAAAAAAGACTGCCCGCAAACACAAAAAAATGGCAGCCGACATAAAATCCGACTGCCACAATCTATGCCATGTCATCGATGCCCCCTTTAGTTTTCGGCGACTTCGGATGTTGTCGGGGGCATCTATAAATTGCTTTGTGTTGATTTATGATTTTTTAGGCGAGTAGATTTTTGTTTTTTACGCAAGGAGTATAGCGAGCTATACGACTGAGTTAAAGGCGAAAAGATACCCGTAAAAAAGATAGAGCACACAAAAGGAAGCTCTCGAAAGCTAACGTATTAACTAAATCAGGAAATTAATTGAAGTTCCCTTAATATGTCACCTTGCCTGTTTTTACATCATAGTAGGCTTTCTTGACGAGCAATTCTCCATTCGCTATTTTCTCCGCTACGTGAGGATAAGCAATGATGCGTTCCACCTGAACCTCTGCGTGATGATGTATTGCTGCATTAAGACAGTCCGGCTTGCCAACATAGTCACTCACATCATTACGGATGATGTCGAGAAGATGTCCGATATTTCCATGCTCGTCTTCTCCCTCAGAAATAGCACCTGTCACACCTCCACATGAACCGTGACCGAGTACAAGGACGAGTTTTACACCAAGGTGCTCGATTGCATAATCAATACTTCCCATAACCATTTCGCTATTGACATTGTTTCCGGCAGTACGGATGACAAAAATATCACCGATTCCTTGATCGAAAAGCAATTCCACAGGCACTCGCGAATCCGAACAACCCACCACCGCCGCAAATGGGGCTTGATGTGGAGCAGTTTCCGCTACTCTATCCATATTCGTATGCGGATGAATGCTTTTTTCATTCACATAACGTTCATTTCCCGCACTCAATTCAGCCAATGCCTCCTCCGGTGTTGAAGGCACAGCAGCCGACATGTTAATCGTGAAGGCCATAACCACAAGGACAAGCCCAATCAAATCAAATAGTCTTTTATTCATAATCGTTAATTCACTGATGTTTTAGGGAATGTTTTATTTATTCAATAAATATTTTCGCACAAAGCGATATAGTTCAGGGACTACCCACACCACTGATGTAGCACCAATAATTATAGTCCAATCAATGAGTTGAAGTTTCGTTACAGAGAACATCTCGCCACCAAAGGTCACGATAAACCACTGTCCCACTGCTATCACGGCTGCAATTGCCACAAATGAGCCTGCACCCTTGAAATGCAATGCCGACTGACCGGTGTCGAACGAACGAGCGTTGAACATGTTCCAGAATTGCAAGAAGACGAAGATTGAGAAGAAGCAACTGATTTCGAAGATGCTCAATCCTGCCACCTTCTCACCCCACTCTCCAAGCACCAACGCCTGCATCGAGGTGATGTCGTAGCTCTGGAACACCCAAAGCAACGCCGCCAACACTCCGAAGAAGAGCAAGCCCGTAAAGACGATGCTTCGCGTCATCTTCTTGGTGATGATGAAGTCTTCACGACGGCGCGGACTGTCGCCCATCACCTTCTGCGAAGGAGGCAACGACGCAAGTGCCATAGCGGCAAATGTGTCCATGATGAGATTCACCCAAAGCATCTGCGTCACGGTCAGCGGCGACTGTTCGCCCGTGAATGCCCCTGTCAAGACTATCAAGCAAGCCACCACGTTGACTATCAGCTGGAATAGCACAAAGCGTTGAATATTTTTGTACAACGAGCGTCCCCACATCACAACTCGCGCAATCGAAGCAAACGAGTTGTCGATGATAGTGATGTCGGAAGCTTCCTTAGCGACAGCCGTACCGTCGCCCATCGACAAGCCGACATGTGCCGCCGACAATGCCGGAGCATCATTTGTGCCGTCGCCGGTCACTGCCACGACTTGTCCCATCGACTGAAGCGTCTCGACGAGTCGCTTTTTGTCCAACGGACGAGCGCGAGAGATAATCTTCAGTCCAAGAATGCGTTGACGCAATTCTTCGTCGGAAAGAGCGGCAAATTCAGGACCGGTGATGATATTCATTTCGTTGTCGGTCGCATCGTTCCAAAGACCTATCTGACGACCGATTTCCTTAGCCGTTGCCGATGTGTCGCCGGTCACAATCTTGATGGCGATGCCTGCGCTGGTGCAGTCGCCCACCGCTGCCGGCACATCAAGACGCACAGGGTCGGAGATAGCCACTACGCCCATGAAATGCAACTCTACATTGCCTATCTTTGAGTCGACTATCGCATCGACACCCTCAGGCACTACGGCATAAGCAAACGCAAGTGTGCGCATCGCTTGCTGCTGATAGCCGAGTAGCATCTGCTCAATCTGCTCCTTGGTCTTGTCACCATCTATTTTGGCACAAAGTCCGAGCACAATCTCCGGAGCACCCTTCACATGGAGCACGCGCTTGCCCTCCATCGCTTTGGAGTCGACCAATGTCGCCATATATTTGCGTTCGGTTGAGAACGGTATTTGTCCAACCACAGAGATGTCGTTCTTGACCGAGAGATAGTCCACCTTCTTGCCGTCAAGCCAGAGCAGCAATGCGCCCTCCGTAGGGTTACCAAGCACCTTTGGGCTCTGAGGATTTGAACGGTCGAGCGTAGCAGTTGAGTTGACAGCCACACCCTCGACGATGAGTCTGCCCATCTCGTCACCAAGCCCTTGAGCATCAAGAGCGAAGAACTGTGCATCGTTGACAGTCATCTTGTTTTGCGTCAATGTGCCTGTCTTGTCCGTGCAGATGACGGTCGTTGCACCCATTGTCTCGCAAGCATGCATCTTACGCACCAGATTGTTGGTCTTGAGCATGCGACGCATAGAGTAGGCAAGACTCAAAGTGACAGCCATCGGCAGACCTTCCGGCACCGACACTACGACGAGCGTCACTGCAAGCATCAGAGTCTCAAGCAGATAAGTCGTGAGTTCGATCCACGAAAACGCATCAGTTGAGCTGAAGAATATCACCAGACGACCGATGACGATAAGTGCCGCTATGCAGTAGCTAATCTTGCTAATCATCGAGCCGAGTCGCTCAAGTTGCTCATTCAGAGGCGTTTTGACCGATGAGTCTATCTGCGCCGCCTCAAACACCTTACCATTCTCCGTAGCATCGCCGACTGCAGTGACACGATAGACACCTGTACCCTCCTTGACACCTGTGCCTCTCAGCACCTGATTAGACGGAAATGTCGCCTCGTCATCAAACTCGGCAGGATCGGTTGTCTTATGGCAAATAGGTTCGCCGGTCAGCGACGACTCATCGACTTGCAGTGCCATAGCCTCAAGCAATTCGCCATCGGCAGGCACCTCGTTGCCGGTGTTGAGCATCACGATATCGCCCACGACCACCTCTCGTTTAGGCACTTCCATAGAGTTGCCATTGCGAATCACGACCACAGGCTCTTCATCGTTGACCTGATTGAGAATTTCAAACTCCTTCTCGGCCTTATATTCGAAATAAAACGAAAGACCGGTGGCGAGGATTATAGCCACAAAGATACCGATTGGCTCGAAGAAGACCTCTGCGCCCTCATTGAGTCCGATATATTCATACAAGGAGATACCGATCGACAACGCCCCCGCGACGAGCAGGATTATTATCAGCGGGTCGTTGAATTTTCCCAAGAATTTCTTTAGCAACGACTCCTTCTTGGGTGGAGTCAACACATTCTCGCCATGCGTCAGGCGAGATTGTCTGACCTCATCTTCCGTGAGGCCCATATATTTCTGAATCTTTTGCATATTGTGTTGTCTGTCTTAATTAATCTATTAAAAGGCTGAAGCCACTTTGCGGTTGATGCTGATGATGTTGAAGAGGACGACTGCGAGCGTGATAGCTGCACCTACGCCCAACGACAGCCACACCGTCGCATCTGATGCTCCCATGGCACGCACGGCATCGATGTAGAGCATTCGCATTGCCAACATTGCCCCGGCCGCCAATAGGTAAGCCACTGCGTTGACCGCCACGACGAGTTGTCGATATGGTCGACCGACCTCCTTGAGTTCATAGCCCAACATGATAAGCGAGTGCATCTTCTGACGGTTTTTCTGCATCAACAGCGAAATAGAGAGCAGCAGCACGAAGAGCGAGAGGACAGTGATGACCGCGCCGATGGCAAGCACCACGCCGGTCGCCACGTTGAGGAAGTAGCTGGCTGTCGAGTTGGCTTTATCGCCGGCTATCTCGTAGCCATGCTCAGCGATATAGTCCTTTATCTTGACATCACCCGGGCTGCTGACATCGATTATCAAGCGTGAGGGGTCGGCACGCGCTCCGGCTGTGCGGCCGTAGCGAGAGTTGCTCCAATCCATAAACTCTTGAGGCACAAGGATTGTGTTGAGTCGATTGGAGAAGCCGACGATGCGTCCTTGCATCTCGGCACTACCTCTATCCGACGAGATACGTAGTCGCATCGGTATCGACCCTATCATCGTCTCCGAAAATTGAGGCAATCCTGTCGACGATGCAAAGCCGAAGTTGTAAAGACTGAGGTAGTCCTTAGATATGATGATAGGCACGACATTGTCGCCCTCTTCGTAGCCCCACTCATCGCTATCGACATCGACAAATTCCGATGGTATGGACTCGAAAAACATGTAGGTCGACATGCCTCGTCCACCCTGCTGTACGGAGGCTGTCAAACTATAGTCTGCCGAGGTGAATTGTCCGACTTTTCTCACCCACGATTGCTTCTCGATGTCGGCGATTTCCTCTGCCGAGAATGATGCACGTTCGCCGGTCAAAAATCCTGAACCCGACACCTTCTTATTGACTATCAGATAGTCCTTCTTCATGAAGCTGTCTTCGTCTTGCCAGATTGAGCGCACATCGGTGTAGAATTGCAGACCGAGCAACACGATGAGCAACCCGATAAAATTGGCAAGCGTAAAGCCCACCAATTGTGCCATGCTCAGATTTTTTCGCAATAGTCGATGGATTATGTTCATAGTCGGAGTGTTGAGTCGGTTGATATTTTGATATTATTGCCCACTGATGTGGCTATTATGGACGCGCCTTGCAGACGTGCCTGCTCCATTATAATGCTTGCGGCTATCTGATTGTTCTGCTCGTCGAGGTGGCTCACCGGCTCATCAAGCAAGAGAAACGAGAACGGTTGACACAAGCATCGTATGATTGCCACACGCTGCTGCTGACCGATCGACATTCGACCGACCGGGTAGTGCTTGCGTGAGTCGATACCCAACTGATGAAGCCACTCCTCCACCTGTGCCGGCGACACATGGGAGGTCAGACGATTTTTGAGCTCAATATTCTGCAACGCCGTAAGTTCGGGGAAGAGGTCGAGCTCTTGAGGCAGATAAGCCAACGCCTCGCGACGGATACGCTGCCACTCTGCGACACTGAATTGCGACACATCGCGACCATCTATCATGATGCGACCACAGTAGTCACGACGATTGCCATACATATAGGCACACAGCGACGACTTGCCGGTGCCGCTTGCCGCCTCTATGATGTAATGCTTGCCACGCTCAAACGCCACATCGCATTTCCACACATCTGATGCCGGAATCGCCTCATGTTCAAACACTCGAGGCAATGCATTGCGCAGCTCTATTCTATCTATTTTCACGCTCATTTTCTGATTATGCCGACTGAAGATTATACCCGGAGTCGGCAGATTGGTGCGTGCGACCGACTTCACTCCGTCGCACGCTGCATACTACTATCTTAGAATATCCTCGTAATCCAACTCCGCCTCTTCCAAAGCCGGATTGGTGATCTCTTTCTCATTTTGGGCTATTATCATAGCGATAGCCTCCAATATGTTGGCATGGCCGTCGTTCTTGACCTTGATGCGTGTAGTCATGCAGTCCATGGTCTCTGCGCTAATCACGCAATATTCCGCCATGTCGGCACCTCCCACCAGTTCATTGATAAATCGGCCGTCCATATATACAGCCATCAACTTGCCGTCGAAATAGCTCTTCAGATTGTCGACACCGGTCTCGGTGACATCACCCATCACGAATTTCACAAGTTTGTCGTCGGTAGTCAACGACATCTCAGCAGGCATTTCAGGGACAAACATTGCGACCAGATTCATCACATCGCGTGCAGCCGATGCGTCCTTGGTTTCCACCAACGCCATCAACTTAGGTTCATACCCCGGCACCGGCGAAATCTCAGCACCGGCCATCACCGTGCCGTCAAGACCTCTGACAGCATTGACCACCTTCTCCACGATAGCATTGTCTTGCGAGCCGCCTGTCAACGCAGCCATCGCCTCACTGAACGCAGAGCAGAGCGTCGCCCACATCTTGCTGTCGGCACCAAACGCCATCACGAAATTGCTGCTCTCAGGCAATTTACCGAGCAACGAAGCATCTATCTTAGTGAGTTCCACCACATACTCGGCAGCCTCAAACTTAGAGTTGTAGCTGCGCACTTCCACGACCACCTCATCTTTACCGAAGTCGAGCCAACCTCCTGAGTAAGCCATATCGCGCACAAACATCTCCTGCATCATCTGCATCGCCATCTTCTGCTCCATATCGAGCTTTCCGAGCTGCATCACACGGTCGACATCATAGCAAAAGCGCAAATCCTTTTCGACGACAGCCAAGTCTGCGACAAGTTTATTGGTCGCATAAGCTGACTCCGCCTCCTTCAAGTTGGCCCAACCGAGGATAGTGGCTGTCGACACTCCGTCAGAGAGAAACCAAAACTGATCGCCTCTGACAGCCATATTTCTATACACATCGAGATTGTCTTCAGCGGCATTCCATTCGCCACCGTCGCCATACATCTCGTCCTTCACATAGCTGCGAAACGCCTCTTGGTCTGACACATAGCCTGTCACCACTGCAGTCTTACGGTGCATAAACACCACCAAAGCGTCAGTCTTGACACCCTTCATCTTTTCAAACTTAGCAGCGGCGTCTTCGCCCATAGCCTCTTTAAGCTTGGCTGGAAGCACAAGCTCGCCATCTTTTGCCTCTATGCCTACCTTATCGAGCACACGACCCATATCGATCACCACGACAGCCGACGTCTCTTGTGGCACAGTCTTCAACAACGCCTCTACATCAGAATTTGACGAATCGCTACAAGCACTCATGACCATCATGAACATCGCCACGACAGCCATCGGCAACCAATTGATAAACCTCTTCATAATTCCTAAAGTTTTTTAATTTTATATAAGTGTGTAAAGTTAGACATTTTATCCCACGCAACGACTATCCCAATCGTTAAAATTGCTTAACCACCTTAGTTTCCCCCATCCTCTCCATTGCACATTAAACCCTAAACATTAAACATTACCCCTTCAAACCCTTTTAGGCATGTTAGCCCTTTGCCCATTACACATTCACACACCCCCATTATGCATTCAATCGTCGCTGATACTCCCCCCGGAGGGGGTTACACCTCGATAACCGGTGGTCGGTGAGTACAGAGAACGCCACCACCGGATGCTGCCGCCCCCGGATAAGAGCAAGGGCGCGACCTTGACAGCCACGCCCTCTGCTTTCATGCTATATTAGTGCCTTATCTTGGTTTTGCACCACTCGTCATGCGACCATCACTTCGCCGCCTGAATAAGAGACTTAATACCTTATGAAAAATTTAATTTTCAGGTTTTTGAAGGAATACAACAAGGCAACCTTTCGTGGTTGGATCACTAAGACTTATGGCTGTTACTTTATTCCCTTTTTCTTCAGACTTTGGTATTCGGCACTCAAGTTTGAAATGTTCTTTGTGCTCAAAATATCCGATTTCTGTATCGTATTTCCATCGTCTCCAGCCGTCGTCTAAAAATTCAAGTCTTCCTTCCAAAAATGGATCCTCATAGTACCACCAAGAATAGTCTTTATATTCTTTGACGATGCCTTTAAATGTTCCTAACGTTATGTCACCTAATTTGAATTCAGGATCCTCAGTAGTTAGTGTAAATTCCGCTCCTTCTCTTGGTATTTCTATCTGATAAAAATACCAATGATTATCACCACCCATCGGGAGCATTTCGAAAGGAAATTTAATCTCACATGTATCTAAATACATTTGTTTATATTGCAAACCTACAGGGTAGTCTTCTTCAATAGTATCAGAAACTATGGTATCCGATTCAATTGTATCACGTTCGTATACAGGTGGCATCTCATCTTCTTTGGAACAAGAGATTACCATTAAGCTCGTCACGAGCATTACTGCGAAATGTAATCTTTTCATAATCATATATTATTTATTAGGGACAAAACCGCACATGAATTTAACGTTATAATTAAACAGAAGGTCTGATGAATCTTGGATATTTCCAGGATAATCATCCTCCTCTTTTTCCCTCGGATCTCCGCTAAACGAATTATATTTGTCCCACCAAAAATATCCATTACTTTGACCATCCCAGCCCCAAACACAATGGAATAGAGTGTCATGCAACAAATACCCACCTGGGACCAATGAACCCTTGGATTCATATTGAATATAACCATCTATCACCCAAGCATGGCCTAATACTTCCTGATCGTTAGAGTTCTTTTGGTATCCGTTTACTAACACTGGACCACCTCCAACTTCACCTGTTAAGGCTTTATCAAGGTAAATTTTTACTGCTAAGGAATAAAAGCTTTGTAAACTATTTGGAGTAAGATATCCCATATTAGCAAATGTAGGGATATATCTTTCTGGATATGCAGAGCTACCGTTGTCGAATTGCCCCCCTCGTCCATAAGTCATGTCAAGGTTCTCGGGATTTCCTAATTGTCTTAAAAATTGAGCTAAATTCATGTATGAACCACCATTGTTTATGCTGTTCCAGTAAAAAGAAATTCCATTGTAAGACTGTGGCCATGAGTGATATGACATGATTTGACCAACTGCTACTGCCGCACATCCGACTTTAGCTTGATATCCTTCACTTGTAAAGCATTGTGAACTATATGGAAGTCCCTGCCCCCACTCTCTAACAGAAGGAGTTAATAGTGGAGCAACTTTACTCTTGATATATGTGCCACCGAAATCTGGAATAATTGGATTGTATATCGATGAATCTGATGGGTTAAATGGGAGTGGATTGTCAGGAAAACCAACAAGTTCGGATTCTACACCACGGGCAAAGAGGGCAAGGCCTTTGTTGTAGGTAGTGTCGGAGAATGACATCGAGCCTTCGTCGGAAATTGCGTAGATAGGTCGCAGACGACTGTCAGCCGAGAGCAATGCGAAGCCAGCATCGTCGGCATAGTTCACAAGATAGAGCAATGTGTCGCCTCCAAGTGCGCGTGTGCCCGGGCGAGAGTAGTATTCCACCGACTCAACCTTGCGCTCTGTAGAGCGTGTAGCTTCCCCCTCGCCAAGTTCGCCAAGCAAAGCATCAGCATTTTTAAGGGCATCAGTCAGACTTACGCGATAAGGATTCGCACCAACCGCGTCATTTTTTGTCATCGGAGGAGTAATAGGCTCTTCCGAACTGCACGCTGTCAACACTAATGCAACAGCTGCAAAAGAAATTAGCTTCTTGTTCATCGTAGTTAAAATTAAAATTAATTTATTATTTTATTGTTTTTTGAGTTGGGTTATTATCATAACATTCAATGTTTGATCGGTTAATTACTTTATGCTCGTTCGTTTACAGGGACGTAATCGAATACGCCTTGATAGGATGCTGACGCTGACTGCACATATATATAATATGTACCGCTGCTCCAATCGGAAGTGTCGATGTCGACTTGACCGAAGGCGCTGACTGAGGTTGACTCAATCAATATGCCTTGCCAGGTGTAGACATTGACGGTGGCAGCTTCGGGGTTGGCATAGACGAGGTTGATGGTCTGATTGAAATAGACAGCCTCAGGCTCGATGAAACGAGATGGGAAATTAGATGGTTCGAAGATAATTTCTTCTGATAGAGGACTGCCATATGGCATCATTGCAAGTAGCAAATAGAGTAAAAATTTGAGCATGATTTTGTGGTTTTGTTTGCCACAAAGTTAAGATATGGAACTCAAAAAATCAAGTCATCACCCCAATTATTTTTCTAATCACTGGCTTGTAACATATTGATAATCAGTAGGGGTAAAAATAAAATTTCTAATCACCCCATTTTAAAATCTAATCAATGGATTTTTGAGCGTTTTTGGGGCTATTTTGAGTCAATTCCGGTCAGTTGCTGGAGATATTTAGACACCGAGACATTTATACCGAGGCGTTTTTTGAGTCGGCTTCTTTTATTGTTCAATGAGGCTCTATCGGCATATCCCATGCAGATGACAATCATCGATGTGTTGTAGCCGGCAAGCATCAGAGCCATGAGGTCGATGTCGTCATCTTTGATATTTGGATGTGATGCACGCAAACGCTCAAGCACATTATCATAACGCGCGTTTACATAGGAGCGGACTTCGCTGATGAAGTCTTGTGATAGCACTTTGTCGTCTGCAAGCGAGCTAACCATTTTCTTAATTAGATTCAGATTATTGCTATCACTTGAGATGAAATCACTCAGCTCGCTAATTTTGTAAAAGACCTCTAAATATCGACGATAGACCTCATTAAATCGAGCATTGCTAATGTGTGCATCAATAGCTGAGTCGCCACTCTCATCTTGCTGAGAATCATGAGTGAGCCTCTGCTGTCGGAGGTTTTCTTCCAGCAATGCAAGGTTTTGTTGCAGTTCGGCGACAAGCAACTCATGTTGCAACTGCTTTCTCTTGATAAGCGAACGACGATAAAGCATAATGCAGACCATGACTATCACGATGGCAAGCATCAGCACCACCCACAACTGCAGACGCGAATTGGAGGCTTTGAGTTTTGTCATGTCGTATTTCTTTTGGATTTGAAGCAATTCGTTAGTTCGCTCAATATTTAGTTCGTTATAGGTTATATCATTAACTTGACGTAAATAATTCAGCGCTGATTTATAGTCGCCCCCTGCTTCTGCTGCAAATAGAAGCGTGTTGACGTACATCAGATTTTCCTTAATGCTTGTCGTATCAAAGTTGGCTGTATGCGCCACGATGCGTGCCGAATCAAGCAGACCAAGCCGTAAGTAAGAACTACACAGCACATATTTCGTCTCAGCGACATTCTCATATCCGTCGCTAATGCTCAACGCGCAGCGAGCTTCGGCGATGGCATCACGGTAATTGTGCATCATATAATGGCGGCCTGCGCGATATCCGACGTTAGCAGCCATTTGCGTCTCGTCGTCAATAGTGGTAAGCATCTGCTTTGCTAAGTCCAGATAATATAAAGAGCTATCCATGTCTCGAGTGATACGATAGGTTGCACCCGTCTCATTGAGCATTTCAATAGTTTGAATTGGCATTTCTGCTTTGCCATAGTTTTCAGCAGAGAGGCGTCGGTGGGTAATCAGTATCGAATAATCACTCTTGGCATAGGCGTGAATCGTGGCAAGCTGTCGATGGAAGTCGCCAAGCAAACTATAGTCGGCTGAGTCCATTATGCTATAAGAGCGCTGCATCTTCTCTGAGGCAAGATCATATTCTTGGTTAATCATGTAGATGCGGGCTTTCTGCATCAGTGCGCGAGCATAGATGCGAGTGTTGCTGTCGGAGAGCCATGAGCGCAGGCGATAATAACCGACGGCGATGTCGACCAGAGAGTCGGCTGCAGCCACTTGGTCGTCATAGCGTCCGACTTCGTTGGCAAGCAAGGCGTAAAGGGCGGCATTGGCGCGACTGCCGAGCGAGTCGGCATCGAGACTGCGAATGATGCTGTCGGCAGCCTCCGGGGCATCGTAGCGCAGCGAGTCAGCCATAGCCAACGCTGAGCCGACAGCCGCCTCATCGCCTGCGTAGCGACGGCACGACGATAGCGAGCCGACCATAGTCAGCACCACTACGCAAAGGCTTGCGAGTCGGAAGATATGTCGCGCGGAGCGTATCATAACGCAAATTTAGACAAAAAATCCGAATTATCAAAGAGTAAGCGAATGATTAGGGGATTTAAGGAGATTAGGGACACCAAGGACGCTAAGGACCGCTAACACCCATTAAACATCACCCCCTTCCACTTGCCTTCAGAAACGCTGAGGACCTTAAAGACTCTGAAGTCCTTAAGGTCCACCCCCGTTAAACATTAAACGTTAAACAAAATCACCCTCTTTGCATCAACGAGGTCTTGAGATTGGACATCTCGATGGCTGCTACTGCTGCCTCAGCGCCCTTGTTGCCAAGGCAACCGCCGGCGCGGTCGATTGCTTGCTGCTCAGTGTCGACTGTCAGCACGCCGAAGATGACTGCTGCACGCCCTTCGACATTGAGAGCCGTAATGCCTTGAGTGGCAGACTCACAGACATAATCGAAGTGTGGCGTATCGCCACGGATAACACAGCCGATAGAGATGACTGCGTCGGGCTTCAACGCATCGATAACGACTCTTGTGCCGTAGACGAGCTCCACCGAACCCGGAACGCGATGAACGTGAATGTTTTCTTCCTTGACACCTGCTTGACGCAACACATCGAGTGCACCGTCGAGCAATGCGTCGGTGATGTGGCTATTCCATTTAGCTACGACGAGAGCGCAAGAGAAGTCTTCTTTGAGAGGTTGTGGAATCTCGAGATTCGCACCATTGGTATTAAGTATTGTTGACATATTGATTTAATGTGTGTGTTTCTTAGTCTTCTTTCTTGTCGGACTTGCTTGAGAAGGAGAACTTGTTGAGCATTGTTTTCCACTTCGGTTCGCGCTCGAGATCAAGGTTGATGATTTCGAGCAATGCGAGGATATCTTCTTCGAGTTCGATGGTCTCGAGAGCGATGGCGTGAGGAAGCACGGCGTTGAGCAACTGTGCGGCGCGCTGACGCATCGAGCGAATGCGAATCATGATTTCAGCCATCTCGATGGTCATCTTAATCTCTTTGCGAGTGACCTTACCGGTGCGACGCTTAGAGTATTTGATGGCTTCGGCATAGAACTTGAGTGCCACCTTGTAGTCGCCGGCAGCGGTCTGAAGTTGCGCTTCCTTGCGGAGAGAGTCGACGAGTTTGTCGGTAGCAGCCACGACGCCGGAGTTGACCTTATCGTAGAGCATGGCCGATGTCATCTGCTGCTTGACGAGCATGTCGAATGTCTTCTTACGCGAGCGAAGAATGCGTGTCGAGAGGTCCATCGCCAAGATGTGGAACTCTCCGAAGCGTTCCTTGTCGACGGCAATCAACTTGTCGAGCACACGGAACAATATCTCGAGCACATGCTCACTCTGCTTGTAATCCTTAAGGTCGTAGTAGATCTCCGCCAAGTCGAATAGGAGCGAAGCGAAGACTGCACGAAACTCTATGTTGTCGAAATCCGGATATTCGCGGAGTGTGCGCATGGCTTCGATGGTGCGTTCTAAGGCATCACGATAGCGCTCCTCCTTTGCCAACACGAGTGATGTCGCACGACAAGCGAGTGCTTCACTGATGATGTTATGCTCTGCCGAGCCCGCAGTCAGGGTCTCAAGGCGCAAAGGGATTTCATATTCTGTCATAGCTGTATGGTGTTTTTATGATTTATATTCTTTGTGGAAAATTGTGCTACTTGGCAGGGGCTTGAAGGTCGCGCTGCTCGTAGTCGCGGAATTGTTGCTTCCATGTCTCAGGTATCTCGCAAGAACGCTTTGTCTCACGACTGATGCTGACCATCACTGTCTCACAGACCGACTTCACCTCGCCGGTGCTTTTCTCCACAAGCATTTGACGAAGCTTGAAGCTCTTCTCGCCAAGCACTTCGCAACGCGTGTAGACCTCCACCTTCTCGCCGAAAAGTATCGGACTGAGGTAGGAGCAATTGACATTGGCGATGACCGTGTCGACCTCACGCCAATTCATCTGACCACGACGCACGGCGTTGAAGTAGTAGGCCTTGCCGGTGTCGTAGAACGAGAAATAGACGGTGTTGTTGACATGCCCGAGTATGTCAATGTCGTTGAATCGGATTTGCACATCGGTGTGATGGCGGAAACCCTCTGTGGTATATTGTTGTCTATGATCCATAATCATTTACTTTTTATCATGTTTTTATAAGTGTCAGATGAAACGTATTTCGCGTATCACCTCTTTGCCGAGTGCACGATTGAGCCCTTCGATCAAGGAGCTGCGACTCATCTGAAGCTCGCTGCGTATCACTGCCGATGTGACTCTGACCGACAGCACCCCGTTGTCGACACGGCGTTCGACAGTGTTGCGGTTGACCACATATCCCACTATCTTCGGCCATAACTCAAGAGCACGACGCTCGAGCAGGCGGTCTTCCATGTTACGGTCTTGGAGATACTCGTCTATTATCTCTCCGACGGTCAACGCATCTTTACGCTTCATGGCATTGACTCGCTTATGGGAGCAAATCGACCATGATCCACTTCAAGCAGTCGATAGTCTCCACCTATTTGAACAAGTATCTCGTCAAGATGTTTACGATTGGTGTCGGTGATGAATATCTGACCAAACACATCGTTGGCACTCACCACCTCCATAATCTTCTGCACCCTGTCGGCATCAAGCTTGTCGAATATATCGTCGAGCAGCAACAATGGCGTCACGCCCGAATGTCGCTTGAGATACTCAAAGATGGCGAAACGTAATGCGATGGTGAAGGTCTTGAGCTGTCCCTGACTGCCCAATCGACGCATCGAGTAGCCATCAAGCCCCATTTCGAGGTCGTCGCGATGTATGCCGCGCGATGTGTAGCCGAGCACTTCGTCTTTTGCCCTGCATTGCTCAAAGACATCGGTGAGCGACATGTCGTTGAGCACACTGCGATAGGCTATCGATGCCACCTCGTCAGACGAAGCGATGCGACGATAGTAGCGTTCGAACGCTTCCTTCATCTCTTGCTCCACCCAGCGCGTGCGTGCAGCGTGAATGTAGTCGGCCGACTGCGCCATCTGCGACTCAATGGAATCGTAGAGCAATTTATCCTTGAAACCGACGCGCAGCATCTTATTGCGCTGCTCCAGCGACTTATTGTAGCGTATCAACTGCGACAGATAGGTCTTATCGGCTTGGGATATCACCATATCCATCAGTTTGCGACGCTCCTCGCCACTGCCCGACACGATGCGACTGTCCTGAGGGGAAACGACCACTATCGGAAACTGTCCGATGTGTTCCGACAGCTTGTCATACTCCTTACCGTTGCGTTTGAGCGTCTTGCGTTTGCCGGCGACGATGCCACAAGAGATATTCTCCATCGAGCCCGACTGCTTCTGATAGACACCCTGCACCATGAGCATCTCTTGCCCGTGGCGTATCAATGCCGAGTCCGGAAGCTGACCGAAACTGCGCACAAAACTCAGAAAGTAGATCGCCTCGAGCAGATTGCTCTTGCCCATACCATTCAAGCCGAGAAAGCAATTGACCCTCGGCGAAAATTCAAGCGTGGCATCAGCGATGTTCTTGAAGTTTAATATGGATATTCTCTCTATGTACATATATCTTTGCCAAAATTACAAAATCAGAAGCAGACTGCCAAACTTTTCTTTCTAAATATTTGCAATCAACCCAACATTTCGACATATAGACCGACATTTCTCGCTTTTAGGACCTCAAAACATTCGCCTCCAAAAGTTATCGACATGACACACTCGGCATCATTGTGGCAGAAACGACTGCAAAATTAACACGTTTCAACCCAAAAACTCCTCGATTTTGGCAGTATTTATTGGTGTAATTGGAATATAATTGTTCTTATTGGGGTAATTCGCAATTTTTTCGATAGATTTTTCTCTAAAAAATTTGCACATGTGAAATTTCCGTCTTAACTTTGCACACAGAAAAACAAATCCAACAGAAAAGTTTAAGTCAGTAATACAATAAAGTCAGTAAGAAGATTGGGACGTTGAGATAACGGCCCCTTTTTCTTTTTTATACGTTTCCTATTTCCACCTCACCCCACTTCCCCACCCTCTTCTCGCTCCCCTATCCCCCACCACTGTAAGACCAACCTCACCCTCCCTCCCTCAACATTCCCATACATCCCGCTGCACGGTTAACCCCATCCACCACTTCACCCTCCACCACATCTCACACAAAATCCCAACCAACAGGCAACTCGCATCGGTCGACTCGGAGATGCCTAATCCCAAATTATCGGGATATTTTGGGATTATAAACCTAAATTATCCGTATATTTTGGGTTTAGCCATTTTTTTACTAACTTTGCAGCAGATTTATAAAATATCACAAACCTATGTTTACACGTTCTCTCCAAAGCGTAATCGAAAACAGATTGCACCAAAAAAAGGCTATTATTCTCATTGGCGCCCGACAGGTCGGCAAAAGCACCCTTTTCAACAATATAGTCCAACAAATCCAACTGCCTACTTTGACTCTAAACTGCGATGAACCGGAAACAAGACAGATTCTGACCGACATCAATAGCAAACAATTGGCTCTGCTTATCGGCAAAAACAAAGTAGTGGTTATCGATGAAGCTCAGCGCGTCGACAACATAGGCATGACACTCAAACTTATAACCGACAACTTCCCCGACATTCAACTCTTGGCAACCGGCTCGTCATCGTTCGAGCTCAGAAACAGGCTGAATGAGCCCTTAACAGGAAGAAAATACGAGTACACGCTATACCCGATATCGACCGAAGAGTTGATGCACGACAAAGGTCTGCTCTATGTAAAGCAGACCCTCGACAGCCGCCTGCTTTATGGCTCATATCCCGATGTGCTCAACAACCCCGACAACGCCAAAGAAATCCTAATGAATCTCGCTTCAAGCTATCTCTACAAAGATATTCTGGAGCATGAAGGAATACGCCGACCGGAGCTAATCAATAAGTTGCTGATAGCTTTGGCTCTGCAAGTCGGAAGCGAAGTGTCCTACAACGAACTCGCCAAGACCATCAGCACCGACAACAAGACCATCGAGCGCTACATCGATATGCTGGAAAAATGCTATGTCATCTTCAGACTCCCGGCATTCAGTCGAAATCTCCGCACCGAACTACGCAAAAGCAAGAAAATATATTTCTACGACAATGGCATTCGCAACGCAATTATTCAGAACTTTGCACCACTCGCGATGCGCCAAGATGTAGGGGCTCTTTGGGAAAATTTCTTCATCAGCGAACGCATTAAACGCAATCACTACAACGGTTCGTACGCACAAAGCTATTTCTGGCGAACAACTCGCCAACAAGAAGTAGACTACATCGAAATCGAAAATGGCGAAATCTCGGCGTTCGAAATGAAATGGAATCCCAACAAAAAAGGCACACCTCTACCCAAAACATTCGAAGAGACATACTCTCCGAAACAATCGATAGTCGTTACCCCCGAAAACTTCTACGAATGGGTCTGAAAAATGCAAAAAACACTCATCATCACCCCTAATCCCAAATTATTGGGATATTTTGGGATTATAAACCTAAATTATCCGTATATTTTGGGTTTAGACTCATTCGTAAGGAGTAAATTAAGAGGACACTATTGACTATCTGCTCGTTTTTTTGCGTAACTTTAGATAAGTTCGGCTGCACTCGGCGCCCGCAGGGCAGGAGCCATTATGCGACTTGTGCCAACAAAACGATAATACAATACTGAAATCTGCGATTTCGTTTGGTACTCTGCTCTCGTTTGCGCAACTTTGGACAAGCCGAAGTTAGACGGCGGTTCGGAAAAATCGCAAACAAGTTTGCTTTTTCGCTCACCTTGCACTAACTTTAGATAAGTTTGGCGGCACTCGGCATAAACCAAACTTGAAATCTGCGATTTCGTTTGGTGTTCTGCGCTCGTTTGCGTAACTTTGCATAGCTTTTTCAGAGCGCACAAAAAGATGCTGTCGAAAAGCCAAAACCATTAACAATCCGGGGCACTATATAAAAACGCCCTCTAATACGCAATAGAATATGATTACGAAGTATGACAATATAGTGTTTGACCTTGGTGGAGTCATTGTCGACATCGACCCTCAAGCATGTATCGATGAGCTCAACAAAATCGGTCTCCACGATGCAGCAAAAATCATCGACCCTTACAAGCAACAAGGCGCTTTCCTCGACCTCGAGGAGGGCAGAATCACTGCTGCCGAGTTCTTCGACATTATGCGCTCAATGTGCAACGACAAGCAGATCAGCGACAAGGCTCTCGAAGATGCGTTCTGCGCATTTATCCCAAGCCTCCCTGTCGAACGCCTCAAGGCTCTACGCGAGCTTCGCAAGACCAAGAAGGTCTATGCCCTTTCCAACACCAACGCTATCCTCTTCAACTGCGTAATCGACCGTCTTTTCCGTCAAGAAGGCTATGCTATCAACGACTATTTTGATGGCATCGTCACTTCATTTGCCGACCGTGCTTGCAAACCGAGTCCGAAGATTTTCAACACACTCCTTCAGCGCTACGACCTCGCCGGATCGCGCACCCTTTTCCTCGACGACTCTCAAGCCAACTGCGATGCCTCGATAGCGTGCGGCATGGACGCAATGCTTGTGCCTAAGGGCGTGGAATTTATGAACCTCCTCAACCTTGCGTGATGACGCAGCGACGAAGACGCATCACCACCATCGGCTCTTTCGACGGTATCCACTGCGGACACCGTCTTGTGGTCGATATGCTCCTATCGACAGCACAAGAGCGTGGTCTGACGCCATCAGTCTTCGCCTTCGCACAACACCCGTTGGAGATAATCGACCCATCACGCACTCCCCCAAAACTGATGACCTTCGAGCGTCAGCAAGCGACATTCAAAGCCCTTGGACTCGAAGTGTTTCCTATCTATTTCACTGCCGAGATGCGACGCATGACCTCATCGGAATATATGCGTATGCTCCACGCCGACTACGATGTCGATGTGCTTGTCATCGGTTTTGACAATCGCTTTGGTTCCGACCGCGAGTCGACCATCGACGACTATCGCAAAGCAGCCGCCGAGATAGGCATTGAGGTAATCCAAGCGCCACAGATGCCCGACATCAGTTCCACTATTATCCGCAATCTCATCAGCAATGGCGACATCGAGCAAGCCAACCACAAACTCGGCTACCACTACCCTCTGACCGGCATCGTCGAGCATGGCAAGGAATTGGGACACACCATCGGTTTCCCTACTGCAAACCTTCGCCCCGACGACGACCGCAAATTGGTGCCTGCCAATGGTGTATATGCCGCTATCGCCATTCTGCCCGACGGCTTACGCCATGGTGCAATGGTCAACATAGGCCACCGTCCCACTATCCGCGACGGACGCACCTACCGCTCAATCGAAGCCAACATCTTCGACTTCGACGGCAACCTCTACGACCGGACGATTACACTCGAATTCGTGGCATTTATGCGCCACGAGATACGCCTCAACTCTATCGAAGAGTTGCGTCAACGACTCATCGACGACCGCACACAAGCTGTCGACATCCTCTCACGACTACAACAAGACTGATAGACTGTGCCGATTTGCCTACTCTTTAACAGTAGACAACAATCAACAACGTATATAGAGTTATGGAAATAGGATACGCAACATTCTCCGAAGTCGGACGACGATTTGAAAACCAAGATGTTCTCAAAGTGATTCAGATGCCACAGGCCAATCGTGCGCTGATGGTGGTATGCGACGGTATGGGTGGACACGAAATGGGCGATGTAGCAGCACAAGTGGTCAGCAAGTCGCTCTGCGAATACTGGCTCGACAACCCCTCCATGCCCGACTCCGAGCAAAAGATAATCGAAGCGTGTGAGGTCGCAAGTCGTCGACTATATGCACGCGCCAACACCCCTTATCGCTTTATCGAGATGGGCACCACTATGGTCATGGCAAGCATCGAGGGCAATATGGTGACTATCGCTCACTGTGGCGACAGCCGTTGCTACCTCCTTCGTGGCAATGAAGTAATCCATCAGACCACCGACCATGCCGACTGCATTCCTCAGTCGGAACGAGTGCTCAAATGCTTCTTCTCGCTCGACCCCGATGTGTCACAGCCGGAAGTGATTCGCTTCGAGGTGCAGAAAGGCGACCGACTCTTCCTCTGCTCTGACGGAGTCAACAAGTATGTCGCTCCACAGATCCTCACCGACCTGCTGCAAGACGACCTGCCACTCGAGCAAATCCTCGACGGCGTCTCTTTCCTCTGCCTTAAAAATTCGATGGACAACTACACCGGCATTCTCGCCGAAATTCTATAATTGTCTTTATTTCAACAACTTAACCTTATATTAAGAAAACCTAAAACTACAGCACTGATTATGAACGACAAGATTTTACACATTGAAGATTTAGTTGATTTTATCAATTCACACGAAAAATTCCCACACGAAGAGGTGGAAGAAATCTGCAACGAAAATGGTTGGTGGTGGAAAGAATCCAATCGCATATCCTCCGGCTACGACGAGCACGACATAGTCATTGACGAAGATGGCAAGGCTCGTTTGGAACTTATCGAAGGGGGATTTGACGGACCTGTCGAAACCACTCTCTTTGACACCCGAGAAGAAGCCGAAGAATATGCCAGAAATATCCCAAACTGCAAAGAGTTAAGCGAAGGCGATTTTCTTAACGAAATATTCACACACGAAGATGACGAAAATCCTGATTCGCCAAACTACACCTCTGCTATAATCGCAATGAACGAACGAGGCACAATCTTGGGCATCATCGGCTACCTCAACTGAGAACACAAAACTTTCGCCAATAAGCCTTATAATTGATTGGTTAGGCATAAACGAAAAAGAGCGACGGTCATTGAAGACTATCGCTCTTATTTTTTGTGGGCGAAGATGGATTCGAACCACCGAAGGCATAAGCCAGCAGATTTACAGTCTGCCCCATTTGGCCACTCTGGTATTCGCCCAGCACCAATCATTTCTGATTGCGAGTGCAAAGTTAGACATTATTTTTGATTTCTGCAAATTTTCAACCAAAAATATTTTTCTTTCACCTAAAATCGGTCTCCAAACCACTCTCCTTCAAGCCTCTGACTTCGCCTTCGTCAACGCCTTTCCCGCTTAAATTCAGGATATTCAGCGAGGAATGCTCGCAGGTCGGTCATCATCTGCTCATACATTTCCCTCTTGTTTTTCAGCACCGAGGGATGGTAACTGTCGATTACCACTTTGTGAGTCAAAGGAGAATACCACACCCATCCATCATCGGAAAATCTCACCAAGTCGGGCAAGTAGCAACGATTCACAAAATCCCTTATCACGCCACCTCCTCCGCAGCAGAGGATCACGTCGGCATCATACATCTCTACTTGCTCTGCTAAGAACAAGGCATATCGCTCGATGTGCGACTTCAGGCACTCATTGCTTATCGTCGAGTCGCCTATCTGCTTCTTGCAATTGACACGCGCTATCGGCGATGTGGCGTAGATTTCGCGAAGACGATCCCAGTCGGGAGTGTCATCATAACTGAGAATCCTACCGCCTTGTAGGGCATTCAGCAGAGCATACGACCAGAGCGTCAGATTTTTGTAGAATGTTGCCAACGATGTCCTTACTTCGACACCCGTATGATTCTGACGAGCCGACTCGATGCGCATGTCGTCCATTCCACCATTAAGCGTCGTGTCTTTGGTCAGGATAAGCAATCGGCAACGGGCATCATTCCACAACTCTGTCTCATCGCCGGGTTGCATCTCCCAACAGCCGTTGATACTCCTACACTCACCACGAAATAGCAAACCATCGCGAGCAAATTCGTCGGTGCTTATCCCATCTCTTTCAATGCACGCCTGCAGCCACCTCGCAAACAATGCTTCTTCTCTTTGACGAAATGTCACGCTCATCACTTGCCTGATTTTGAGGACAGTATCGCACCACCGACACAACCAACGGCTGCACCTATCAATATGGCCGGCAAAGTGATTGGCGCACTGACTGCTGCAGCGATTGCTGCTACTGCGCCGGCTCCTGCTGTTGCACATGTTCCTGCGATTGCGATTTCTTCTTTTGCGTTATTCTTACTCATTGTCTTATGATTTAAAAGTTTATAATTAGCCGCCGAGTAGTCTTACAAAACGACGAGCGACAGACTTCGTTCTGAAATCTGTCGCAAAGTTACCGCCTCTCCGAAAGTCAATAAATGACGTCAATTAGATTTACTTATTTTTCTGCTTTCATGCGTCGCATCAACTCATCTAAAATGTCTTCAATCTTTCCATCGACTCTGGTGGTGTCGCCATCTCGCCCCTTTCTGATTTCGTCTATTTTCTCATGTTGTGAAGACAAAATTATCGGCGTAAAAAGGCTCCACGGAATTCTATCCGGCAACACTACTTTGATTTCACTAACTTCGAAAAACCTTTGAATCAAATACGCAAATTCGAAATTTTCCCAATCGTTTATAACCCAACATTTTTCGTACAAAGGATAAGGCGCGATTATATTCTCCTCTTCCAATATCTTCAGAAATGTCGTGAAATATCGTGCAGCATCATCTTTATAGACTCTTTGCCGGCTTGTGGTCTTCTCGTCAAACTGTTTCAGCACGCCATCATAGACCTTGAGAGTGTAGCGAGTGCGAACTTCCGTGTTTTTCTTACGCCCCGATTTTTTCTTTGCCTTGGCAGGCTTTTCCATTATCCTATCATAGTTTTCAGGTCGCAAAAACCATTGATAGACATTGCGAATCACCTTGGTAGCCACCGCCGCCACATCTTCGACACTCTCCTCCTCGCCCAATCTGAACCAGAAAGGCCAGTAGGTCATGTCGCTGACATTATCGGTCGGTATGTCACGCTTGAAGAAGTCCAAATCGACAAACGTATGATTCAACGCGCCTATCACTTCTCGATGAATATTTCTCCACTCTTTATTGCACACCCTGACTTGTGTGGCAATTTTCTCATCGGCATTAAGAGTGCAACGACAGCCGAAATAGATGCCATAAGCAAGATTGTAAGGGTCAAACTCTACCAAGAACACATACTTTCGTCCATCTTTACCCTCCAAATAGAGATTACCGTCATCACAGCGAAGCTTATACATGATAATCGGATCGATAGGTTTATCTCTCACAAAGTTGTCGCACACAAAGTCGGGATGATTATCCAAGACCTTGATACGCTCACTGTATCTATCAATACACTCTTGCACCAATCTCTTATTGATGCGTTTCACTTCGTCTTGACAATTTGACATGGCTCATCGGTTTTGATTTATTCGCAAAGATATTAGTTTATTTCGTATTATCAAAATCCCGACGACATTTACGACAATGATAGCCGACCGGCAAACGATCGACTTCCGACCGAGAGTGGCTTAACCATATTGACCCGATCCGCAAATTGACAAGAGTTGTCTTAATAGTGGCGAAATAGGGTTAAAACGAGTTAAAAGAGCGTAGCGTTTGGATAATTTTTAGTACCTTTGTGAAATATTAGATTAGAAATGTCTATCTTACTGGTCATATTGAGCTTACTGATGTGGATTGGGGCATTTATATTGCTGTTTCGACATCAGATGCTTGCCCCGTTGGCATCGTGGGCAGGTCTTTGTTGTGTATGGCTTTCAGAGACACTTCCCCTCAACAGCACCATCATCGTCAGCTGGATGGGCATGACGCTTATCACCATGATTGCGACATGGCTTCAGCCGGAGCCTTTGCGTCAGCAGACGCGTGGCGTGGGCTACATGCTCGGCGGCGGATTGACAGGCATGATTATCGGCCTTCTGGGCAACTCGATAGCCGACTCTCTCAGTCTCCTCTACGGCATCATGGTGGCAGCGACGGCTGTGGGCGTAGTCATCGGTGGATTTCTTTTCACCAACACCCCCGACGGCCAAAAGGTCAACATTAAGAGCGGACATTTCTTGACTTACCTATCGGCAAAGGGGTTTCCTATCGGCATCACCGTGATGCAGATGGGCATCGTGCTGGTGCTGCTCCTTGCCATGAAAGACAATTATTGGATATGAAAAAAAGCAGACTTCTAATACTCGCCATCATAGCAGTCATCGGCACAATACTCGCGCCGACGACCTTCGCGCTTAAGAAGATCGAGGTGCAAAAGCCCGACCTTGAGGAGATTCGCGCTCGCGTCAACAACCCCAACGACCGATACTACTACCCCAAACTGCGCAAGCTCTACAATCGCAACGACACCGTGATGACGCCCGAAGAGTATCGCTACTACTATCTCGGCTATCTCTTCCAAGAAGACTTCAACCCTTATCGCGTCTCGGAGTTTTCTTCGGTCACCGACTCACTGTCCTACCTTGCAAAGCACACCAAGCAAGAGTGCGACACCATCATCAAATATGCCGAGTTGTCGTTGGACGACAATCCGTTTGACCTCAAGCAGATGTCGTTTCTCATCTATGCCCTCAAAGAGAAACGCAAAGATATGCGTGCCAAGATATGGCAATATCGCTTGGAAAACATCTTGGGCGCCATCAAGAGCACCGGCACCGGCGAAGATGCCGACAACGCATGGTATGTCATCTCGCCTGCCCACGAATACGCACTCATCAATGCGATGAATTTCACAGCGACCGGCTACAACGAAGTAGCTCCCGGCATCGACTACATCGCTATCGAACGCGCTGACGGCAAACCTCGCCGTCGCAACGACAAGACTCCGGAAGGCTTCTTCTTCAATGTCAAAAACCTCCAAGAAGAATACGACCGCAAATTCCCCGACGAGACCGGCTACGACGATGCTGCCGTAGAGGAAGAAATCCCGGCGGAACAACCTGCTGAAGAGTCGACCGAAACAGAAATCTCTGAAGAGGAAGCAGCCGAGGAAGAAATCGTCCAACAGGAATCCACCATCGAAGAATCCACAGAGGAGGAAGAGTCTCCTCTGCTACAATAAACTAAACATAACAAAAAATCCAATCAGAAACATATGAGCAATACAAATCACAAAGTAGGCGAAGGAATGTTTGTAGCATTCAGCTACCGCCTCACAAATGCCGAAAACGGCGACTTGCTTTTCGAAGCAAAAGAAAACGCACCTGACGTAATGGTCTATGGCGCAACTCCTGATGTTATCCCGGGTCTCCTCGCGACCCTCAAAGGTCTCGGCACAGGCGACAAGTTCTCTGTCACTCTCACTCCTGAAGTGGCTTTCGGTCCTCGCATGGACGAAAACGTGATGGAACTCGAAAAGGAAATCTTCATGCGCGACGGCGAGTTGGCTGAAGAGGTGGTCGTAGGTGCTGAATTGCCTATGATGACTCAAGAAGGCTTCACCGTGAAGGGCAAAATCCTTGACATCACCGACAAGATTGTAAAGATGGACTTCAACCACCCATTCGCAGGTATGACCGTAGAATTCAACGGCAAGGTGGAAGAAGTGCGCGAAGCTACTCTTGAAGAACTCAACCCTCACCACGGCTGTGGTTGCGGTTGCGGTGACCACGGTTGTGGCGATGGTTGCGACTCAGGCTGTGGCGACCACGGTTGTGGCGGTTGCGGCTGCTAATCTGCCATCAAGTTCTCTCTGGGACAGGTGTCCCCGAGGAGGGCATCCCTAGGACATGGGACAGTGGGACAGATTCCACGACACAAAATAACGAAAGCAGGAGAATGCCATCACAGCACTTTCCTGCTTTGTTGTAATATTGACTTCTATTCTTATCGCCTGCACTGTCTATCAGATGCAGACGGCGACATCACCCCGACACTATATCGATAGACGATGGAGAGTGTCGAGAAGATTGCGATTGATCGGTTTCTCGTTCTTAATCGCCTTTGAGAATGGCACATAGACTATCTCGTCATTCTTAACACCTATCATCACATTGCGTTGATCGTCGAGCAAGGCATCGATGGCAGCAGCTCCCATGCGTGAGGCAAGAATGCGGTCGTAGGCCGTCGGTCGGCCGCCACGCTGAAGGTGACCGAGGATTGTGACACGCACATCATATTCGGGATACTCGTTCTTGACACGCTCAGCAAGGGCCATCGCTCCACCTGTGACAGGGCTTTCTGCCACAAGCACAATCGATGAGTTTTTCGACTTACGGAAGCCCGCCTTAATGAGTTCGCCAAGCTGATCGACTTCGGTCGATATCTCAGGGATAATGGCAGCTTCGGCTCCCGATGCAATCGCACCGTTGAGAGCAAGGAAACCGGCATCGCGTCCCATCACCTCGATGAAGAAAAGTCGCTCATGGCTGGTCGCTGTGTCGCGTATCTTATCGACACACTCAAGTATAGTGTTGAGTGCTGTGTCGTAGCCTATGGTGCAGTCGGTGCCGTAGAGGTCGTTGTCGATAGTGCCCGGCAGTCCGACGATAGGCACAGAAAACTCGTTGCCGAAAATGCGTGCGCCTGTCAGCGAGCCGTCGCCTCCGATTACGACCAAAGCATCGATTTTGTATCGGCGCAACGTCTCGTAGGCTTGACGGCGACCCTCTTCAGTCTGAAACTCCTTGCAACGAGCCGTCTTGAGAATAGTGCCTCCACGCTGAATGATATTCGAAACATTCTGAGTCGAAAACTCCTCTATTTCATCGGCTATAAGGCCGCGGTAGCCATGATAGATGCCATAGACTTTAATGCCGGCATAGATAGCGGCACGAGTGACGGCGCGTATAGCGGCATTCATGCCCGGAGCATCACCCCCGGAGGTCAAGATGCCGATGGATTTTATTGTTGACATATTGATGTAAGAATTTAGTTAAGGGTATTTCTAAAATTAACACTATTGCTTCAGGGTTATTCCCTTACGATTAATAATAAACGTATGCAGTCGGCAATATGTTTTATCCCTCAATATTTTTTGTTGATGCTTCGGATATTCCATTATGTGCTGCAATGGGGTGATTTTAGTGAAACCTAAATTAAAAAACGAAGTGCGAAAAATATGATGTTTAAATTATCATCAATACTTCAAACTAATAAGGTTTGATTTACATTTTGGGCATGCCCAAAATGTAAATCGGCAGCAGAAAAACGAGCAATACGAAAAAAGGAGA
>JAFYNZ010000053.1 GCA_017547845.1 Muribaculaceae bacterium
AACACAAATTTACTAAAAATCCATGACATGACAAAGGCTTTCGCGCTGAAAATCAGCATGAAAGCCTTATTTTTTTCGTTGTTTTTTGCAGTACAACAAAAATAGAGGCCGACTAACGGACTTGTTAGACAGCCTCTCTCATTCGTTTCCGACACACCCTCACTCTTCGTCCTGCTGCTTGGTTGCATCTCCACCACTCTTATGAACTCAAATTCTTTTATCGCAGTCACTGCACTTCGGTCGGCTCGTTGATAGGGTAGATAATCTGAGCATAAGTCAGACAATCGTAGGCTTCTATTCTCCAATTCTCATGCATCAAACACATTCCCCCATCACCCATTTACTAAATAAATGGCTCAAAAAGCATCGAAAAATTGCACATATCAACCTAATGGTCAATTTAGTTGGCAAAACCTTTGCAAGTCGCTGACAATGATTAACTTTGAGTATTTTAAAAGTCATGAATAAAAATAATGTACAAATGTGCCAGGTCCATCAGCAGCGTATTATCCAAAGATATCATACACAAAAGTCTCCGTAATGCAAAAGGGACGGAATCCGACTTGGACTCCGCCCCTTACTTATATTTCAGACCTTAGTCTTAAAAGAGTTTCGACTAAAGATATCCTCTTATAATTACTTGACAAATACGCGCTTAACTGTCACGTCTGAACCTGAGACGACACGCACAATTACCATTGCATCGTCAACTTCCATCACTGCTTGACCCTCTACTGATGCTTCAGCGAGTTTGCTACCATTGAGTGAATACACTTCAGCGACAGCGTCTTGAGCATTTACGACTACCTTGGTTTGCTACAGATGGCTTTGCATCATTTAAATTGCAAATTTAGCAATTTTATTTGACATAAGCAAACGACACAGTCGGGGGGGGGGGTATTACATAAATACCAGAGTATCAGTACAATAGACACTGCATTTTCATTTCCCAAAACCTCTAATTTCATATCCAGCCCGACCGCAACCTCTCAAACTCCATCGTAAAGACAGAGACCAAATTTGCGACGATGGTTGGCAGTGCAAGCAATTTTTATTACCTTTGCAAATAATATTTCAATCGATATAATTAACTCATAAATCATGCTTACCCGACTATTTGGTCTCAACCCTAAAGAGACTAACGTAAAGACAGAGATAATGGCAGGATTGACTACATTCCTGACCATGGCCTACATCCTTGCAGTCAACCCTAATATCCTCTCGGAAACAGGTATGGACAAGGGGGCATTGTTCTCAACCACAGTTATCATTTCGGCAGCAGCCACTATGCTCATGGGACTTTATGCCAAATTGCCATTCGCTTTGGCTCCGGGCATGGGTCTGAATGCATTCTTCGCGTTCAGCATCTGTATGATTATGGGCTACAGTTGGCAATTTGCATTGACCGCCGTCTTCCTCGAAGGCTTGATTTTCATTCTTCTGACAGTGACCAACGTCAGAGAAAAGATAGTCGACATCATACCTGAAACACTGAAGAAATCCATCAGTGTCGGTATCGGTATCTACATCGCATTTATCGGTCTGAGTAGTGCAGGCGTCGTAGTCAACAACGATGCGACACTCGTCAGCCTCGGCGACATCACTCATGGTCCGGCTATGCTCTGCGTCTTCGGCATCATATTATCGTCAGTGCTTCTCATCAAGAAAGTGCCTGGTGCACTCTTGATAGGCATTATAGTTACTACACTCGTAGGCATCCCATTGGGCGTGACACAATTCAACGGCCTAATGAGCACTCCTCCATCTATCGAGCCTATCTTCTGCAAATTTGAGTGGTCGAAGATATTCACAGCTGAAATGTTTGTCATCGTCTTCACCCTCCTCTTTGTAGACCTCTTCGACACCATCGGCACCCTCATCGGCGTAACTACACGTGCCGGCATGATTAAGAACGGCAAGATACCTCGTCTCAAACAAGCATTCATGGTCGATGCATTGGCCACAACCACAGGTGCAGTGATGGGTACAAGCACAGTGACAACATTCGTCGAAAGTGCTGCAGGCGTTGAGCAAGGTGGTCGCAGTGGATTGACTGCATTCGTGTGCGGTCTCTGCTTCTTGGCTTCACTCTTCTTTGCTCCGTTGTTCCTTTCTATCCCATCAGCAGCCACAGCACCGGTGCTCGTACTTGTCGGCGTTATGATGATGTCGTCGGTAGTCGAAATCAACTTCAAGGACTTCTCAGAAGCAATCCCGGCATTTGTGTGCTTGGTCATGATGCCACTTTGCTACAGCATTTCTGATGGTATCGTGCTCGGAATGCTTAGCTACGTAGTGATTAACCTCTGCTCGGGACAATACAAGAAACTCTCCATCGGCATGTATATCCTATCAGCTTTCTTCTTGCTGAAATTCTTCGTATAGCACCACAAATCGACTGACAACACATCAATCGACACCCATAAACGAACGAGGCATCGCTGATGGCGATGCCTCGTTCGTTATATTCGACACTGTTTAATTACATATTGCACTCTATTACACTTTGGTCTATCGGTGAGTGCGATTTCCTATCGGTTGTCAGATGGGGTCGGAAGGCGGAATTTAATGGGGAGGCTGTAGCGAGCGTCGGCAGGGGTACCGTTGTCGGAGGCCGGTGTCCAACGTGGCATGCTGTTGACAAGTCGCAATGCTTCCTCTTCGAGGTCGGGATCGACCATTCTGACTATTTTTGCGTCGGCTATCGAGCCGTCGGCTTTGACGGTAAATTCTACTGTGACCACTCCCTCGATGCCCATTTCTGCTGCGTTTTCGGGGTAGCATACATTGTCGGCAAGAAACTGCATCAATGCCTCATCTCCACCGGGGAATGACGGCTGCGATGTCTGAGCATATACCGACATCATAAAGCCTACCAAAAGGGCTAACGATAATATAACCAAGCGTTTCATGTCATAAATTGTTTGTATTTTTGATATTGACAAGCATTTGAATTAAAAGATTAATGCACCAACTAAAAAATACCGGATTTATTCATTAAAATCGTTGTATGCAAAAAATATTTTATTTACCTTTGCACAATTAGGTATTCTTCCTAACGACCATATACTAAAATAAATAAGAAAAATAACCAAATAATAAAATCTTTGATATGAAATCTCAACTACTATCAGTTGCTCTTGTAGGAGCACTCGGATTGTCGACATTCAGTGCATCGGCAATCAATCCTCAAGAGATGAAGCAACGCTTCACAGGTGTCGACTCACCGGTCAAGGCGTTGAGTTACAACCCTGGAGATGAGGCACTTTCGCTTAAGAAGTCGCCAAGTCGCATAAAAGCATCGGAAGATCCCGTCGCTTCGGTGACAGATGCCTACACTTGGGGCTTCCTCGAAGGTCCCAACGGTGGCGAATGGTTCTACTCTCAGAGTTACACATTCGACGGTTGGTACTACACAGCGACTGAAGTGACCCTCTACGACGAGAATTATCAAGAGCTCGGCAAATTATCAATCGATATGCCTGAAGGAATGATGGTCAACCAAATCCAACCATTCGGAGCTGTAACCAACAATTTCTTTGAACGCAACACTTCGACCAATGAGATTGCCATCTTCCACCATGCTGTGACAGAAGACTATATGGGCAAATTCTGGGTAGATGTTTACTCATTGGAGACTGGCGAAAAGGTGGTCAGCTACGACTGCGAGACTGCTATCTTTTTTGACGCTACGACAGGTTTCTCTACAAATATGCAACTTATGGTGTGCAACCCTGACGGCGAAGGCAACATAGTAGTCGATATCTATGGCAAAGGCACTTATAACGACCCTAATCCTGTGGTGATTCACTCTTTTGTAATCGAAGAGAAACTCGTCAACTATATGGACTCTTCCTACATCAGCGCTTATAACCTCAATGGCGAAATCTACTACCTCATTTCGCACTACGAAAAGGAATACATGCAGCCATCAGACGACATCATGTCCGACCCTGTTGCAACTCCAGACAACACTTTCGTTATCAAACTCTACAATGCTGATTTCGAAAACATCAACACCGTCAACATTCCTATCGAGGGCGAAGAAGATGCCTACTATTCATTCGTAGCTTATGGTGCATTCTCTACTTGCGACTTCTCTAAGGGCCGTTTCTCGGGCGACGATAAGTTCAACTATATCATTACCCGCTACGACTACATCACAGCAAACGATAGCTATATCTATCACTTTGATGTCTACAACGAAGATGGCGAAAAGGTAGCCAACATCGGCAACCGCGTAGCAGGTTGGATTCATATGTCTTCTCTCAAGGGCTTCGAAGACCAAGTCGGCCTCATTAAGACAGAGGTCGGCGAAGGTATGATTGAGATGATTGATATCCCAAGTTGTAGCTACGCTGTGGCATTGCCAGGCATTATCGACAATCGTTTGATTTCGACCAACATGGACCGTTGCCTTGTCGACGGCGACTATCAATATGTGATCTCAGTGAGCCAAGGCGACATCGACGCTGAGGGCAATGTGATTTCATCAATCGGCTGGTATGACAAAAATGGTCAAATCGACCACTACACCGACTTCAACATCGGTCCTGACGCCGAGTATTTCTCTGCATATATCAACAACGAAATCCTCAACCCTTATCTCGTAGACTCTGACGAAGCACGCGAATATGTGTTCATCACTAAGGTGCGCAACAACTCAGGCAATCTCAGCAACGTGCTTTGCGTCGCTAAAGAAGATGGCACTTACTTGCACAAATTCACAGACGATGATGTGAAAGGCCTATACTTCAATGGTGGTTTCATCGCATCCAACACAGCCAACGCTTCACTCTTCATCGCTTATCTGCACAATGACACAGACATCTACACTGTGGACTTCTACAAGTTGCCACTCGAGAAGTTTGAGGCAGGTGGCGACGGCACAGAGCAAAACCCATACCTCATCACTTCTGCCGGCGACCTTGAACAAGTAGCCAACGACCCTGATGCTTACTATGCACTAGCAGCCGATATTGACATGAAGGACTTGTCAGGTTCATGGAATGTTATCCCGACTTTTGCCGGTCACTTCGATGGTCGCAACCATGCGATTAAAAACATGTATATCTCTTGCGACTCCGACTACTGCGGTCTATTCGGCATGCTCGACGCCGAATCATCGGTCAATAACATCGTCTTTATCGACCCTATCATCGAAATGCGTCCAAAGAACTACTACACAGGTATTCTTGCCGGCATGTCAATGAAAGCTACTGTCGACAATATCCACATCTTCAATGCTAAAATCAACGGCCATCAGAATGGCAACACCATCGGTGGCTTGATTGGCGAAGCAAACTATTACACAGCCATCACTTCATGCTCTATCAACGACTTGGTCATTGACGCTCCTAACGCAACATACGTCGGTGGCGTTGCTGGCGACACTCGCACATCTACGACCATCAAGGCTTGCCATGTGGGCAACCTCCATACCCAGAACTCATCAATCACAGGATTGTCAGAAGTCGGTGGCGTAGTCGGCATCACAGGTAGCGACTGCGACATATCCAACTGCAAAGTGAAAGCCAACATCAGCGCGGGCCATAGTGTAGGTGGTGTAGTCGGCAACTCTTCAGGTCGTGCCGACATCTTCAACAACATTGTCGAAGGTATGATTACAGCCACATCTACCGACCTACAAGGCAACACCAACGCCGGCGGCATCTGTGGTTACCTCGAGCCAGACTGGGCACAGTCAAGTGGTGCAAAAGTGATCTACAAAAATATCGCAGCCCTCCGAGCACTCAATGTTGCCGGCAACGCCAAGGGCATCGGTCGCATCGTCGGTTGGACTGTCGACCAAGTGAAATTCGGAGCAGACGAAGAACCTATCCACGAAACAGGTCTTGCAGGCAACCTTGCTAATGCAGATATGCAACTTGGTGGCAACACCATCACATCCGACAACGCAGCATCTGTGAATGGTGCTGACCTCGTCATGACAGAAGCCGACAAAGCACTATATGAAACCTACGGATTTGCTTTCGGTTCTAAACTCTCTAAGCCTTGGAAGGAGTCAGACTATACACCGGACCTTTACTTCAGCGGATTGGCTAAATACTTGACATTCGACATCGCATCAATCAACGCAGTCGAAGGCAACACCGAAAGTATAGTGCTCACAGTCTATGGTGCAGACGCAGAAGATATCGACATCACATCGTCAGACGACAACGTGGCCAAAGTGGCATCAATCGAAGTCATCGATGCTCACAACATCGCTATCGTCATCGAAATCCTCGCTGAAGGCACAGCCAATATCACGGCTAAGAACGACTGTCTGGAAGCAGTGTGCCAGGTTATCGGCGTGTCATCTGTGGAAGAACTCAAGGGCTACGACACTACTATCCTCTTCGATGGCACAATGCTCAGCGCACAAGGTGCTAAATCGATTGCAATCTACTCAGTCGACGGCATCAAAGTCGCTGAAACGACTTCTGAGACTATGATAGTCGAAGACCTCCCTGCAAGCCTATACATCGCAGTAGCGACAGTCGACGGCAAGCAACTCAGTCGCAAAATTGTAATCCGATAAACACGCTCTATCGCGGACGACATTTTCTCTCCCACGATAGTTCACACTCATAAGTGGTGGCAGTCCCTACGGCTCGCCACCACTTTTTTTGCCACTGCCAGTCCCGAGTCATCTGAAAGCAAAGGCGTAGCCAACAAGCCCACAAGGCGCACTGCTATCGGAGTCCTTGAGCGCATAATAAATCTCTATCATATCCTTTTTAGAACTCCTCAACTTAGCGAATTTTACATATCTGCAATTATATGAATCTCTTTTTGTTTTCAAACAAAATATTTTTTCTATCTTTGCGATGATTTAAGTCATAGTAGGTCATTAGTGACATCACATCTTTGACTCTAATCTCTAAATAAACTCATCGTTATCAAAAAATGGCATATCCAAAACTATCATATAAATTTATCACACTATCACTTTTAATTCTTATATTTTCATTTGAATTATTTGCCTCTAAATCATCCAATAAAGATGATGATATAAGAATAAATGAATGTTTGGAGTTAAGTTATTTCAGAAAATATAGAGAAGCAAAAACAAAAGCTTCTGAACTTATTGAAATAGGCTCAAAATCTGGCAATCTGACGACTGAAGCCATCGGCACTGCGCTATATGTAACAACAGCAGTGACCATCGGAAACGAAGATGACTATGACAAAAAGATTGCTCTACTGAATAAAGTTATCACAGATTTTAGCGAAACAGTCGAGAATTATGAGACACTCGCAATAGTCCACAAAGCATTAGGATTATACAACCATTTTATTCTCCAAGACTATTCTGCGTCAATTAATCATTACTACAAAGGATTGGAGTCAGCACGCAAAGCAAAAGATACTCGCAAGGAAACTTCTCTTTTGGTCAATCTATCAGCAGTATATTTTCAAAAAAACGATAGTACAGGCATCAACTTCTGCACCGATGCATACACAAAAGCAAAAGAGATCAAAGATTTGTCAGCACAATACAGTGCCGGCATCAACATAGCATGTTATCTATATAACTCAAACAAACCGAAAGAAGCCCTTGTCTATGTGGAGGAGGCTATGAAAATAGCAAATAACCTAGACTTTAATTGCGAACTACAATATCTTAATTCTTTCATGGCTGACATCTATGGAATGATTGGCAACCCGACAAAAGCCGAGGAGTTTCATAAGATTGCTATTATTGACTATGACGAAACAAACGATTATGACAAGATATACGTCAGACTGCGTTATGGCGACTTTTTAAACCTCCAACATCGCCACAAAGAGGCTATCGACCTTTTCTTGAGGACAAAAGAGTTAGCAGAAAAATACAAATTGCTAACATTCAACCTCAATATCGCGCAAAGCATATCCTACGCATACGAACAATTAAGAGATTACGATAATGCTCTTATCTATTACAAACAATTCGACTCAATAAAAGAAAAGCACCTCAATGCTGAAAAAGAGAAAGAGTTCAGCATTCTTGACTTGCGATACAAAGTCTCAGAAGAAAAGCAAAAGAATGCTCTAAAAGAAGCCGAACTGCTACGTAAAGACAAGAATATGCTATTACTTATATTTATAGTCGTTATTATTGCAGTAAGCGCAATAGTGTGTCTTTTCTTATATCGCAAGACTCAGAAACGCTATAAATTAATAGTTCAAACTCATTTGGATAACCTTGAAAACGAGCGTAAACTGAAAGCACAATTAGAGCAATTCAATGAGCAGCTGAATAATCAAACAATAGAAAAATCAAACGATGAATCAAATCACCCTTCGCAAGAAGAAAATGCGAAATACACTCGTTCTGCATTAAGCGAAGAAAAGAGTCGAGACCTTTTTGAACGTCTGGAAAATATGATGACGAATGAGAAAATCTATCGCAATGCAGAACTGACGATTGACAAATTGGCCCAACTTCTTAACACTAATCGTTCTTATCTATCGCAAGTCATCAACGAAAACACCGGTCTGTCCTACTCTACATTCATCAACAACTATCGCATAAAAGAAGCTGTCGAGCTACTTTCCGACACCTCCAACACTGTTCCGGTCAAAAGCATTTGCTACAATATAGGCTTCAACTCCCCGTCAAACTTCTACACTCTATTCAAAAATAAGATAGGTGTATCGCCATCCACCTATCGAGAGAACGCACAAAAATTAAGCAAATAGACTTAAAATATAGCAATAAGTTGTTCAAAATCGTAAATTGATGATATAGATGTTTGTTTTGTTAAAATTTTAATCTAAATTCGCATTACACTTTTAAATGCGAATATTTTAAACAAACCAAATATTAATCTTTAAAATCAATTTGCGATGAGAAAAAGAAGTTTACTTTCATTAGCAAGTTTGTCAGTAGCATTGGCAATATTTGCTCAACCGAATGCTCTAAGCAATAGTATTCAACGTGCGTCAGATCAAATCGATCTTCGACAAAGAGTCGATTTAGCACAGTATGCTCCGCAAAACAAAACTGCTCAACAACAAGCGAAGCACGAACAACCAAAGAAAACAACTCTTAACCAAATTTACAGAGCGGCAGAAGCACAGACCACAACATACATGGCTGTGCAACAATCCATGTATAGTGGATACTCATTCGCATATCTGAGTGGCGACATTTGGATGTGGAATGTAGATGTGACTATCGACGGTTCGGTCGCTACAATCTCTAATCTCTTTGACCTTGACAATCCAAACGACCCTTACAACTCAAATGTCGAATACGACATCGTAGGTGCATACGACGAAGCTGCAGGAACAATCACCGTTCCTACTCCTTCTACTTTTGAAAATGCAACTATTGTCGGATCTTTCTACAACTACTATCCGGCAGTGCTTTTTGCAGGTAAAGTAGCACCTGACGGTTCAATGGCAGAAACCGATAGCGAACTCGTTTTCAAGATTAACAAGGAAAATAATACCATCACTACAGATCGCCACTATGGTTGCGCCATGTTCACAGCTGACGGCAGCCAATCATACGGTGTGCAAGAATGCTTTGCTTCTACTCTCCTTACTCATCAAACCCAGGGAGCAGATGTTATAGTATTTGCAGAGTCAATCGATTTCGGCGAATTGTATGTTAATTATCCGGTTTCTTCAACATTCAAGATGGCCAATATTGGCGATACAGCCGGTGATTATGTTATCGACGTTGAAGGAGAAGGTTTCTCAGTGACTCCTAATGCAGGTAGCATCGAACCTCTCGCAATTCAAACGTTTACTGTCACTTTCAATGCACCGGAGGCTAATATGGAATACGAAGGTATTATCACTATTGCAACCGACAATGGCGACACACTTGTTCAATTGCAAGGCTCTTCTATCCCTTATCCGGACTACTCATCAATCGTTTTGAGTGGCGACATCAGTTTCAGCACAGGTATGGAATATCCATGGGCAATCGATGAAACTATGGTAGAAGGCAAGAGCGTTGCGAAGATGACTATCCCTGCCGGAATCAGAACTTACACTCCATCTTATCTCACAGCAATCGTAGAAGTTCCTGAAAACCATATCGGTACTCTTTCATGGAAGGGTGAAGCGACATCGCTCTATGGTTATAATGCACTTGGCGGCATCTATATCGACGATGCAGCAAATCCTGCATACCTATTCCAAAATGTAACAGACTACGACATATCTAACTCACAAAACTTCGGCCCTGGTAAACACACAGTACGATTTGTGTATGAAGCACCTTACGCTTGTGTAGCAGACGACAAATTGTTCGTTTACGACCTCAGTTTCTCTTCAGTTGAAGCCGTTGATTCTAAGGTGTCAGTCGCATCTGATAAAGTAGAATTTGGTAACTTCATCATCGAAGACAATGCTGTATCAGGAACACAGACTATCCAACTCCTTAACGAAGGTAAACAACCTCTCAAAGTTCTTTCAGCTACATCAACTGAAAACTTCACTATCACTATTCCTACCGGTGAAGCAGGTCTATTGGAATACCTCCCTGTGACAGCTACATTTAAAGCTAATCAAGCCGGCACTTTCGAAGGTGACATCGTAATCACTACAACAGCAGGCGACATCACAGTTCATTGCCACGCATTTGTACGCGAAATGCCTGACTATTCACAAATCGTAGAAGAAGGTGAATTCTTCTTTGAAACCGACCCTGCATTCCCTTACATCGTAGAAAACGGTATTGCATACAACAGCACTTCAAAAGTGATTGACAATGCACCTACAACTTCCTACCTCAAGTGTTCTTTCGTAATTCCTGAAGGCAAACTTGGTATTCTCTCATGGGATGCTGAAGTCAGCTACAAATCACCTTACAAAGAAGACTACACAAATGTCGGTGGCGAATCTTACTATGTGAAGATTCAACAGCCTACGAACTCATACTGGTGGTGTGAATACTATTATGGCAATGATACAGCCGCAGAATTCGACATGAGTTCAGAAGCAATGATTGCTAAATCTGATGATTGGATGGATTACAGCCAATACACACTCTTCACTCCTGGCGACCAATCATATATCCAATTCGACTACTATCAAGGTGGTGACGGCGAATACCTCGGCGAAGACTGGTTGGCTATCAAGAAACTTAAACTTGTGCTTATCGACTTCGAAGACTATGCAGCACAAATAGAAGTTGATAATTTGGAATTTGAAACTATCTACGAAGGAAGCCGAAGCAAAACTCAAAAAGTTACTTTGAAAAATATCGGTAGCCAAAACCTTGAAATCCTCAGCGTAAGTTGCGATGGTCCTTTCACAGCTGATATTTCAAACCTTTATCCTACCGCATTCCAAGGCAAAGTTTCTATCCCTGTATATTTCAACCCTACAGAAGAAGGCACATACGAAAGCGACTTGGTAATCGAAACAAGTGCCGGTCAATTTACAGTAAAATGTAAAGGTGTAGCAGAATCAACAGAAGGATTCCTATTCTACGAAGATTTCGAAAAAGATGCCAAAGGTTGGTATGTAGTCGATGCCGATAGCGACGGTTTGACTTGGGACCTTGGTTCTAACCTACTTGGTGGTCAAGAAGAACTTTATGTGCGCAGCGGTCGTCAAGCACTTGTGTCAATGTCTTACAACTACAATTTAGGTGCATTGACTCCTGACAACTGGGCTCTTTCTCCTGAATTTACAATTCCTGAAACTTCAACAGAAAATGTATTGCTCTCTTGGTGGGTAGGTCTTCAAGTTGCAGACCAATATATCGGTGACAACTACACTGTATATATCACAGAAAAACCTCTCGGCAACAAACTCATCGAAGATGACTGGGTAGAAATCTATAACGAAATTCCTCAAAATGTAGAATGGACAAAGAACGAAGTTGACATTTCTCAATTCGCAGGCAAGACTTGTCGTTTGGCATTCCGTCACCACGATTGCGAAAACAAGTGGATGCTTAAGATTGATGACATCATCATCCTTGACGGCACATTAAGCGTCAAAGCTCTTGACAACAACAAGGTAATCATCAGCCAAGAATACTATTCAATTGATGGTCTTAAAGTAGAAAAACCTGAAAACGGAATCTATATCGTTAAGTCTAAATATCAAGATGGCTCAGTAACATCTAAGAAGATTGTTATCAAGAAATAAGATATCCTATATCCTTACAAGGCAGAGAGGGAATGATTTCCCCTCTGCCTACAAAATACAAACCATTTAAAACATCAACATTATGAAGAAGTTTTTACTCATCCTCGTCGTTCTGTTACCATTCCTAAGCGCACACGCTAATATAGAATCGATGCATCTCGGCTACTGCAAGGGAGAAGTTGCCAAAAGTGGCGAACTCGGCATCTCCGGAGCATCAGTAATCGAAGCGGCTATTTTTCTGCCCGAATCTATGTTGAAAAATCACGCCGGCAATAACATCGAAACCATAAGAGTAGGACTTGCTTCAAAACTCAATATAACATCGCTCACTACATGGATTAGAGCCGACCTTAACGGAGAAAACCTTGCGGAGCAAGCAGCAGAAACAATCGTAAAAGGATGGAACGACATCGCATTGTCAACACCCTACACCATCCAAGGAGACAAAGGCCTCTATATCGGCTACACATTCTCTCAAAAGGGCTCTGCATTCGGCATTTCTACGGTCGGCACATTTGTCAATAACTCTCTGTTTGTCAAACTCGGAGAAACCGACGAATGGGAGTCTCCTTCCGAATATGGCGCAGCAAGTATTGAGGCAATCGTCACAGGCGACAATTTGCCAAAATACGACCTTGAATTGGTCTCAACTACAACCAAAGAAAATTATCCTATCGGAATTCCAATGCCTATATCTGTGGAGGTGCTTAATGCAGCGACAGAAACCATCACAGGTTTTGACGTAGAGTGTACAATCGAGGGATTCGACCCTATCACATCACACATCGATTGCAACCTCATCTACAATCAGACCGAAACATTCACATTCGAAATCACACCTCCATTTAGCGAATTGGCATCAGACGTCGCAATGGATATTGTCATTATGAATCTTACTGATGGCGAAGACCAATATACAGACAACAACAGTGCTCGCGTCACATTTGACGTGATTAACAAAGAGTTTAAACGTTACCTCCTTGTCGAAGAATTTACCACCGAGCAATGCTCAAATTGCCCTGCAGCCACAAAACTCCTTCATGAAGCAATCGAAACATTGAGCGAAGATTTTCCTAATCAAATCAATGTAGTCTGCCACCACTCCGGCTACTACACCGATTGGTTGACCGTAAATGCCTCACAAAACATGCTTTGGCTTTATGGACAAGGCAACGGCACGTATGCACCTGCATTTATGTCCGATCGCACAGGCGTATGGGCGAGTCCCGGAGTTAAGGACCTTATGATCGACAAATTGCGCCGACGTCTTGAACGTCCTTCTTATGTCGATCTACACATAGATGCAACATACGACGAAGAAGAAATGATGCTCAACGTCGTGGTCACAGGCGAACGCAGCATGATTTTCTGCGACAATCCTCCTTACATTACAATCTTCTTAACCGAAAATGATATCAAGGCGCAGAACCAAGCAGGCGCAGGCACTGAATACATTCATAATCACGTTCTTCGCGCATACAACTCTACAGAAGGTTGGGGAGAAAAAGTAGTGTGGAACGAAGACGACACATTTGAATACAAATATGACTTCCGTATCAAAGAGAAATGGGAAACAAACAACATGGAAATTATCGCATTCGTAAGCGATTACAGCACCGAGGACATTCTTGGATGTGAGATCGAAAATTCTACAATGCGCAAATTCACTGATTTCTACTATGATAGTGTAGCAGAATTGTCAGCAAACAATATTGATATAAGCGTTCAAGGAAATGACATCGTAGTCAGTGGAGATTACTCCGATTACAACGTATTCTCTGTGAACGGCATGGAAGTTGCGAGCAACAATCTCCCAACAGGCATCTACATCGTCAGAGTATCAAGCAATGACAAAATTTCAACAGCCAAAGTCTTTATAAAATAAATTTCTCATAAATAGCAGATTAAAATACGAGTGAAAAAAAATCGGGATGCCTGCAACAACAAGCATCCCGGTTTGTTTTTATGTGATGTTCGATTTATCTTTCTATATCTTTTTAATGAAAGCTCTGCGATTGCGATGCTGACGATATGGGGATACCGACACCAACGAGTTTATCTTCGCCATCGACAAGGAGTGTCACCTAATCGAGATTGAGCATGCCGAGATATATCTTGAGAAAGGTTGGGACAAAACTCATAATTATCGTTCGATTTGTGGCATCTCAACATAAATTTGTTGCTTCTATGCTCGATTTGTTGTATCTTTGCTTGCGCGAAGATTTGTGGCACTCGCTGTGAAAAATATTGAAGCACGGCTTCATATTTCTCGCTCGTTTGTTGTATCTTTGCGATAAATCGCGAAGATTTGTGGCACTCGCTGTGAAAAATATCGGAGCAAGCTTCGTATTTCTCGCTCGTTTGTTGTATCTTTGCAATTCAAAGCGTGTCGGGCAAAGAGTCGGCTATCTGCAAAAAAGATAGATGCGACGATGCCCCATCATGCGACCATGAACAAACATAAAACGAACACAGATATGAAAAAGGTTATCACCTACGGCACCTATGACCTTCTACACCAAGGACATATCAATCTTTTGCGTCGCGCAAAGGAATTGGGCGACTATCTGATTGTCGGCGTGACAAATGATAATTTCGATAGAGAGCGCGGCAAACTCAATGTGAGAAACAATGTCATCGAGCGTATCGATGCTGTCAGAGCGACAGGACTTGTCGACCAAATCATCATCGAGGACTATGCCGGCCAGAAGATTGACGACATTCTCAAATATGATGTCGACATTTTCGCCATCGGCTCTGACTGGTTGGGTAAGTTTGACTACCTCAACGAGTTTTGTCAGGTGGTCTATCTGCCACGCACAGAAGGCATCTCGTCGACTATGTTGCGTGCCGAGAGCGATATGACCGTCAACATCGGGGTAGCCGGTTGCGGTCGCATTGCGCGCCGATTTATTCCGGAATCAAAGGTGGTGACCGCAGCATCGGTCCAAGCCGTCTACGACCAGAACGCCGAAGTGGCTCGTGAAGTAGCCGAAAAGAATGGCATCGAGACTATGGCTGAATCGTTTGAGCAACTTGTAGAGATGTGTGACGCTGTCTACATCGCTACTCCCCACCTCTGCCACTATCATCAGACTAAATATGCGCTCCAACAAGGCCGTCACGTCTTGTGCGAAACTCCATTGGCTCTCAACGGCGACCAAGCCGAAGAGCTCTACGCTCTTGCCGAGCAGAAAGGCGTGGTGCTTCTGGAAGCCAACAAGACTGCCTATTGCCCTGCATTCAACCACCTCATCACGCTTGTCAAGAGTGGCTTGATTGGCGATGTGGTGGGTATCGACGCATCTGTGTCAAAACTTTGGAGCGAAGAAGAATTGGTGCGTGAGTTAGACCCCGAGCAGGCCGGCGGCTCGCTCTACGAGATGGGCTCATATCCGCTGCTCCCTATCATCAAACTCCTCGGCACCGACCATCGCAATATCAACATCTATAGCCGCATGAACGAAAACGGCGTCGATGTCTACTCTCGCGGCATCATGCTCTACGACAATGCCGTCAGCTCGTTCCAACTCGGATTAGGCGTTAAGACCGAAGGCAACCTCATCGTGTCGGGCACACAGGGCTACGCTTATGTGCCATCGCCATGGTGGAAGACCGACTATTTCGAACTGCGCTACGAAGACCAGAACAAGAACAAGAAATATTTCTATAAGTGGGACGAGCCGGGATTGAGATATGAGATACAAGAGTTTGTGTCGTGCATTGTCAACAATCGTCGCTACTCGTCACGACTCACCCCTAAAGAAAGCATCTGCATGGCGCGAGTGATGCAGCAATTTGGTGAACGCAAAAATTTCTATCAACTATGAGAAGAGCTTTAGTAGTCGGAGGAGCCAACGGCATCGGATTGTCGATCGCCACCCTCCTCGCAAACGACACAAGATACGACAAGGTCTACATCGTCGACCGTGCATCTATTGATGCAGAGTTTTGTCACCCGAAGTTTGAGTCGATTCAGTTTGACCTCTGCCAAGAGGATTACTCACTCTTCGACCGTTTCGACGATGTCGACACGCTGATGATTACGGCCGGATTCGGACGCTTGGCACACTTTGCCGATGTCGATGAGGCACATATCATCAATAGCTTCAATGTCAACACCACTGCCGTGGTGCGCATCATCCACCATTTCTATCAGCGCATCATGGGCAAGGAGGATTTCTATTGCGGCGTGATGGGTAGCATCGCCGGCTTCATGTCGTCGCCTCTCTTTGCCATCTACGGTGCAAGCAAGGCAGCGTTAAAGATTTTCATCGAGAGCGTCAACGTAGAGCTCGAAAAAGCCGACACGACCAACCGCATTCTCAACGTGTCGCCGGGCTCTATCAAGGGCACTGCTTTCTACAACGGCAAGACCGACCTCAGTCTCACCGAGAACCTTGCCAAGGATATCCTTTCGCATCTTGAGGCTAAAGACGACCTATTTATCCCGATGTATGACGAGATATTCAAAGAGGTGTTGGCACGCTACGCAGCCGACTTCCGTGAAGAAGGTCGCCACTCCTACGAATACAAGATGCAAAGCGGTCGCATCAAGTAAGTCAACGACATCTCAACACTATCATATACGACAAAGGCTCGACGATGTGTCGGGCCTTTGCTATGTGTAGCGGATTGCGATATGGTAGTCGGCAACGGTTAGAGGAGCTGGAGGATGTGGAGCTCTTCGCGGACTTCGGAGCCCGAGAGCGTGCGACGCTCATTGATGGTCTTCACAAACTTGTCGACCATCGGATAGATGCGACGATTGGCAAAGATGCGACGCGAGTAGGACAACGTCTTCTCAAACAATTCGCGTATCTCGTCCTCTTCGAGCGAACACGATAGTTTGCCCTCCTCGGCTATTGTTTCATAAAGCAAGTCGATCATCTCGCGGTCTATCTCCTTCTTCTCATAGATGAGTCGGCGCGACATAAGGTTGGATATCATCATCGCCGAAGTGATGTGGAAGTTTTCGAGGATATGATTCCACGATGTCTTGGCTGAGACTGTAGGCGAGCCTTCAAAGTAGTACTCGTTGATGAAGTCGACCATAAAGTCGTCGTCGAGCGAAATAGCGACAACACGGTCGATGGCATCAAGGGCGGCAAGAGTGATAGTCATGCCGGCCAAGCCGTAGCAACGGTCGTCCTCGTTCTTATATTTTAGTTTTGCAGTAGCATTACTCATCTCTACGCTGTGTTTTTGTTGTTAAAACTGATGTTACAGGCGTTTTGTTTGCAAAATCTGTGCCAAGTTAGAAATTGTAGCCTGCACCGATTAAGAAATTGAAACCTTCTTCGGGCATGACCGGAGAGAGAGCCGTAGGCGACGAGAGAAGATTGTTGGCTTGAACCCACACAGTGAGGCTGTCGCCGAGCAATCGATAAGATGCTCCGAGGTTGAGCAAGGCAATGTCGGGCAAACGGTTGGCATGTACGGTCATCTGCGGCTCATGCTTTCCACTGAGGCGACTCAAAGTATAGTCATAGAGGTTGCGCACGCCGCGATATTGATAGCCCAGCGTCACCTTGAGTGCGCTCCACGGTTTTACGGTCGCATTTGCATCGACCACCCAACGCGGACGGTCGTAGCCATTGAAGTAGCCTTTTTCGCCATCTTGGAGAGCATAGTAGCCCACGCCATTCAATTCAAGAAGGTCAGCCCATTGATAGCTGAGTTTCAACCCGGCACGCCAGCCCTTGATGTCCATATCAGCGACTGTCGGATTGGTGAAAGCTATTATATTTTTTTCGTAATACGGCTTTTCGAAATTCATATACAGACCGCCAAAAGCCACATTGTCGAGTATCTTATAGTCGAAAAGCAACTCGGCAGAGAATCCGGCAAATCGACCGACATTGACACCGAGGCGCAAGTCGAGTGGCGAATACATCGGGAGTGTGCTTGGAGATTGCGGGTTTTGATAGTAGTCGAGTAGACTATTGGCTGCCAAAGTGTTGAGTTCCGAGCCGCCAAGGATGTGGGCATATACACCGAGCCAATCTCGACGCCAATCGGCTTTCACTTGCGGAGCAAGATGCACAAATCGGTACTTCTCTACATTTCCGCCATATTCGGTCTTGGCATTGAACGACAGGTCGGCTTTCACCCCTACATTGACATTGAGGTCCAGGAGACTGAATCGATAATATGGGGCAAACGACAGCATGCCGTAGACTTTCCTTCTATGGTAGTCCACCAAGTATTTAGGGTCGCTGTAGACCAAAAGGTCGGCATCAATATCCAAGCCGATGGCTGAACCACGCTCCAGCCTCTTAAACAAGTTTCCACCGAGCATGAAATGATTTTCTTTCTGCGCCTTTGATGGTCCGGCTGAAAGATTGTAGAAATGCTGATATCCGAAGTGATGGTAGCCTATATCAAGTCGATAGTCCAACTTCGCTACTTCATTTTCACCTCTCCAATCGGCATTGAACACCACCTCGTTGAGGTTTTGCATAATAGGCTCTTTGGCGTTCCATACACGGTTTTTATAAGATGGGAAGGTGCTATAGTAGTTGAATCGGCCGTAATGATACGACAGGTCGGCGCTGAGTCTGCCCACACCGAAATCATGCGAGCCATAAAGACCAATGCGAGAGTCCAAACGATACTTCTTGATCTTGTCGGGCATGTACTCCATAGGCGAATAGCCTGTCCAGTCATATTCATCGACTACGAAACCGGTCGACGAATTGTGTTGCAACCAAATACCGGCTTTCGTCTTGTCGCTGTCGATCACGCGATAGCCGGCACTGCCGACGATGTTGAGATACGAGCCCATGCCGAAGTCGACATATCCACGTTGTTTGCTCACCTCGCGTGTGCTACGCCAGCCGGTCACGGGCATGGCAAATATCTGATTGCCGAAATCGGTCGGCACTCCGCTTGACGAGTAGTTCAAATCAGGCGAGTCTACCTGACTTTCGACCTTGGCAGGGAGCTCGTTGATGCGTTCTTGAAGGTTGATTTCGGGAGTGTATTCCCCTTCGACGGTGAGCGACTCGTTCAATTCCTGTGCTTGCAGACCGATAGGCAACACGGCTGCAGAAGCGAGAAGGAGAGAGAGGTGTGATATCTTGCGTTTCATTATTTCCAATTGTTAAGGCGTTGGTTGATCATGTCGTGAATGTCCGGCTCATCGCCAGGGTAATTTTCTTGAAGACTGCGGATGTACTCCTTGGCGAGCGACACTTGTCCCTTGGCATGGTAGACATCTGTCAGAGCGATAAAGCCTCGTGCGAGCCAATATTGGTGAGGTGTGCCTTCATCAGTGAAGTCGGTCAACACTTTCTCTGCTTCATCAAGTCGAGAGTCAGCAAAATATAGTTCACCCAATTCGACGGCAGCCTTTGAGCCATAGAGACTCTTGACATTGACCATCAGCGACTTCAAGTCCTCTTCGGCTTGCGATTTCTTGCCCAACTCGATAGAGGCTTGCGCATGATAGTAGCGAGCCTCTTCCTGTTCCTCGGTGGTCAAGCCACTGAGCGACAGCAGTTTCTGTGCATATTCGAGTCTGTCGGCAGCACTTTGCGAGTTGCGCATCACTCCGGCATAGGCTTGAGCGGCATACTCGGCACCACCGCGGAGCTCGAGTTCCTTATATACTTTAACGATATCCATCGGCTCACCAAGCACACCTTGCTCCATCACTTGTCCCTTCATGCTCAGTGCAGGCAACACATAGTTGGAGTCGCCACGGCTTGAGATGAGGGTATTCAGAGCCGAAAGAGCTTCGGCATATTGCTCATGAGTTCGGTGATAAGATGCGATGTAGTAGAGAGCCGAAGCAAGGTATTTGCCTGACGGATATTGCTCTACATATTGCTGCATCTTGGCGATATTGTCGGCATTATCGGCGAGGTCGCTTTCGGCTGCTTCGAAGGTCAGCTGCTCCATGTCGTCGTCGTTGAGTTGTGGAGAGTTGGGTATCGATGCGAGAAACTTGCGATACTCTTGCAGCTCGCCGCGACCGGCATAGATACGACGCAAGTCGTCGTTGGCAGAGCTTGCCTGCTCACTTGTAGGCCAGCGGCGAATCACTTCGCGATAAGCATCTTCTGCCTCGGTGCTACGGCCCATGTTGGAGAGCGTAATCGCCATCTGGAGCGTACCCTCACGAGCCTCGGTCGTCATCGGATACTGAGCCATCAGGTCGCGATAGACTTCGACAGCATCGCCCGATCTGCCCATTTCGACATAGGTCTGAGCCTTTTCAAGCATCGCTTCCGGCAACCACTTCGATTCCGGATAGTCGCTGATAAATTTATTCAACTCACTGATTTTCTGAGAGTTCTTACCGAGCATTCCTTGCACATTGGCATGCTGCAAAGCCGCATAGTCGGCAGTCTTACAGCCCTTCTTGATGGCATCGGCATAACCCTTGAGAGCCTCCGACGGACGACCGATGTAGTAGCTACAATCGGCTGCTCGGAGCACAGCGTCGGCAGCAAGTGTGGCCGACAACTTTGGCGCAGCCTTGGCAAACGTCGACTGAGCCGAGCGAAAATCGTGAAGCATATATTGAGCGTAAGCAGTCTTGTAGAGGGCTTGCGCATAGTTTGCATCCGATGACTTTGCATTCTTGAGGTAGGCGTTGTAGGCTTGGAGGGCTTGCTTGTGGTCGCCTGTAGCATAGTGGGCATCACCCTTCCATAGCAAAGCCTGAGTGGCAAGCATTCGGTCGCAATCGGTCATCACCGAGGCGTCTGCCATATAGCCGACTGCATCTGCGTATCGACCATTCGACAACGCTTCGACACCGAGCGCATAGAGCACTTTCTGCTTGGCAGCAAGCACCTTAGCCGATGGCGATGCGATACGATTGATGCTTGTCAACGCACGAGCGTAGTCGTGGTCTTTATAGTAGACTGTCGCCAAATATTCATCGACAGTAGCAGCATATTTCGACCTCGGATAAAGCTCGATGAAACCTTCGAGCAAGTCAATCGATGAAGCGAACGGAACATGTCCGCCTGCAGTGCATGCCACTGCATAGTTGTAGAGCGCCGTTTCACACACCTTGAAATCGTAGCCCATCTTGTAGGCCTTCTCGAAAGCAATAGCTGCAGCAGAGTTGTCGCCCTTACGCATTAAGCACTGACCGAGATAGAGGTATGAACTCTGAGTCACATTGTTATTGCCATCGGTGAGCGACCGGAATCTCTCGGCTGCTCTTTCGTAATCCCCTCGGTTATACTCTATTACACCCATGGTGTAGACAGCCGTATTGACCGGATACTCAGTCGCATTAAGGTATGTCTCAAGATATTGAGCGGCGACACTTTCCACGCCTGTCTTGTAATAGCTTTCGCCGACCACCCTGTTCATCTCGGGCAGTAACTCCTTGACCGGACTCTTCTGCATCAAGTCACGACCGTGGTCGATAACATCTTGATATTGACCTTTGTGATACTCGATATGGGTGATGTAGTAGCCGGCTTCAAGACCTGTCGGAGTGTACTCCCAATTGCGTTTTTTGCCCTGTCGCTGAGTGTGACCTGCCACAGTGTTGTCGACCTTGCGAAATCCTTCGAGAGCCTTGTCGTAGTCCTCAGCGACATAGTCCAAGTAGGCAACATAGAATTGCGCCGCATTGCCATATTCGCTGTCTTTGAGCAACGCTCTGAAGAGTGGACGAGCTTCGTCGAAAAGACCGACCTTGGTCAACGCCAGACCTTTGCGATAGGAATACGCCTTACGCATCGATGCGTTCAGACGATCGAAGTCCACCTCGTTGTAGGTTTGCACGGCACGATCGTACTCGCCGGCATAGAAATGATAGTCGCCGAGCGTCAGACGAGCTTGCAGAGCATTCTGCGCTGAAGGATAGTCCTTGAGATACTTGCGTAGCATCTCCACACACTCCTCTTCGCCACGCTCATAATAAGCCATAGCCAAGAGATAGTCGCACTCCTGAAGAGTGTTGTCAGTCAACAGGTTGACCGAAAAATTTCGTATCTGATTCAATTGGTCGATAGCGCCGACATAGTTCTTGTCGGTCATCATGCAACGAGCACGCGACAGATAGCCCAACGCACCGCTGTTTTGAAGCGACTCTGTCAGGTATGGTGCTGACGCAACGGCGGTGGAAACGCTCAACGCCACCACCCCACATGCCACCATGCTTCCTGCACGCTTCTTTATGTCATGTATAGTCATTTGTCTCTTATGTTTCATCTCTTTCTATGAGTGATTTATCGCTAAATGGTTTACTCTCATTTGAACAACATCGGCACAAATTTGCTGAGATAGATGCGCCAATTTTTCCACACATGACCATCACCACTCTCAAAGTATAGATAGTCATATCCCTCAGCGTCAAGCAATGCACGATATCTCACATTCTCTTCGTAAAGAAAATCCTTATCGCCGATTGCTATCCAGTAGAGGCGTGGTCGCTTCGCAAACTGCACCTTCAACTTCTGCTCCATGTCGGCATAGACCGACGATGTCGCCGCATCGCCACGGAAGACCGCTGCTGAGAACAGTCCTACATAGTCAAACATGTCGGAATTCTCCTTGGAGATGTGCATAGCATGAAAACCACCCATCGACAAGCCGGCAATCGCTCGCGACGATTTCTTGGCTTGCGTGCGATAGTTCTTATCGACAAACGCCACTATCTCCGGGAAAGCTTCTTCAAACGACCCGTCCATTGTCTTTGGCAACATAAACGACGGCTGCTTCAACCCCTCTGATGTCTCGCCCGGAGCCGCCTCTTGCGAAGCATTGCCGTTAGGCATTACCACAATCATAGGCTCTGCCTTGCCTTGAGCGATGAGATTGTCGAGTATCTGCGTCGCTCGACCAAGCTCCGACCACGCATTCTCGTCGCCACCCATGCCGTGCAACAGATAAAGTACAGGATAGCGCTTGCGACTGCTCTCGTAGCCCGGTGGTGTGTAGATAGTCAAGCGACGATTCAGACCAAGTTTGTCGCTCTTGTACCACACCTTCGACACACTGCCATGGGCTACATCGTTGACCGAATAGAGATCGTCGCACTCCGAGTTTCGGATAATCAGAATGTTGGTGATAGTGCTGACATCGCGGAGCTGATGCACATTGCCCGGGTCGGCCATCTCCTGACCGTCGACTATGAATCGATAGCTATATAGCTCCGGACTCAACGGACCGACTGTAGTGTACTCCCACACTCCACCGTCCATCTCTGTCATCTCAGCGACAGCACGGCGTTCTTGACCGTCAACCACCATCGGTGGCAAGAAATCACCCGCGACTTCTACCTTCACCGCCTTGGGAGCATGAAGACGAAATGTCACACTATTGTCGGCATTCACCTCTGTCGATAAACGCTTCGGACCCACACCTATAGCCTGCTGAGCCATAGCCGACAACCCACACAAGGCTGCCACTGCTATCACACAAAATCTCTTCATATCCTAATGTCTAATTATTTATACGGCAAATTTAGCAAAAATATCTCTTAATCCCAAATCCCACCTACTTTTTACGTATCACTCATTGACAGACCATTTTGAGTCACAACAAAGTACCACATGCAACAAAGGGAGATAAAAATAGTGGTAAAAACTGCAATTTATTTGCAATTTCGGAGCGCTTGCATTAACTTTGTGCAAAATCAATTAATTTGGCATAATTGTATGCCTAAAAAACATTAAGATAGGTATGAAATACAAAAGAATATTGCTCAAGCTTTCAGGTGAGTCGCTGATGGGCTCACAAGGATACGGCATCGACTCGGTGCGTCTCGGCGAGTATGCTCAACAGATCAAAAACATTGCACAAGCAGGCACCGAAGTGGCTATCGTCATCGGAGGCGGCAACATTTTCCGTGGTCTCAGTGGTGCATCTAAGGGTTTCGACCGTGTGAAAGGCGACCAAATGGGTATGTTGGCGACGGTCATCAACTCTCTTGCTCTCAGCTCTGCCCTCGAGTCGGCGGGTCAGCCTGCCCAAGTGCTCACTGCCATCAACATGTATCCTATCGGCGAACACTACTCTAAGTGGAAAGCCATCGAGTCGCTCAAGCAAGGCAAGGTGGTCATCATCAGCTGTGGCACAGGCAATCCGTTCTTCACCACCGACACAGGCTCGGCTCTCCGTGCCATCGAAGTCGAAGCTGAAGTGATGCTCAAGGGCACTCGCGTCGACGGCGTCTACACTGCCGACCCTGAAAAAGACCCGACTGCGACCAAGTTTGACACCATCAGCTACGACGAAGTGCTTGCTCGTGGTCTCAAAGTGATGGACCTCACTGCCACTGCCCTCTGCAAGGAAAATCGTATGCCTATCTATGTCTTCAACATGGACATCGTCGGCAACCTCGAAAAGATGATGAATGGCGAGCCTATCGGCACACTTGTCACAGCCGAATAACACTCTCCAATTCACAATATATCAGAATATTAACAATTAAACAATAATAATTATGGAAGTTAAAGAATATCTCCAAGAAGCTGAAGACAGCATGCAAATGGCTGTCGAATATCTCGATGATACATTGTCGCACATCCGTGCCGGTAAAGCATCTGCTCGTCTGCTCGACGGCATTCGCGTTGACTACTATGGTAGCGCTGCTCCTATCTCCAACGTGGCTAACGTAAGCGTTCCTGACGCTCGCACCATCGCCATCACTCCATGGGAAAAGTCAATGTTCAAGGAAATCGAGAAAGCTATCATCAACTCCGACCTCGGTGTAACTCCTGAAAACAACGGCGAAGTAATCCGCATCTGCATTCCTCCATTGACTGAAGAACGCCGTAAGCAACTCGTTAAGCAGTCAAAGAGCGAAGCTGAAAATGCCAAGGTATCTGTACGCAACGCTCGTCGCGAAGCTATCGATGGCCTCAAGAAAGAGATCAAGAACGGCCTTAGCGAAGACGTGGAAAAAGACGCCGAAGGCGACGTTCAGAAGCTTCACGACAAATACATGAAGAAGATCGACGAACTCTTCGCTGCTAAGGAAAAAGAAATCTTAACCGTATAATACGACAAGTCATGAAACGCTTAAAATGGGCTGCAATCCTTGCCGCAATGGCAGGATTGTTTGCTCCATCTGTCTCTGCTCAAGAGATGATGTATGGCGACACTCAGACCAAGATTCGCCACACCGAATGGAGCAAAAACGCTGTGGTCTACGAAGTTAACCTCCGCCAAGGCACAAAAGGTCGCACCTTTGAGTCCTTCCGCAAAGAATTGCCACGACTCAAAGAACTCGGCGTCGACATCCTCTGGCTGATGCCTATCCACCCTATCAGCAAAGAAAATCGCAAGGGTGAACTCGGTAGCTACTACGCTGTGGCCGACTACAAGGCTGTCAATCCGGAATTCGGCAACATCAACGACTTCCGCCGACTCGTCAAGACTGCTCACGACCTCGGCATGAAGGTAATCCTCGACGAAGTCTGCAACCACACAGGTTGCGACCACCCTTGGACTCGCACCAACCCCGAATTCTATGTACGCGAAAACGGCAAGTTCACAAGCCCTTACGATTGGACCGACACCTACAAACTCGACTACAGCAACAAGATGCTCCGTCGACAGATGCTCGACGCACTCAAATTCTGGGTTAAAGAGCTCGACATCGACGGCTACCGTTGCGACGTCGCAGGCGAAGTGCCTACCGACTTCTGGGAAGAAGCTCGCCGCGAACTCAACAAGATTAAACCCGTCTTCATGCTTGCCGAAGCATCTAAACCTGAGCTCCTCGTCTCTGCATTCGATAGCGACTACAACTGGCCGATGAAAGACCTCTTCAACGCCATCGCTGCCACCAAAGGCATCAACAAATATGCCATCGACAAGAAGCAACAGCTCCCTGCCAAGACTGCGCTGTCAATCGACACACTTTTGATGCTCCAGAAGAAGCAATACCCTAATGGCGGCATGAACCTCAACATGATTACCAACCACGACCTTAACTCATGGGAAGGCACCGAGTTTGACCGTTACACCGACGGAGTAGAAGCATTTGCTGTGCTATCCTACACCCTTCCTGGCATTCCGATGATGTACATGGGCCAAGAAGTCGGTTTCGACCACGCATGGGAATTCTTCAAGCACGACATCACTCCAGACTACACGCCAAACAAGTGGACAGAGTTTTACACCAAACTCAACGCTTTGAAGCAACACAACCCTGCACTTGACGCCGGCGTGGCTAAACAACTCTGGGAACGTCACACGACTAAACAGACCGACATCTACGCATTCTCTCGCATATATCAAAACCGCAGAGTGACCGTAATCGTCAACCTCAGCAACGAGACCCTTTCGGCAGAATTTGTCAATGCCCCTAATGTCGACGGCTTGACCGACTACTTCAGTGGCAAACCGGCCGAGTTGCCTAAGTCTCTCAAGCCTTGGGAATATCGCATCTTCGTCAAGTAAGCGACACACTCATGTAGCGTCGCATCGCAACCGACAACAGCTACATAGATGGCACTCGGCTACATCGGGTGTACACTCTCAAAGCGACAGACACTCGCAGAGGCAAATGCCTCAGATGCTTACTCGTAGAGCGACAACAGCTGCATTTAGGACTCAAAGCGACAGAAGCGACTTAACGACTAATATCAACAATCAGAGGAGTCAGGCCCATGCGCCCGACTCCTCTTCCTACATGCATAAATGTCTTGATACACAATGTATTATGTTATAATTACAATTTCCGAGGCAAGCATATTTTAATGTTGATTTATGCGAGTTGATATAGGTCGGGAATTGCTAAGGAAAGATGTTTGTGGGGTGTAGCTCAGCCCGGTTTAGAGTACGCGTCTGGGGGGCGTGTGGTCGCAAGTTCGAATCTTGTCACCCCAACAACAAATGCCAATCAGTCATTTTCAATCGTAAATGGCTGATTTCCTTTTGTTTAATATTCTGATATTGTGGGTTTGAAATCTTTTGATGTTAAAAATTGACCAATAGTTATTCTACAAAATCCAATTTAATTAGTTGCCATTTTTTACCCAGCAAGCAAGTAGGATCCGGATCAGAATCCGCTACCGAAAAATTGGTTAATCCTGCAATGCATTCCTCATCTGTTGCTCCGTATGGGTAACGCTCCTTATATAGAGACAACATTTGTTCGATGGTGTATTTATTTCGCAATATATGCAAATCCCAAAAATCTTTCTTGCGACCGCCCCTTGACATTACATCCATTTTCATTGCGACAATGTCATCTAAGGAAGCCATGCGAATTGATTCTATTTGCTCCATAGGACGAATAAATGGGTCGGTATAAAATAAGTCAAGTTTTACATTGTCTTCTTTCGAATTGCCGACTAAGTACGAAGTCCCAAAGCTGACAATCTCTCCACAATCACCCTGACAATAAGGGAACTCTCTTCGGAGTATTTCTTGCAGTAGTTGGAAGTCTATTGATCCATATTCTGCATCAGTGAAGAGGTCGATGTCATCTGATATACGATGACCATAGCGAAGTGACAATGAAGTGCCACCAACTAATCTAAACGGTCTAAACTCATCTATTCTCATCAAACGTTCTAACGTAGAACGTAGAATTGGTTTAACGGTTTGGTATTGTAATTCTTTATGTTTCATAGTCAAGATACTGCTTGATGTTTGCTTTTATATTGTTTTCAAATGGTGACTTTGTATTTAGATTGATTTTATCCAATATGACATCACGACCATAGAAACGAATGATTTCCTTTATCTCCTCCTCATTTCCTCGCTCAAACACACGATTGATTACATATCGGCTATGTGTTGTAAAGTCGATGTTTTCAATCATTGTGTCCCAAAATATTGTGCTACGGAATTTTGTGAGGTCAGGGCGATGGCTATGCGAGAGTTTGCGTTTCTCCTCTGCTATATCATAGTACACCTGCAGAGTCATTAAGAAACCCTCTTCTAAACCGAGCGCTTGCTCAATACGTAGAGAAAGAGGTGTATTCATTGACCTACGTCCACGAATAATGGCGCTCAGAGTCTGTGGATGTTCACCGATTGATTCGGCAAAATGACCACTCTTGAGCTTTCTATTACCCAATTCTCGCTGCAAGAAAAGACCGGGGTGTAATCCCTTAAGTATTTCGATCATTTTATTCATGGTGCAAAGATAAACAAATTTGTTTAGAAAACCAAGTGGCATTATCAAAATTATTGATGCTCTGAGTAGCAATCCGGATTTGGCTAAACTCGTTAATTGCTTTGGAGATTGGCGTGAGGAAAGTGTGACATAGGTCACATAAACGATATTTTTCTTGAAAAACACGAAAAAAGTTGGCGAAAAATTTGGAAATATCGAATATCTCACATAGATTTGCAAGTGTCAATTATTCTGCGATATATTGTGGCAAATTGCAATCATACAATATCGTATATTAACCAATAGCAACAAATATAAAATCTTAATATTAACCCTTTTAAAATCTTTACAACATGAAAAAGCTATTAACTTTCAGTCTTGCATTCATGTTAGCAGTGCTTTTTAACACGAATGCCATTGCACAAACACTTTCTCACACGGTATATCCAGCAGAAGGCTGTGTTACAGAAATCAGCGAGATTATAGTCACTTTTGACCAATCGGCTCCTTCAAATCAGTTTCAAGGTGCTACAACTGGTATTTTTGATAGTGATGGAAATAATTTGATTAATTATGTATCCACTGAAGTTACAAAAAGTGATAATAGTACAAAATATCATTTTAAACCTTCAGGAGGAACTATAACTACTCCGGGAACTTATATTTTCAAAATGGCTGCCAATTCAGTATCTACAGGATTTGCGGTAACTCAAGGAACTAAAAATGCAGAAATCACTATATATTATAGAATTCCTATGTCTCACACGATTGAACCTGCCGGGGGTAAGGTAAGTGAAATCAGCGAGATTAGTGTTGTTTTTGATGCTGAAACAAATTGGACCGGTTTTGACAAAGCAACCACCGGTATTTTTAAGGATGGAGTAAACTATATCAATGAACCAAAGAAGGAATTTCATAGAGATTATTCTCAAAGAAACCGAATAACATTCAGCCCGACGAATGGCCCTATAACAGAACCGGGAGTATATACATTTAGAATCCCAGCCGGTGCAATCTCTACAGGACAGAATGCATCATCCGGTTTGATAAATGGTAATATTGAAGTAGATTACATTATTGAAGCTGAACCATTAGAAATGGGTGCAGTTGAGAATGTGACTCCTGCAGTCGGCTCAACAGTGATGGATCTCAGTACAATTACTATTCCGTTTGCTGAGCCAGCAGAGGTGGTAGGCGACATAGCTAATGTTACTCTTGGTGAACAAGCTGTCGATGCAGTGACAATGAGTGCAGATGGTCTAACAGCGACTATTACAAGCTCTGCAACTTTCAATGCAGGCACTGTAAGCCTTTCTATTCCTAAAGGATTCTTTAAAGCACAAAATTCACCAAGCGTGAATGATCCTCTCTCATACTCTTGGAACGTGGTTAAAGCTTCTTTGGGCATCACAGTACCGGAATATATTTTCAAGGGTGATGTGGCGAATGTCACATTAGAATTGACAAACGGCATCTTATTTGCGGGATTCCAACTTGATATGGTATTGCCTGATGGTTTGACAGTAGAACCAATCGTAGGCTCTGATTGTAATTTTGTATTAAGCAGAGGCAATGGTCATACTATAATGAACGGCACAGTAAGAAACACTCCTGGAGCAATCCGTTTGTTGAGCTATGCTGATAATGGTGAAGTTTATACCGGAAATGAAGGTACTTTGGTGACTTTCGCTGTAAGAGCGAATGATAACTTCAATGGCGACAATATCGCAATCAGCAATATCAAATTTGCTGACCGTGAAGGCGTGAAATATTTATTGGCCGACGTTACTTCTCGAAAAATCGACTCTCGCACATACGTCGCTTCTATCACAATCGCTCCTGAAGCATTGAATCTCGAAACGAATCAAGAAGGAGTAACAGTTACAGCAACAGTGCTTCCTGAAGTAGCATACGATAAGACTTTCGTATGGAGCTCATCTAACCCTGAATATGTGACAGTTGATGAATATGGTGTTGTGACAGCTGTTAAACCAACAGACGCAGAAAATCCTGTTTATATCATCGCAACAGCTCAAGACGGCTCAAACGTTACAGCTCAAATCCCTGTAACAGTGGTCTTCACTCATGCACAAAAACTTGCAATCAATCCTGTAGCGTTTAATATCGAAGCTACACAGACAAGACAATTGGAAGCTGTCATTACAAATCTTAATGATGAAGAAGTGGAAACCAATAAGCCTATCGTATGGAGTTCATCAGACATTACAAAGGTGACAGTTGATGAAAACGGTTTGGTTGAAGCTATCGCAGTGACAGAAGAAAATAATCCTGTCATCATTACAGCTCGCATCATGGATGGCGAAAACGTAGTGCTTGAAGCAACATCAGAAGTGACTGTCAGAGCTACACTTGCTGAATCAGTGACAGTCAGCCCTAAGAATGTGAAGCTTGAAATTGGCGGTACATGTACTCTTACAGCGACAGTAAATGAACTTGCAACAAATAAGAGAGTCGTTTGGTCAGTAGAGAGTGGTACAGAATATGTTTCTATTGATCCAGATACAGGTGTAGTGACAGCTCTCGCGGTAACTCCGGCAGAAGCTCCTGCAGTAGTGAAAGCTACTACAGTCGATGGTTCTAACAAGTCAGATACAGCAGAAGTAATCGTTCTTGCAACTCTTGCAACAAACGTGGAAGTGGCATTGGTAGAAGGCTATGATACAACAGAACTTAAGCACACTGAATTTGTAGAATTGAAAGCTACATTGACACCTGAAACTTCTAAACCTATCGTATGGACTGCAGACCCTGCAGAAAATGTAATTATAGAAGTTGATGCTGAAACAGGCTTTGCAAAGGTTACAGCAAATGAAACAGTGGGCGCAGTGACAGTATATGCAACAGTAGAAAACACAAACGTTCAAGGCTCTATCGAGTTGAATATCGTTAAGACTCCTGTTGAAACAATCGCAATCAATTATGAAGGTGTGACAACATTTGAAACAGATGCCGAATCATTTGAATTGACAGCAACAGTAGGTCCTGAATTGGCAACAGACAAGACTTACGCATGGTCAACAACAGACGCTGACATCGCTTATGTAGATGAAAACAACCAAGTGGTGTTTGGTCAGAAGAAAGGCGAAGTGACATTGACGGCGACAGCTAATGATGACGCAGAAGTTTATGATTCATTGACATTCAACGTGGTTTATACTCTCGCAACAGAAATCACAATCACAAGTGATTCAGATGATAATATACTCAAGGCAGGCGAAAGCTTGACATTGACAGCGACAGCTGACACCAACAAGGAAATCCGTTGGAGCGCAGACCCTGAAGACTGTGTAGAAATCACAGTAGATCCGGAGACAGGTGTCGCAACAGTGAAAGCTCTTAAGTATGTAGAAGATGGCGTGACCATCAAGGCTCAAATCTTCGAAGGCGAAACTGCAGTGGTGACAGCTGAACAAGCGATTACTCTCGAGATTACTCGTGGTGATGTCAACAACGACGCAATCGTCAACATCGTCGACGTGACTGCGACAGCAGCTTATATCCTCGGTCAAGAAGTGAATACATTCATCTTCGCGGCAGCTGATTTGGATAACGACCAAGTAATCGACATCGCCGACATCGTAAGATTGGTAAGATTGATTTTGGATCAGCCTGCAGCAACACCTGAACAACAAGCCATCATCAACCGTGCTCGTCGATTTGCAGATAGCAGCAACAGCCTCTCAATCGAAGACTTCGAAATCAATGAAGGCGAAACTAAGCAAATCGCTATTAAGCTCGTCAATAGCAAGGCGTTCTCAGCATTCCAAGCAGATATCTACTTGCCTGAAGGTCTTGAATTCGTAGACGGTGCATTGTCAGCAAGACAGAGCGCAGACCACGTAATGGCATCAACAGTGAGAGAAGACGGCTCAGTGCGTATGTTGAGCTACTCAATGGATCTTGACACTTACTCAGGCTCAGAAGGTGACTTCATCTACTTGACAGTGAAGGCAGAAGAAGGCTTCGTAGGTGACTTCCAAATCGAAATCGACAATATCGTATTCGTACAAGCTGATCAGTCAGCAAGCTACTTCCAGCCGGTAGTCGCTAACGTCAATGGCGTTGAAACAACAGGCATCGAAGATGTAGAAGGTGACGAATTTGAAGTGAAGGTTGTAGGCAACTCAATCGTAGCTCCTGAAGGTGCTGAAGTTTATGACCTCAATGGTCTCCGCGTAAACGCAGAAAACCTTGCTAAGGGTATCTACATCGTGAAGGTTGGCAACCAAATCGTGAAGGTTATCATCTAATCCGAGCAATCAGAATAAAATCATAAAACACTCTTTGAGGTCATCGGGTTTAGTCCCGGTGACCTTTTTTATGCATAAATTTGGTCGCGATGCATTTTAGCAAAATGCTATTGCTCATATCGAGGACGAAAGCAGGAGTTGCGTGATATAGGTCACATAAGCAATATTTTTCGTAAAAAGCACAAAAATAGTTGTCGGAATATTTGGAAATGTCAAATGTTTAGCACATATTTGCACGTACCAAACATTTTGCGTTGCATTTTGGCAAAGTGCAACCGAGATGACTCAAAATGGCATCTAATCGCAATATAAAATATACTAAATATATAATCTTAATATTAACCCTTTTAAAATCTTTACAACATGAAAAAGCTATTAAATTTCAGTCTTGTATTCATGTTAGCAGTGTTGTTTAACACGAATGCATTCGCATGGATTGAATGTGACATTACTCCTACTGCTGGTGATGTAAAGTTAGATGAATTTTCAGAAATTCGAGTAACTTTCAAAGGTATCTCTACTCTCGTTCTTAATGAAGGAAAAAAGCTTAAAGTCAGCACAAGAGACGCTAACGGAAAGTGGACCGATTACTATGCGCCTAATGTTAAAATTGAAGGAACATCTCTTGTGATAACGGACATGACAGATGTAAAAGTAGGTACTTATGGCATTAGTATAGATAAAAACATGCTGCGTTGTGAGTACGAAGATTATAATAATGATATTTACAACACAAAAATGTGGAATGTCGTAGCCGGTGTAGAGCCATTCGCATTTGAATCGGCTGTGCCTGCTAATAATGCGACTGTCAATAAGCTCGAAGAAATTGTTTTGAACTTTGGCTCAGAAAGCGTGCTTACAGGTAGCGCAACAGTCAATGTTGCCGGCGTGCAGGCTACATTCGCTCCAACAGCGACTCCGGGTCAAGTGAAAGCAACGCTTCCTCAACCTATTAAGGCAGAAGGCGCTTACTCGTTCACTATCCCTGAAAAATCATTTACAGCAGCCGACGGTTCATACAATGAGGCTGTGACTGTGAACTATACTGTGGCTATCCCTGAGATGGATGCTAACTCTATCGTAGTTTCTCCTGCTGCGGGCGCAAACGTGATGGATCTTAGTACTATCACTATCGATTTCCCAGAACAAATCAGCGTAAATGAAGCTGCCGGCGCGATTACATTCAGCAACGGTGCTACTATCGAAAACATTGAAATTCAAAAATATACAGCTGTTATCACAGCAAATGCTCCTGCAGGATGGCAAGCAGGTCAATGCTCACTCAATATCCCTAAGGGTTACTTCGTATCAGAAAACAGCAAGAGCCCTGCTCTCGCTTACTCATGGAATATCATCGCGGCTACATTGTCGATCGACGACTTCGTAATCTACAGCGGTGAAACTAAGGAAGTGGCTATCAAGCTCAATAGCGAAGTAGCTTTCGCAGCATTCCAAGCAGACGTCAGATTGCCTGAAGGTCTTGAATTGGTGGGCGACTTCCAATTGCTTCGTGGCACTGACCACACATTCTCTACTCGCGTACAAAAAGATGGCTCAATCCGCTTGTTGAGCTACTCATTGACAAATGCCAACTATGCAGGCAACAGCGGCGATGCATTGGTGAAATTCCAAGTAAAGGCTGCTGCCGACTACAATCAGACTCGTCAAATCACCATCAACAACATCGCATTCACAACCAAAGAAGGTAACGAATATGAATTAGACGCAGCGGCAGCTAACGCAGAGGGTCGCTTGTTCGTCTCTTCTATCACTATCGCTCCTGAAGCATTGAATCTCGAAACAAATGAAACTGCGAAGGTCACAGCGACTGTGCTTCCTGAAAATGCATACTCAGCAAAATTTGAATGGAGCTCTTCCAACCCTGACATCGTCGCAATCGATGAAGAAGGTAATGTGGTGGCTAAGGCTGCAGGCAATGCGAATATCATCGCAACTGCTACCGACGGCTCAGGCGTGACAGCTCAAATCCCTGTGACAGTGGTCTACACTCACGCGACAGCTCTCACTATCACTCCTGCGACTGTGCTCTTCGAAGTCGGCAGTCGTCAGACATTGACAGCTACTCTCGATAAGGAAACTAATAAGGCAGCCGACATTGTCTGGACATCAAACAAACCTGAAGTGGCAGAAATCGTTATCACTGAAGGCGTGGTGGAAGTAGTCGGTAAGACTATCGGCCAAACAAACGTTATCGCACGACTCATGAACGGCAACGAAGTGGTGTTGGAAAATATTATCCCTGTAGTAGTCGATGCAACAATGGCAACTACTTTGGAAGTCAGCCCAGCAGAAGTGTTGCTCGAAACAGGCGGACAGACCACACTCGTGGCAACAGTCGACGATAAGGCTACAAATCCTAAGATTTCTTGGTATGTAGAAGAAGGCGGCGAGCAATATGTATCAGTTAACGAAAATGGTGTCGTTACAGCGCTTGCAGTCACTCCGGCAGCAGTGAAGGTCTATGCTAAGACAGGCGACGGCTCTAACTTGACAGCTTATTCAGAAGTGACAGTAGTCGCAACTCTCGTGGAAAATGTGACTATCTCATTGGCAGATCCTAACGACGACAACCAACTCATGAATACAGAGACTGTACGCTTGGTAGCTAATATGACAGGTACAACCAATAAGAATGTGCTCTGGACATCATCAGACGAAGCTATGGCAACTGTAGCAGTTGTGGAAGGCGTGGCAGTAGTGACAGCCGGAAGCAAGACAGGTGAAGTGACTATCTTCGCAACAATCGAAGGCACTAACATTCGTGGTGAATATAAGTTGATTATCATTCCAACTCCTGCAACCAAAATCGCTATCAACTACGCAGGCGAAACTAAGTTTGAAACAGGTGCGGCTCAAGTGGCATTGACAGCAACAGTAGGTCCTGAATTGGCAACAGACAAGACTTACACTTGGACTTCTTCAGACGAAGAAATCGCAGCAGTAGACGCTAATGGCGTGGTGACATTCGGCGAAAAACCGGGCGTAGTGACTATCACAGCTAAGGCTAACGGCGCAGCAGAAGGTCAAGAAGTGAAAGCAACTATTGACTTTGAAGTTGTCTACACATTTGCAACAGCAGTCAGCATCGACCAAGATCCATTCACATTCAAAGCTAACGATCGTCAACAGTTGACAGCTACAACAGACGCTGCAACCAATAAGGCTATCCTCTGGACTTCATCAGACGCTAAGGTGGCAACAGTTGATGCCAATGGTCTTGTGACAGCAGTAGGCGTAGGTCAAGCGACTATCACAGCGACTATCGAAGGCACAGAAATCGCCGATACATTGGTGGTGACTGTAGAAGCAACTGATGGTGATGTCAACAACGACGGCGAAGTCGACATCGTCGACGTGACTGCGACAGCAGCTTATATCCTCGGTGATGAAGTAGACCCATTTATCTTCGCAGCAGCCGACCTCAACCTTGACGGCAAGGTGAATGTGACTGATATCGTGTACTTGGTGAACATTATCCTCACACAACAAGATGACGAAAATACTCCGGCAGCAGTAGCCGCTCGCATGATGGCCAACAGCGACAATAGTCTCTACATCGAAGACTTCGATATCAATGAAGGCGAAACCAAGCAAATCGCAGTGAAACTCAACAACAACATGGGCTTCATCGCATTCCAAGCAGATTTCTACTTGCCTGAAGGTCTCCAACTCGTCGAAAGCTCATTGTCGGCAAGAAAGAGCGCTGACCACGTATTGGCATCAGCATTGAGAGACTCAGGCGCAGTGCGCATGTTGAGCTACTCACTCGGTCTTAACGAATTTGCTGAGTCAGAAGGCGACCTCATCTACTTGACAGTGAAGGCAGACAAGGACTTCATCGGCGACTTCCAAATCGAAATCGACAACATCAGATTCGTAGACGCAGATCAGAATAAGTATCATTTCGCATCAGCTGTTGCTAACGTGAAGGGTATCGAAACAACAGGTATCGAAAACGTTGAAGGCGACGAACTTGAAGTGAAGGTTGTAGGCAACTCAATCGTAGCTCCTGAAGGTGCTGAAGTTTACGACCTCAATGGTCTCCGCGTAGACGCAGAAAACCTCGCGAAGGGTATCTACATCGTGAAGGTTGGTAACCAAATAGTGAAGGTGGTAATCTAATCCTAATACTTTCTCATAATCCGGTCGTCGGACTTCGGTCCGATGACCTTTACCACCAAAACACCTCGGTGTCTGTCGCTTGATTGCGGCAGACATCACCAAGAAAATAACTAACAAAAAATATATCGTATGGCACTATTAAATAAATGTAAGCGCATCTTTGCTTTGCTAATATTGAGCAATCTCATTATGCTGTGTAATGCATCAGTGGCTTACCCCGGTCTTATCGACTTCAAGCAGCCTGATGGCAGTGTGGTCAAGATTAAGTTGAGGGGTGACGAGAGTCTGAAGTGGGCAGAAACGGAAGATGGCTACACGTTGCTTTATGACAATGTGGGCAATCTTGTCTATGCCCAACTCGACGATAAGGGCGACTTGGTACCTACGGACATCGTAGCAACAGATATAGCCAAGCGTCCGATAGATGTACAACGTCGCTTGCAAGCGACTCCAAAGAAGTTGTTTTATTCGGAATCTCAGCGCAGTATGGTCAATCAACTTCGCCAGGCTCGTACGGCACAGCGTTCAGCAGATGGCTTGCAAAAAGCGGTGTCGGGCTCGACAAAGGGGCTTATTATCTTAGTGGATTATCCTGACTGTGCTTTCAGTAAGACGAAAGATGACTTTAATAAGCTCATGAATCAGCTTAATTACACAGAAGGTGGACGTTATGGTAGTGTGCGTGACTTTTATCAGGAGAATTCTTTTGGTCAATTTGACATTACAGCCGACATAGCAGGAGTCTATCGTCTTTCTAATAATCGTGCTTATTATGGTGCTAATACCACTGCCGGAGCTAATGATATCCGTCCTCGTGAGATGGCAGAAGAGGCTATCAAAGCTGCTGATAAAGATGTCAATTACTCAAACTATCGTTTTATTCACATCATCTATGCCGGTCGTGGTGAAGAATCGGGCGGTGGTAGCGATTGCATCTGGGCTCACTCTTGGACAGTCAATTTGTCCCTCGATGGTACAAGAATCGGTTACTATTCTTGCTCTCCGGAACTACGCGCTCCTGCTGACCCATACGATACGAATACTTACATTACTAATATCGGTGTTATGTGTCACGAAATTGCTCACGTATTGGGCACGCAGGACTTTTATGATACTGATGGTGGCACTAATGGTAGCTACGACGGAACAGGTATGTGGGACGTAATGGCAGACGGTGAGTGGCTTGCCGGTGGTGCGTGTCCTGCACACTTCAACCCATACACCAAGATATACGATTTCGGTTGGGCAAGTCCGACAGTTGTCAGTGGTCGCTCACAACATAAGTTGTATGCCAAGTCAAAAGATGGCTTTGTGAGAATCAATACAGCGACAAGCAACGAGTATTTCCTCCTCGAGTATCGCGTGCAAAAGGGTTTCGACAAAGAGATTCCCGGTCATGGCTTGATTATCTATCGTGCTTCCGAAGGATTGAGCAAGCATAGCAACAACACTATTAATGCCGGCCACAAGCAACAGTTCTATGTCGTGGCTGCCAATGCAAAATATTCGCTTCCGAATAGTGATGCGACTTCATACGGTGTAGTCAATTCATACACTGCTCCATTCCCGGGCAATAATGGCGTCGATGAGTTTACGGACACATCAGTGCCAAGCATGAAGAGCTGGAGCGGAGCAAACACCAACCTCCCTATCACATCGATTGACGAATTTATGGCCGATGGTTATGTCACATTTGACGTGGCTGCTCCATTCACATATTCATCTATTACGCCTACAGCAGGCACTGCCGAAAGTCTTAGCTCTATCACGCTTAAATTCCCTAAGGCGGCATCAATTAACACATCAGCCGGTAGTATCACGCTAAAGAGTAGCAACGGTAGTTATTATGGCAGCAATATCGCAGTGTCGATGAGTTCCGACGGCAAAACAGCGACCATCACCAGCACTCCTAACAATTCGCGTTGGGTCATTGGACAGACCTATACACTAAGCATCCCTGCGGGATATTTCGTGGCTGACTCCAACAATCGCTCATATGAAGCTGTGTCATGCAGTTGGACTATCGTGCCGGAGACATTCACTTATCTAAGCGTCAGCCCTATGGAAGGCGAAGTGCAGCAGATCAGAGACATTCTCATCAGTTTCCCTAACGAGATTATGGCTGCTAATGGAGGCTCAATGCCTACGCTCAACATTGTGGACGCTGATGACAATGTTGTAGCATCTGTGGCTACATATAAGACCAAAGATGTCAAAAACAATCCTGCCCTCATGGCGACCGTATCACCTGCGATTACGGCTCTCGGCAACTATCGCCTCGTGTTCCCGGCAGGCGTATTGTCCAACGACCAATATGGCTCGATGCTCAACCGAGCATTTGAAATAGAGTGGGACGTAGTGCTCCCTCCGGTGCAGGTCGTATCAGTCACCCCAGTAGGTTCGGAAGCAATTGATCTCAACACCGTTACTATTACGTTCAACGAGCAAGTGACAGTCAATTCTGCGATGGCCAACTCTACCGAAGAGGCCGACAAAATCTCACTCACTACTGATGACCCGGGCAACTATGGTAAGGATGTCAGAGTGACAATTAGCGACGACGGCTTGACAGCAACTATCAATTTCTCTCCAAGTTATGGTCAAGGTTGGACTGTTGAAAAGCAATACACACTCAACGTGCCGAATGGCTATTTCATCGGTGCATCTGGTGGTACTAATAAGACTATCAGTCGCTCATGGAAAATCGTTCCGAAACGATTGTTGCCTGTCAGCGTGACTCCTTCAGAGGGAGAAGTCGGCAGTTTGAGTAAAATTGTGATAACTTTCGCTAAATCTATCTACACCAGTGGTTCTATTAAGGATGCTACTATCAATGGCAATTCGATCCCTTCTACTTCAATCAAAACGAGCGGTTCTCAGATCATAGTCGACCTTGATCCGGCTATCACAGAACTTGGTACTTATACATTCCATTTGCCGACTGCTCGAGTCAGTGATGACCAGCGTTTTAATAGTGGTACGCAGAACGGCGACATCTATCTTACATGGGAAGTGGTGTCAATGCCTGCAACATCGGTCACTCTTGACAAGTCGGTGCTTGACATCGAAATCGGTCAAACAGCGACTCTCACAGCAACTGTGCTTCCGTTAGGAGCAAGTAGTGGAGTGCAATGGACATCGTCAGATGACGCTGTGGCGACTGTCGACCAAAACGGCGTAGTAACTGCTATCGGCGTGGGCGAAACGTTCATCACAGCTACGACCACCGACGGCACCAACCTATTTGCAGCTTGCCATGTAATCGTCAAGGCTGTTCAAGCCAAATCGCTCACTCTCGATAAGCATGAAGCCGAATTGCGCCTCGATGAAACAGTGAAACTTACAGCCTCTATTCTCCCTGTGCAAGCAGCCGGCAGCATTGTGCTTTGGAGCTCATCAGACACTTCAGTGGCAACAGTAGATGCCAACGGCGTAGTGACAGCAGTCGGTATCGGCGAAGCGGTGATTACAGCCGTAGCAGAAGGCACCGATGTTAAGGATACATGCGTTGTGAGCGTAGTTCCGACTCCAGGTGATGCCAACAACGACGGCATAGTCACAGTGACCGACATCGTAGTCACAGCAAGCTATATTTTGGGCGATGATGTGCCGGGATTCGTTCCGTCAAGCGTCGACCTCAATGATGATGGCAAGGTGAATGTGACCGACATCGTATTGCTCGTCAACATCATATTGGGAGGCGAGAATCCACAACAGACAATGCCTCGCCGAGTGGCTCAGAATGTCGACAGTCCAAACAACCTGTGCATCGACGACTTTGAAATCACTGCCGGCGAAACAAAACAGATAGCCATCAAGCTCGAAAACAGCGACATGTTCACAGCATTCCAGGCCGACATCTATCTCCCTGAAGGATTGGAACTCTGTGAAGAAGATGGCGACTACATGGTGGAACTGTCCGACAGAAAGAGATCCGACCATGTGCTGACATCGGCAGCACAACCTGACGGCTCTATCCGTCTGCTAAGTTATTCGCTAAGTCTTAAAGAGTTTACCGGCAATAGTGGAGACCTCGTATATCTCACAGTGAAAGCCGCAGAAGACTTCCTCGGTGCGTTTAATATAGTGGTCGACAATATCGTATTTGTGCAACCTGACCATGCCGAATGCTCTTTGCCGTCTATAATGGCCGGCGTCGTGGGCAACAAAGTAGACTCGATTGACGAGGTAGACGGACAGGGTCCTAAGGTATCGACTTGTGGCAACAGCATCTGCATAGAGGGCGTGCCGACAGGTGTCGAAGTCAGACTCTATACAACCAACGGTGTGCTAATCCGTAGCGAGCAATCCGTAGACGAGCCAATCAGCCTCGAAGTGCCTGCTCCGGGTATCTACCTCCTCCAGCTCGGCAACCGCACCCTCAAAGTAGCGATATAACCAAATCTAATTGCACACAGATAACTGCATTGCAATATAAACAAAGGAAGCCATCTGAAATTGTCAGATGGCTTCCTTTGTGCAACCGACATACACTCCGACTCTTTGCCGAGGGAGAGACGAGAAAAGCCACTCCGGGAAAGGGAGTGGCTTTTATGATGGTCAAGCGAGGATGGTTGCTCGCGTTTTCGTCGAGGATGCTCTTCGCTTTATTTGATGTTTCTATGCGCTATCACAGATATTACTCTGCACCTACTTCGAGGTTACTCAGCGCTTTCGTTGAGGGTTACTCTTCGTCTTCTTTGATGTTGTGGAATACGTTTTGAACGTCTTCGTCGTCTTCAAATTTTTCGAGCAACTTGTCGAGCACTTCGCGTTGCTCAGCAGTCACTTCTTTGAAGTCGTTAGGAATGCGTTCAAACTCGGCGCTGATGATTTCAAATTCGTTTTCTTCGAGGTATTTCTGAATGTTAGAGAATTGGTCGAATGCGCCGTAGATTACCCATTCTTCGTCTTCAGCTTCGAGTTCGTCAACGCCGAAGTCGATGAGTTCGAGTTCGAGTTCTTCGAGTTCGATGCCATCTTTTGGCTTGAGGTGGAACACACATTTGTGGTCGAAGAGGAAAGAAAGAGAGCCTGATGTGCCGAGCGAACCGCCGTATTTGTTGAAGTAGCTACGCACGTTAGCCACGGTGCGTTGGTTGTTGTCGGTAGCAGTTTCGACTACGATAGCGATACCGAAAGGACCGTATCCTTCGTAAACGATTTCCTTGTAGTCTGTAGCGTCTTTTTCTGTTGCTTTCTTGATGGCGCGTTCGACAGTATCCTTAGGCATGTTTGCAGCCTTAGCATTCTGCATGAGTACGCGGAGACGAGGGTTCATGTCCGGGTCGCCACCACCTGCCTTACAGCACATAGTGATTTCCTTACCGATACGAGTAAATGTGCGAGACATGTTGCCCCAACGTTTAAGCTTACGCGCTTTGCGATATTCAAATGCTCTTCCCATTGTAGTGATATGTTTATTTTGTTTGTTGTTATTATTGATATGAGCAGGCCGCTTTGAGGTCGACCTGCTCGTATGAGTTATTATCTTAGTTTAGCGTTGAGTTGCTTTTCGAGGTTCATGATGATTTTGCCCATCACTGCATCGATCTGCTTGTCTTGGAGTGTCTTTTCAGGGTCTTGGAGTGTCATGCTGACAGCGTAGCTCTTCTTGCCCGGCTCAAGGTTTTTGCCTTCGTACACGTCGAAGAGGCGTACATCGCGGAGCAATTTGCGTTCCGACTGACGGATCACATCTTCCACTTGACGGAATGTCACTGCTGAGTCGAGGAGCAATGCGAGGTCGCGCTTCACAGGCTGTGACTTAGGGATAGCCTGATATGTGGTCTTAACCTTGGCTGCGAGTTTGAAGAGAGCGTCCCAATTCAACTCTGCATACATCACTTCCTGCTCAATGTCGAAGCCCTTGAGCAAGTTGTGGCGAAGCATACCGAGTGAGCCGAGTGGCTTGCCTGCCTTGGTGAGGATATCGAGTTTTGCTGCAAAGATTTCGTCTGACGATTGAGTCATGTCGAGCGTGCGAGCATCGATGCCGAGACGGCGGAGCACGTTGAGCACCACTGCCTTGAGGTCGAATACTGTGACAGGCTCTGCCTTAGTGTTCCACGAAGCCGCTGTCTTGTCGCCGGTCATCCAGATACCGAGGTGGAGTTCTTCAGCGTATGGAGCGAGTGGATTTTCAGCAGTCGATTCCTTCTCAGGGTTGCGAGAGTAGCAGTTGCCGATTTCGTAGAGAGCGAGCGACGAAGCCTTACGGTTGATGTTGTGTGACAATGACTCAAGACCACCGTAGAGGAGAGTCTGACGCATCACGCAGAGGTCGTTGCTCAATGGGTTGAGCAGACGCACGCACTTCGCTTCCGGATAGACTTCCTTGCCTTCGTAGTAAGAGATAGCCGAGAGAGAGTTGTTCATGATTTCGCAGAAGCCGTCGGCTGTGAGCTGCTCTGCGATGAGCTGCTGCAGACGATAAGACTCGTCAGTGGCAGTCTTTTGTGAGAGGTTGGCGTGCATTTCCATGCCAAACTCTATATTGTTGTAGCCATAGACGCGAAGGATTTCTTCTACCACGTCGCATGGGCGCTGAACGTCGACACGATATGTCGGCACTTCGAGGCTGAGCACTTCGGCTGTCTCTGCCTTGATGTCGATTTCGAGTGAAGCGAGGATAGCCTTAATCTCTTCAGTAGGAATCTCCTTACCGATGAGACGATGGCAATATGCCAACTCGAGTTCCACTTTGAACGGCTCCACTTTCTCAGGATAGATGTCCATCACATCGCCACAGATTTCGCCACCTGCAACCTCCTTGATGAGCAATGCAGCGAGTTTGGCAGTGAAGATAGTGATGTTAGGGTCGCAACCGCGCTCGTAACGGAACGAAGCGTCGGTGTTCAATCCGTGACGGCGAGCTGTCTTACGCACGCGAGTCGGATTGAAGTATGCACTTTCGATGAATACGTCGGTAGTAGTTTCGGTCACACCTGAGTCAAGACCGCCAAATACGCCGGCGATACACATTGGTTTCTCAGCGTCGCAAATCATGAGGTCGGCTTCGTCGAGAGTGCGTTCCACGCCGTCGAGCGTAGTGAACTTTGTACCTTGAGGGCAAGTGCGCACCACAATCTTCTCGCCTGCCACCTTCGAGAGGTCGAAGCAGTGGAGTGGTTGGCCCATACCGAGAAGCACATAGTTGGTAATATCGACGATATTGTTGATTGGGCGTTGACCTGCAGCAAGAAGGAGATTTTTAAGCCATTCAGGCGACTCTTTCACCTCTACGCCACGCACTGTGACACCCGAGTAGCGAGGGCATCCTTGACCATCGACCACCTCAATCTGAGCCGCGCCGTCATTGCTGTCGGCCTTGAAGCCCGAAACGTCAGGAGTGACAACTTCAGCCTCAGGCTTGCCGTTGCGACGGAGCCATGCCTTAAGGTCGCGAGCCACGCCGTAGTGAGAAGCACCATCGACACGGTTAGGCGTCAACTCCACTTCAAGCATGTAGTCGCTTTCCACCTGGAAATATTCTGCGGCAGGAGTACCCGGAGCGATGTCGCCTTCGAGCACCATGATGCCGTCGTGAGAATGACCGAGACCGATCTCGTCTTCAGCGCAAATCATGCCGAACGACTCTACGCCGCGTATTTTTGATTTCTTAATCTGAAATTCTTCGTCACCATTGTAGAGCTTTGTGCCTACTGTTGCGACCACGACAGTCTGTCCGGCAGCCACGTTAGCAGCTCCGCAGACGATTTGCACAGGCTCACCTGTACCCAAGTCGCAAGTCGTGATATGCAAGTGATCGGAATTAGGGTGTTCGTCGCATGTAAGCACTTTGCCTATCACGATGCCACGCAAGCCCCCTTTGATAGTTTCCACTTCTTCGATAGAGTCACATTCAAGACCCAATGAAGTCAACGCAGCCGTAATCTCTTTCGGCTCCAAGTCGATATCGATGTAGCGTTTTAGCCACTTGTATGATATATTCATATCGTTTGATTTATTATCTTATTTATACGCCCAAAAGGAAGCTATCCGGGGCAAATTTACTCCCTCAAAACAGCTCCTCAGACAATTATCGTGCGAAATTAACAAAAAATACACAAATTAGCAAATCCCAATTGCGATTACCACAACTTTTGCCGACTTCTCCCTTTCTGCTTCTCCTCCTTCTCCTACCTTTTTCCGGCTCGGTGTCAGTCTTGATTTTATTTATCAGCCTTTGTCTAAGGGAACTTCTATAAATTACTTTGTCATGATTTATGAATTTTGACTGAGGAGATTTTTATTTTTAACGCAAGGAGTATAGCGAGCTACACAACTGAGTTAAAGTCGAATAGATTCCGATCAAAAACATAGAGCATACAAAAGGAAGCTCCTCAAAGCTAAAGAAATAACTAAATCCGGGAATTTTTAGAAATTCTCTTAAGCCTCATCCAGATTATAACCTCTATCAATAATGTCACTACCCATATCAACAATAATGGTTGCCAAATTGCTCTCATAAACAGAAATCTATAGCCCATCATTTTAAATATTGTATAGTACGGATAACTGTTTGCCGACACTTCTCCCAGCACCTCATCGATGAACACTGTGTGTTGATACGCATACACTATCGGATAAAATATATTAGTGTCATCTACATCAAATTCCACGCGCATCAGCGACCCATTATCCACCTCATATATATGTACATCAGCCGTCGTTCCATTTGAAAGTTTCAACTTTATGAAACACTTTGATTCATTACTTAAAGGATTGACGAAATATCGTTCCTCATCGTCCAAAACGCCTCTTGACATTGTCGTGTCATTTGCGTTCGACGACTCTAATGCCGAGTTCAAATCTATTTTGTCGGAAAATCTATTCTCTATAAGTTCAGCCGCAACTGTCTGCCACTGCTTATCCAAGAAATAATCAGAATAATCAATTCTTCCGGTAGGCAGAGAAACAATTGCTGATACTGCAAGCACCACCAAATATATCGGCAACAACAACGCCGTCCACAATATAACTGTTTTAATACGCCTCATCTCGCAATATATATTTTGCAAATATAAGCATCTGTTTTGATTTTTGCAACTTTTTATCAACAAAACAATATACCAACCGAAAACATATAAATTGTTAAGTCCAATAGAAAATTATAATGAACCAACAATTCGAAAGATGAGCCTAATTATTTGCCATAACACTAACTATCATCACACTCGAAATTAATACTAATTCAAAAACCATAGAAATCATACTTAATACAAATTTTATTATCCTGATTTTTCTTCTACTCCATTCACATTTACTTTCATAATATTCAATCACATCTGTATGGTTACTACTATTTACATAATATGACTGATATAATAAAAAGAATGGAATAAAACACACAACACCCCATAATATAGCTACCACAATAAAAAAGTACGTGAGATAATAACCCAGATAAAAATATATTGCACTTAAAACACACGCAATGGGAGAGAAAATCAACAAGCAAGCACGAAGTAATGCCCACCTTACTCGCTCTTCATGAGTTTCGGAATAACTAAAATATTCTATATTTTTATAAAATACGAAGTAACTATAATTAAGAATTTTATTCATGTCCTTCATCTTCTTCAATAGGGTCTAATAAGTTATAAATTTCATCTTCATACTCATCTACCGTTATATCTAAAAGTATTGTAAACGGATGTGTCTTAATTTTACTCATTGCACAAGTATAAATAAATTTTGCTATTGCTGACTTATACCTAGAATCATTTATCAGCTCCATTATTTCAACCAAATCATGTGATGCCGATATACCATAAAGCAACTGAGACCCTCTTGGTTTTGTTGTCTCAAGAGATAGTCCAATTGTTTCTAAAAAATAATCTGCCATATTGATATACATTGAGCACCACTCATCAGATGTTACATCAAAAGGTGTAGGATAAGATAAAACATATTTTTTAGCCAAAACTACTGGTTCATAAGCCCCATCACTTTCTATAGTCGTAATCCATAAAATACCCGTACTATCATTAAAATATGCTGTTCCTACATCCAATATTTTCCAACCCTCCATTGAATAACGTTGCATATCCTTTAAAGACCATCCATTAGCTTCTAACTCATTTAAAAATTTAATAATTGCATCTGGGCTACTTGTAGACCAAATTACTTCGCCGGTGGGGTCGGTGTAGCGAAGTGGGTTGTTGAGGCAGTAGGTGTAGCGGTTGTTGTTTTGTGGGCAGTCGGGTGACTGGATGTGTGGGTCGGGCGAGAGGAAGCGTCCGAGCATCGGGTCGTAAAGTCGGGCGTTCATGTCGATCAAGCCGATACCAGCGATGTGACGATGTCCGGTGTAACCTCGTCCGAGTATCGGTGTCGGCACGCTGTCCGAGGCGTATGCTTCGTGTGTGTCGGGGTTGCGCAGTCTGCCCCATGCGTCGTAGCTGAGTTCTTGAAGCAGTGTCGGGATAGGTTCTGCCGTATATACGTGGGTGATGCTGCCCAGGTGGTCGCGCATAACATAGCGATAGCTCATCGTGTCGGTGACTTCAAGCACTACAGGCGCTCCATAATACCCTCCTCCAAGCCATAATCGCTCTGCCACGCCCTCGTTGTCGTAGCATCCTCCAAGGCTGAAAGAGGTGCGCATCGTCATCCTGCCTGTCTGAAGGTCTATCAGACGTCTTATATTGGTACTATGAATAAAATGTATCATAGATTACAAAGAGTTAAAATCAATAACGGCAGTGGAGCTATTATATAAATAATAAGCAAATATACACCCATTATATTTTGCATATATTGGATATTGTACACAATTCTTGTATCCTTAATCATTTTTTTAATCTTATAGCAGATAAATAAATTTGCTAAAGCCGAAATAATCAAGGATATTATAGTTAATTCTAATATATTAATTAGAGGCAACAATAGATAGGATAATCCCAATAACCATAATATATTAAAAAATTGTATAACAAAATAAGCATCTGTAATCTCTAATTTATATAATGGCCTTTTTCTTCGATTAATCTTAACAAAATACCAAACCACCTTGCTGAATAATATATATATTATTTTCATAATTCATTAATTTCTAGTTCCAAATCCATTTGTAAATAAATCTAACATAAAGTAAGATGAACTAACAAGCCCCCCTATTGGACCGCCCAAAAAATAGACGAAATGTCTATATTTTCAATTGTGGTTGCTTCTTGCTCCTCTTGTGAGCTTCGCATTGCAGTCGGTTCTACCTCCTCGACTTCCAATGTGCGTGACACTATGTTCCCCGTTGCATCATAGCCATACCTAACCACGCGCTCTGCCTGCATCGTCATACTGCAACCCAAAATAGCTATCATAAATAGCAACGAAATATCAACCAAACACTTCATATTGCAATAAATTTTTCGCAAATATAAGCATCTGTTTTGATTTTTGCAACTTTTTATCAACAAAACAATATACCAACCGAAAACATATAAATTGTTAAGTCCAACAGCAAATGCAAAATTAGCAAAGATTGCTGAAAGGAATTTATAGAAGCACCCTGAAAAATGTGAGCTATACGAAAAAATCTGCATCGTCATATCAATGAAACGATGCAGATTTTGTATAATACTGATTTGTCGCCCAAATATATCGGGCCGGTGATGGATTATCTGACGAGGATTTTGCGGGCTTGGGAGCCGAGACGCACGATATAGACTCCGGCAGGAAGATTGTCTGCGCTGACCTTGCAACCGCTAAGGTTGTAGATTTTCGCATTTTCCGGTGCAACAATACCTCCGTCGATAGCATACACATCAAACTCAGGGACTTCAATACCTGTGATATTAGAGTCTTCCCAATAGCCATGAAGCCACTTTATGCGACCGTCAATATTCTTTTTCATTTCACTTTTCTTGGCATAGATGTCGGCGTTGCCATATTGCGGCCAACGTGCATAGTCGCATGCTGCCGCCACTGCGATTTTATCGGCAAACTCTGTCATGAAAGCATCTATCGATGCGACTTCCTCGCGATAAAACTTGTTCCATATCACCTTCACATGCTCTTGAAAACGAGGGAATTTTGCAAACTCCTCAATCCAGTGATTGCCAAACGGCGAATTGATGTAGATAAATCGGTTTTCGCCATTGTGGAACGAGTTGCCAAAGTCCCATACCGGACCAAACATCCATTTCTGATCCTCGCCACGGTCGCGGTGCATGTAGCAGCTGCCGTGGAACGACTCAGCGTTTTGCATTATCTCTTGCACGATGTAGAAACGCACCAAGCGATCCATATCGACGAGTTCTTCCCAATCGGTAGATGACTTATCAGACAGATAAATAGCGTCGTCGATAGCGTTCATCTGATCGGAAAGAAATCGGCGTTGCTCTGCCGAAAGGAGTTCGGGCGTTTTATAGGTGAAGCGCATAGTAACGCCATTGCCTTCGGTGATGCGCACCTGTTCCGTCTCATCATAGTTGTCTATCTCCACAAGCCAACCACCCGTAATTTCAGAGGCATCAGTCGCATAGTCTTCTTGCTCCACGATGTTGACTCTGTCTTCGTCGATGCGAATAGTCTCAGTGAGGAAATACAGGCCGATATAGTTGCCATTAAGCACCACTTCGACAGGCTCTTGCGCCGGCGTGTAAGGCATATCCATCAAGCGACTAAACTCGAAGCCAAGCGTATTGCGATAGAAACCGAGGTTGTCGTCGGCATGAGCCAGCAATGCAAAGTGTTTGCTCTTGTTCATACCGAGCAGAGCGGCCTTTGAGCCGAGTTTGATGCGATAAGGCTTCTTGTCGAAGTCACGCCATGTGTAGTTGCCACGACCACGAATTTCGAGGGGCAATTGCTCCTCCTTAGAGCCGACAGCTTCGTAGCCGTCGAGTCCGAATGTCTCAATGTAGTAAGTGGCATTGATATAGTTCTCCTTTGAAGTAATCGCTTGCGAATTTTCGGTGTTGATAAACATCACCGGGAGAGTCTCAGAATAGCCGTTGCCACTTGATGACATCACCCACGAGCCTTGCGCCCAATTGTCGCCCGACGACGGAGTGAACGTGCCACCCACGAGGATTGTGGCTGACGTGGTCGCTGTGCGATATTCATTGCGCACTTTGCTGATATTTTCTTTCACATTCGGAAACGTGTCGTCGATTTTTCCGTCGGGAAGCGTAGTCGCAGCAAAGGTGTAGCGATACATATTTTCGACGCTCTTGTCGAATGTCACCGACCATTTGTCGCCCGACTCGCGAGTCATCGACACCACCCAAGTCTGCTTGTCGTGCTCACTGCCATAGACAAACTTCACATTCTCGTATTTCGTCTTCGAATTGTCGAAATAGAACGTACCCTTAGGGATTGTCACTCCCCAAGCAACGGCACACACAAGTGCCAACAACATAAAGAGATTAAACCTACACATATAAAATCTTAATTAGCTAATTATCAACCCAATATATCATCTTACGATGACCTTCACAGGACGCAATGAGTGTGGAGCAACTATGAAATAGACACCACTCGGAAGGTCGATCATCATCGACGATGCGACACCCGAAATCTGCTTGATCATCACGCCTGAGATGTCGTAGACAGTGAGTGAGTCGACCTCATCGTCACATCTGACGACCACTCCCCCATCAACGCTTATCGCTCGCAACCCGTAAGAGTCATCGAGGGCTGCGACACTTGATGTCTTTGCCACTTGAATGGTATTTGACAGCTCCGACTTATAGCCCAGACGGACACTTTGCACCTCATACGACTCAGAGACATCGGCTGCTCGGTCTTCTATAAGCAGATAGGACTCTTCGGCTATAATCTCGCTTGTGACCACCTCGCCCGACGGCAGATAGCGCGTGCGATGCACGATGTAGTAGTCGATAGTCTGCTCGGGGGCAATCCAGTTGGCAACATAGCTGCTGTCGGTGACATCGGTCGCCGCAGTCGCAACGACCGGCAACATCTGTGGCACTTCAAGGGCTTCAGCCGACAATGCGACATTGAATGTCTTTCCGGCAGCAAAACCACCATCGTAGAGCGTAATCGCCGCCACATGCTTGCCCAACATGGTCGGAGCATATCTGATAGCCAGTCGGTAGCCCTCATCGGAATTTACCTTTGAGGCCGGTATCTGATTGTCCTTGACTCCTTGGAGAGTGAACATGGCACGATCGGTGCCTGTGACGCGTATTGACAACGCCGACGAGAGGTTGACTCCTTTGACAAGCAACTCGATGGTCTGAGTTGAGCCGATTGCCACCTGTCCGAAGTCGAGCGACGAGTTTTCAGCCGGTGACACAAGTTCGGGATCGCCGGTGATGGGAGGAGTGATAGCGCCACCTTGTTCGGCGATGTAGAATGTCTCACTGGTGCGGCTGCCCCAGATATATTCAGCCAATTCGGCAAAGTCAATAAACGGATTTCGGTTGCCTTGAATCTTGTAGACAGCCTCGTTGCGGTCAATCTCTTTTTGGCTCACAGGGTCGCGACGATGCCAGTCGAGCAGCAAATCGACAGCCCACGGCTTGAGCGTCGGATAGTCGCCTTGCTGAGCCATGTAGGTGTATTTCCAAGTGAAATCTTGATAGGCTGTCACCACATAGAAGTAGGTGCGTGCGAAGTCGCCTTTGTATTCATCGGCAGGCTCAAACACCTTTCCTGCACCGCCACCTTGGCCAATGACAGCGTAACCGACACGAGTCACGCCATTGTCGAAAGTCGCATCTTCCACTTCGCCGAGAGGATAGTTGCTCTTGGCCATATTGGCATCAGACTCCGACGGATAGAGATGAAACAGGTCGGTGTAGGCTTCATTGTTGTCGCCACCCCACCACGACTTAGGGAACGAGTGCTCACGATTCATTCCGCTCCAACCACGACTGACATAGTAGACATTGTCGGAATACATCTCCCACCAACGCTTCTGGCCGTTGTAGAGTTCGGGATAGACATCAGTCTTGGGAAACTGAGTAGGAAACAGTGAGTTGTAGGTCACCACCGTGTGAGGGCGTATCACCTCATGAGCCGCTGTTTTGAGAGCCTCCTTCTTCTTGCCATCAAGTGCGGTGTAGTAGTTATGAGGCACATCGGCAGCGACTGTCGCGCATAGCGACAACAGCATTATGAGTGTGGAAATCAGTCGTTGTATCATCATATGTGGGTTTTGTGACCCACCACCCGATCAAGAGTGGTGAGCCTATAGGATTGTCGAGATTAGTCAAGAATCTCCACCTTGGAGATGTTCTTCACGCCACGCTTGCCGAAGTATTTGGTCACATCGCCGTAGACCTTAACTCGCTTGAGGTAGATCGCCGGATTGTTCTTCAATCCGAGCACATCGCGTGTCGCACCGGCCTTGATACCGGCAGGGATACTCTTTGCTATCGTAGTGACATCAGATGAGTCTGCAAGGATACAGTTGGTGTTGTTGTAATCAGCATTAGGAGCATTGTCGAATGTAGCACCTGAATCCCAGTTCATACCTGATACCCAACCGACAACATAACCCTCAATCCACACGCCTGTAGCGTCAGCCGTAGAAGCCATCACGTCTGAAATCTTGTAAGGATTGTTTTCAGAGCCGAGACCTGAAGGGTCCACAGGGTCGTCGCCACCGGCAGGATCGTCAGGAGTGACTGCTGATGCACCACCGATGTTGACATTATCGATGCAATATGTCGAAGAAGCATCTTTGTCAGTGCCATAGTAGCGCCAGCCGATGTAGACCACGCCTGAGAATGCGCTAAGGTCGACATTAGATGCCACCCATGCGCTATAGCCTGAAGCAGGGATTTCAGGGAGTGTCACAGTGAGTTGAGTCTTAGTCGCTGTCTTAGGATCGTTGCTTGTGAGTACATAGACTTCCATAGTCGATGTGGTGCTTGTGTAAGCCGCTTGAGTGATAAACTCGAGTGTCTTCTTAGGTGACTTGTCGAGGTCGATAGCCGGAGACACCAACCATGAATCCCATGGACCTGTCGTACCCTTGTAGGCTGTGCATGTAGCATAGATATTGTTGTCAAACATCTTGAGATACCACTTCTTGTCGCCCGACACCTCAGTATAGTTCCAGCCGTCGTTCTTCATTGCTGCGATAGTCTCGCCATATTTCTCGAAGTCGCAGTAGAGCGATGCGACAGCTTCACCCGGATTTACAGGGTCATTACCACCACCGATGTTGACACCGTCAATCTTGAATTCGCTTGCTGTGCCCTTGTTGCCGGTCACACCGTTGGCACCCATGAATGATTCAAACTTACCACGCACCCAGATTTGCTTCTGGTAGACGCTTGCGTTATCGATAAGGTTACCATACTTGCGGAGGTCGGAGCCCTGAGGGAGTTCGATAACGATAGAGTTGGCAAGCGACTTAGTGTCGGCAGTTTCACCGACGACGAGTGTATTGTCAAGCTCGGCATTTGCGCCCCATATCACTTGGTCGTCAGATGTGAGTTCCGACACACCTGCTTTCACGCTACCCACGATGTAGCCTGTGGTCCAACCCGATATGCCACTGTTTTGAGCCTCAATAGCTTCAGCCAGTGTGTAAGGATCATCGATTTGACCCTTAGTGTCAAACATACAGTCGTCTGTCGAACGGAGAAGAATCTGCCATGTACCGTTATAGTAAGACAAGATACCTCTCACATCGCCATTGCCCGAAGGGAGGAGGTCGTTCTTAAACGAAGCGTAGCTTGAGTTGCGCACGATGATAGAGTTGCCGTTTTCATCAAGAAGATTGCGGTTGGCATTAGCATCAGCGTCAGCATAGTTCAACACGCCACCATCTTGGAAATGCACGTTACGGAAGATGACGAGTTGGCTTTGCCATTCGCGTTGACCGGCAGCCGATGTAGGGAGCTTGCCCATATCGGCTTCTTTGCAGTACATGGTCAAGTCTTCAGGTGCAGCTTCGCCTTCCACGATTTCGACACAGTCGCTCTTAGGAAGACCATTGAGTTGCGCCACATCTTGGAACACTTCGAAAGCCATAAACGACACCTGTGGAGTGCCATTATACTCACCATAACCACCTATCTGCTGAAGACCGGCATATTTACCGATGCCGAGACCTGTCACATTGATTACGACCTCTTGTCCGATGCGATATGTGTTGTAGAGGCTGTTTTGGTTGACTGAGAATGCCAACGCGCCTGTACCGTCTTGGATTACGAGCGACTTATAGATGTTGCCTGTCGCGTCAGAAGAGATGACACGACCATGGACTATCACGTCAGAGCCGTCTTCATTCTTCTCGATTGTCATATAGTAGTTGTTGTCATCACTCCAATACTTCTGCTTAAGGTCAGCGATAGTCGTATTGGCCTGAATAGTCGCTTCAGGGACAATCAGAGGAGGAGTGTCAAAATCATCTTGACATCCACTAAAGCCGCCCCACGCGATGAGTGCTGCGGCAGCAATGCTGAGATATGATTTAAAGGATTTCATATGTTGTAGTTGTTTTATTTGCTTGATTATTAATTATTTAGAAACGGATACCACAATTCAAGAAGATGCGTATGCCTTGAGCATAGTAGATCTTGTTGGGGAATTTACCCACATCGAAGTTGTCGTAGTCGAAGCGTCCTTGCTGATAGCCTCCGGTCTGGATATTCTTGTTGTTGAGCAAGTTGTTGACACTGAGGTTGAAGTTGACTTGACCAAACTTGGTGTAGATGACCTTACCGATAGAGAGGTTGACCACGAATGCATCGTTGAGACGCTCTTGCGTAGCGATTTCACGCATCTTCTGCTCGAGTTCCTCCTCTGAGTTACAGATTTTGTAAAGGTCGGGCAATGCTTCGTGACGGATTGGAGAAAGGTCGATGTAAGAGTCGCCCATCCATGAAGCATTGATGTTGAAGAACCACATCTTAGGTGCCGCCCAGTCGATGCCGATGTTGTAGGCTTGCTGAGGAGTGCCTGCCACGTAGTAGTTTTTGATGTAGACTGTGGTCACGGTGTCGGGCATTGTGCCATTTTCGTATGAACGCACACCACGTGGACGGTTGGTGTACTGATAGCGTGAGAATGTACCCGCTGCAGTGACTGTCAATGATGGCGTAATCTTGTAGGCCATACCGAGTTCGACACCCTTATATGTCTTATTGACACCTGCCATCACATAGTTCATAAACGATGAGTGCTGGTCATCGTAGAACGATGTGCGCTCTGTGCCGTCATAAGTGTTGGTCCAGAAACCGGTGATGCTACCACGGAAACGGCTATAGTTCCACACATAAGAGATGTCGGCAGAGATGTAGCGTTCCGACTGCAAGCCTGAAATGGCTGTATCCTTAACGCGTGGCGAAACGTAAGCGTAGTCGTAGAGTGGTGCTGCTGTGCCGTAGCTTGCGTGAGCCACAAAGTAGTTGCGACCATCAAGTTTGTAGGTCGCGCCGGCCTTGAATGCCACGTTGTCGAATGTGTGACGCTCGCCTGCACCGTATGAATTCTCAGGTGCACGACCGTTGCGCATGTTACCATAGCGACGGAAGTTGGTATAGCTCACTTGCATACCATAGTTGACATCCCAGTGTTGTGTCTTAATCTGGTTTTGAAGCCATGCACGAGCCGTAATCGAACGAATGTTGTAGTCATAGCCAAACACATCACCTTCGGTCACCTTGCGGTTAGGATTATTGAGGTCGTTTTGAAGCATTGTCGGATTGTCCGGGAAGTCGCGTTCCGAGAAGTTGTCGATGTCGCGCCAGTATTCTGCACCCAAGAGGTCCTTGATAGTCTTGTAGTAGTGAGAATCTGTGTAGTTGAACGACACGCCGCCATCGAGCGTCATGATGTCGTTGATGCGATGATTGATGTAGGAGTTGAGCATCCATGAAGTGAAATCGCTGTGGCGATTTTCGATGATGTAGGTCGCATGACCTCTCAACTCAGGATTGCTCTGATTCTGGATATTGTTGAGCAAGTTGGTCTGATAGATTGCCGCCCAGTCGATTTGGCGCATGCTTTCGTTGTTTTGCCAAAGCTCTGTGTAGTAGTCATAGACCGCTTTCTGCTGATTGTAAAGCTCTGTGCCCTCTTCAGCCGTAGGCTCGTAATAAGATGGCAAGTAGCGATAGTAGTCAGGACGAGGGTCGGCTGCTTGATACCAGTTGAGAGCCGAGCTCGCATACTTATTGTGACGGAATCCGACCGCTGTGTTGACTGTCGTACCCATCTGAGGCTTCCAAATCCAGTTGATGATAGCCGATGGGTCGAATGAGTTGACTATACGCGCACTTTTCTTCTTACCATCGTGCCAACCCCAGTTTGGGTTGTAAAGATTGTTGCCGGCAAGTTGGTAAGCCTCTTCGTAAGTGGCACTTGCTGTGGCACGTTGAGTCGGAGCGCCCCATGTCGTGATGTTGATGCTATGCTCGTCGTTGAAAATCTTCTGCAACGAGAGGAAGTAGCCCACCGAGTTGTAGAACGTGCCTTCGGTGACACCCTCCGGTGCATAACGACCGATGACCGATGCTGTCAATGCCCAACCATGCTTGTTAACGCCGGTCGCATATTGCATCATGGCACGAAGCATATAGTTGGAATTGGTGTAGGAGACATTGCCTCTCCAACCCGGAGCGTAGTCGGCTGCATAGGTAGAGAAATTGTGCGACCCACCGATTCCACCGAAGCCGTAGGCCACTGATTCCAATCCCACACCGACGCTCTTGCTACGGAACGCCGTAGATGTCATACCTCCAAGACCAGAGAAGTTGAAGCGACCACGAGCCGGGTCGTTGAAGTTCACTCCGTTGATATAGCCCTGAGAGTATTCCGAGTCATATCCGCGCATGCGGAAACGCATCACAGAGAAGTCGTAGTTGGCTGTCTGATAGAAGACGTTGTCGTTGGCACCTTGGATTGTACCGATCGACTGGTTGCCGCCTTCATCTTCCAATAACTGAGACTCGTCGAAAATGTAGTCGTCAGGATTCATCAACGATGTATCATACGACGATATTTGCATCTTAATCTCACCCAAGTTTGTTGTAAGTCCGGCGATGATGTTGACATCTTCCATTATGTCGAGATAGCCATAAGCGACCACCTGAAGCACATCATTACCGGCTTTTGCTTCCGTGATAGTGAACGAGCCATCTTCGGCCGTCACCACGAATGCACCCTGGTCGCGCAACATGACATTGGCGTCGGCAATAGGAGCGCCGGTCATCGCATCGACCACGACACCCTTCAACCCTGTCGCAGCAAACGCCGGCAAGGTCAGCAAGAGCATCAAGAGTAGATGAATGTTTCGTTTCATAATATTATCTGTTTAGTTATTTGATTTCTTTGATTAGGAACACTTGCGTTGGGAAGTGGTCGGAGTAGCCGTTGAGGAACACACCGCCCGAGAAGGTGCGATGTGGATAACCGCGATATGCCCCATCTTGCTGCTTTAGAAACTCCTTGTTGAACACCTCACACTTCAAGTATTTCAATTTTGAGCCACCCTGCGAAAGCAGACTGTGGCTGACGATTATTTGGTCGAAAAGGTCCCAATTGCCCTTGTAGCAATATGAACCGATACCCTTGTCAAGCATTGTCCAGAACGGATTGAAGAAGTAGCCCTCTTCGACATCTTCTTGCTTCTTTTGTGCACCAAGCACCATCGAGCAACTCTTGTCTTGAGGGTCATCGTTAAGGTCGCCCATGACGATGATGCCGATGTTAGGGTCGATATTGCGCAACGAGTCGGCTATCTGACGACACAACTGTGCTGCCGCCTCACGAAGATAACTCGACTGCTCTGTGCCACCACGACGCGATGGCCAGTGATTGACTATTACGCCCACTCTTTCGCCACCAAGCAGACCGACGACACACATCTGGTCGCGCGTCTTGAAGTAATTCAGACCCTCAATCTTCAGCGTGTGGTTGGTCACATTTATCGGCTTAAAAAAGCGTGGATTGTAGAGCAATGCCACGTCGACACCGCGGCGGTCGGGCGAATCGTGGTGGATCACCTGATACATACGGTCTTTGATAGCATCTTGACGCACCAAGTCCTCAAGCACACTCTTGTTTTCTATCTCGCTGACGCCAAGCAGTGCAGGCCCCATAGGGGTCAACTTGGTAGTCATCTGCGAGATGGCATACGACATGTTCTTGAGCTTTGACTTGTACTTCTTGCCGTCCCAGCGATTTTTGCCTTCAGGCGAGAACTCGAGGTCATATTTGCCATTGTTGTTGAGCGTATCAAACAGGTTTTCGAGATTGTAGAATGCTACGCCAAACGTCTGATAACGCTTCCCCTGTGCCACTGCATTGCCGCACAAAAGCACGACAGCCAGCAGCATTGTCATCAATCTTTTCATATCTCTATCCGTTTTTGGGGGTTAGAAATACTTCACCTCTGTGCCTTCCATTGTCGAAAGAAGGCTGTTGGCAAGACTGCTTGCGCCGATACGGAAATACTCCTGTGTGAGCCATTCGTCGCCAAGCACTTCTTTGACGATTGCATAGTACTGCAATGCCTCTTCTGTGGTGCGAATACCTCCGGCAGCCTTGAAACCGACCTTGCGACCTGTCTTTTCATAGTATTCCTTGATGCATTGACACATCACCCATGCTGCCTCCAATGATGCACCCGGATAAATCTTGCCTGTCGATGTCTTGATGAAGTCGGCACCGCTGTACATCGAAAGCAATGAAGCATTCTTGATGTCTTCAGCCTTCTGCAATGCGCCGGTCTCGAGAATCACTTTGAGTTTAGCATCCTTGATGGCATCTTTGATCTCAGCGATTTCGTCACACATCTCTTCATAGTTCTTATCAAGATAATATCCGAGGCTCATCACGGTGTCCACTTCGTTAGCACCACCGGCAACTGCCATCGCTGACTCTGCAACCTTAATCTCTGTAAATGTCTGACTTGCAGGGAAACCGCCTGCCACTACTGCGATGTCGACACCTGTCACCTCAAGCGTAGAGCTGACCACTTCTGCGAAGTTGCTGTAGACACAGATTGCCGCCACATTCTTGTATTGTGGGTAGTCATTGTCAAAATCGTTCACACGCTTTACAAACGCCTCTACACTGCTCTGGGTGTCAGTAGTGCTGAGTGTCGTGAGATCAATAGAGCTAAACAAATACTGATACACCTCTGCAGACGCATACTCCGATGCCTTAGCCACAATCTTTTCCACTGCAGCCGCTACATTAGCGTCATTACTCTCTACTTGGCTTGATGCCAACACTTCTTGATATTTGTCCATAATTTTTTGTAACTTATTTATTTTCAAATACATTGTTTCTTACGATAACATTCGACGCCCCCGATGCGTTTACACATGGAGACAATACATCGAATTTACAAAGTTACGTATTTTTTCCGAACAACTATAGTTTAACTCACGAAATTTTGCAATCAGAAGAAAAAGTTGTAACTTCGCACATAAAATTTCGACAAAATGCAAGAATCCCTACGTCTGACACAAGAACAAAAACTCGTACAACGCCTCTCACCCATGCAAGTGAGATACGTCAGAATGCTCGAAATGAACTCTCTGGAAATGGACGAAGCCGTCAGACGCGAGCTCGACGACAACCAAGCTCTCGCTATCGACGACAGCGTCACCGAACGCCAACAGACCGAAGACGGACGAGACTTCACCGAGTCGTCCGAAGAATTGCAACGCAAGGACTATGCCGACGATGACGATATCCCCTACTATCGTCTGAACACCAACAACTACAGCAGCGACAGCTCCGGCTACGACTACATTCAGCCCGACAACTCCGAAACCCTTTACGACAACCTTTGTCGACAGATCGACGAACGTGACATCTCGGAAGATGTCGCACAGACAGCTAAATACATCATCGGAAACCTCGACTCCAACGGATGGTTGCAACGCGACCTGATGCTTATCATCGACGATCTCGCCTTCCAACACGGCATCGAAGTGCCCGAAGACATTGCTCGACAAGCACTCAAAGAAGTACGCTCACTCGAGCCTGTCGGCATCGGAGCCAAAGACCTGCGCGACTGCCTCATGCTTCAACTTAACGCCCTGCCGGCAACCCCCAACAACTACCTCGCACGACTCATCATCGCCGACCACTTCGACGAGTTCTCGCTCAAACACTTCGACCGTATTCGCTCCCTACTCAAACTCGATGCCGACACCTTCCAAAAAGCACTTGACACAGTGCTAAACCTCAACCCCAAACCCGGCGCTTCAATCGGCAACAGCCAGACCGACAACCGCTCTCAACAGATAATCGCTGACTTCATCATCGACATCGACGACGACGACATACGCATCACGCTCAACAACAACATTCCCGACCTTCACATCGAAGAAAGCTTCGAGAATGCCGTCGCTCGCATGGAAGCCAACGCTCGAAAACGCCAAGAGCAAGGACGCGAATTTATACTCTCCCGCTACAACGACGCTCGCGACTTCATCGATGCACTCAAACTGCGCCAAGAGACACTATTCGCAGTCATCAGCGCTATCGTAAAAATACAAAAAGAATACTTCCTCACCGAAGACGAGCACAACCTTCGTCCGATGGCACTCAAAGACGTAGCGGCAATCACAGGCTACGACATATCCGTCATCTCACGCTCCACAGCCAACAAATACATCTCCACACCGTGGGGCATACTCCCGCTGAGATTCTTCTTCAGCGAAGGTGTCGGAGAAGGCGACGACGAAGCATCAGCACGCGAAATACAAGCAGCCATCAAGCAAATCATCGAAAACGAAGACAAACGTCGTCCACTTAGCGACGACCTCATATGTCGAAAACTCAACGAGAAAGGCTACGACATCCGACGTCGCACAGTCGCAAAATACCGCGACCGACTCGGCATACCCGTTGCCCGCCTCCGCCGCTCATCTCAATAACCCCCAAAAACCCGAAAATCATGACAAAAAAGACTCCCGACCCTCGAAAATTTGAAGACTTTGTAAAAACCCTATCTGAGAAAGATCGCGACTTGATCAAAGAGCTAAATATCAATAGCATTGAAGAGCTTTTAGATGCTACACGTGCAATGATTGCTGAATATACAGATAGAATCAAAGAAACCTCCGACAACATCGACTGCTCGACATTCGACGACGATGAAGACATGTTAGACTATGACGATTGCTTTGTATCAGGCGACCCCGATTTACTTCCTCCTATAATCTCCTTCGACGAAGAGACTCCTTTGGCCTACCACTTCCGCATTAAACTTGAAGATTGCGCAGTCCCGGTATGGCGCGAAATAGAAGTCCCTTCCAATATTTCACTAGAATTTTTTGCTCATATCATCCTCTATGCCATGGGCTGGGACAATATGCACCTCCACCAATTCTACAGAAAAAACACTTACTATCGACGACGCTACGATATATTACAAGATAGAGAAATGGGATTCTTTCCCGCTAAATATACAAACCTCTGCTCAGAAAACTACCCTCTCTCAGCAATATTCCGCGAAAAGAAAGACAGTATCAAATTTGAATACGACTTTGGAGATAGTTGGATACACAAAGTTTGGCTCAAGGGCATTAGAGAATACGATAGCAACGAGACACCTGGTCTGAAAAAACTGAAAGGCAAAGGAGCTTGCCCTCCGGAAGATTGTGGTGGACTCGGTGGATACGACTACATCTTGCGACTACTCAATGAAAAAGGTTTATCACAAGAAGAACGAGAACATCTTAGATGGTATGGCATCGACACAGATTTTGACCCCAATATATTTGACATCGAATATTCAATAATCAACCTTGACGAACTCTGGAAAGAAGCCACCTGCTAACAATCTCCTATTCAAACCACAATCGACAAAAACAAAACTTAACACAGCCCCACTTTCACCAAGGGCTCTGCATACACAATAGACCACAACTTACACAACCAAAGGGTCCGACTGCACCACGCACTCGAGCCCCTTATTTTATCACTTCCTGTTCACACTGACATCGCCATCGGTATGCTCGAAGATGATTGAATGAAGATTTTCAGGCAACAAGTCCATATAAAAAGACTTGCTACCACAAGGCACGATAATCTTGTCCAACGCATCACAATACTCAAAAGTGCTTACTCCCACAATTGTATTGCTGCCCTTAAATACGACTTCTTTCAGGATTTCGCATCCGGCAAAAGCATCATCTCCCACTTCTCGCACCCCTTCGGGTATTATTACGCTCCTTAGTTTACGACAACCACTAAACGCAAAATTGCCAATAATGGCAAGCCCATCAGGAAACTCGATACCCTCTAAGTTGATACAATCTGAGAAAGCATACCAACCAATGGTATGCAACTCTCGAGGAAACTCTATGTGAGCCAAGCTTTCGCACCCACTAAATGCTTCATCTCCTATCCAAAGCATCGTGTCTGTCATTTGGAGATTTCGCAAGTTTACACAGCCCTCAAATGCTGACTCTCCTATTACACTAATTCCCTCCGGAATGACGATGCTATTCAGCTCGTCACAATATGCAAATTCATGAGGGGGCACACCAATCTCATCTACAGGAATTATCCCAATGCCATCTATAACTTGACACTCATCGCAACTCATCTCTTTGGGCGATGTTTCTTCTCTTGTGGCGAAGTGAGGATTATGCGCAGATTCATTTCGGAATCAGGAAGCGATGACTCGGTCCCATAAATGAATTTTAAGCTCATCCCCTGAGTGACGGCTTGGGCGCTGAAAAGTTGGGCGAGGGCTTGCTTTTCATGCTCTGCTGTGGGATTTTGAGGCGATGTGGTCACAACGACTGTCATATCGCTATAATTCTCGCATTCTTCGCAATGTAAGCCATTATAGCGTGTGATAAGCTCTGCGAGGTAATCCAAGCGGGCTGCTTCGCCGTATGATCGCGATTCGCGAATTATCACTTGCATCTTCGCTGCGTTCATTATCTGAGGTCGTAAATCGTCTACCTCTGCTCCAATCATTTCGGACAGATGGGTGAGCAATTCGTCGCGATGAGCCAATCGCTCAAGCTGCTCGATGCGATTTTCAATGCGATGAAATCTCATCCGTTTGCTACGATTTTGATGTTTCATGCCGTGCCATATTTTAGCCCAATTTTCGAAGGTAAAGGCCACTTGATAGTCGGCATCTCTACGTTTAAGTTGGGTTATTTGTTTCTTATCGCGAAGATATGGCAAATATAGCTTACATTGGAGTCGATGAGTCATTTCTCCATATTTGCCGAATGGTACTTCTCTGGGGTTCCATTTCTTCAGTTGCGAAAAGCCGTAGAACGTCATTCCCCAAAGGATTGATCCTGCCAATTCAGCTTTGGTGAACGGATTGCTGTCAGGGAATACCACAGTTTTGCCTACGGTATTCTCCCAGTAGTCGCCTTCAACGTTGTTGGCAAGCATGGGTACATCTGAAAAATCAGTAGATTCGGTTAGATCAAAGATCACATTGCCACCATCCCCCTTAAATTCGGTGTGGCAAATTTCATCGTAAACCTCTTTGTAAGAAGCCATTTTGCGGATAGAGCTGTCGCTGTGGTGCGTACGGCGTAATGCCGCAGCAATTTCCTCGAATGTAACCGATGTAAATAATTCTTTTACTGTCATAATGTGTAGCTTTTAGAATCTTCATCGCAAAATTAGAGCACGGGTGTATCGGTTATTGATACATCTCCACCATAATTTTGCAAAAAAATAATACAAGTTGAAAAGATGAATAACGACAAACTCTCCCGAGCAGAACTCGCAAAACAATTTTCAGAAAAGTATTCGTTTTTTACGGAACTTGCCAAAGAAGAGCGAAAATCTCGCCAAGCCGTGATGCTTAAACGCCACGCATATTTTAGCGGACTTACAAATAGTTGTTCGTCGTTAAAAGAGTTTTACAATAAGTATCACGAACTTTTTCAAATTTGGGGCGTGGAGTTTTATTGGGACGAATTAAATCGAAAACTTGTCGCTCAAATCTGGCTCGACTTTAATGAGCATGAGACTTATTATTTTGAAGAAACAGACAGCAAAGTCGTTGTGAGTCCGATAATTTCGTGGCAAAACGAAGTTTTTGCAAATGAAGATTGGGATATATCAATCCCATAAGTTGCGGAAATATTTACGGAATAGGTCAAGCCCTTGCTCGGTTGTACGATTTTCTTCCGTCGTAAAAGCCGAATGGTTGAGCGACAGCAATTCAAACGCATCAATCATCTTCTGAATTGCGTTATCCCAGCTCTCCATGTCATCAAAATCTACTGGCAGTCCATGCTTATCCAGCAATTTGAATGCTTTTAATCGCGGCAAAATCATCCGAGCAATCGCATGATAAGTGCCCCATACCTCCTCGACTGGAAATGTTTACTCCTTGCACATTATTATTTCGATAAGTTTTAAGATTATGAAAGTACAAAGTTGCATCGTTTTGCGACGCAACTTTGTGTTTAAGTTCTTTGTATTCTGCTAACCGATTTTCTCGGCGGTCAGATAAGAGCTGTTCATTCTGGTCTTTTCAAATTTGGTAGAATACTTCATGTTGAATGCATTGGCTATCGTTTCCTTATACTTCGCCTGACAAAGCGGTGAAGTCGGAGAGGTAGCGGAGATTTCGACAAACACACCTTTGACAAGCTCTTTACCCTTGCCCCAATTCCAATTGCCCTTGGCTGTAATTTTCCAAAGTGTCATAATTTGCAAGTTTTAATAAGTTTATAATCACCCACAAATTTACACCTCACCTGTCTCAAAAATCAATACACAAAAATATTTTAAAACGAATTGATTTACTTTCGAAGTTCATCTCCTAAGAATTTCACAAGAATATTTTGCCAAAGACGAATCTTGTCTCCGGTATAATACCTTCTGCACATAGGCGATGGATTTGGAATATAAGCAAGAGGAATCCCTTTGTGATAACTAAATTTAAAATTAGGCTCAACCTTTAATTCTACTTTTGACTTTCCTCTAAGAGCATCAAAGGGTTTCACTCCCAAAGCAATAATATGCTTAGGCTGTATAATTTGGATAAGTTCTTCCAAAAATTCTTTTGCTTTTGGAAGTATTTTCTTATCTATATCATGTTCCCTTCGTGTATTCATGAACACAAGATTTGTGCCAACACAGTTTTCATATATATTAGATAAAAAATCATTATAATATTCATCAGATTTATACCCAAACACGCTTTGCAAACAAGTTGCCCAAGCATCACTTCCATTAAGATAGTAATTGTCTTTTTGTGCGAGTTGAGGCTCTCCATAGTAATTGCCACCAGGATTTATCCCTACAATTAATAGGTCTGGATTATAGTGATATTTATCTGTCTGGAAAACATAATACAATAACGGAATGCCTTTTTTATCAGCAGGAGTCACTTCGTCTGAATTATAAAAAGTCTTGACATTTTCCCAGAAATCATGCAATTCTTCTTCAATATTTTTCATTTGTTATTTTGATTATTAATATTATACATTTGGGAGAGGTTACGAACCCGTGCCATTGTCAAGTTATCTTCGTGGAAATTTCATACGGCCAAGTTTGAATACCAAAGATAAAATTTCAATAACACCTTTTTTTCGGTGGACATTACTCCACCATCAACAAAAAATGTTGACTCTGCGAGGCTACCTCTGCTTCCTCTTTGTCAGAATCAACGGCAAAATTAACTAAAATTTTGATATAATGTGCAATTTTCGCAAAAAATTAAATTTTCAATATTTTTCATTTGTTATTTTGGTTATTAATATTATACATTTGGGAGAGGTCGCGGACCCAGATGGTGAATTCGTCGCGGAATTCGGTGGGCTTTAGGATTTCTACCATAGTTCCCATTCCGAGCAATGCCATCAGAAAGTCGTAGGTGGGAGCAAGGAAGTATTCGAAGTCGGTGTATTCCTCTCCTGTCGATATTTCCCGCTGCGAGTGATGCAATGGCAATGAGCGAAGATAATGAGCATGTCCGCCATAGGCACGAATCACTATTCGACAAGCATCATTTTCACCCGACAATACCACGCCATACATTTTAGCGAAGAAATCTTCGACTTGAAAATCTTTCGGCATGGTGAATTTTCGGTCCGTAGGCTCTACTCCTTTTACTCGATCAAGACCATAGAGCCACATGTTTCCATTGCTTCCCTTGCCAAGAAGATACCATCTGTTTTGATGCAGTCGCAGGCCGTAAGGTTCGATTTCGAATGTGTGAGCATCACGACCAAACCCTTGATATGTGAGATTGACAACTTGATATTCCTTCATAGACGAAAGCAAGGGAGCCAAATAATTTCTCCCGGAAGGTATTTCGTCGACCATGATGCGATGGTTCATTCCTTTATGCTCAGCAAGCAGATTGCTGACTGCAAACGAGTCGATTATCCAACTCTTCAATTGGTCCTCATCAATTGCTTCGGGATTGTCGATATAATAGCGATAACCGCCTCTCTTTTCGCACTCGATATTTACACCAAATTGCATCAGAATCGCAGTGCGCCAACGATTGAACTTGCATCGCAATAACGGTCTTCCTCCACTCAACTCCTCACAATCTTGCCACTTTGCAGAAATATCTTCGAGCGAGATGCGACCCGCGCGACGAATAGTATCAATCAGCCAAATATGTTTCTCAGTCTGTGTCATATCTCAATTATATTAGGAGAGTTTAATAAATCGTAGCTTTCATTCATAATAGCAGCATTGGAGAATATGGTATTGTCCTGTGTCAGAGTCCCATGTTGACTATGAATATGCCCAAACAAGTGCGCACGTGGGGCTATGCGTGTCACACGATGCAGAAGCACTTCCGACCCGTAATGGAAGCCACCATCGAAGTCAAGGACTTTGTGTGGCGGTGCATGCGTGACAAGCACATCGACATCTGCCGGCACCTCATTGTAAAAATCTTCTTGGCGACCACTAAAACTATCGCTCATAAACATAGAAATACCATAAAATTTCACTCCATTAATTATGACAGATGAATTGCAAAGATAGCTGACATTCTCATCGAGTCCGGAAAGCGATGCCCCATACAGAGCTTCGTCATGGTTGCCACAAATGAAAATCTTATGACGATATGGCAAGTCGCAAAACCAATTCAGAAAATCGAGTGCTTCCGACTCAGTCCCTACCATACAGAAATCGCCTGAATGCACCACAACATCGGCCTCCGGTAGATTCCTAAGCCATCGATGCATGCCATGAGTGTCTGATAAATGCAATATCTTCATATTAAAGAGAACCGCTAAAAATTTTCTGCAAATATAACCATAAAGATGTATCAAATCGTGATACAAGTTAAAAACTTTGCAAAGGTGTATCAATAAATGATACATGATACACCTAATTTTGCCCATAAACCAGTAATTATGACCGAAACAATGAGAAATAATAGTGCTTCTAATATCGAAATCCAGTCGTTAGGTGCTATAATTCCCGACCAACTCGCGGAAGAAACGAAATACGCTCATGCACAACTCAAGGAGGCATTGGGTAATGACATCGAAGGGTTTGTAGCCAATCGTCTTCAGTTTTCGCCCGAAGAACTTGCGATGGCTTTGGCTACCGAACAAATAGAAGGCGTGGCATTCGCAATCTACAACATCGAGGCTCGTGGGCAGTCGGTAATAATCGGCGACCAAACCGGTATCGGCAAGGGACGACAAGCCGCTGCGTTAATCCGATATGGTATGTTGGCAGGGTATTTACCTATTTTTCTCACTGATAGGTACACCTTGTTTAGCGACATGTATCGCGACTGCAAGGCTCTCGGAATCAAAGATGCTCGTCCGCTGATATTAAATCTCGGAGCGTCAATCGTAGATTTTGACAGACCAATAGAAGACGAAGAGGCACAGCACAAAGATGAAATATGGACACCGGACGAAGACACTGACGATGAAGACTTGATGGATGTTTACACTCAGCACTATGAAGAAGTCTATAAGTCGCCGAAAAAAGCCGAACTTGCGACGATGTATCAATCCGGAGATATACCCGACGGACGTTTCGAATATGCGATGCTATCATATTCACAGCTCAAAGATGCACGAAAAGATATGACACGTCTTGACTTCCTGACCTCACTGTGTGAGAAACATCGTGTCCTCTTCATCTTCGATGAGGCACATAAAAGCAGTAGTGTTTCAGCCGGCAAAATTTCTGTCATAACACAGGGCATTAATTCGATATTGGAGACATGCCCACAGACTCAATGCGTGTTTCTGTCTGCCACATTCGCAAAACGCCCGGAGTGTCTGATCACCTTCATGCGTCAAACTATACTTAATTCATTAGCGACAGGCGAAACATTGCAACAAGCCTTTTCCGGTGGTGGCGTGCAGATGCAAGAATATGTCGCATCAATGCTCGCCAAAGAGGGGCAAATGCTCAGACGTGAGCATTGCAACGATGAGCTTCCTGAGCCGACCTACACCTATCTTGACGATAAACTCGAGATTCATTCCGCTCTATTCGACAAGGTGATGTATCACTTTAGAGAATTGGTGAAATTGTCTGACACGGTAAAAGAATTCCTCACTAAAGCCTCCATGCTTGAGGTGAACACGTTCCGTCCCTACCCCACACGCGCACAGCTTTTTTATGTCAACAAAATCTTGTTACTATCATTGAAAGCGATAGATGTTGCAGAAGCCGCAGTGCGCGAAGTTCAGTCAGGTCGCAGCGTAGTAATCGGCATGAGCGACACACTTGAATGCGTGCTTCGCGATAGTATTGACACTATGACCGGCGAATGCTCCAAAGGAGACTTCTCCACTATTCTACTGCGACTCTTAGACAAGACTCTTTGCAACCCCAAGAACTACAAGCAGACTGTGTATGATTTAGACTTTAGCGACGTTTCTGACCCTACAGAATTGAATTCTCTGCTCAATGACATTCAAACTTACGAACATCAGATAAGAGCCAACATCATGAAAGAGGTGTTTCATCTGCCTATGTCGCCTATTGATGTCATCAGACAATTGGTGACACAAGAACGTTTCACCGACAAGAAGGGCATCGTCAGGGATATCCGTTTCGAAGAGTGCACCGGACGTGCCCGACAACTTGAATATCTATCGCCTGAGGGTGATGACGATTTTAAGAATGCTACAGTAATTCCGAGAAAAAAGCGCCATTCCAACCTCATCTACAACGATTTTCAAAACAACAAGTTGGACATTATCCTCATTAATGCCTGTGGAGCTATCGGTGCGAGTGCCCATGCTGTCGCCACGGCGGAAGTGGCAGAGAGTGATGTACGTCAGCGCAAAATGCTTATCGTTCAAAACGACCTTGACGTAAATATCGACCTTCAGAAACGAGGTCGTATAAATCGCACAGGACAAATCGCCGAGTTGCCCCCATTATACGAATATATCATCACCGCCATTCCTTCTGAAAAGCGTCTCAACATGATGCTCCGTGCTAAGTTGCGCTCTCTTAGTGCCAACACTACAGCCAATCAAGACCAAGACAAAAAGCAAGCCGATTTTATAGACATCACCAACAAATACGGCAATCTTGTCACGCAAGAATTTATCGCTTCAAATCAGGAACTTGCATTTGTACTCGGTCTAAACAAAACAGCCACTGCAAGCCAATTGCTTGCTCGCATTGCAATGCTTAGCGTTGCCGCTCAGCAAGATATCATCGACGAAATTTTCGGAGCATACCAAAGCATGGAGCAAGAACTGCGACGCATCAATCAGTGGGATCTCGAAAGAGAATATCGCGACTTCGAAGCTGAGTTTATAAAAGAAGAACTCTTCACAGCACCGATAAACAACTCTGCATTAGGAGGAGCTTCGATGCTTTCTACATTCCGATGCCGCCATCGCACTTACCCATACGATGCTACTTCGCTACAGCTGTGCATCGACCAAGCGAAAATGGCTTACGGCGACAAATTAGCAGACTCTGTCGAGTTGCACGAGGAAATATTGAGATATTATCAAAATGAAACAAAGAAAATACGCGACAAAATAGCATTTCGAAAAGAGGCTCTTTCCGAAGCAACACTTAACTCTCTGCTTAAATATGGACTTGACCGCAAAGTGGCAAAAAATCTAATGGTCCAATCTCGCCGGTCGAACGAATTATCCGAGTATCACATTGGTGATTGCATTCAGGAAAAGGCTCAACTCAGAAGAATTTTAAGCAAATTGAAATCCTACAAAATTGATTACACCGATTTGCTTTCTCGCGAAAAGAAGAGCATTACAATGCTTGCAGATCAACGTCAGCGACTGCTCAATGTCATATCCAAAGCCGTAATAGGTCAAGGTTACTACAATATATTGGGCTTTATGCCGGTCGAAGAAAATGTTGATAGGGTGATAGCCGTGCTCAAAGAGGTGAGATTTGACAAGAACCCAGAGAAACGTTTCTTGCCAAGCAAAGTGCAGTTTGTCTTTGCTCTCTCAGCCGTACACAAAGAGCTTGTGCTCAATTTGGTGGACAAAGGTTCTTGCAGCAATTACACCCGACTTTTAGGCATTCTGACATCTCAGACATGGACGTTTTCTCATTCTTCTTGGAACAAGGAAATAGCAAAATACAACAACCGTATTTTGGAACGCAAGATTATCACCGGCAATATTCTGGGCGCTTTTTGCAACCCTCTCATTCAGGCCATGAAGCCTCGCTTCATCACCTTCTCATTGGCTTCCATTGATGGTGAGCAGCCTACGATTGAACGCGGTCTGCTTTTACCAATGTCAGGAGAAAATACTGAGAAAGCAATATCTGTGGCTATGCTTCCTCTTTCTAATGGGCTGAAATTTGCGACGGCACTCAATCATGTGTATCAGATTTCAGGCATAGGTGTGGACTTTTCTATAACCCCTTCAAGAAAAGACAACGAGTCTGAATTGGCATTCCACATTAGTGTAAACGAAAAGGATTCTCGGAAATTCGAATCCGACAATCGTTTTGACACCATCAGAGAGTATTTTAAGGCTTCCCGAGTGAGATCTATGTTCAACCACAACAGCAAGAGCACAAAACGCCCCTTGATGCATTACATGACAGAAAACTTGTCTGCTCAATCGACTGAATTCGACATTATAATGACCCTATTGGCATCATTACACACCGTCATTATGATTCCGAGAGAATATCTCACAGTCGGAGAAATGAAGGGGTATAGCCATAGAAGCAACACCACCGACGCAAATAATAATTGGCCATATCTTGACTGGCAAAAGTCGCCTATTTTGCCTCCTTCAAGACAAGAAGAACAAATAAGAATATCGGCTCCTATCGTAAAGGGATCGAATGTCTGCTATGTCGATGAATATCCGTCACACTTGTCTCTTTGTCAAAACACGCTGTCATATCAAGGTCGATCATTCAGTGAGCAAAATATCGTTAGAAAAATCAGATCATTGTATTTCGATTGGCATAATCTATATATGTCGTCTATCCAAGACAAGAACGACTACACTTTGAGCAGATTGGCAAGTAAAGTGTCTGACGAGATGCATCGACTGCTGACCAATTCCATCAAAGAACCGACCATTTCAATCAAAGACGCAGTCCTCAAAATGCTTGAAGAAGAAATCAACAAATACAAGTTGTCAACCATTGGCGTTATAATCGAAAAGTATCAGACCGATATGTTGTTTATGTCACCTCCGAAAGAAGATGCAGAGAAATTTCTCGATAGCTGCCTTTGCGATTCTCGCCTTGACAAGATAAGACGTAGCCTTGAAAATTACATTAATGGAAAAACCGATATCATCACAGACTTATGAGTTACATAGGACAGACAGGTATGGCAAGAATTGACCATAAAAATATGCTCAATCTTCAACAGGCAAAACAAATGCTCAGCGAAGGATGTGCCCCATCTACCATTAAAATCCAAACAGGTTGGGAACTTGGTATCGATGGATTGTGGCGTTACGAAATTCTCGACCCATTCTTGCCGAATTCCGAAATAGAGGCATACGTAAAACCTCGTTTCGGAGAATCGATAAATATCCGATTGATATTGCAGGATAACCTCATATTAGACGCATACCCTCAATTTGAAAACTTGACACTTTATGCTATGTATTCTCCTCAAAAAGGCGTAGCCGGGTATTATAATCCGTCAACCAACGGCATGGTTATCTCTATGGGCAGACCATCGGATAAGTTTGAGTATCAGATCGAAGGAGTTCTGCTTCATGAAATCCAACATCTTATCCAAAATATCGAGGGCTTTGCACAAGGAGGAAATCCCAAAGCAATCGGAATGAGGCGTTACCTTCGACTCGCCGGAGAAGTTGAAGCTCGCAACATCTGCCTTCGTCATTTCTTGACAGATGACGAACGTCGTCGCACCCTTCGCACCGAAACCCAAGACATTGAGGACAAAGATCAAATCATAATTTGTTAGTCAAGCACAAAATCCCGCTTATGTGTGATTCGGAAATCATCACAAAGCAATTCATAGAAGCTCCCACATTTCGTATGGATGAGTCGAATAGGAGCCTCTGTGGTTAGAATTTCATGGAGGCGACAAAAATGATGCTTATAACCAACGTGTGCGCCGCGCCAACTCGAAACTCTTTAAACCCATCATCAGTCAGATTATAACAATCGAGAACGGCAATCGAAAGTCCTTCGAACGCTTTTTGAATGATGTTCGAAAGATTGACAAGACTTAAAATAGCAACTACCTGCGTGCCGAATACAACTTCGTTCAAACTTCGGTTCAAATGGCTGCCAAATGGGAGGAATTTATGGAGGATGGTGACCGTTATAATCTCCAATACAGAACGGCCAATGATGGTAAGGTGCGCCCGGAACACGCCGCGATGCACGGAATAACGCTTCCACCTTCAGACCCGTTCTGGGAGGAGTTCTACCCACCTAACGGTTAAAAAGTCAGAGGAATGATTGCTCATTCCTCCTTCTGCAACGAATCGGTGGTCATTAGCCACGGAATCGTTATCGCAAAGGTAATAACTTTTTTTCTAATAACAACAATATGGACAAAATTATTTCATTTCTAAGAGAGAAAAATCGTTTCAAACGACTTATTATAGGGCTGTTAGTTGGATTATTCGCTTTCAATCCATGGACTGCCATCTACTCAGCTACGGTACTTGCATCATGCCTTGAACTCAAGAACAAGCTTAGAGGCAGTTATTGGGATTGGTTGGACTGGATATTGACATTACTTCTCTCTTAAGCCGAGAATGTTTTAACTATCTATTTTTGACCTATACACCTCATTTTTGCAGAACTAATGGGCATAATATTAGTATGCTTCAGAATTTCATGGAGGCGACAAAAATGATGCCCCGACTTACGCATCAATGGATTGTGGTACGAGCATGAGGGATTCGTTACTGATAATCCCAAGCGTGCATTCTCAAATATGATGACTCATGGTTTGAAATAATCTAATCGAATCATTATTGATCATCCCGGTTTAACAGAACGTTATATAAAACGAAGCATATACAATCGAATCAACTATGGGGAGGATATTGAAGAGGTATGGCTAAGAGAAAGCAATGGAAATCTTACCCTGTTGTATAAAAAACGGACGGCTAACCAATGGTTAGCCCCCGCTATCAACGAATCGGTGGTCATTAGCCACGGAATCGTTATCGCAAAGTTAATAACTTTTTTTCTAATAACAACAATATGGACAAAATTATTTCATTTTTAAGAGAGAAAAATCGTTTCAAACGACTTAAAAAAGGTGTGAGCGTACGCCATATAATTTACGCTATCAATAGTGCAAAATGTCTCGAATTAAAGACCTTTGATTTTGAATAAAAAAAGCGAAGTCGGACCCGAAGGCTCCCCAACCTCACCAAATTGGATGCCACAAAGATAGTAACATTTTTTCAAATAATAGCATTATGAACAAAATTATTTCATTTCTAAGAGAGAAAAACGTTTCAAACGACTTATTATAGGGCTGTTAGTTGGATTGTTTGCTTTCAATCCATGGACTGCCATCTACTCAGCAGTGGTAGCAGCTTCTTGCTTTGAGTTCAAAAATAAATTCAGAGATTGTTGTTGGGACTGGTTGGGCTGGATATTGACATTACTTCTCTCATGAGCCAACAAAGTTTTGACTATCTATTTTTGACCTATATGCCTCATTTTTGCAGAACTAATGGGCATAATATTAGTATGCTTCAGAATTTCATGGAGGCGACGATGCCGAAATTGTGGCCGTCGCTGACCGGAGCTATCGAGAGGTCGTGCTTCTTGGCAAACGGACGGGTGAAGATGTAGGCACTGCCTGCCCCAATGGCTGCTCCGGCGAGAACATCCCACCAGTCGTGTTTCTTGGCGTAGGTGCGTGCCCAACCGACGTATGTGGCCAATGCGTAGGCCGGTATACCGAATTTCCAACCGTAACGTCGCTGCACAAAGGCGGCATTGGCGAAGGTAACAGATGTGTGACCCGACGGGAATGAGTGGAAGTCGGAGAAGTCGGGGCGCTGTTTCTTTACGGTGTATTTGAGCAGATAGGTGGCTCCGAGCGTTGTCGCTGTCGTAAACGCAGCTTGCTTCAGTCCGGTCCAGTCTTGCGCAATCAGCACGCCTGTGAGTGTAGCTACGGGCATGGCGATGAGTATGACATCGCTGGAGATTTTGACACCTTGTTGGACAGGAGTGCGTTCAAACACGGGTGGCTCTTGCGCCCATGTCGATAGTGTCATGACGAGACTTAGAAGGAGGAGCGTGATGCGTTTCATGCGAATAGTGCTATTAGTTTAGGCAAAAAGATGATGAGGCCTACCACTACGACTGCCATAACGAAGAGCAATACTGCACCGGCAGCCATGTCTTTGCATCGTTTGATGAGGGGATGATATTCCTCTGAGACCATGTCAGCCAAGGCTTCGATGGCAGAATTGAATGCTTCGGCGGCGAAGACTCCACCGATGCACAATAAGACTGCTATCCACTCGTAGGTGGATATGGAGAAGAAGATGGAAGCAGCGATGACGAGCACTGCGACGACGGCATGAATGCGTGCATTGTGCTCGCCTTTAAAAAGCATAGATATGCCTTGGAAGGCATATCTAAAACTTTTTGCACGCTTCTTGAAGCTGAATTTTTCGTCGTTCATATCAATAGTCGTATTCTAAGACAAAATCGTCGACATAGAGCACTGCTCCCGCACCTCCGGTGAAGAAGTCGCCATAGCGCGATGCCGCACATGATATGACGATATATGACGGACGACGGTTGGTCGCACGATACTGCAATGGTATCTCAAACTCTTGCCATCCACCTGTCGATGTACCCGAGCGCAATTCGCCGTAGGCGATGATTGATGGTGAGTTGACATCAAAGAGTTGACGATTCTTTGGGTTGGTGCGGATTTCATATGGGGCTGTCCAGTCGGCGAGTGCGACATAGATGCTACATGTGTCAGGCACGCCCAAGAGGTGTTGTGTCTCTTCGCTGACATAGTTGATTGGCGCAGTAGTGTAGTTGTAGTAGCCACGGAGGCTCACCGGACGCGCTGTCCAAGGACGACCATAGTCGAGGATACCGTTTGTGCCATCTACCTTCTTGAATGAGCCAGAGTAAACCGAACCGGCAGCCAATTTACCGACACCTGCGATGCCGACAAATTTGGTCTCAAGCATTGCCGACTTACCTTTGCCTTTAGGGGTGTTGTCGGAAGGGACTACGTTGGACTGTCCGAGCGTTGCAGCACCGGTGTTGCCCGTATCCCAGAACGACTCGCCTGTCTGAGCCCATGGACACCAAATCTTGTCGTCTTTCAACCACCAATCGTCAAACGATGCGTTAGGCAAATCAAGCGTGAACTCTGTAGTTACCGCTATCTCGTTGCCAATATTTTCGCCTGAGACTGCACGCACGACATATTCTGTCATAGTGTCGAGGTGAGGGATATAAGCGTAGAACGCACCGGCATTGTGAGTGACATTCTCTGCAGGGACATCTATCCACTGAGAAGAGGTCGCCTTGCGATATTGGAAACCATTATCTGCACCTTCAGGAGCCGCACCATATGCCCAGATCACTTGTGCCCAAGCATCGGCTTGAGTCGTTGTGACGATAGCATTGGTAGTGTCGACATAGATGGTCCAATCTTCTTCGACATCGAAGTAAGATACCTTCACCGACACCGGCTCTGAGAAGTCGTAGATGCCCGGCTCGATAGCAGGAGTCAATGTTGTCACATCAGCAGGGCCGAGCTTGATAGATGTGACTTCGAGCGACTCTTTTTCGAGGTTGTTTGGCACACTGAGCACTACGCGACGACCGACAAGGTCGATAGTAGTCTCGCCAATCTGACCTGCGATGGTGAAGTAGCGTTCGATGCTCTGAGTCGCTGTAATGGTCCATTCATAGGACTGATACAACGATAGATTGACCTTCAAAGGCGACGAAAGGTTGTAGGTGCCTTCGAGAAGGTTAAGCGATGACTCAGCACCTTCTGTGTAGGTGTAATCCGTGAAGCTCACTTGCTTGATGTTGACATTCTCAGCAAGGTGGATTTCTGCTGTGAGAGCTTTGGTATCGATAGTCGCAGCCGATAGTTGGCCGTCAGCGGCAATCGAGAGGATATTCTGCTGAATCTTCGGATAAGGCAAGTCATTCTTGATGCAACCGCTCATCAATAAGCCGACTGCAACCAGAATCGTATAAGATAATTGATTGATATTGCGCATACTACTGATTATCATATGTGAACACCGAGTCCAAAGTTAATATTAAAGAGGTTGAACTTGAAGTTGGCACCTGATGTGAATCTGCTACCTTCGTAGACACCATCAGTGACTTGCTTCTCGTTCTTCAAATAGAGACCAAACACACCGAGTGAGATGTTGAACGACACATTCTTCATCATAAACACGCTGAGACCCGGTGAGAAATTGAGTCGAGCATCGGTGAATGTTGTGTGTGTCACGCGAGGCGAGCCGGCATAGTTGCGAGTAAAGTCGGAGTTGCCAGAAGAGAACGCCAATTCCACTTCGTTGAACACACCGAAACGACCGTTGCGAGTCAGACCGATGTAGTAGCGACCATTGACAGCAGCAGTGTACGACTGAGTCTTATAAGATGCGTCAGAGATCTCGAAATTGATATCCTCATCGAAGTCCACTCCCATTGAACCAAGTCGTGCGTTGCCTTGAGTGTAGCCAAGACGCACACCGACAGAGAGGTTGTTGCTGATGAAATAGCTGACCGATGGCTTGATAGAGAACATGCTGCCACCAAAGTCGAGGTCGGAAAGAATGCTGAGCATCTGCACATCGCTGGCATCAAAACCGCTATAAGAAGCCGACAAGCCAAAGTGCCATGAGCCCTTAGGAATGTACAAGTAATTGAGCAGACCGCGGTCGTAACGACCGAGATTGCGGTCGCGAAGGAACAAAGGCACAGTGTCGCCCTTGACGACGACCTTCTCATCGAGATTCACGCGAGAATAGTCGCGCACAATCTTGGAGTTGCCATTGATGACCGACTGCACTTGAGAAGCCAATGAGTCAGGGATAAGCATCAAACGATCAGTCGATTGCTCAGTAATTACTTCGTTGACTTCAGGCGTCATTGTATTACCGGCATACGATAAAGCACATGACACAATCATGAGAGTGATGATATGTAAAACCTTCTTCATAGCCTGTTACAAATAGAATGATACGCCAAATGCAATCGACATCAGATTGAGTCGGAAATTGGCTGAGTTAGACTTCAAGTTTGCTTCATAGATCTGGTTGGAGATCTGTTTAGTGTGGTTGTAGCTGAAACCAAGCACACCGATATTGACCTCAAGTGCCGAGTAGTTGTTGAGGAACATGATGATACCTGGAGCCAGACCGACATCGACTGAGAAATTGCGTTGGTAAGAACCAATAGTATCCCCGCCTCTTCCTTGAGTCAACTTCGACTGACCACCACCGACTTGGAGCTGAATCTCGTTGAAAAAGCCAAAACGCTTTGACATGCCCAACGAGAAATAGTTGCGCATGATAGCCATGCCATAGTAGTTGTGCGAAAGGCTGTAGAGGTCGTTGACATTGTAATTGGTCTCTGAGTCCAAAACGATGTTGGCACTTTCGAGCTTGGTAAGATTGCGAGAATAGCCAAACTTACCGCCGACACCCATGTCGTCCTTGACGAAATAGCAGACCATCGGAGTCACCTTAAACGAGTAGGTATCGCCCTTGATGTCCTCAATGATAAGGAATTGATAGTCGTTTTGAGTCGACTGCGAATAGTTGACACTTAATCCTACAGCCCATTGTCCTTTGGGAATAAAGACTGTCGATCTAATATCGCGCTCGAAAGTTTCAATCTCTTGATTAGACAATGAATCTACTACATGCGATGACCTTAGGTCTTTAATATAAGTTTCCTGCGCTTGTACCACAAAAGGGCACAAGAGCAGGAAATATATATATGTTGCAATGTTTCTTACGATATTATTCATACACTAGTTCTAAGTCATCAATATAGAGCACACTTGAAGTCGAGCCCACGAAACGGTCGGCATACTTTGACGCTGAAGCCTGAATCATGATGTGAGTCGCTTTTTTAGTGTCGGCTGCCACTTTATAAGTAATCGGAATTACAAACTCTTGGAGTTGACCATCAGCCGAGAAGTTGCCTGTCCAAGTCACTTCACCGAATGCAATCACTGAAGCATCATCTGGGTTGAAGTACTTGCTTTCTGCAGGGTTGATATACATTGTGCCTGTAGTCAACGCAACGAATACTTGAGCATGGTCAGTCGCACCTGATGCAAGAGCACTACCTGAGTAGTCGACTGCACCCGGACGATAGTTGGCCCAACCACGAAGTTTCGCAGGGCGAGAGCCATTGAATGGCTGACCATAAGTCAACTCTGCTGTAGCATTGGCAGAAACTACGACATTCGTACATACACCCGAGAAGATGTTACCTCCCGAAAATGCACCCATACCGAGCATACCACACCACTTTGACATCAATTTAGCAGAGTAATCGCCACTGTGAACAATATCAGAAGACTTGTTGGCAAGCACAGTCGATGCCAATGATGCACCTTGATTACCTGAATCCCAGAAAATATTGTTTGCATTTTCATTAGGCATAAGAGCATTCTTCACACCACCATTACACCAATACTCAAAACTTGAGTTAGGAATATTGAAGATTTCTTCAGTAGTAAAATACTTTGACTCATTATTGACAAAATCATCAGCAATAGCTTGATATTCGTATTGAGTGCCAGGTTGGAGACCGGTCAACTCAATAGAGTACGACTCATTGAGAGCTACATTGGCTGTAGCAACAGTAGTCCAGTCTGTCTGACCATGAGCACGATATCTGAAACCAGGGTTGTTCATGCCTTCCTTCACGACACGACCATGGAGTTTAGCACGATAAGCATAAACCTCCTGCCATGGTGTCTCTTCAAGCACTACACCTGCATCGCTCACCTTGATGGTCATTGTCATAGTGGTCACCTTGCCATAACTGTCGACTGCCTCGAAATCCAAAACATAGTTGCCGAGGACAAGTGTATTGAGGTATGCAGGGCTGAAAGAGATACGAGCAGAAGATGTATCGTAGAGGGCATCATAGTTTGACTCATACGAAATACCGAGAGTAGTCAATTCCGCTGCTTTCTCTTCTGAAAGTGTAGCGAAATTATACTCATTGGTTGACAATCCTAATGCGACATAATCTTGCGATGACATTTTGAGACTTTGGAACTCACCCAAACATTGCACATAGACAGAGCGACGGTCAAACTTACCAGGAGCGCCTTCCACCGGCTTAGTGATATCGTAGCCGATACCTGAGAATACAGGAGCACCCTTGATTTGAACGATATCATCGATAACGAGTTCAGAGTCATCTACTGTCACTGTGATGAACGCACCACCGTAATCCAAAGCGTCTGGTGTGTACTTCACATTCAACACATATTCGTGAGCCGGCTTAACATCATAGATTGTGCCCTTCTTGACATAATCCTGACCATTCTCTCGCTTACCGGTGATGGTCCATGTCAAAGAAGTGTCGCCGTTAGGCTGCATGAAGTAGCCATGAGCTGTCGCAGCATTTTCTTCAGTAAATTCGAGAGAACCACGAGTGTTGCCGATAGTCACCTTGTAGTCTGCCAACGCTGCCGAAAGCATCGGGTCAGGGTTGATTGAAGCCACGACATTGGCAATCTTGCAGTCGAGAACCACCTGCTCAACCTCGCCTTTCTTGATAGTGAATGGCTCGTAAGCCTTATAGAATTTCTTATCGAAAGAAGCGGTCACAGAGTCGCCCGTCCATGCTTCGGCCACGTAGCCACCCGACTTGAGATACAAGTCGGATGGAACATTTTCGATACCTTTAAACTTATGAATCAAGCCCTTATCGTTTGAGATGTAGATGACACACTTTTCGCCCAGGTCTTCACCTGCATCTTCACCATTACGAGTGAGGCTATTGTTGATGAACATTTTCATCTTGAGCACACCCTCGCCATCAGCAAAGAATCCATCTTCGCTTTGGCATGACTGCATCATACCTCCCACAAGGGCTGAAGCCAATACAATTCCGAAAAACTTTTTCATAGTATTACTTTTCGATTACAAGGGTTAATGTTTTAACTGTTCGACCATTAGCGTCACCGACCGTAATAACGAAGTCGTGAGAACTTGGACCGAGGATTGACAACATGCCCATGAAACCTGTAATCTTGATTTCGATGTTGTCGGTGCAGCCCTTCACATCGCCTTCCACAAGATTGAGTTCCTTGATAAAGTTGGCCACAGTCTCGCTTGCAGGGTTGATAAAGTCGAGTTCAGATGTACCAAGTTGAGCTTCGAGCAAGCCTGAAATCATCTCAGAGTTGATTGTCACCTTAAACTCGTTGATACCATCTTCGTGGTGACTCTGAACGTTGATAGTCACTTCAGAGTTAGCGTCTACTACGTTAGGAGCATCGAATGTGATAGGAGCGACTGCTTCCACTGTAGGCAAATCTTGATCAGCCGGAGGATCAATTGGACCTTCACCACCTTCTTCAGGACGCTCATCATCTTCGAGGATATCATCTTCTGTCTCCACATTGACAGTCATATTGACAGATGTCACAGAGGCGCTTACATTCACACCATGATTGATGTAGCCTTCATTGTCAGGCACATCACCATTAGGACCTTGGAGACGATAAGTGATGATGTAGTGGTTGCCCGGTGCTACGTCTACATATGTGCGGAAGTTTTCTTCGTAGTTGTTTTGCACAGTACCTGTGAAAGTAGCGACCATCGTAGAGCTACCTTCTACATACTTGAAATAACCTGAGCGAGTTTCAGTCTTAGAGAAATCCAAAGAAGTGTTTTCGCCGAGAAGCACGTTCACGTTGACATCATCAGCCGACTTGCGAGCAAGAAGATCGTGGATGACAATAGTGACTCTTACGTTAGCAAGACGACACACCACTGTGTTGACCTCAGTCACTTTATTCTTCTCAACCTTGAACGATTGCTCGCCATAGAAATATGGTTCGTCCCAAGCAGCATCTTTCACTTCGTGCGACTTAACGCAGACCTTATAGTTACCGACAGGGAGTGTCACCACTTCCGGCATATCCTTATAAGCTTCTGTGATTACGACGCCGCTTTCACCTTCGATTGAAACGATGAACTCTGCGACATCGATTGACGAACGCATCACAACCTCTTCATTGGTAATATCTACAAGCATCTTCTTGAGCGACACTTGTCCTTGTGCGCTTTCTTCCGGAGTAGCAGGGAATGGATCGTCCTTGCTACAGCTTGCCAAAGTCACAAGCGAGAGAAGCGCCAACATCATTATGTTATATATCTTTTTCATGTCTTTTCTATGGGTTTTGATTAGTAATTCAATTGGATATCATCTACTCTGAGCGTTGCGCTGAGTTTAACACGATATGGGTCGCTTGAACCCTTAGAGCCAGCGATTTCAAGGTATGTACCTCCTCTATCGCAAGAGTGAGAAGATGATGTCGATGCCTTGTAAGCAATGTAAATTGAAGCAGCCTTTTTGTTGAGCACTGTGTAGTTGAGTGGCAATTCCGCTTTTGTCCATGATGAAGCAGAGCCACCGCTTGGCAATGATGCTGTCGCAATCACTGTGCCGTCTGCAGCCTTGAGCCATACTTCAGCAGAGAATTTGTCGCTGCTTGAATATGGAGCATATTCGTACCAGAATGTTATCGATGTCGGACGTGAGCCGAAAGCGTGACCTTCAGACGAACGTGACCAACCACCATTAGAGCCATCGTTGCCCTTACCAATCAGCAATTCACCGACATGCCATGTACCTGTAGTTGCCCAAGTAGAGTTGGTGTTACCGATATTTACAACTGTAATCTGTGCAGAACGCTTGCCAGAGTGAGCATCTGTCGAATAGTGTACCAATGGGAAACATTTGAAGAATGTGTAACCTACGGTCAGGCTATTTGAAAGAGATGTAGTCGTGTTTGAATCCCACCAGTGGTCAGAATTAGAAGACGACCAAGGCTTGTAGTAGGTCATCGGGCTTGACTGACCACCAAGGCTACCAAGCGAACCGTGGTTAAAATCCCAGCCATACTCTGTCCAGTTTTCAAATCCACCATTTTCGACCTGTGCCGCAGTTTCAGTGGTAAACGCCAATTCCGGATAGTATTTAATATCGTAATTCACACCGGCCTTAAGACCATTCAATACGATTTGGTTGGCAGAAGCGTTGCGAGTAATGTTTTCATACAACTTGTATGCGCCATCGCCTTCTGCAAGATAGATTTCAATATCATCAAATGTCATTGATGTAGGCAATTCAGTGACATCAATAGTCGCACGATTTGACCACACGTTGTAGTCTTGCAATGACAACTTAGCTGCTTCTCTTGAGACAGTAATGCTGCTACGTTCCTTGCCACAGTAGTTAGCACGGATTGTCACATCGTTGACGCCATCAGGGATTGATAGACGAGCCGAGTAGTTTTTGCCGTTGATGCTAAGATTAGAGACTGAGCACTTTTCCCACACGCCACTTGCGTTCAATGCTTCGAATGTCACCTTGTTAGAGAACTCCACACCTGTGTAAGTCACTACGACATCAGTGTAGTTATGACCTATCTTCGCATCTGTAGCAGAAGCTATCTTGAGATCGACAGCCTTAGTTGCAGCCACCAAAGTCATAGGCTCTGTCACCTTAGTCAATTTATCCTTCACCATCAAAGTAAACTCATGAGTGCCGGCGCCTTCAATGTTTTCAAACACCTTAGCGACATCAATGCTACCCATCTTGTCGGCATTTTTCCAAAGACCTGCGACATTGAAGCCCAAATCCTTCATGAGTTGTTGGAGGGAAGCATCAGCATTCATAAGGTCTACCTCTGCAGGCATACCCTTAGCGAGCAACGCTTCAGAGTGAGTAGTAAGGAATACATTATTCAATACACCGCGAGCCATGATATCAAATCTCTTGACACCTTCTGCCGCTGTACCTTCAAACACCTCAAATGATTCGCCAGGCACAAAGCCCACAGCGATCAACTCAGGTGCAGGAGAGAGCATCAACTCATCGCTGAGGTCGATCACTACATCTTCGCTCACCACTGAGTCATCGAAGAGGATTTGGAGTTGAGCGTCACCGATTTCACCGTTGTTGACATCAAGAGTGATGTGGTAGTGGTGGCGAGGCTCGATTACTATTTCAGCAGGTTGGAATGTAGCTTCGACACCATTCTGCTTTTCGAGATGCACGATGAGCGACATTTCGCCCGGACGCATATATGCCGGACGCACTTCACCTTCGAAGAAATCCACATAGCGACCGCCCTTGGTGTGAGCTTGCACGCTGTAAGTCTTAAAATACTGCTTGAAAGCATCTGTATAGTCGATGCTCACCATCGAATTGGCCAACGAAGCAGTGATGTTTACCTTAGAAGTTTCACCCTCTTCTACGATAAATTCTTCGCTACCATAGAAATACGGACGATCGAAACCTTCCTCGTTGATGTTACCGTAATAGGCCTCCATCTTGTAGGCACCTATCGGATAACTTTCGTCAACCGGGAATTGACCGATAGTCTCCCACGACTGGTCGTAGGTGCCATCTGTTTTAGTCAATCTTAATCCAAACTCATTCGCATCAGGAACAACGATTTGCTCCTCTGCGCGTGTAATAGGGACTACTTCCTCCACGGTGCCGTCCGCTATCACGATGGGTGAGATTCCACCCTCGCCATTAGAACCCACTATCGGATTCTCGTCGCTACATCCTGTCATCACAAGGACAGATGTCGCGAGTAGCGCTCCAAATTTTAATAGTTTCATCTTATGTATTTTTGTATATAATATTTTCATTTTACAAAATCTCGGCAAAATTACGATTTTTTAATAACACGGCAAAATTATGGTCCAAATCAGTGGATTAATACACCAATTTGTCCACTTTTGAACTCTTTTTATATGTAAATCAGGTCATTTTCACCTCAAAAACACTCTTTAGACCAATCCAATTTCTCACACCGACTCACTCTATATGAAAAATATTTACTACCTTTGCCTTGTCGTTGCATCGTCACTTTTTAGCAAGATATGCAACCGTTCCACCCTCAACATATTAACTATAAAACACTACGACTATCATGACACGCAAATCCCTACGCACAATCCTCGCCGGAACCCTCATGGCGGCATCTTGCCTCTCTGCATCGGCATTCGACATCAACGACCTACTCAACCAACTCGGTAAAGGCATCGAAAACGGCACCGTGACCGACATCATAGAAGGCGTGCTATCCAAGTCCAACCTCGAAGTCCGCGACCTCGCAGGCGAATGGACCGTTGCAGGCTCGGCTATCTCGTTCAAAAGCGAAGACTTCCTCTCGCAAGCCGGCGGCACAGCCATTGCTTCAACCATCGAAAGCAAACTCAACCCTTATTTCACTCGCTACAAACTGACAGGCGGAGTGTTTACCATCCAGACCGATGGCACTTTCACGCTTAAAGTCAAAAAGACCACCGTCAAAGGCACCATCACCAAAGGCACCAACAACAATTTCGTAATGACATTCCAAGCCTTTGGAAAATACAAACTCGGCTCAGTCAACCTCTATGCGCAAAAGACATCATCGTCGCTCGATTTGATGTTTGATGTATCAAAACTTCAAAGCATCATCACATCAGTAGCCAAACTTAGCAATAACACTGTAGCAAAGACTATCACCGGTGCACTCAACTCCTATGACGGCATCTGCGCAGGCTTCTCACTCAACAAGACAGGCACTGTGCCGGGCGAAGACTCTTCGACATCAATCCTCGACCTCTTCAAAGACGGCTCTTCGTCATCTAACTCAAACGGCACTACCAATTCCGACTCAACCGAAAACAAATCTCAAGACAAAGGCTCCGTCAAAGACCTCTTCAACAAAAAGAAATAACCCTCTCCCATCCCCGTCTTGTCACCACAAGATGACTACTACATAGCCCGATTGTTTCAAATCTACATAAAACACCAAGATATAGAACATTCAGCAAATTTTAAAGAAGTCATCAATACGCCAAAAATATGATAGAAATTAGAAATATTCATGATTTTAATGATTTTGTGGAGCAGCTACTTTCACAGAACGAATCAGACGACCTCGAGTATAAAAGTGCCGCAGGTGGTTTCCCGGGAAGTTTTTGGGACACTTACTCAGCATTTGCAAATAGCGAAGGCGGTGTTATCATATTAGGCGTTGCAGAGAAGAAAAACGGGTTGTATCTTGACAAATTATCAGATGAACTTATTGAAAAATATCGAAAGGATTTTTGGAATAATGTAAATAATACATCAACAATAAGTTGTAATCTTATGAAGACAGACGACGTTAAAGTCGTCAATTACAAAGGACACAATTTGATGTTGTTTTGTATTCCAAGAGCAAGACGAGAACAAAGACCGGTATACCGTACTACCCAACCATATAATGGTACGTTTAAACGAAATCACGAAGGAGACTATAAATGCACCGAACGAGAAGTGCAACGCATGTTTTCAGATGCAAACGTTTCATGCTCTGCAGATAGTCGTATATTGTGCGGTTATGATATGAATGATATTGATAAAGCGTCAATAAATCAATATCGTCAACTGTTCAGTATTGCGAAACCGGACCATCCTTGGTTGGCATTGGACGACAAAGACCTCTTACAAAAATTAGGCGGTTATCGTAAAGATAGGCAAACCGGCGAAGAGGGGTTCACTTTAGCCGGATTATTGATGTTTGGCAAAGGGTCTTCCATCACAGACAATGAATGTTGTCCTGATTTTTTCCTGATTTTCAAGAAAAATTTGACACTCAATTACGATGGACCAATCGAATTATTCCTGATGGAACATGGGAAGCAAATCTATTTCAATTTTATAGACAAGTATTGCCTCGCCTTCAAGCAATTTTACCCAAACCTTTTATTTTGGAAGATAATATACGTCGAGAAGAAACTCCGGCTCACATCGCTGTTCGTGAGGCCTTGATAAACTTATGCATACATGCTGATTATTCGGAAAATGCATCATTATCTGTAAAACTATATAAAGACAAAATAGTATTTTCCAATCCGGGGACTCTTCTTGTTTCGTTAGAACAATACTATCAAGGAGGTGAAAGTGTATGCCGAAATAAATCGTTACAGACGATGTTCATGATGCTCGGTTCGGCAGAAAAAGCGGGTAGCGGGGTGGATAAAATTTTTGAAGGGTGGAAAGCTTCTAATTGGAGAAAACCTGTATTTGAAACAAAAGTTCGTCCCGATAAATGTGAGTTAACGATGAAACTCGAATCAATAATGGATGAACATGTGGAGAACGAACTTAAAGAGAAATTTGGGGAGGATATTCTCCACGTTGACCATACTCAATTGCTTATTTTAAACCTGGTCTGTATAGATGGATATGTTACAAATGAAAGCTTAAGGTATAGTTTATCCATTCATAAAGCGGATATTACGGATATTCTTAAACAGATGTGTAAGCAAGGTTGGCTTGAAAGTAAAGGATACGGAAGAGGCACTATTTATCGTTTTGCTAATGTTGCAACCTCAGACATTAATGTTGCAACCTCGGAAGCTAATGTTGCAACCTCAAACGCTAATGTTGCAACCTCAAACGCTAATGTTGCAACTTCAAACGCTAAGCAGCGAATGAAATATGATGAGTTATGCGACAAGATAACAAGCATGGCTCAAGAATGGATTTCTTTGAATGAAATAGCTAAAGGCTTAGACCGTAAACCGACATATCTAAGAAATCATATTTTAAGCAAGATGATTACGGACCAAAAATTAGAAATGATGTTCCCTGCAACACCAAATCATCCTCAACAAAAATATCGATCGAAAGAGACCGCGGATATTTAATTCATTATTTGACAGTTATTTAAGTAGTGGACAAAATACAAAAAGGACCGGCCATTTTTGACCAGTCCTTATTATTTTATCGTTACATCTATACTCGACAAAAGAGTATCGCGATAAACGATTTACTATAATCTACAAAAAATCTGTGGGGATCAGATGGTGGTGATGCGGGCGATGTATTTGCCGATGATGTCGAATTCGAGGTTGACTTTGGTGCCCGGCTCGATGCGATGGAAGTTGGTGTTGTCGTGAGTGTAAGGGATAATCGCCACTCTGAATTGGTCGCGCTCTGAGTCGCACACTGTCAAGCTGACACCATTGACTGTGATTGAGCCTTTCTCTACTGTGACGTAGCCCTTCTTGGCCATTTCGGCATCAAATTCGTACTTGAATGTGTAGTACCAGCTACCGTCCGACTCCTTGAGGTCGGTGCACAATGCTGTGGTGTCGACATGGCCTTGCACGATGTGGCCATCGAGACGACCGTCAAATTTCATACTTCTCTCAAGGTTGACGAGGTCGCCTACCTTCAGACCACCTAAATTGGAGCGATTGAGTGTCTCTTGGATTGCTGTCACCTTGTAGGTGTCAGGTGTCGGGAAATCCACCACTGTCAGGCACACGCCGTTGTGAGCGACACTCTGGTCGATCTTCAATTCGTTGACAAACGAGCACTTCAATGTGAAGTGGATATTGCCTTCCTCTTTATCTATTGCCACCACTTGAGCAGCTTCTTCTACGATTCCTGAAAACATAGTCTTTTATCGGTTAAATTGTCATTTACTACGCAAAGTTACTAATTTTAAGTCAATCATTGCTCATAGTTTGTTATTTTTTTGTAACTTTGAAAAGTCTATCGCCAATGGTAGGACTTTAACGACCGACAGACTATGACGGAAATCACTCTCCCCCGCCACATTGATGGCAGTCAATCGCCGCAACTACCCAAGTCGCGACAAATCACGCTGATTGGTGCCAACGGAGCCGGCAAGACGCGCTTCATGAACGACCTTGTGACTCGTTGCGAAGGACGAGCCTATGTGCTTTCTGCGCTCAGTGCTTTCTATCCCGAGCGAGACACCAATCCCCTCCCGGGCTCTATCGACAATCTTTACGCCGAGGCAAGCAAAGCATCGGTCTACCTCAAGAACGATGCCGTCAGCGAGCTCGACAAGCTCGGCTACATGCTATTCAACGACGAGTTTGAGACACTGCTCCGAGCCAAGACTATGCGTGCTCTGGGCGAGCAACCCGAAGCCACAGTCACCAAACTCGACCGTCTCATCGCCCTCTGGCAACAGATTTTCCCCGGCAATCAGATCTTGCGAGCCGCCGGACAGATGATGTTCTCCACCGAGTCAGGTGAGAACATTATCTCGTCGATTAAACTGAGTTCGGGTGAGAAAGCGGTGCTCTACTACATCGCAGCCGTGCTCTACGCCATGCCCAATGCGGTGATTTTCATCGACTCGCCGACCCTCTTCCTCCACCCCTCGATACTCAACACTGTCTGGAACGCCATCGAAAACCTTCGTCCCGACTGCACATTCATCTACAACACTTACGACGTCAACTTCGTCAACTCCCGCACCGAAAATGTCTGCATCTGGATTAAGAGTTTCAACATCGAGCAGCACGCTTGGGACTACGAAGTGTTGCGTAGCGACAACCTTGATGAAGAGCTCTTTATCGACCTCATCGGCACACGCAAACCTGTGCTTTTCATTGAGGGCGATGCTATCCACAGCCTCGATGCCAAGCTTTATCCGCTCGTATTCCCCGACCACACCGTGCGACCACTGGGCAGCTGCGACAAGGTGATCGAGTCGACACGCACCTTCAACGATCTCAAGCATATGCACCACCTCGACAGCCGAGGCATCGTCGACCGCGACCGACGCACCGACGGCGAAGTCGACTACCTGCGCAACAAAAATGTGCTCGTGCCCAACGTGGCTGAAATCGAAAACATATTTATGCTCGAAGGGGTTATCAAGACCATGGCACGCCGACGCGGCAAAGATGCCGACAAGGTGTTTGACAAGGTCAAAGCCGCCATCTTCAAGAGTTTCCGTGCCCACTTCGAGGCGCAAGCCTTGCTACACGTGCGCCACAAGGTAAAACACGACGTCGAGTGCCGCATAGATGCACGCTTCAACTCCATCAACGAGCTTGAGCAGCACCTCAACACCCTGGTCAACAAAATCCGTCCTCGCGAGACCTACAACGAGGTGCGCAACAGATTTTCAAAAATGCTCACCGATAACGACTACGCAGGCATCTTGAAAGTGTTCAACCACAAGCCGATGCTGTCGGAATCAGGCATCACCACACTGCTCGACTATCGCTCTAAAGACCAGTATATCAAGGGGGTGCTCAATGTGCTCAAAGGCAACGGCAAGGACGCCAAGCAGATACGCGCCACCATCAAGCACGCTTTCGGACTATCGCTCGACGACAACCTCATCGACGACCGTTAGACATATCGACATTTGGAGCATTCCACTCTTTTGACTACCTTTGTATATCGAAACAACCGAACTAAATAAATTCGACATGAAAAAGAAATTAGCAATCCTTAAGTCCGACCCTTGGTTGGAGCCTTTCGCCAAAGCCATCGAAGGCCGCCACCAAGATGTGATCAATAAGTTGAACGATATAACAGCCGACACCGACGGCTCTCTCTCCAAATTTGCTAATGCCCACAAATATTTCGGTCTCAACAAGAGCACCCGTGGCGGCTGGGTATTCCGCGAATATGCCCCTAACGCCACAGCCATCACTCTGGTCGGCACATTCTCCGACTGGAAGGAACTTAAGCAATATCAACTCCAAAACATCGGCAACGGCGTGTGGGAACTCAAGCTTCCAAAGAAGGCACTTCACCACGGCGACCTCTATAAGATGATGGTCCACTGGGACGGCGGACAAGGGGAACGCATTCCTGCCTATGCCACTCGCGTGGTGCAAGACGAAGTGACCCACATCTTCTCAGCCGAAGTCTATGACCCGAAAGAGAAATACGAGTTTAAGGTGCGTCGCTTCAAACCGGAGACCAAGCCATTGCTCATCTACGAGTGCCACATCGGTATGTCGCAGATAGAGCCTAAAGTCGGCTCCTACGACGAATTTCGCGAAAAAGTGCTTCCTCGCATCGCCAAAGACGGCTACAATGCCATTCAGATTATGGCCATTCAGGAGCACCCCTACTACGGCTCGTTTGGCTACCATGTGTCCAACTTCTTCGCCGCTTCAAGCCGTTTCGGCACACCCGAGCAGCTCAAGCGACTCATCGATGAAGCCCATCGTCTCGGCATCGCAGTCATCATGGACATCGTGCACTCTCACGCCGTAAAGAACGAGTCGGAAGGTCTCGGACGCCTCGATGGCTCCCACGACCTCTACTTCTACCCCGACCACCGCAGAGAGCACCCCGCATGGGACAGTCTATGCTTCGACTACGGCAAAAACTCCGTGCTACACTTCCTGCTCAGCAACTGCAAATATTGGCTTGAAGAGTATCGTTTCGACGGCTTCCGCTTCGACGGCGTGACCTCCATGCTCTACTACGACCATGGTCTGGGCAAAGCATTCGGCTCTTACGACGACTACTATGACGGCGGACAAGACACCAACGCCATCACATATCTCACTCTCGCCAATCTGCTCATCCACGAAGTCAACCGCAACGCCATCACCATCGCCGAAGAGATGAGTGGCATGCCGGGACTCGCCGTACGCTTTGAAGATGGCGGCATCGGCTTTGACTATCGCATGGCCATGGGTATCCCCGACTATTGGATTAAGATGATTAAAGAGCGCAAAGATGAAGATTGGCACCCGACATCTATCTTCTGGGAACTCACCAACCGTCGCGCCGACGAAAAGACCATATCCTACGCCGAAAGCCACGACCAAGCACTTGTCGGCGACAAGACTATCATCTTCCGTCTCATCGATAAAGAGATGTATTGGCACATGATGGTCGACGACGACAACTTCATGGTTGAGCGCGGCATGGCACTCCACAAGATGATACGCCTCGTCACTGCAGCATCAATCAATGGCGGCTATCTCAACTTCATGGGCAATGAATTTGGCCACCCTGAGTGGATAGACTTCCCTCGCGAAGGCAACGGCTGGAGCCACCAATATGCTCGCCGTCAGTGGGACCTCGTTGACCGCGAAGACCTCAAATACAAATATCTCAACCTATTCGACAACCGAATGATTGAGACCATCTCATCTGCCTACAACTTCCAAAACTCCGTCATCGAAAAACTTTGGGAGAAGGACGACGACCAGATTCTCGCTTTCATGCGTGGCGACCTCATCTTCGTCTTCAACTTTAGCCCCAACAAGTCATTCCCCGACTATGGCTTCCTCGCTCCTGAAGGCGAATACGAAATCATTCTCGACACCGATGCTCCGGAATTTGGCGGACGTGGCAATATCGACTCCTCAATCCATCACTTCACCACCGAAGACAAGCTCTACAAGCCGACCGGCAAGGGCTGGTTACGCATGTATCTCCCGGCTCGCACTGCCCAAGTGCTCCGTCGCGTCAAAGCAAAGCCAACTCGTCGCAAAGCGGTCAAGGCTGCCAACGAAGAGTCACCGACAAAGTAATCGGCGTATAACCACTCCGACTCACTTACCCTCATAAGCGGCTGCCACTCCCAAGGCGGCCGCTTTTCGCTTTATAATGTGAAATGTTTAGGGTTTAAAGTTTAATGGAGCAGAGTCTTTTGTGTCCTATTAGTTTTTTCTTGCTGCAAGGCTCATTAAATTCAATCAAAATTCTATCACAAAAAATATTTTTATTTTTTTAGTTAAATATTTTGAGACTTTAAAAAATATTAGTATATTTGGCGCAAAATTGGGTACAGTCAGCGTCGGCAACCTATCAAGGTGTATTCGATTATGTCCCCGACAACGAAGGAGCACCAAGTAATTGCTAAGGACATCCATGTAATAAAAAATTTAACAATTGAAAAAGGAGGATTTATAAGTTTACGAAATAATTAAGAGTTATAATAGGAATAAAGATTATCTTTGTGATTGTATAATATTTTTTAGAATTGTAAAAACATAAAAGTATTTATATGAAGTTTAATAGAATGTCATTAATTTTGTGTCTAAGTATTTGTTTACTTAGTGCATTTAGTATGCAATCTGAAAATAAAAATGTGATAGATTTTCAGGTAGAAGCGACACCACCTTATAATCTATGCAAGTATATCCGTACATATGGAGGGGACAATTATGTAGATTTTGAGATTGGCGATATTGTTCTTGATATTTGTTTTGAGAAGTCAGATATTTCAGTAGATGTAGAAGACAATAATATCACATTGTATATTAAATCTCAGCAAATGAAAAACGGAGGATCGCAAAACTATTTGTTTAGCGTCAAGGTAGATGATGTGCCTTGTGGGCAATATAGTTTAAATATTGAAACTATGATATTACAATCATATCCTGACTCAGAACATGAAATCTATCACACATCTACTTATCTATCCAATCACACAATTGAAATTAAGAATGGAGAATCATGGGAGTGGACATGTAATGATAATCCACTCAATTACATATACACGCCACTCGTGGAAGAAGGTAAGACCTGGAGTTATTTGCACCAGATAGATGAGATTCAAGGATCTCCAAAATACTATCATTATGCTATTAGTGGTACAGAGATTGGTGTAGGTGTTCCTCCTCATGACGCATATAAGTGTTACAAATATGATGGTTGGGATTTAGATACTAATGTAATAGAACCAATTGCATATCTTTATGAAAAAGATAAGAAAGTCTATATTTCCTATAATGTGAATCATCATGAGTTGCAAGGATTGGATTTATCAAAGAATTGGAGACTACTTTATAATTTCAACGACGTTGATACCTATAGCTTTGTTGATATCAATGGTCAACAGCGAAAATGCTATATATCAGAAAATAATACTAACTATAAATATATTGAGGGGATAGGAAGTGTGGGAGAATATTCTGACCTCATCAGTTTTAAACGTGTTAATTCAGAAATATATGCGCCGGCAGTATGGACAGACCAAAGAGTGTTCAATTATATTACAGATGCAGACGGCAAGATAATCTATGAATCTACATCAGCAGAAAAGTATAAATATGGTACAGAAGACCCATGCTTTACAGGAGAGGGGGCGTATGAGTATGTTCCATTAGTGAGAGAAGGTGCAGAATGGGGTTATTTCATTGGAGATACAGCAGAAGAAGTAGATTTCTATCGTTTGCGATTGTCAGGAGAAGAAGAGATAAATGGAAATATCTATAAAAAGTGTTGGTGTTACACCGATTGCGAATTTGATG